>CAVZJT010000004.1:0-14178 GCA_963775655.1 uncultured Actinomycetota bacterium | reverse complement strand
GAGCCCGGCGAGCGCGATGTAGCTGCCGACGCCGAGGGCGGCGATGGGTCCGACCTGCTGGGCGCCGGACGCGGTGCCGAGGATCGTGCTCACGAGCCCTGCGGTCAGGATGATCTCCCACACCAGCGCGGTAGCGGTGGAGATGCCGTGCCCCGGCAGCGTGAGGCCTGCCGCCCCCTGCTTGCCGATCAGCGCACGCAGCACAAGGGTGGCCAGCATCGCGCCGACGAATTGAGCGACGACGTACGCCGGAACGCGCTTCCACGGGAAATCGCCTCGCATCGCGAAAGCGATGCTGACTCCGGGGTTGAGGTGTGCCCCCGAGACCGCACCCATGAACAGGATGATCGCGGTCACCATCAGCGCGGGTGCCACGACCAGTGCCGTATAGGGGACCGCGCTGCCGCCGAAGCGGGCATTGACCATGCCGCCGCCGACCGCCACCAGCACCAGGAAGAATGTGCCGAGGAGTTCGGAGAAAAGCCGACGGGCCTCGAACCGGTCGTCCCAGAAGTCGAACTCGCGTGTCACCGAGTTGGGCATGCCCATCGAGCGGAGCGTGAGCGCGCCGGCCTCGCGCAGCGCCTTCGTCTCCTCCGCGCTCGGCCGTCTCGTGTCGGTGGCCATGGCCGTCCTTTCCCGTCGTTGCCTTCGCGCGACATTGTCTGTCAGGCTGCCTTGTCGTACGGCGACGACGAATCACCCAGGAGGGGTGATGCTTGACCGGGATGAGACGGTGAAGCGTGGCCGAGATCATCCTTTCTGCACGGATCGACGACGTCGACTGGGCAGCGCTCAAGGCGGCACTGGCTGTGGACCAGTTCGACAACGGGCGTACGCCGGAGGAGTACCGACGCTCGCACGAGAACTCGCATGCGGTCATCTTCGGGCGCTGCGACGGCGAGTTCGTCGCCAACGGCCGCATTCTCAGCGACGGCGTATGCAACGCGTATCTGGTCGACGTCTGGACCGCGTCGCCACATCGTCGTCGGGGGATCGGTCGGGAGGTCGTGGAGCGACTCGTCGCCACCGTTCCTGGTCAGCACGTCGCGCTCTTCACGCCGGACATGCAGAAGTTCTATTCGACCCTCGGCTTCGAGCCGGAAGAAACCGGTATGAGCCGGGTGATGGGCACCTGGCTCAACCGCGCTGCTGAGGACCACGGCCAGCCATCGTAAGGTGACGGAAAGTTCTTGTGTGGCAGGGGTTTTCGGGGTCGAGGAATTGTCGGTGGCCGGTTCTATCGTTGTGGCATGGTCAGTGGTTCCGGTCCCGGTGAGCTCCCGGTGTGGGATGCGGTCGGCTGCCTGACCGCCGCCGTCGACGGGTTGGCCGGGGCGGCGTTGTGGCGGTGCGGGGATGCGGAGCTGTTGGATCTGCAGCAGGTCGTGGAGACGGCGACCCGCCGGTTGTCGGCGGCGGCGTTGCGGCTGGTCGCGGAGGTCGACGACCGCCGACTCGCCACCGACCGCGGGGCGGTGTCGACGGCGGCCCTGCTGCGGCAGGTGTTGAACATCTCCGCGGCCGAGGCGGGCTGGCGGGTCACCGCGGCGGAGAAACTGCTGCAACGGACCAGCCCGTCCGGGCACCGGTGCCGGCGCCGCTGCCGGCGACCGGGGCGGGGTTGGCGGACGGGTCGATCGGGGCGGGGCAGGCCCGGCTGATCTGCGACACGATCCGCCGCCTCCCTCCCCGGATCGACGCCGATACCCGCGCCCGCGCGGAGGCGTTCCTCGCCTTGCACGCCCGGGACCTGGACACCACGGCGTTGGGGAAGCTGGCCCGGCGCATGCTGGCCACCCTCGACCCGGACGGGGCCGCCCTCGACGACGAGGAGGCGGTGCGGGCCCGGGAACTGTCCCTCGCCCGCGGCCCGGACGGCATGACGATGGTGCGGGGCCGGCTCGATGCGGAGGGGGCGGCGGTGCTCCGCTCCGCGCTGGACCCGTTCACCGCCCCGGCCCCGTCCACCGCCGACGGCCCGGATCCGCGCAGCCCGGCCCGGCGGCAGGCGGACGGGTTGATCGAACTGGCCCGCCGCGCCCTCACGTTCACCGACCTGCCCGAGACCGGGGGGCTACGCCCGCAGGTCACCGTCACCCTCGACTACGAGACTCTCCGCACCCGGCTCGGCGCGGCGGAGCTCGGCTGGGGCGGGCCGGTCACCCCGGAGTCGGCCCGGCGGATCGCCTGCGACGCCCAACTCATCCCCGTCCTGCTCGGCACGGCCGGGCAACCCCTGGACGTCGGGCCGGGCCAGCCACACCATTCCCACGGGGATCCGCCGCGCGCTGATCGCCCGGGACCGCGGCTGCGCGTTCCCCGGCTGCGACCGGCCCGCCGCCTGGTGCGACGGACACCACATCGACCCACTGGGCCGACGGCGGACCCACCGCGATCACCAACCTGGTGCTGCTCTGCGGACACCACCACCGCACCATCCACCACCACGACTGGCAGATCCGATCGATGACCACGGCTTACCGGTGTTCCTGCCGCCACCCTGGATCGACCCCGACCAGACACCGCGCCGCAACCGGCTGCACCACCTGCCCGCCATGCCCGACCCACCCGGCCACCCCGACCAACCGGGCAGCCCGTCGACACCCACCCCAACTAGCCGGCATCGGCTGAAGCCACCCGTGATGAGCCGCCGATGATGCCCGGCACGCCCACCAGCCCGGCGATCGGCGAGCGCCGGGCGAACATCGGACGCGCTACCCGCATAATCCGGCCCCGGATGCGAGTACAGCGTCCGATGATGCCCGCCTATCCCGACCGCCGCAGCCGAGGCAAGGCGACATCGTGCGCCCTACTCGCATAATCGGTCCCGGATGCGAGTACGGCGCACGATGATGCCGGCCGACCGCGCCGGCCGAACATCGGACGCGCTACCCGCACAATCCAGCCTCGATGCGGGTACAGCGTCCGATGATGGCCGGCCGAGGCCGGCGTCCATCGACCCAACGTCGCGGTGGCTTAAGAGGATTCTGGCTAGATGCCCTCGGTCGCCTCGATCCGCCCGTCACGGATCGCCTTCGTGAACAGGTCGAAGTCGCTGTCGCTCTGATCGGCGTAACGCTCCGAGAAGTCGGTGATGGCGACGTCGAAGGAGTCATCCGCACCGAGGTACGCCGCGATCGCGACCGGGTCGCCGGACCGGGCGTGCGCCCGCGCCAGCGTCCATCCGCAGACCTCCGCGTAGGCCTCCAACGCCCTGGGCGGCATGAGCTCGACCAACGCCGACCCCTTCATGTCGCGTAGCTGGCGCCAGTAGTAGTAGCGGTTGGCCTGAATGCCCTTGCTCCAGCCGAGGAAGATGTCGCTCGTCGCCTGCATCAGCCGCTGACCCTGGACGACGCGCTCACCGGGCTGGCGGTAGCGGCTCTTGCGCAGGTGCCCCTCGAGCACGGAGGCGGTGGCCTCCTTGACCTGCAGGAACAGCGGGTCGTCGCCGTCGCGACCCTCCAGCAGCGCGATGAATCCGCGCGTCCCCACGCTCCCGACACCGACGACCTTGCGCGCCATGTCGACGTATTCGAACCGCTCGAGAAGTTGGCGGCGGTCGGCGTCGAGGGTCGACCGGTATTCGGTGACCTCCTTGACGATCGCCTGCTGCAGTTGATCCGTCGTGATGCCGTAGGCCGCGTGCAGTTCGCGGGCGGGCACGACCACCGGGGGCATGCTCACGATCCGCTGGTGGCCGTCGACCGTTTCGCCGAGCTTGGAGAGTGCTTGCGCACTGTCGCGGTTGTGCGCCTTGAGGACGTTCTTCTGCGCGCGCTTCTGGATCTTCTTGAGCTCCTTGCGGTTCTTCTTGCCCTTCGACATCGTCTCGGCCAGGGCTTGGAACCTCTTCCTGAGGTCGTCCTCGGAGAGGCTCGCGTACCAGACGTCCATCGTGTGCATCCCGGCGAACTCGCTCATCGCCTTGCGGTATGCGGCGACGGACGCCGCCGTCGACGCGCGTACGTCGGACTTGCTGTAGCCGTTGTTCCGCGCGGCGATAGCGAAGCTCGCGGCGAGCCGCTTGACGTCGTACTCGAACGGGCCGGGCAGCGTCTCGTCGAAGTCATTGACGTCGAACATCAGGCGTCGCTCGGGCGAGGCGAAGACGCCGAAGTTCGAGAGGTGGGCGTCACCACACAGCTGTACCTCGAGGCCGGCGGTCGGACTCCCGGCGAGGTCGGTCGCCATGATCTTGGCGGCGCCGCGGTAGAACGTGAACGGGGAGGCCATCATCCGGCCGTGACGCACCGGGACCAGGTCGGGATCGCGGGTGGTGTTCTGCTCCTCGAGCAGGGCGACCGGGTCGGGCCGGTCGCTCGATGGCAACCACCCGGCGTGGCTCGTCGGCGGCGTGCGGTACCGGGCCTCTTCGCCCCGCGCGGTGCGCTCGGCCACCGTGAGGTGCTCGGTCTTCGTCGCCCGCACCGCTCTGGTCGATTTCCCGGTCTTCTTCGAGGCTTTGGTGGTCGGGTCCGCAATGGTCGCCATGGTCTGCTCCTCTTCAGGAGTGCCGGGACACGGCACCCCGCCGCCCGATGCTCGGCCGGCTGCGGCTGATGGGCATCTCGAATACGGAGCCGGTCGACTCGACTCGACTCTACCGACGAGGCAGGCCGCCTGTGGCCGCTGTGGAAACTCCGTCGTCGACGTGGTCGTACTGGATGTTGCGGGCGACCCGGCGGGCATGGTCGATGCCGCCCAGGCGGCTGACGAGGTGCAGGGCCATGTCGATCCCGGCGGAGACGCCGGTCGCGGTGACCACGTCACCGTCGTCGACGTAGCGGTCGTCGGGCCGGACGTCGATGGTGGGGTCGAGCTCGGTGAGCTGGTCCATCGCGGTCCAGTGGGTGGTCGCCGGGCGACCGGTGAGCAGGCCCGCCGCGGCGTAGACGAGGGATCCGGTGCAGACGCTGGTGAGCAACGGCACCTGCCGGCGCTGAGTCCGGACCCACTCCAGATGCGCCTCGTCGTGCAGCAGCGGCCGGGTACCCCGTCCACCGGGGTGCACCAGCACCTCCAACGGCGGTACGTCGTCGAACGAGTGATGTGCGACGACTCCCAGCCCGTGTGCGCACGGGATCACTCCGTCTTCTCGGGCGAGGCAGGAGACGGAGAACCCGTCCTCGGGGAAGGTCTGGGTCCAGTAGGAGAGGACCTCCCAGGGACCGATCGCGTCCAGTTCTTCGACGTCGGGGAAGAGCAGGATGCCGATGTGGCGGGTCATGGGCTCAGCTCAGCCGAACTCGTGGCGGGTCGCCCCGGAGACCACATCCTGCGGGTCGAGCGCACCGAGGGCCTGCCGGAGCGCCTGCACCCGGCGCTGCACCCGCTGCACCGCCGGGTTCTCCGCTGCGCCGTTCGAGGCGCCGGCCTCGGCGGCGAGTTGGTCGGTGGCCTCCTCCACCGCGAGCAGCCGGGCGTCGAGCTCGGCGAGGACGTCGACCGAGCCCGGCGACTCTGCGACCTGCCGGCGGAGGAATTCGGCCTGGGTCGCGAGCCGGCGTCCCGCGGCCCACAGGTCGACGAAGACCTGGACCTTCGCGCGGAGCATCCACGGATCGAACGGCTTCGAGATGTAGTCCGCGCCGCCTGCGGCGTAACCGCGGTAGGCGCTGTGCTGGTCGGTGTCGACCGCCGTGAGAAAGATGATGGGGACGTCCTTGGTCCGGCTGCGCCCCTTGATCCGGGCGGCCGTCTCGAATCCGTCCATTCCCGGCATCTGCGCGTCGAGCAGGATCAGGGCGAAGTCGTCCTTGAGCAGGGCCCGCAGCGCCTCCTCGCCGGACGGCGCGCGCACGAGCACCTGGTCCAGCGAGCTCAGCACCGCCTCCAGCGCGAGCAGATTCTCCGGATGGTCGTCGACCAGGAGAATCTTGGCGCGCTCGCTCACCCCAACCACGACCGGAACTGCGTGAGCAGGGAGTCGACGTCGACCGGCTTGGTGACGTAGTCCGACGCGCCGGCCGCGAGGCTGTTGTCCCGGTCGCCCGGCATCGCCTTGGCGGTCAGCGCGATGAGGGGCAGGTCAGCGAACGACGGCATGTTGCGAATCTCTCGCATCGCGGTGTAGCCGTCCATCCCCGGCATCATCACGTCCATCAGCACCAGGTCGATGTCCATTTCTCGCTGCAGCGCCCGGATCCCGGACTCGCCGTTCTCGGCATACAGTACGTCGATCCCGTGCTGCTCGAGCGCGCTGGTCAGGGCGAACACGTTGCGCGCGTCGTCGTCGACGATGAGGATCCGCTTGCCGGCGAAGATCTCCTTGTCACTGGCCCGGTGCCCGTCGCTCGACCCGCTCGTGTCGGGGAGTTCGACGTCCGACCGGTGCAGGTAGAGCGCGATCTGGTCGATGAGGTCACCCACCGTCTCCGGGTACTTCACGACCATGGACCGGGTGTATTTGCTCAGTCGCGCCTCGTCCCGTTTGGACGGTGCCTCACCGGTGCTCACCACGATCGGCGTCGCGCGCAGTGCCTTGCGGGCCCGCATCCGCTTGATCACGTCGAATCCGCTGCCGCCGGGCAGTTTCAGGTCGACCATCACGCAGTCGTACGGGCGCGCGTCCAATGCGGCGAGTGCGTCGTCGACGCTGGTGGCGACGCGAAGATCGACGTCGGCCACCGCACCGAAGAGTGCGACCACGGCTGAGGTTTCGTCGACCGCGTCACTGGCGACGACGAGCAGCGACCGCGTCTTCCGCTCGATGTAGGAGCTCAGCTCCTCCAGCGCTTGACCCATCGTCTGCGGTGTCACCGGATCTTCGACCATGGCGAGTGCGCCGAGGAGACGGCCGACATGGACGTCGTCGACGGCATCCGGCGAGTGCACGGCGATCGTCGGGATGTGCCGGGTCTCCGGGTCGCTCTTCAGCCGCTGGAGCAGCGACGATCCGTCGCTTCCGGCCAGGTCCATCCCGACGACGATGCCGACCGGACGATGCTGGCGCGCAATCACGACGGCATGCTCCGGCCTCGGGGTGGCGAGCACCTTGAAGCCCTTCTCGCGCCCGATGTCGACGGCCGCCTCCCGCAGGCCGGCGTCGGAGACGGTGACGAGCAGCACGCGGTCGTTCTGGGTGATCGCGCCCACGTCGTCGGCGACCGTCCCCTCGTCGTGTGCCGTGGGCAACGCCGCCGGACGTGACCCGTTGGCGGCCGCGGGCTCGATGCGCGCACCGAACTCGGTGCCGCCGATCGCGGGCTTCGTGGCGGAGTCGCCGGCGAACCGTGGCGGCAGGTAGAGCGTGAACGCGCTTCCTCTGCCCGGCTCGCTGTCGGCGTGGATCTCGCCGCCGATCAGCCGGGCGATCTCGCGGCTGATCGACAGGCCGAGCCCGGTGCCGCCGAACTTTCGGCTGATGGTGCCGTCGGCCTGCTGGAAGGCTTCGAAGATGACCTTGAGTTGCTCGGGTGGGATCCCGATTCCGGTGTCGGCCACAGAGAACGCGAAGACCTGCGGAGCATCGTTCAGCGTCCCCGTGGTGAAACGCTCCTCGGTGGCCATCCGGATGTCCATCCGGACTTCGCCGGCCGTGGTGAACTTGACCGCGTTGGACAGCAGGTTGCGGAGCACCTGCTGGAGCCGGTGCTGGTCGGAGTACAGGGTGCGCGGTGACGTCGTCGGCGATCGTCACCGAGAAGCGCAGATCCTTCTCCGCGGTGAGCGGGCGGAACGTCGCCTCGACGTACTCGACGATGCCGGACACCGCGACGTCGGCGGGATGGACGTCCATCTTCCCCGCCTCGACCTTGGACAGGTCGAGAATGTCGTTGATCAGCTGCAGCAGGTCGGTGCCGGCGCTGTGGATGGTCCGGGAGAAGTCGACCTGACGTGCATTGAGGTTGCCGTCGGCGTTCTCGGCGAGCAGCTTCGCCAGGATGAGCAGCGAGTTCAGCGGTGTCCGCAGCTCGTGCGACATGTTCGCGAGGAACTCCGACTTGTAGCGCGAGGACAGGGCGAGTTGCTCGGCCCGGTCCTCGAGTCCCCGACGGGCGTCCTCGATCTCGAGGTTCTTGATCTCGATGGCCCGGTTCTGCGCCGCCAGGAGGCTGGCCTTCTCTTCCAGCTCTGCGTTGGTCTGCTGCAGCTCGCCCTGCTGGGTCTGCAGTTCCTCGGACTTGTTCTGCAGCTCGGCGGCGAGTCGCTGCGATTCGACCAGCAGTTCCTGGGTGCGCGAGCTGGCGATGATCGCGTTGAGGGAGACCCCGATGATCTCCATCAGCTGCTCGAGGAACTGCAGGTGGACCGGGCTGAACGGCTGGAACGACGCCAGCTCCACGACGCCGAGCACCTGCTCCTCGAACAGCACCGGGAAGATGACGAGGTTGGCCGGTGGTGCCTCACCGAGCCCGGAGCCGATCCGGATGTAGTTGCCGGGCACGTTGGTGAGCATGATCGGCGTACGTTCGAGCGCGGCCTGTCCGACGAGACTCTCGCCGATGGCGAACGAGGTCGGGATGCCCTTGCGCGGCCGGTAGCCGTAGGACGCGATCCGGCGCAGCGAGTCGTCGCCGTCCGGCCCGACCTCGCTGAGGAAGAAGGAGCCCTGACTGGCGCCGACCAGCGGCGTCAGCTCGGTGACGATCAGCCGGGTGACGTCGAGCAGGTCCCGGCCGCCCTGCATGTGGCCGGTGAACCGGGCCAGGTTGGTCTTGAGCCAGTCCTGCTCCTGGTTGGCGCGGGTGGTCTCCCGGAGGTTGTCGATCATCTGATTGAGGTTGTCCTTGAGCTCCGCGACCTCGCCCTCGGCGATGACCGTGATCTCCTGGCTGAGGTCTCCCTGGGTGACCGCGGTCGAGACCTCGGCGATCGCCCGCAGCTGGGTGGTCAACGTGCCGGCCAGCTGGTTGACGTTCTCGGTGAGCTTGCGCCAGGTGCCGGACACGTCGGCGACCTCGGCCTGGCCACCGAGCTTGCCCTCGGTGCCGACCTCGCGGGCGACCCGGGTGACCTCGTCGGCGAACGACGACAGCTGGTCGACCATCCGGTTGACCGTGGTCTTGAGCTCGAGAATCTCGCCCCGTGCATCGACGAAGGACTTCTGGGTCAGATCGCCGTGCGCGACGGCGGTCGTCACCAGCGCGATGCTGCGGACCTGGCTGGTCAGGTTGCCGGCCATCGAGTTCACCGACTCGGTGAGGTCCTTCCAGGTGCCGGCGACGCCGCGTACGTGGGCCTGCCCACCGAGAATTCCCTCGGTGCCGACCTCGCGGGCGACCCGGGTGACCTCGTCGGCGAACGCGCGCAGCGTGTCGACCATCGCGTTGATCGTCCCGGCCAGGGCGGCGACCTCACCGCGGGCCTCGATGGAGATCTTCTGACTGAGGTCGCCGCGGGCGACGGCGGTGGACACCGCGGCGATGCTGCGGACCTGGTTGGTCAGGTTGCCGGCCATCGAGTTGACCGAGTCGGTGAGGTCGCGCCACATCCCGGCGACGCCGGGCACGCGGGCCTGGCCGCCGAGCATGCCTTCGGTGCCGACCTCGCGGGCCACCCGGGTGACCTCGTCGGCGAACGCGGACAGCTGGTCGACCATCGTGTTGACGGTGCTCTTGAGCTCGAGGATCTCGCCGCGCGCGTCGACGGTGATCTTGCGGGTGAGGTCACCACTCGCGACCGCCGTCGTCACCTCGGCGATGTTGCGGACCTGAGAGGTCAGGTTGGCCGCCATCATGTTGACGTTCTCGGTGAGGTACTTCCAGGTACCGGAGACGTCGTGTACGTCGGCCTGCCCGCCGAGCCGCCCTTCGGTGCCGACCTCGCGGGCGACCCGGGTGACCTCGTCGGCGAACGCGGACAGCTGGTCGACCATCGTGTTGACGGTGTCCTTCAGCGCCAGGATCTCGCCGCGGGCCTCGACGGTGATCGTCCGGGTCAGGTCGCCGCGGGCGACGGCGGTGGTGACCTCGGCGATGTTGCGGACCTGAGCGGTCAGGGTGCCGGCCATGAAGTTCACGGAGTCGGTGAGGTCGCGCCAGGTCCCGGAGACGCCGGGTACGGCGGCCTGCCCGCCCAGCCGCCCTTCGCCGCCTACCTCGCGGGCCACCCGGGTGACCTCGTCGGCGAACGCGGAGAGCTGGTCGACCATCACGTTGACGGTCGTCTTGAGCTCGGCCAGCTCACCGCGGACGTCGACGGTGATCTTCTGGCTCAGGTCGCCGCGGGCGACGGCGGTGGTGACCTGCGCGATGTTGCGCACCTGGTTGGTCAGGTTGCTCGCCATCGAGTTGACCGAGTCGGTGAGGTCCTTCCAGGTGCCGGCGACGCCCGGTACGTCGGCCTGCCCGCCGAGCATGCCGTCGCTGCCGACCTCGCGGGCCACCCGGGTCACCTGCGCCGCGAACGCGGACAGCTGGTCGACCATCACGTTGACGGTGCTCTTGAGCTCGGCCAGCTCGCCCTTCACGTCGACGGTGATCTTCTGGCTCAGGTCGCCGCGGGCGACGGCCGTGGTGACCTGCGCGATGTCGCGCACCTGCGCGGTCAGGTTGTCCGCCATGTAGTTGACCGATTCGGTGAGGTCCTTCCACCGCCCGGCGACGCCGGGGACGTCGGCCTGCCCGCCGAGAATCCCCTCGGTGCCGACCTCGCGGGCCACCCGGGTCACCTCGTCGGCGAACGTTTGCAGCGTCGCCGTCATCGAGTTGAGGGTCTCCGCCAGCTCCGCAACCTCTCCGCGCGCCGTCACGGTGATCTGCTGGCTCAGGTCTCCGCGGGCAACCGCCTGCGCGACGAAAGAGATGCCCCGAACCTGGCTGGTGAGGTTCGAGGCCATGATGTTCACCGAGTCGGTGAGGTCCCTCCAGGTGCCCTTCACCCCCCGTACGTCGGCCTGGCCGCCGAGTCGGCCCTCGGTGCCGACCTCGCGGGCGACCCGGGTCACCTCGGCCGCGAACGACGACAGCTGGTCGACCATCCGGTCGACGGTGGCCTTGAGCTGCGCCATCTCCCCTGAGACCTCGACGGTGACCGTGCGGGACAGGTCGCCGTTCGCGACAGCCGTGGTCACCAGCGCGATGTCGCGGACCTGCGTGGTCAGCCGCGACGACATCGTGTTCACCGCGTCCATCAGGTCGCGCCAGCTGCCGTCCGCGCTGCGCACCCTGGCCTGCCCGCCGAGCTTGCCCTCGGTGCCGACCTCGCGGGCGACCCGGGTGATCTCGTCGGCGATCGACGACAGTTGCTCGACGAGGCCGTTGACGCTGCGGGCCAGCCGCAGCGGCTCGCCCCGCAGGGGATGCCCGTCGAGGCGGGTGCCCATCCGTTGCGTCAGGTCGCCGTGCGACACGGCGGTGACGACGCGGGCGAAGTCGCCGGTTGGACGGACCAGATCGGCGACCAGACCGTTGGCGGACTCGATGCACCTCTCCCACGAGCCCTCTCCGGCTCCGGACTCGAGGCGCTCGGAGTGCCGGCCTTCGCGACCGGCCACCCGCCGTACACGGTTCAGTTCGGACGCGAGGTGTTGCTGCCGCTCGGCGATCTCGTTGAAGAGGCCGGCGACCTCGGCCATGACACCATCACCGTTGTCAGGGAGCCGCTTGCGGAAATTGCCGTCCCGCATGGCCGTGAGTCCATCGATAAGACGCCTGAGCGTGACCTCGTCGACTTCACCCGATATGCCATTCGAATGGCCCTTGGCTCCGGAACGGCGCGTACTAACCCGCTTTGTCGTTGTCGCACTGCTCGGCATTGCCGGGCCCCCTCGTGAATGGCGTGACCCCTCATCAGGCAGTCTGTCACCATGATCTAACCGCGCATACATATGCCGAGAGCCGGGACCCACTTCGATGTACGTCAACCGCACCTTTGTGCCGGATGCGCGGTCAGCCGGGCAGGCACGATGGTTCGTGCGGGAATCCCTCGAGGAGTGGGGGATGCAGGAACTCATCGACAGCGTCCTGCTGTCGGTCAGTGAACTCGTCACCAACGCAGTGGTGCATGCCGGTACCGCCGTCCGGCTCAGTCTGCGACTTGATGCCGGCAACCTGCGGGTCGAGGTGGAGGACTCGCATCCCCACCGGGGATTGCCCGTCGGCGTCGATTCCCGATCACCGCACGCCGAACGCGGCCGAGGGCTGCTGATCGTCTCCGCGTTGGCGTCGACGTGGGGGGTGGATTACACCCAGGGCAGCAAACGGGTGTGGCTGGAGTTCCCACGTCCCGGAGCAGCAGTCGGCGAGTCGATGCCCTCCGTGGCCGTCGCACCAACGGTCGGTGACCACGCACAGGTGGCGGTCGTCGAGGTATCGGACGACGGCACGATATCGGCCTGGAATGACGATGCCACAAAAATGTTCGGCTGGACCGCAGCGGAGGTACTCGGACGGATTTTCGGCGAGCTCGTCCAATCGGACCGCAGCATGGGAAATGGGTCGGCCGCACCGTGGTCGCCGGGCGAACGGTGGCAGGGCACCTACGCCATAAGGCCGAAGAATGGGACACCCGTTGAAGTATTTGCGTCCCATACTCCGGCCGGTAAGGGCGATTCCGCGATCGCATTACTGGTCGCCGCCGGAGAGCGAGCACTTCTCGAGGAATCGCCGCGGCCGCGCGGCCGCCCACCGAAGGACTCCGATGCGGTGGGGGTGCGGGAGGAGGCGCTGACCCGCCTCGGTCTCGACGACTACCTCACCCTCGTGGTCGAACGTGCACGCGACCGACTCTCGGCCGATGCGACGTACCTCCTGCTGGCGCGGGACTTCGATCTTGATTACGAGGTCCGGGCCGTCAGCGGGCTCGGCGACTCGTTGCGCGGGACCCGGCTGGATGCCGGGGATCCGGGGGTGCCGGACTCCCACAATCCTCAGCTCCCGGTGGCCTACGGCGATCTGTCCGACACCCAGGTCCCGTTGCTTGCGGGCTCGGGCATGCGGTCACTGGTCGTCGTACCGGTCGTCGTCGAAGGTCGGGTCACCGGAGCGCTCGGGGCCGCGTCGGAAAGCGTCGACGGGTTCACCGACGAACAGTCCGTCCTGCTGCAGCGCATTGCCGACGCGATCGCGATTGCCGCCGACCGGGCCCGGCTCCAGACGTCCGAACGCGAACGCCGGGGCTGGCTCAGTTTCCTGGCCGAGGCCGGCGATCTGCTCGCGGGATCGCTCGATCAGCGGATGACTATCGCGATCACCGGGCAGATCGTCATCCCGCGACTCGCGACGTGGTGCGCGATCTATCTCGATGACGGGCGGAAAGTTCCTCTCCTGCAACAGGTCTGGCACGCGGACGAACGGCGCAACGGTCCGCTGCGTGCCGCGCTGGAGCACGTCGAGCCGGGAGCGGCCGGCGACTCCGACGATGATCAGCTCCGGGGTGAGGTGCTCGATGTTCCGCTGTCGGCGCGCGGGCGGCGGATCGGACTGATGACGCTCGGCCGTCCGCGTGGTGAGCCACTGGTGGGAGAGGCGCTCCTCGTGGCGGAATCCGTTGCGCGGCGGGCCGCGCTGGCGATCGACAACGCGCGTGCGCACGGCGACCTGCGCGCGGTCGGTCAGACGCTGCAGCGCAGCCTGCTCCCGTCGTCGATGCCGGTCGTGCCCTATCTGGATGTCGGGGTCGTCTACGAGGCGGCCGGTGAGAGCAGCACAGTGGGCGGTGACTTCTACGACCTCTTCTCCATAGGGGCGAACCGCTGGTGCTTCGTCGTCGGTGACGTCTGCGGTACGGGCGCCGAGGCGGCGGCGGTCACCGGACTGGCGCGGCACACGATCCGGGCGCTGGCCCTCGCGGGCTTTCCGGTGGCCGCGATCCTCGAGCGGTTGAACTCGGCGATCCTCGAGGAAGGGGAGCGGTCCCGGTTCCTCACGCTGGTGTGCGGAACGCTGGAGCCGGAAGCAGGCAGGCGCGTGCGGATGAGCATGGTCAGCGCCGGACACCCGCTGCCGTTCCTCGTGCACGAGGGTGGCGCGGTCCATCAGATCGGGCGTCCGCAGTCTCTTCTGGGGGTGCTCGCGCACGTGCACTACACGGCCGAGGATCACCTGCTCGAGCGCGGCGACATGCTCGTCACGGTGACCGACGGGGTGCTCGAGCGCCGCGAGGGTGACCGGATGCTCGGCGAGGTCGGGCTCATGGCCGAGCTCACCCACGCGGCGAGTATGCCGGCACAGGCGGTCGCCGAGCGGATCCGACGCCTCGTCGTCGACTACGCCCACACTCCGCAGAGCG
>CAVZJT010000003.1:0-170755 GCA_963775655.1 uncultured Actinomycetota bacterium | reverse complement strand
GGCCGCCGCTCACCATCTCACGGCGGTCCCGGACGTCGGCGGGTCCCTACGGCGCCGGACCGGCTCGCGCCCACCCGTGCGCCTGCCACCGGCTGAGCAGCCGGCTCGGGAGCGGGTGTGCCACCTCGATGTCGGCGACGCGGCCGACCACCCGACAGCTGACCAGCCGCGCACCGTTGTCCGCCGCGATGTGCGCAGCTGCCCGGCAGGCACTCCCGGGCGCCGAGGTCGCCGTCGGCGGCGGCCGCGAGCGCGGCGAAATCCGCCGCCGCCTCGGCGTCATGCCGGCCGACGACGGCCACACCCCGCGCAGCGGTCGCACCACCGATGAGCAGCACCACCGCGCCTATGGTCAACACCCAGATCGCACCACTCCCCCGATCCGACGCGGAACCGACGCGCGGCCACCCCTATCCGAGCCGGTCACGGCACACCGACCTCACCCGGCTCCCGTGCTGCGACCGCGCGACCGTCGACGGTGAACGCCGGAAGGAACCCGCCGAGCGGTCGGACCACGGCCTGCACCCGCACGCTGACCTGACGGGCGTCGCCGGTGAGCGCTACCCGGGCGCCGGGTGGCGCGGAACGGCCGGCCAGTGATCGCACGACGGCCGGCGCGTCACCACGGGCCGCACCGCGCGCGGCCTCGCGTGCCGCGTCGATGCATCGCAGGTGCCCACCGACCACATCGACCGCGGTCAGTGCGACGGCGAGCAGAGCCACCAGGGCCGGCAGCGCGACGGCGATCTCGGCCGTCACCATGCCGTCGTCCCGCCCGCGGCGCGGACCGCTCACAGGTGGACGGACAGCGCAGAGCTGATGATGTGGCTGACGGCATGCATCACCGTCGAGCTGGTGACCACCTTGTAGAGCACGACCGCGAACGCAACTGCGGCGACCGTGCCGACGGCGTATTCCGCGGTCGTCATGCCTGCGTCGGCGGTCATTCGGGCAACGAGACGCTTGATCTGATTCATGTCCCTCAGCCAACCTCGGCCGACGGATCGGAACGGCCGTCCGCCGCAGGATGTGGACTTCCCGACGGCCTGTGGATCTCTGCTTGACAGCAGATCCGCGGGCCGTAGCCGGCTACGCGTCGGCCGGAGGGCGCTCGCCACGAGCGAGTGCGGCGGCACGGTGGAGGTCGATCTCACGCACCAGCGGGTCGGCGTTCCGGTGCACCAGCCGCCAGCCGTCGCCCTCCCGGCGGAACAACATCGTCACCCGTAACGACCAGTCCTGATCCGGCAGCCCGCCGACCGTGCCGTGTTGTCGTTCGACCAGCACCAGCACGACACAGTCGCCGGCGACATAGGACTGCACCACGTCCACCTGCGCCTCGCCGCCGGCGAAGAACCGGGACAGCTGGTGGACGGCATCCTCGCTGTCGTCGAATCCGTGCCGGGGCGCTCCGCCGAAGGGCGGGGTCAGCGTGTAGTCGTCGGCGTGCACGAACAGGTCCAGATAGCTGCGCACGTCACCGCGGATCAGCGCGGCGGCGGCGGCCTCGCAGCGTCGCACCAGGTCCGCGACGTCGGCGTCGGTGATGCCACTGCGCGCCATCAGCGCCCCCGGTGTTCTGCGCGGCCGCCAGGGCGCGCGTTCAGCATGCTATCGACACCGCGCCATCGGCAAATAGCGAACCGCCAGCGCCAGGTCGGGGATGTGGACAGCACCAGAGCGTTGTCCGATAGTTCGGAACAGCAGTTATCGCGCGCGCGGTGCGCGCCGGCCGTACCCCACCAGCGGTGCAGGTCGCCATTGAGGAAGGACTCCCAGCCATGGCAGAGAGCGAACTGTTCGACAGAGGCCTTCAGGCGCGCCGAGACGTGCTGGGTGCTGAGTACGTCGACGCGAACCTGGCTGACACCGACGAGTTCATGATGGCATTTCAGCGCGTCGTGACCGAGTTGGCGTGGGGATACGCCTGGAGCAGGCCAGGCCTGGATCGCAAGACACGAAGCATGCTGAATCTTGCGATCCTGACGGCGCTGGGGCGGCCCGACGAGCTGGGCATTTACGTGAAGGGCGCGCTTGCGACCGGCGTATCGGTCGACGAGATCAAGGAGGTGCTGATCCACGCCACCGTGTACTGCGGCACGCCGGCCGGGCGTCAGGCGTTCCGGGCAGCGCATGAGGCTCTCCTGGCAGAGGGAGAACTGTCCTCATAGGACTGCTCCCGCGGCCAGGCCGATGACGACCGGAATGACGCCGAGGCAGACGAAGGCCGGCAGAAAACACAGCCCGAGCGGCGCCATCGATATCACCGACGCACGCCGCGCTGCGGCCTCGCCACGCTGGACCGCCTCCGCGCGCCGGTCCTCGGCGACCCGCTCCATCGTCGCGGCCAGCGCGCTTCCGCTGTCCGCCGAGCGCGCCACCGCCCGCGCGACGACGCCCCACACCGGGTCGGTGGCGTAGTCGGCCCACGCCGCGGTCGGGGCGGCACCCAGTCGGATCAGTGACGCCACCCGGGCGAGGTCGTCGGCGAGTGGTCCCCCGCGCGACGTCGCCACCACCTCGGCGGCGGTTCCGAACGCCAGGCCCGCGTGCAATCCGACCGCAATCAGGTCGAGCGTGGAAGGCAGCATCCGATCCCGGGTGGCCCGACGGCGACGGTCCGCGCGGCTCTCCCGCGACGGCAGGAAGCGGTCGAGGAACAGGCCGAGAGTCACGCCCACTCCGACTCCGGCGGGCGAGCGGACGAGGACGACCGTGGTCACGGCGACGATGACCGCGACCAGCCTGGACCGGCCGATCGATGGCGTCCGGACGGGCGGGGGACCGTTCGTCGTCGTCACGCGGTGGACCCGCCGCGCGGCGTCGCGGCCGGGTGCAGCGGCGGGCCAGCACGCGACGCCCACTGCGGACGCGACCATCGCTGCGACCGTGACGGTCACGGCCCACGTCCGGCCGCGGCCACGATGCGAGCCGTCCACCAGACTCCGAGTCCGTCGAGAACCGCCCCGGTCGCCAACGCGACCTGCCCGGGGCCGGTCTGCAGCAGCACCCGGGCCGGGTGTGCGCCCATGGCCGCACCGAGAGCGAGACCGACGACGGGCAATCCGGCCAGGAGTGCCGCCGTGGCGCGGGGTCCGGCCAGCTCCGCGTCGAGCCGTCGGCGGCGCGCACGCGCTGAGCGCAGGTCACGCTCGACCCGGTCCAGCACCTCACCGAGCGCCGCCCCGCTGCGGGCGCTGACCTGCCACGCCGCGGCGACCTGACCCAATCCGTCGCCGGCCGGACCGGCTCGCGCGGCGGCGGCCAGAGCGACGCCGGCGTCACCGCCGAGCATCGCCGTCGATGCGGCGTCGCGCAGCGCCGCGCCCACCCCGCCGCCCGCCGCCAGTCCGCCGGCTCGAAGCGCGGCGGCCGGGGTGCGTCCGGAACGGACTTCGGCGGCGACCGCGGCGATCGCCTCGACCAGAGCGTCCTCGTGCTGTCGGGCGGTCCGACTGTCCCGGTGATCGGCCCACGCCCGACCGCAGACGGTCAGGACGACGGCCGCACAGATGCCGCACCCCGGCCCGACGGTGACCGTCGCGAGCAGCCCGGCGGCCACCGCGCCGACCCACCGCGCCGGGCGACGTGCGGCTGATCGGGCGCACCACGCCAGCGATCCAGCCCATCGCGGTTCATCCTGCGCACTCCGCGCCGCGGCGGTGCGGATCTGCAGCCGTCGCTCCGGCCGGTCCGGACCCGGCGCGGCGAGCAGGCCGAGTGCGGTGAGGGCGAGCGCACCCGCGACGGTCATCGTCGATCGCCGCCTCACCGCACGGCCGGTGCGGGCAGCCCGCACGCCGCGATGTCCGTCTCGCTGATCCCGCGCAGATGCAGCAGCGACGCGAGGCGATCCGCGTGGGAGCCCAACCCGCGGTCGCGCCGCCACACCGGCCGGACCTGCACCCCGTCGGCGACCCGCTCCACGAGGCTGATCTCGGCCAGCACCCGCCGGCCATCCCCGTCGCGCGCAAGATGCAGGACGACCTGCACGGCGGCGGCGAGCTGGCTGTGCAACGCCGTACGCCGCAGACCGCCGACGGCACCGAGGGCCTCGAGTCGGGCCGGGACCTCGGCGGCACTGTTGGCGTGCACCGTGCCGCAGCCGCCGTCGTGGCCGGTGTTCAGCGCAGCCAGCAGCTCGACCACCTCCGCACCGCGGACCTCGCCAACCACGATCCGATCGGGCCGCATCCGCAGCGCCTGCCGGACCAGGTCGCGCAGCGTCACCTCCCCCGCTCCTTCGACGTTGGCCGCCCGCGCCACCAGTCGCACCACGTGCGGATGCTCCGGCCGAAGCTCGCCGGCGTCCTCGACGAGGACGAGGCGTTCACCGGCACCGACGAGGCTCAACAGCGCAGCCAGCAGTGTGGTCTTGCCCGAGCCGGTCCCGCCCGTGACGAGAAACGCGAGCCTCGCGGCCAGGACGAGCCGGAGCAGGGCTGCGGAGTCCGGCGCGAGCGTGCCGAGGGAGACCAACTCCTCGATCGTGAAGGCCCGGCTGCGCAGCACCCGCAGCGATATGTAGGTGGCGCCGGCGGCCACCGGCGGGAGGACGGCGTGCAATCGGGTCCCATCCGGAAGGGTCGCGTCGACCCAGGGTCGGGCGTCGTCGAGACGACGCCCCGCCGCGACGGCCAGCCGTTGAGCGAGCCGGCGTACCGCCGCATCGTCGGCGAATCGGACCGCGGTGCGCTCGAGGCCACGGCCGCGATCCACCCACACCTGGTCCGGCGCGTTGACGAGGACATCGGTGGTGTCCGGGTCGTGCAGCAACGGTTCGAGCGGGCCGGCGCCGACGAATTCGGACTGGGCCTCGCGGAGCAGGTCGAGCAACTCGACGTCGCCGACGAGGCCACCGGTCTCTTCGCGGAGTAGCGCGGCGACCCGGGCCGGCGTGACCGGCGCGTCGGACCCCGCCAAGCGGCGACGGACCCGCTCGGTCAGCGACCCGTCGAGACTCATGCCACCTCCCGGGCGGACGCCGGGGCCGGCTCGTCGTCGAGCGCCGCGAGCAGGCGGCGGCACAGACTCGCGAGCGGCCCGCGGCTCCGGCGAGCCGGCGCCGCGCCGCGATCCAGTGCGGCGGCCAGGCCCGGCTCCCCGCGCAGCACGCCGGCGAGCGGGAGCCCGAGGGACCCGACGACGACCGACGCCGACAGACCCGACGGGGCCGGTCCGCGTACGACGACCTCGATCCGGCCGGTGTGCTCGGCGAGTCCGGCCGCGACCCCCGCCGCCGCGGCGCAGGCTCGTACCTCTGCGGGCACCACGAGAAGGGTGAGGTCGGCGAGCACCGCGGCGGCGGCGGCGGCCGGGGTGAGCATCCGCGGCAGATCGACGACGACGAGATCGCCGTGCCGCCGGCCGGCCGTCACGACCGCGTGAGCCGCGCCGGCGGAGACGTCCGGGCTGCCGCGCCGGCCCATCGACACGACGGAGACGCCCGCGACGACGGGCAACGCGTCGTGCAGCGACGCGGCGGACACCCGGCCCGACGTCGCGGTGAGATCGGGCCAGCGCAGACCTGCGGCGGACTCCGCGCCGAGCGCGAGGTCGAGCCCGCCGCCGATCGGATCGAGGTCGACCAGGAGCGGGACGCGCCCGGTGGTGCGACCCGCGGTCACCGCCAGTGCGGCCGCGAGCACCGACGCGCCCGCGCCGCCCCGCCCGCCGACACAGCACACCACCCGTCCGCTGCGGGGTCGCGGCTCATCGGCCGCCGCGAGGAGCTCGGCGAGCGCCGGCTCGGCCGCCGGCAGCACGAGAACCTGTTCGGCGCCGGCCGCGACCGACCAGCGCCATACCTCGGCCGTGGGCTCGGCCCGGGCGAGGACCACGACCCCCTGGCGGCGGCTGAGGGCATCGGCGGAACACCGGCCCACGACGTCCGAGCCGAGGAGGACTACCGGCGCCGCAGTCCCGGACGGTTCGCCCTCCGGCCACCTCGGCGGCGACCTCGACTTCCGTTCCGACCGCCGCAGCGAGCCGCAGAATGTCGTCGAGCAGGTCCTCGTCGGCGGTGACGACGAGCGGGCGACGTCCGGTTGGGGCGGGTCGAGTCGGGGCGGGACTGGCGGACATGTGGCGGCTCCTCGGCGGACGGTGCCGCCGAGCACACCGCACCGACGGGAGCGCCGGAAGCTCCGGACGCCGGACTGTGGATCATCGGGAGCGTTGTGGACGAGAGCTTGACAACCATCGCGTCGGCGCATCCGGACGCAGAAACAGGACGACCCCCGCCTGGGGGGGAGGCGGGGGTCGTCTTACGAGTCCCGATTCCGGGGGGTTGAACCGGGCTCTGTGGAGGCCTAATGACCTCGGCAACGTCGTTTTTCCCCGCATCCGGCTCCCCCAAACCACCGGTAGCCCACCAATACACTGTTTTTTTGTGGCCTCCGCAGCGTTCTTCGATCTGGACAAGACCGTGATCGCCACGTCGAGCACGCTCGCCTTCGGTCGGCCCTTCTTCCACGGCGGGCTGATCAACCGACGGGCCATCCTCAAGGCCAGCTATGCCCAGTTCGTCTACCTCATCGCGGGCGCCGACGCCGATCAGATGGATCGGATGCGGGATCAGATCACCGCGATGTGCGCCGGCTGGGATGTGCAACAGGTCAACGACATCGTCGCGGAGACCCTGTTCGACATCGTCGATCCCGCTGATCTACGACGAGGCGGCCGACCTCATCGAGCAGCACCGGGCGGCGGGACGCGACATCGTCATCGTGTCGAGCAGCGGCGAGGAGGTCGTGGCTCCGGTCGGCGCGATGGTCGGGGCCGACCGGGTCGTGGCCACCCGCATGGTCGTCGAGGACGGCAAGTACACCGGCGAGATCGCGTTCTACGCCTACGGGGAGAACAAGGCCGCCGCGATCCGCGAACTGAGCGCCTCCCACGGCTACGACCTCGCCGAAAGCTACGCCTACAGCGACTCGGTGACCGATCTACCGATGCTCGAGGTGGTCGGGCACGCCACGGCCGTCAATCCGGACCGGGCCCTTCGCCGCGCCGCGATCGAACGCGGCTGGCCGGTGCTGCACTTCGACCGGGCGGTCTCGGTACGCAGCCGGCTGGTCAATGCCCGCCAGTCCGGACCGGCCGTCGCCGGGACGGCCGTCGGCATCGGTGCCGCCGCGGGCCTGGCCTGGTACGCCCGGCGGCGGCTGCGCAGCTGACCTGCACCGGCCGCGTGTTGCTGCAGACGGGCCTTCCCTCGGCGCCGGGAACGGCGTACAAAGAGCCTTACGGAGGACGACCCTCGGGCCGTTTCCCGGGGCACGGACACCAGGCACCCACGCGCGTCCAGCCGCGAGAGGCACGTCGGGGCGGACCCTCACCGGTCTGCGCTCGTCGAGTAAAGGTGCACGCTTGGTAACCGGATGTCCGTCCGCGACGGCGCCCCTTGAGGGGCGCCGTTCGCATGTCCGTCAGCGGACTCCTCTGCGCATCGCCTCGCACACCGCGAGTCCCTCCTGCGCGCCGCGCTCCACCGCGGCGCAGCAGTGCCGCATCCAGCGGGCCACCCCGTCCGCACCACCGATCCGGAACGAGTGCTGGGCGGCGACGTACTCGTCGACCTGCTCGGCGTGACCGACCTCCGGTACGCCGACCGCCTTCGGGTCGAGTCCGCGGGAGATCATCGTCAACCGGGCCGCCGCCCGCGCGACCGTGCCGTTGGCGGCGCGGAACGGCGCGACCGCCAGTAGTTCGCCGTGCACCACGGCGGCCACGACGACCGCCGGCGCGGCCGTCTCGCCCGTCACGAGGGCCGCCAGCGTGGCGAGCCGGGCGGAGCGCTGCGGGTCGGCGGTCGGCCGCCCGAGTTCGTCGTCCGGGAGGAGTCCCGCCGCGGCGAGGAGATGCAGGCGGGCGAGCGCCTGCAACGGCGCGTATTGCCAGGTCCCGACGAGGCTGCCGACCGCGGCGCTGGCCCGCAATGCCCCCGCGAGGATCGGGTCGTCGACGCCGCCGGCGCGGACGGTGTCCAGCGGCAGGTCGCAGCCGTCGAGAGCGGCCGAGGCCCGGGCACCGCGTAGGGCCGACTCGGAACTGACCTCGGCGCTGCGCCGGCGCAGCATCGGATTCGCCAGCAGGGCGTCGACCGCTGCTCTGGCCTGCCCGGCTGCCGCGCCGACGCCGGCGAGCCCGAGCAGCGGCTGAAGGGGATCGCCCGGCACCGTCGGCACCGTTCGAGGCTAGGCGATCACGGCGATCGGCCAGTCGGTCGCATCAGTCGATCGCTCATTCGGCCGATCTAGGTACCGCCATCAGCACGATTGCGATCTAGAGTCCACGTGGAGCCCGCGCCACGTGGGTGGGTGTGGGCCTACTCCAGGGGAGGATCCATGGCAGAGACCACCGGCTCCGGTGGACCCGGAACCGCTGCAGAACCGCCGGCCGCGGCCGCACCGTCCATCGCGGACCCCGCACCATTGGGCCTGGCGGCGTTCGCGCTCACGACGTTCGTCCTGAGCTGCATCAACGCCAACATCGTCGGCATCGGGACCCAGTCGATCGTGATCGGCCTCGCACTCTTCTACGGCGGACTCGCGCAGCTCCTGGCCGGAATGTGGGAGTTCAAGAACCGCAACACGTTCGGAGCCCTCGCGTTCTCCTCCTACGGCGGGTTCTGGATGTCCTTCGCCGCCATCCTCATCTTCTACAAGCCGACGGGTAACCCGGCCGACGCCGAGACCGCTGTCGGGCTCTACCTGCTCGCGTGGGCGATCTTCACCTGCTACATGATCCTTCCGTCACTGCGGGTCAACGGCGCGGTGGCCGGGGTGTTCGTCTTCCTGACCGCAACTTTCATCCTGCTGGCGATCGGCGCCCTCAACCCGTCCGCGAACGCCACGAAGATCGGTGGCTACCTGGGCATCGCGACCGCCGCCATCGCCTGGTACGCCTCGTTCGCCGGGGTCACCAACGCGACGTGGAAGCGGGTCGTTCTCCCCACCTGGCCTGCCGGATCCCGCTGACATCTGCTAGAGAGAAGCGGACCGGACCAGTACACGACCGTGACCGGAGTAATGCTGTGACTGACTCGTCAGATGCCGATGCTGGACTGTCCAACCTGCTGCACGAGAACCGTCGGTTCCCTCCGCCGGACGAGCTCGCGGCCAAGGCCAACCTCAAGGCCGACGCCTACGAGCGGGCGGCCGCCGACCGGCTCGGCTTCTGGGAGGAGCAGGCGCGGCGACTGGACTGGGCCAAGCCGTGGGACACGGTGCTGGAGTGGAAGGCGCCGTTCGCGAAGTGGTTCGTCGGCGGCGAGCTGAACGCGTCGGTCAACTGCGTCGACCGGCATGTGGCGGCCGGGCGAGGCGACAAGGTCGCCTTCCACTGGGTCGGTGAGCCGGCCGACGACACCCGCGAGATCACCTACGCCCAGCTCAAGGACGAGGTGTGCAAGGCGACCAACGCGCTGCTCGAGCTCGGCGTGCGCAAGGGCGACCGGATCGCGCTCTACATGCCGATGATCCCGGAGACCGTGGTCGCCATGCTCGCGTGCGCCCGGATCGGAGCGCCGCACACCGTGGTCTTCGGCGGGTTCTCCTCCGATGCGCTCAAGAGCCGGATCCTCGACTGCGACGCGCGGGTCGTGATCACCTCCGACGGCGGCTATCGCCGCGGCGCGGCCAGTGCCCTCAAGCCCGCCGTCGACGAGGCCGTCGCCGACTGTCCCGACGTGCGCAACGTCCTCGTCGTACGCCGGACCGGACAGGACGTGGCGTGGAACGACGACCGCGACGTGTGGTGGCACGACCTGGTCGACCGGCAGAGCAGTGAGCACACCCCGGAGGCGCACGACGCCGAGCACCCGCTCTACGTGATGTACACGTCCGGGACGACGGCCAAGCCGAAGGGGATCCTGCACACCACGGGCGGCTACCTCACCCACGTCGCCTACACCCACTCGGCGGTGTTCGACGTCAAACCTGACACGGACATCTTCTGGACGGCGGCCGACATCGGCTGGGTCACCGGCCACAGCTACATCGTCTACGGACCGCTGGCCAACGGCGTGACCTCGGTGATGTACGAAGGCACCCCCGACACCCCGCACCGCGGTCGGTGGTGGGACATCATCGAGCAGTACAAGGTGACCATCCTCTACACCGCGCCGACGACGATTCGCACCTTCATGAAGTGGGGCGAGGACATCCCGGCCCAGCACGACCTGTCGTCGTTGCGGCTGCTCGGGTCGGTCGGTGAGCCGATCAACCCCGAGGCCTACATGTGGTACCGCCGCAACATCGGCGGCGACCGCTGCCCGGTCGTCGACACGTGGTGGCAGACCGAGACCGGCGGAATCATGATCTCGCCGCTGCCCGGGGTCACCGCCGGAAAGCCCGGCGCCGCGATGCGACCGCTGCCCGGCATCAGCGCCGACGTGTTCGACGACGCCGGTAAGCCGGTGCCCGACGGCGGCGGCGGCTTCCTGGTGCTCACCGAACCGTGGCCGGGCATGCTGCGCACCATCTGGGGCGATGACCAGCGTTACATCGACACCTACTGGTCGCGGTTCCCCGACGTCTACTTCGCCGGTGACGGCGCGAAGAAGGACGACGACGGCGACCTGTGGCTGCTGGGCCGGGTCGACGACGTCATGAACATCTCCGGCCACCGCATCTCGACCACCGAGGTCGAGTCCGCGCTCGTCTCCAACACCAAGGTGGCGGAGGCGGCGGTGGTGGGGGCGACCGACCCGACCACCGGGCAGGGCATCGTGGCCTTCGTCATCCCGCGGGGCAGCGTCGCGGCGGACGAGTCGGCCGGTGAGGCGTTCGTCACCGAGCTCCGCAACCATGTGGCGAAGGAGATCGGCCCGATCGCCAAGCCCCGCCAGATCCTGGTGGTCGCGGAGCTGCCGAAGACCCGGTCCGGCAAGATCATGCGGCGTCTGCTGCGTGACGTCGCCGACCACCGCAGCCTCGGCGACGTCACCACATTGCAGGACTCGTCCGTCATGGACCTCATCGCGGAAAACCTGCCGGCGGCCAGCAGCGAAGAGTAGTTCTCGCCCTGAGGGCACGTCGCGTTCCGTACGCTCGACGGTGAAGCCACAGTTCGGAGAAGAGGCTGTGGCTGCGGGCGGGGGGCGTCATGGAGCACAAGCATGGCGCCGGCGTGGGCACCCTCGAACACCCCGATGCCGGGCCCGGCGGCCCGGGCACGCCCCCGCGGCGTTCCCGGGCGGTGCGGATCGGCGCGATGGTGCTGACCGGGTTGCTGGTCGTCGCGGGCCTGCTGGTGTTGCGCGCGACGGTGCCGCATCGGTCGGCCGACGCGAGCCCCAGCTCCAACCTCACCACCGGCGTCGGACCGGACCTCGCTCACACCCAGATCTTCGACATCCCCCGCCGTTACGACGGACTGCCCGGTCGCGTCCGACTGCCGATTCCGCAGGTCAACGGAGACGTCGTCACCGGCGGGTTGCCCCCGATCAACGGGCCGAGCCAGGCCGGCGCGTCCCGAGCGGTCCATCTCGTCATGCAGCGTTACTGCGCGCATCCGGACCGCACCCACCTCCGGCTGGTCGACGGCAGCAGCGGGTGGTGGAACGCCGTCGGCCACGTGAGCGCGGTGGGTTCGGCGCCGATCGCCGTCCAGGTGGAATGGTCGTCGCCGTCCTACATCTGGACCGGGTCGATGCGGGCGTTGGTCGGCTGCCCGTAAGCGAGCCGGTCCCGGTGCTGGACCCGTACGGCGCAGGCATGGAGCATGATCGGTGTCTGAGGCGGACCACCTGGGAGGGCACGCGTGAGTACTGAGCGCAGCGATGCGTCCGGCCGGCACCGGATCCGGCCGGAGGACGCCATAGTCGGCGGGACGACACCCGCGGTCGGGACGACCTCGACCGGCGCCCTCGAGGGCGGCACCCAACCGTCGGTCGGCGAACTGGTCCGCGACGCGTCGACGCACTTCTCGACGCTGGTGCGCGGCGAGATCGAGCTGGCCAAGACCGAGGTGACCCAGGAGGTGAAGAAGGCCGGGCTCGGAGTCGCGCTGTTCATCGTCGCGACCGTGCTCCTCGCCTTCTCCCTCACCTTCGGCTTGATCGCGCTCGCGGAGGGACTCGTCACGCTCGGAATATGGCGCTGGGCGGCGTACCTCATCGTCTTCGGTCTCCTCGTGCTCATCGCGGCCGGCGCGGCGTTCATCGGCTACCGCAAGGTGTCCCGGATCGGGAAACCGGAACGCACGATCACCACGGTCAAGGAGACCGCAGACTGGGCGAAACACCCGACCCAGGCGCCCGAGGCCGGCTGAGCGGACAACTCCGGGCCGGTCTCCGCGCAGTTGCGTCGACGCCGCCGCCAGATGTGCGACCCTTGGCGCCATGCCCGACGGGCCCGCTGCACTGATCGACGCCGATGGACCGTGGACTCACCATGACGTGAGCGCCAACGGCGTTCGTCTGCATGTGGTGGAAGCGGGCTCGGGACCGCTCGTACTCCTGCTGCACGGCTTTCCGGAGTTCTGGTGGGCGTGGCGGCACCAACTCGTCGCGCTGGCCGACGCGGGCCTGCGGGTCGCGGCGTTCGACCTGCGCGGCTACGGCGGCAGCGACAAGCCGCCGCGCGGGTACGACGCCTACACCCTGGCCGGCGACGCCGCGGGCCTGGTCCGCGCGCTCGGTGAGCGCGACGCGATGCTGGTCGGGCACGACTGGGGCGGACTGCTGGCCTGGACGGTCGCCGCGGCTCATCCCCGGGTCGTGCGCAGCATGGTGGCGATCGGGTCGCCGCACCCCCTGCGGCTCCGCGCGGCGATGGTCACCGATCCCCGCGGCCAACTCCGCTCGTCGGGCTACACGTTCACCTTCCAGACCCCCCGCTACGCCGAGGCGCTCCTGACCCGCGACGACGGAGCGGGGACCGCCCGGCTGATGGCGGACTGGGCGGGCGCCCACTGGCAGGGAACCGACGACTTCACCGACGCGGTCCGCCGCTACCGGACGGCCATGCAGATCCCGGCGGTGGCCCACAGCGCGTTGGAGTACTACCGCTGGATGATGCGCTCGCAGGTCCGCCCGGACGGCTGGCGGTTTGCCAAGCTGTTGTCCCGGCCGGTGACCGCGCCGACGCTTCAGCTGCACGGCGCCCTCGACCTGTGCACGCTCCCGGGCACGGCCCAGGGGTCGGGACGCTATGTCGCGGCCACCTACGAGTCGCGGTTGATCCCGTCGGTCGGGCACTTCCCGCACGAGGAGGCGCCGGATCTGGTCAGCGGCGAGCTGGTGCGCTGGGCCAAGTCCGGCTGAATTCGTCTCAGTCGCAGCCGCCGGTGCCGACCGGAGTGGTCGCCCGGGCACCGGCGCGGGCGTCGGACGCGACCTCGTCGGCGGTCAGGGCGAAGCCGGTCTGGGTCTGATCCAGCGCCGCCGCGAAAACCACGCCGTAGACCTGGCCGTCGGGTCGCAGCAGCGGGCCACCGGAGTTGCCGCTGCGCACCGTCCCGCGGATGGTGTACGCGTCGCGGTCGACCGTCCGGTTGTTGTAGATGTTCGGCCCGCGGATCTCCTGCCGGTCCCGGATGCGCGCGGCGTTCGCGGTCAGCGGCCCGTCCAACGGGTATCCGACGATGACCGCGTCGGCGCCGCGGTCGGCGTCGCTCGGGGAGAAGGACAGCGCCGGCTCGGAGAGGTCGGGGACCTGCAGGACGGCCACGTCGCGGTCGGGGTCGTAGAGCACGACGGTCGCCGCGAACTCCTGCCCGTCGACCTGGACCGACGGTGACTGCTCGCCGGCGACGACGTGCGCGTTGGTCATCACCCGGTGCGAGGAGTAGACGAAGCCGGAGCCCTCGATGCGCCGCGAACACGACGGCGCGAGCCCGGTGACCTTGACGACCGAGTGCCGGACCTCACGCAGCGACGGATCGGAGAGCAGCTTCGGGTTCGGCGGGGAGACGGGGAGCACCCGGGTCGGCGACAGCGGCCCGAACACGTCGGGAAAGTCGCCCCGATCCACGAGCCGGCGCAGCGAGTCGTAGAGGTTGCGCACCGGCGGCGGCATCGACGAGTTGACGGTCCGGATGACCGTCGACGCGCGCACCGCCGAGGCCAGCCCGGGGTACGGCGACGAGGCGAGTGGGGTCGCGACCATCCATGCGACGAGAAGCGCGGCGAGGGCGCCGGTGAGGGCGCCGAGCAGCGAATCGACCGCCCGCGCCGGGCGCCAGGTGATCCGGTTGCGGAGCGCGGAGCCGAACCGGACGGCGGCGATCTGCCCGATCAACGCGAAGCCGATGACCACCGCGACGGCGACCACCACCTGCGTCCGGCCGCTGCTGAGCCGGGTCGCGATCGGCGTCGCCAGCTGCGCACCGATCACCGCGCCGCCGAAGAACCCGATGAGCGACAGGATCGACGCGACGAAGCCGTTGCGGAACCCGTTGACCGCGAAGCCGACCGCCACCACCAGGACGACGATGTCGACTAACCCCAGACCCATCCTCGACCGGCCCTACCGCCGGTCAGTCCAGGCCCGGACGGCACCGTGGTCAGTCCGCATCCGGCTCCTCCCGACCCGCTCCGCCGTCGACGGTACCCGCGCCCGCTCCGCCGGGTGGGAGTCCGGAGGACGGGACGCCGGGAGCGGCCAGCGCGACCTGGTCGGCCGGCAGCGGCCGCACCGGACCGGGTCGCCACGGTCGGGCCCAGCCGCCGAGCTCGAGCAGCCGGTCGATCAGGCCGGCGGTGAAGCCCCAGACCAGCATGTCGCGGACGTCGAAGCCGGGCCCGAACCGGCCGGACGGATGCCGGACCCGGCACCGGTGGGCCGGATCCGCCAGCTCGGCGAGCGGGACCCGCTCGACCCGGGCGACCTCCCCGCGGTCCACCACCCGGACCGGCGCCGGCCGCGTCCACCAGCCGAGCACCGGGGTGACGGCGTAGCCCGAGACCGGGATGAACATCCGCGGGAAGGCACCGACGACCTCGACCGCGGCCGGGTCGACGGCAACCTCTTCGGCGGCCTCGCGGAGCGCGGCCGCGGCCGGGTCGGCGTCGCCGGGGTCGAGGGCTCCGCCGGGGAAGGCCGGCTGGCCGGCGTGGGCGCGCAGGTCTCCGGCCCGTTCGATGAGCAGCAGGTCGGGCCCGTCCGGCCCGTCGCCGAGCAGCATCAGGACGGCGGACTCCCGTACGGCGCCCACGGCCTCGGGCTGGCTCGGCGGCTCCATGGTCGAGACCGCCTCGACCAGCGTCTGCAGCCACGGCGGCACCCCCACCTGCGCCCGGTCGGGGTCGACCGGTTGGTCAGCCACCGACGCGGACTCCCAGGCGGGCCGCGACCTGACCGCGCAGCGCGTCGTAACTCAGCACCTTCGGCTCGACGGCGGCGACCGATCCGTCGGCGCGCAGCAGCACGGTGCCTGGCAGTCCGGGCAGCCCCATTGCGTGCGACACCCGGCCGGCCGGGTCGTAGACGCTCGGGAAGTGGACCCGCGCGTCCTGCAGGAAGGACAGCGCGGCCGACGGCGACGTCTCCTCGGTGTCGACGCCGATCACCCGCACGCGCCCCGTCGCGGCCTTCGCGAAGCGCTGCAGGTCCGGCAGCTCGCCGCGGCACGGCGCGCACCAGGTCGCCCAGAAGTTGACCACCGTCGGGGATCCGGTGATCCGCCGCAGCGGCACCGACGGGCCGCCGCCCAGGCAGGCGAGCGTCGCCGCGGGGAGCACGGACCGTCCGGTCGCCGCCCCGGCCGGGGCCGGACAGGGCTGCAGCGCCGCCTGACTACGGAGCCCGGCCAGCTTGGTGTCCGCCCGGCTCGCGGCGGGGTGGTCGGGGGTCGACGAGCATCCGGCGAGCACAGCGCACAACACCGCGAACAGGGCCAGCCGCCGTCTCATCCGGCCGACTCCGCGACCTCGGCCGGCGACTTCACCAGCCGCTGGGCCACCACGGGATCGATCGGGCCCTCGCCGTAGGACGGGCACAGCCTGGCAATGGCACACGCGCCGCAGGCGGGCCGCCGGGAGTGACATACCCGGCGGCCGTGGAAGATCGCCCGGTGGGAGAACATCGTCCACTCCTTGCGCGGGAGCAGGTCGGCGACCGCCGCCTCGACCTTGACCGGGTCGGTCTCGGTGGTCCAGCCCCACCGCCGCACCAGCCGCCCCAGGTGAGTGTCGACGGTGATGCCGGGAACGCCGAAGGCGTTACCCAGGATCACGTTGGCGGTCTTGCGGCCGATCCCCGGCAGCGACACGAGGTCCTTCATCCGGCGCGGCAGCGTCCCGTCGTACCGCTCGACCAACGCCGCGCCCAGCCCGATCAGCGACGTGGTCTTGTTCCGGAAGAAGCCGGTCGGATGGAGCATCTCCTCGAGTTCGGCGCGGTCGGCCCCGGCGTAGTCGGCCGCGGTGCGGTAGCGCCGGAACAGCTCCGGGGTGACCTCGTTGACCCGCCGGTCGGTGGTCTGCGCGGACAGGATCGTCGCCACCGCGAGCTCCAGCGGCGTACGGAAGTCCAGTTCGGTGTGCGCATCGGGGTAGAGCTCGGCGAGTTCCCGGTTGATCCGCCGGGCACGGCGGGTAAGCGCGAGCGACGTCTCATCCGACGCCCGCCGCCTGACGGTCGACACGTCGGTCAGCGTACGTCGGCCGGTCCGAGCGGCCCGTCCCCGGGCGGCCGGGGTGGCCCCGCGGTCGGCTGCTCGAGTCGATAGGAGACAATCGCTCGCCATGATCGATTTGCTCGCGCTGCTCTTCCCGTTGGTGCTGATGGCGTTCATGCTGCTGCTCGAGCGGGTCGAGGATCGGCTGCGGCACCAGCCGGACGACGGGCAGGTCGAGGAGTTCCTCGACAACGCGCGCCCCGACGACGTCGATGTGATGGCACGTCTGGGCGTCGCGCAGGCACTCGAGCGGTGGCGGACGGGCCGGAACCGGATCACCCGGCTGCTGCCCAGCCGGGCCGGGCGGGACGCCTAGCGGCGCGTCGCCGCCAGGCACGCGCCAACCTGGACGACGATGCGCGGCCAGGCGATCATTCGGGGACAACCGCGCCACCCGGCGCGGAGCGGAGGATGAACGTGGACGAGGTGCTCGCCAAGGCGGGGCTGTTCGAGAACATCGATCCCGCCGCGGCGGAGGCGGTGGCCGCACAGTTGGAGTATTTCGACGCGCCGCGTGGGTCGACGGTCTTCCGCGAGGGCGAACGCGGCGACAGCCTCTACATCATCCTGGCCGGCAAGGTGAAGCTCGGCCGGAGGTCGGCCGACGGCCGGGAGAACCTGGTCGCGATCATGGGGCCGTCCGACCAGTTCGGGGAGCTGTCGCTGTTCGACCCGGGACCGCGCACGGTCACCGCGACGGTGGTTACCGACGCCCGGCTCGCCAAGATGCCCAAGCAGGCGCTGCGGGACTGGATCACCCGCTATCCCGAGATCGCCGAGCGACTGCTGCACGTGATCGCCCGCCGGCTGCGGCGTACCAACAACATGCTCGCCGACATGATCTTCACCGACGTGCCGGGCCGAGTCGCCAAGGCCCTGCTGCAGCTGGCCCAGCGCTTCGGTGTCATGGAAGGCGGACAGCTGCGGGTGACCCACGACCTGACCCAGGAGGAACTCGCGCAGTACGTCGGCGCCTCCCGGGAAACGGTCAACAAGGCGCTGGCCGACTTCGCCTCGCGCGGCTGGGTACGCGTCGAGGGCAAGTCGGTCGTCATCCTCGACCCGGAGCGGTTGACCCGCCGGGCCCGCTGAGCCACCGGCGGATCCACCCGCCGCCCTGCCCCCGCCGCCCTGCCCCGCCGCCCTGGACAAAACCCACTACTAGTGGGTTTTGGGCACCGTGTACGGCGTGTCGTGGACCAAAACCCACTAGTAGTGGGTTTTGTCCGCCGGCGCCGGCGACCGCGCCGGCGAGGCGAGGCCGGATTCCGACATCTCGGCCCAGAGCTTTTCGTAGCTCTGGGCGAGCCGGCTGCGCGGCGCGAACGCCGGAACCGGTGCGCGGCGTACGGCCATCTGCTCGACCAGCGACATCGCCGGGATGACTGTCGTCGCGATGCCCGGGCGCTCCGCGGGCAGGGTCTCGACGATCTCCCGGTGCAGCCGCTTGCGCCGGTCGACCATCGAGAAGAACGCCCGCACCTCGGGCCGGCGGCCGTCGAAGCCGTCGACGAAGGAGGTGAGCTGGTCGAGGGTGCGCACCGAGAGGGTGGTCGGGATGAGCGGTACGACGATGGTGTTCGCGGCGTGCAGCACGTTCTCGGAAACCAGCGAGATGCTGGGCGGACAGTCGAGGATGACGACGTCGTACTCGTCCCGAACCGGGCGCAGCAACCGCCGGATCCGCCGGACCGGCTTCTTGGTGCCGTCGAGTTCGATGTCCATGTTGCGGTAGCTGAAGTCGGCGGGTAGCAGGTCGAGGCCATCGAAGTCGGTGCCCTTGATCGCGTCGTCGAGCGGCCGGTTGCCGCGGACCAGGGCGCGTCCGCCGCCCTTCACCCGTGGCTTGACCCGGAACATGTACGTCGCCGCGGCCTGCGGATCCAGGTCCCACAGCAGCGTGCGGGCACCGGCGCGGGCGGCCAGATAGCCGAGGTTGACCGCGGTGGAGGTCTTCCCCACGCCGCCCTTGATGTTGTACGTCGCAAAGACTCTCACCGGGCCACCCTGTCAGATAGGTCCCTGATCCGCCGCCCCACGTCGGCGCCGTCGAAGCGCTGGATCAGCTCGACCGACTCCACCCGAGCCGCCTGCTGGTCGGCGTCGAGGTGCGCCATGAGCTCCCCCATCGCCAGCACGGTGGCGGCCGGTGCGGACCCTTCGGCGACGATCTGCTCGGCGAAGGTCCGGGTGGCCTCGCGGTGCACCGAGGCGTCCTGGAACGCGCCGAGGCTGTCCTGCAGCCGCTTCAGCTCCCGCCCGACGTACTTGCTCTCCGCACGGTCGTGCAGCGGTGCGAAGATCTCCAGCAGGTAGCGCAGCTCCTTGCACCGCTTGCGCAGGGTGTGCAGGTCCTCGTCGGCCGACGCCGGCCCGATCGCCAGGCCCTGCCGGCGCACCCGGCGGTAGGCCCGGCGCACCCGCTGGTCGGCCAGTTCGGCCAGGTCGATCTCCGGTCCCGCGCCGACCGCCGGGTCGGTCAACGCCTCCCGCCAGTCCACCTGGAGCTGCGCGAAGCGCGCCGACCGCAGGGCCCGCACCAGCCTGCGCAGCTCGCCCCGGCGCCGGCGGCGCAGGTCGTCCTCGAGCGGCGTGAGGTCGGCGGGCCGGGCGGACCGTAGCCGAGCGGCCAGCTCCGGCAGGCCCAGCAGGTAGACGTCGAGGTCGCGGGTCGGCGTGGTCAGGTCGCCGAGCCGCCGGAACTCCGACCCGAAGCGGTCCGGGAGGCCGCCGGGCAGCACGTCACCGGTCAGCTTGAGGACGGACCGGGTCCGTCGCACGGCGACCCGCAGATCGTGCAGGAACTCGGTGTCGATGTCGGCGATCACGCCGTCGACGTTCTCCGCCATGGTGGTGGCGAACTGCAGCAGGACACCGGCGATCGCGGCCGGGGCCGCCAGCGCCGGGGACACGGCGCCGCGCTCGGGGGTCGGCACGTCGAGCGCCCGCAGCGGGTGCGTCGCCACCGCGTCGTCGTACGCCGTCCTCGCTCCGTCGGCGATCCCGGGCACCCGGGCGAGCAGGGCCGCGATACGGACGGTGTCGGCGTCGTAACCGCGCAGCGGGGCGATCACCATCCGGATCGCGCCCCGGGGTTCACCGGCGCTCCGCTCCAGCGTGAGCCGCGCCACTGTCTTGGCGTCGTCGTTGCGGATCGCGACCTCGCGGACGCCCGTCCGCGCCTCGGCCACCGGCATCAGCGCGCGGATCCCGGCGACCGCGCGCACCCGGTCGCGCAGCGGGCCGGCCGGCAGGTCGTCGACGAGGGCCGGCCAGCGCAGCGCCGGAATACGGCCCGCGGCGACCTGGCCGTCGGCGTCGCGAAGGGTCAGCGACCGTCCCCCGCCCTGCCGGTGTTCGAGCTCGACGCCGGCCTCCCGCAGCCGCCAGTCGAACGTGTCGAGCCACACCCTGCTGATCGTGGCCCGGCGCTCGGCCAGCAGCGAGTACGCCGGGCCGAGGACGCGCGCGATCCCGTCGACCTCACGCGCCGGCGCGGCAGTCCACACCAGCGTCACCGGCCGGTCCGACACGCCTGCCTCCCGCCCGGGTCAGGTAGATCGGAGCTGCTCACTCGCCGTCCGGCACGTGGGTACCGAGACCAACGGTCGGATTGGCCCGCACCCGGTCGTCGATGGCGGCATCCGGAATGTAGGGGACGAGGAAGCCGTATTGCGCGAGCACGTCCGGGGAGATGTCGGGGTTTTCGCCCCAGGCCGCGATCTCACCCCAGCAGGGCGAGCCGAGCGATCCGCTGTAGTGGCGCACCGACAGCCCGGCGCACAGGTTGGCGAACTTCAGCCGTTCCTCGAGCGGCCACCCGGCCAACGAGCCGAAGACGAAACCGGCGGCGAAGACGTCACCGGCACCGGTCGGATCCAGGGCGTCGACCGGCAGGGCCGGTGCCGAGGCCTCCTCGCCGGTGACGTTGTCGATAGCGATCGCGCCGCGGTCACCGGCCTTCACCACGCACACCGGCACCCGTCGGGCGAGCGCCGCGAGGGCACGTTCGGGGCTGTCGGTGCGGGTGTAGGCCATCGCCTCCACGGCGTTGGGCAGGAAGACGTCGACCAGCGCGAGGCTGTCGAGGGTGGTGGGGGACCAGACGCCGGTGGCGTCCCAGCCGACGTCGGCGAAGACGGTCGTCCCCGCGGCCCGCAGCTCGGCCGCCCACTCGGGCGGCCCGTGGTCGAGGTCGACGAAGCAGGTCTTGGACTCCGGAACCGTGGTGACGAGCTTGTCCGGCGCGAAGGGCAGCGGCTCGCCGTAGGTGATCATGCTCCGATCGGCGTCGTAGGACAGCGACACCGTCACCGGTGTCGGCCAGCGCGGCAGCCGCCGGGACGGACCGAGGTCGACGCCCTCCTGTTCGGCGATCGTGCGCCAGAGGTAGGCGCCGAACATGTCGTCACCGAAGGCCGCGGCCAGACCGACCCGCAGACCCAGCCGGCTCATCGCCACCGCGAGGTTGGCGACGCCGCCCGGCGCCGACCCGAGGCCGCCGGTGAACAGCTCCGTTCCCGGCGCCGGCAGTCCCGGCAGTCCGGTGAAGATCATGTCGATGAAGACCGTGCCGGACAGGAAGACGTCGAGCACCGGGGCGTCGGCCTGGCTGCTGTGCAGCCGCGCACTGGCCTCGTAACGCTCGGCGCAAGGATCGGAGAGCGGCCCGGCCAGGGGCGGCTCCCCGGCCGGCGTGGACGGGCGGCCGTCGCCGGCGTCGGGCCGGAGCTGGTTCCTGTTGCTCATGTTCCGAGCATCCTCCGTCGCGGTCGCTGCCTGGGCCGGACCATGCCGTTCGAACCGGGCATCAGCCGTCTCCCGGCTGGTCGGACCCCAGGTAGTCGAGCTGGGCCTGCACCGAGAGTTCGGCGGCCCACCGCACCGCGGGGTCGATGTCGGCGTAGACGGTGTCGACGATCTCGCGGGCGGTCACCGGACCGGCATGCGCCTCGACTGCGGCGCGCACCTGATCAAGCCGTTCCATCCGATGCGCGAGGTAGGCCGCGGCGACCTGCGCGACGTCCGGCTGCTCCGGGCCGTGGCCCGGCAGCACCCGCCGCGGACCGAGGGCGGCGAGCCGGCGCAGCGAAGTCAGATAGTCGGCCAGCCGGCCATCGGGGTGTGCGACGACGGTCGTGCCCCGCCCCAGGATCGTGTCGCCGGTGAGCACCGAGTCCGCCACGACGAGGCACACCGAGTCGGCGGTGTGGCCCGGAGTCGCCTGCACGGTCACCTCGAGCCCGCCGGCCGTCACGACGTCGCCGTCGGCCAGGCCCGTCCCGGCGATGCGGTGCGCCGGGTCCGCCGCGCGGACCGGCGCCCCGGTCAAGGTGTGCAGCCCGGCCGCGCCGGCCGCGTGATCGGCGTGGCCGTGGGTCAGCAGGATGAGGGCGACCGGACCCGTGTCGGCGAGGGCGGCGAGGTGACCGGCGTCGTCCGGGCCGGGATCGACGACGATCGAGCGTGGCTCGCCCGGCGCTCGGAGCACCCAGGAGTTGGTGCCTTCGAGCGTCATCGGGGACGGGTTGGGCGCCAGCACCACCGATGCGTAGGGGGTCACCGGGCGGACCTGCCCGTACGCCGGGTGGCGCGCCGCACCGGTCACGCCGACGACCCGGACAGCGGCAGCCGGGTCCCGTCGGGCAGGACGACGGCGCCGTCCTCGATCACCGGGCGGACGGGCGTGAGGGGACGGCGATCGGCAGCGGCCAGCACCTCGCTCACCGATCCATATTCGCTGAGCTCGGTGAGGGTCACCGAGGTGGGCGGCAGCAAGGCCCGGGCCCCGGCCCGGGTCTCGGCCAGGGCATCGGCCGGGCGCAGCCAGGCGGCGTCCTCGGCCTCGCCGGTGGAGGTGTCGGTCCGGAGGCCGTCCGGGAGGGCGGCGACGAAAAACCGCGCGTCGTACCGCCGGGGCTCCTGCTCGGGCGTCACCCACCGGGCCCAGGCACGCAGCAGGTCGGTGCGCAGCACCAGGCCCTCGCGGTGCACGAGCGCGGCCAGCGACAGCTCATGCCGCTCGACCGCGTCCCGGGCGGCCAGCCAGGTCGGTCCCGACGCGTCGACGACGGATCGGACGGACCGGCCGGCGAGGAGCACGCCGGCCTCCTCGAACGTCTCGCGGACGGCGGCGCTGAGCAGCGCGGTCGCGGTGGGCTCGTCGGTCGACAGCCGCGCCGCCCACTGCGCGGGGCTCGGCCCGACCCAGCCGATCGACGGGCCCGCCGCCGTCACGGCGTCGCCCGGATCGACCGTGCCGCCGGGGAAGACGGTCATGCCGCCGGCGAAGGCCATGCCGGCGACCCGGCGAAGCAGATAGACCTCGATACCGCGCGAGCCGTCCCGCAGCAGCGCCACGGTGGCGGCGTCGCGCGGGGGCATGGCGCGCTCAGGCCGGGACGACCGCCGGGCGGTCGGCGACCTCCACGACCAACTCGACCTCGACCGGAGCACCGAGCGGCAGTTCCGCGACACCGACGGCGGAGCGGGCGTGCCGGCCGGCGTCACCGAAGACCTCGCCGAGCAGCTCACTGGCCCCGTTGACGACACCCGGCTGGCCGGTGAAGCCGGCTTCGCTGGCGACGTAGCCGACGACCCGCACCACCCGCGCGACGTTGTCGATCCCCACCAGCGCGTCGACCGCGGCCAACGCGTTGAGCGCGCAGGTACGGGCCAGCGCCGCCCCGTCCTCGGCGCTGACCTCGCCGCCGACCTTGCCGGTCCGGGCGAGGGCGCCGTCGACCATGGGCAGCTGACCCGAGGTGTAGACGAGGCCGCCCGCGCGCACCGCCGGAACGTAGGACGCGAGCGGTGCGGCGACGCCCGGCAGGGCGATGCCCAACTCGGCCAACCGGTCGGTCACGCTCATGACTCGAGCGGCCGTTTGAGGTAGGCGACCATCTGCTCGGGGTTGGGACCCGGGATGACGGCGACCAGTTCCCAGCCGTCCTGACCCCAGTTGTCGAGAATCTGCTTGGTCGCGTGCACCAGCAACGGCACGGTGGCGTACTCCCACTTCTGCATGCCCGCACCGTACCGGGCCGCTCGCGGGGCCCGTGCCTGCAGCATCCTCCCGCTACGCTGGGACGGTGCCCCTGCCCGACACGTCGTGGCCACCCGCGCGTCTCCATGTGGTCACCGGTAAGGGCGGTACCGGCAAGACCACCGTCGCGGCGGCGCTCGCCATCGCGCTGGCCACGGGCGGACGCCGGTCCCTGCTCATCGAGATCGAGGGCCGGCAAGGGATAGCCCAGCTGTTCGACACCCCGCCCCTGCCGTACGGCGAGCGCCGGATCGCGGTGGCGCCGGAGGGCGGGGAGGTGCGCGCCCTCGCGGTTGACGCGGAGGAGGCCCTGCTGGAATACCTGCAGATGTTCTACAACATGCGCCGCGCGGGTCGGGCTCTGCGCCGCATGGGCGCGATCGACTTCGCAACCACCATTGCGCCGGGCATGCGCGACGTCCTGCTCACGGGCAAGGTCAAGGAGGCGACCACCCGGGTCGAAGAAGGTCGCCGGGTCTATGACGCCGTCGTGCTCGACGCCCCGCCGACCGGCCGGATCGTGCCGTTCCTCAACGTCACGGGCGAGGTCGCGGGGCTGGCCAAGATGGGCCCGATCAAGACGCAGAGCGACGGCGTGATGGCCGTCCTTCGGTCGAGCCAGGCCGCGGTGCACATCGTCACCCTGCTGGAGGAGATGCCGGTGCAGGAGACCGTCGACGCCGCCACCGAGCTCACCGCGAGCCGGCTGCCGGTCGGTGCGGTGATCATCAACATGACCCGGCCACCCCTGCTTCCGGCCCGTGAGCTCGCCCGTGCCGAAGCTGGCCGGCTCGACGTCGGGCGGCTCGCGGCGGCGTTGACGAAGACGGGGCTGGACGGGGCCGAGCTGGCTCCGGCTCTCGCCGTCGAGGCGCAGGAGCACGCGACGCGCTATGCGATGGAACAGCACCACCGCGCCGAGGTGGCCGCCCTCGGGCGGCCGACCTACGAGCTTCCGCTGCTCACGCCCCCGATGGATCTCGGCGGGCTCTACGAGCTCGCCCGGCAGCTACGCGATCAGGGCGTCGGGTGACCGCGACCCGGCCCGCGCGGGTGCCCGGCCGATGACCGGCCGTCGTACGCCGGACCGCCTCGACCTGGGCGCGGTCGTCCTCGACCCGCAGACCCGGGTGGTGGTGTGCTGCGGCAGCGGCGGCGTCGGTAAGACCACGACGGCGGCGGCCCTCGGCCTCTACGCCGCCGAGCACGGCCGGGCGGCGGTGGTGCTCACGATCGACCCGGCCCGCCGGCTGGCGCAGTCGATGGGGCTCACCGAACTCGACAACACCCCTCGCGAGGTGCCCGGCATCGACGCCGCGGCGGGTGGCTCGCTCGACGCGATGATGCTCGACATGAAGCGCACCTTCGACGAGGTCGTGCTCGCGCACACCACCGTCGCGAAGGCCGAGCAGATCTTCGCCAACCCCTTCTACCAGGCGCTGTCGTCGTCGTTCGCCGGTACGCAGGAGTACATGGCGATGGAGAAGCTCGGGCAGCTACGGGCCCGTGACGACTGGGATCTGATCGTCGTCGACACGCCGCCGTCCCGGTCCGCCCTGGATTTCCTGGACGCCCCGGCCCGGCTCGGCCGCTTCCTCGACGGGCGGATGATCAGGTTGCTGACCGCGCCCGCGAAGGCCGGCGGCCGGTTCGGGGCGAGAGTGGTCGGTGCCAGCTTCTCGATGTTCAGCCGGGTGCTGAACAAGATTCTCGGCGGGCAGGGCCTGGCCGACATCTCGGCCCTCGTCGCCGCGCTCGAGACGATGTTCGGTGGCTTCCGGGAACGCGCACAGGCGACCTATGACCTGCTTCGCCGACCAGGGACGGCCTTCGTCGTCGTGGCGGCCCCGGAGCCGGACGCGCTGCGTGAGGCGTCCTTCTTCGTCGATCGGCTGTCTGCGGAGGAGATGCCACTCGCCGGGCTGGTCCTCAATCGGATGCACCTGACCAGCGCGGAGACGCTGTCGGCGGCGCGCGCCGAGGCTGCCGCGGATGAGCTGGACGTTCCCGGCGGGAGCCGGGTCGCCGCGGCCGTACTCCGGTTACACGCCGACCGGTTGATCGTCGCCGACGCCGAACGGCGCCTGCGGAGCCGCTTCTCGGTCGCCCACCCGGACGTCGCCATCGCCGATGTACCGGCGATGGCCACCGACGTCCACGACCTCGACGGACTCCGTACGGTCGCCGCAGCGCTCACCACCCACCCGGCCGGCGCACGCCAGACCCACTGACGGTGCCGAGGTAGGTGCCGAAGATCAGGCTGCGGGCTCCCGATCGTGCTCACGACGGGCTGCGTCGAGCAGACCGCGCCACGATTTGACGCCTGGCCGACGTCGCAACAGCGCCCGGCGCTCCCGCTCCGTCATGCCCCCCCAGACACCGAACTCGACCCGGTTGTCCAGCGCGTCGGCGAGGCACTCGGTGCGGACCGGACACGCGGCACACAACCGCTTCGCCCTGTTCTGCGCCGCACCCTGGACGAACAATGCGTCCGGGTCAGCCGTCCGACAGACTGCGCGCGCAGCCCACGTTGCACTACTATTCATGTGGTTTACCCCCCAGTCGACCGGTGATCCCCGAGCACACCGGCACTACGACCATTCTAGGAAACCGGACACCCGGGTGCACAGTCCCCGAGAAGCCTATCTTGGTTAGACCTGCCGTTACTCCATTGCTGGTCCTTCTGGCGGTATCGGTGTGAGCAAATGGCGTAGCAAAGGCGTAGCTCCGCGCGGGGGTGGTCGCGCTCCCGCTGGGACGACGTACTCTTGCTCCCCGTGGCAGCGGCATCTTGGAAGACTCTGACCACGACGGCCAAGCTGGCGATCGCCGCGGTCGTCGGCGGGGTGGTCCTCGCGGCGGTGGCTCTCCCCACCGTCGGCGGCATCGGGCTCGTGGCGAAGGCCGGGTCCAACACCTTCAAGAGCCTGCCGACGCAGCTCAAGGATGACGGCAATCCCCCTGAGCGCTCGGAGATCCTGGCCGCAGACGGCCAGCGGCTCGCCAACCTCTACCTGCAGAACCGTCGCGTGGTTCCGCTGTCCCAGATCGCGCCGGTGGCGCGCAAGGCACTGGTCGCCATCGAGGACAGCCGCTTCTACCAGCACAAGGCGCTGGACTACCGCGGCATCGTCCGCGCCCTGGTCACCAACGGCAGGGCCGGGGCGGTGCAGCAGGGCGGCTCGACGCTGACCCAGCAATACGTCAAGCAGGTCCTGCTCTACCAGGCGACCACTCCCGCCGAGCAGCGCGCCGCCATCGCCGACAACCTGGGCCGCAAGCTCAAGGAGGCGCGGCTCGCGGTGGCTCTCGAGCGCAAGCTCACCAAGGACCAGATCCTGACGCGCTACCTGAACATCGCCTACTTCGGCGAGGGCGCGTACGGAATCGAGACCGCCGCCCACACCTACTTCGGGGTGTCGGCGAAGGAGCTGAACCTGCCGCAGGCCGCGATGCTCGCCGGCCTCGTGCAGAGCCCCAGCGGGGACGACCCGTTCCACGACAAGAGCCGCGCCAATACGCGCCGGCACGAGGTCCTGACGCGCATGCAGCAGCTCGGGATCATTTCGTCGGCACAGTTCTCCGCCGCCGACGGGACGCCGATCACCCTGGTCAAGAAGGTGGTCGAGCCCGCGAACGGCTGCGGGCAGACCCTCCTGCCCAACACCGGGTTCTTCTGCGACTACGTGCGGTCCTACCTCACGGACGTCTTGCACCTCACCCACGCCCAGCTCTACAAGGGCGGGCTCACGATCAAGACCACGCTCGACCCGAACATCCAGGCCCATGCGATGGCGTCCGTCACCGCCAACGATCCGATGGGCAACCCGGCCGCAGCCGTCATGGACGTCGTCCGTCCGGGAACGGGCGCCGTACAGGCGATGGCGGTGAACCGGACCTACGGCTCGGACCCCAACGACAAGGCCCAGACGACGATCAACCTCGGTGTCCGGCCGGTCGCGCAGGCCGGGTCGACGTACAAGGTGTTCACGCTGGCGGCGGCCCTGCAGCGCCGGGTGCCGATCTTCTTCCGCATTAACTCTCCGCAGCACTTCACCTCGACGGTCTTCCACGACTACCCCGTGCACAACGACGGTGCCGACGAGGCCTGTGACTGCACCCTCGGTCGGGCGACGGTCCAGTCGGTCAACACCTACTTCGTCAAGCTGCTCGAGTCGCGCTACTTCAACGGCGACCTGACCGACCCGATCCGCGACGCCCAGCGCATGGGGCTGGCGCCGCGGTCGCTGCCCAACTCGCTGGCCGATCAGATGATCAAGGAGCAGCAGGCGTCCTTCACCCTCGGCTCGCCCGCCACCAGTCCGCTCGATATGGCGTCGGCCGCGGCGACCATCGCCGCGAAGGGCAAGTACTGCCCGCCGAACCCGATCGTGTCGATCACCGGTCCGGACGGTCACGAGGTGAAGGTGCCCAAGACGGCCTGCAGCCAGGTGTTGCAGCCGAAGATCGCCGTCGGGATGACGAGCATCCTCCGGGGCGATCCCAGCAATCAGGAGCCGTGGGTCAGCTACAACACCGCGAGCAATGCGGCTCTCGACTACCAGCACCCGGCTGCCGGCAAGACCGGCACCTCCAACGACAACGCCGCGCTGTGGTTCATCGGCTACACGCCCAATCTTGCCGCCAGCGTCGCGGTGTTCAATCCGGATTCACCGTCGAAGGAAGTGACGACGATCCCGGGTAATCCGGGGCCGCTCTACGGCAAGTTCGCCGCCCAGATCTGGCACGACGCCGTACAACCGATCGTGGCCAACGAACCGGCGTGGACCTGGCCGGAGCCCGACCCGTCGGTGGTCAACGGCGACTCGGTGCAGGTTCCCTGTGTGACCGGCGCCGATGTGAGCAGCGCGTCAAACTCGCTCGCCTCGGCCGGCCTGAACGCGGTGCCCGGCCCCGAGGTCGACTCGACGTCGCCGGTCGGCACGGTCCTTGCGCAGAGCCCGGCCTGCGGGGCGCGCATCGCGAGGGGTGAGAACGTCACGTTGACGACGAGCAACGGCAAGCCGTCGCCGACGCCGACTCCCAGCCCGACGCCGAGTCCGACTCCCAGCCCCACCCCGAGTCCTAGTGCAGGGCCCACGCCCAGCCCGACGCCGACGCCCACGCCGACGCATCCGATCGTGCCGCCGGGCGGCGGTCACCACCACGGTCCGCCGCATCACCACCCGGGCGGCTGACGCGGGTCTCAGCCGGCGGAAAGCTGCCGCTTGACCTCGGCGGCGATCCGGCCCCCGTCGGCCCGGCCGGCGACGGACGCCTGCACGGCCTTCATCGCCGGCCCCATCTGCTTCATCCCGGTCGCTCCGGCCTGCGCGATCCCGGCCCGCACGAGCTCGACGAGCTCCTCGTCGGTCAGCTGCGCCGGCAGGTAGCGGTCGATTACCGTTTCCTCCGCGCGCTCGCGAGCGGCGAGTTCACCACGCCCGGCACCGTCGAAGGCCTCGGCCGACTCGCGGCGTTTCTTCGCCTCGCGGGTCAGGATGCGCAGTACCTCGTCGTCGGAGAGGGTCCGCGCCGAGGATCCGGAAACCTCCTCGGTGCCGACCGCTGACAGCACCATCCGCAGGGTCGCGGTGGTCAGCTCGTCCCGTGCCTTCATCGACGTCGCGAGGTCCGCCCGCAGCCGTTCTTTGAGATCACCCACCCGCCGAAACTACCCTGGAGGGATGCGACGTCGTACCGGACTGCCTCTCGCGCTGCTGACGACCGCGGCCGCCACGACGGCCTACGCCGGACTCATCGAGCGGACCCGCTGGACCCTGCGCCAGTACGACGTACCGGTCCTGGCTCCGGGCAGCGCTGCGCTGCGGGTGCTACACCTGTCCGACATGCACATGACCGCCGGTCAGAGCGGGAAGCAGGAATGGATCCGGGCGCTCGACACGCTCGAGCCCGACCTCGTCCTCAGCACCGGCGACCACATCGCCGGGCAGACCGCCGTACCTGGGGCGTTGACCGCCCTGGGTCCGATGCTGGGGAGGCCCGGCGCGTTCGTCTTCGGCAGCAACGATTACTACGCCCCGAGGCCGAAGAATCCGCTGAAGTACCTCTTCCCCGACGACAAGCGCCGACGCCCGGGCGACCCCTTGCCGTGGCGCGACCTGCGCGACGCGATGCTCGCCGCCGGCTGGCAGGACCTGAGCAATACGCGGGCCACGGTGACCGCGGCGGGCCGCACCATCGCCCTCGCCGGGGTCGACGACCCGCACATCCGGCGGGACCGCTACGACCAGATCGCCGGCCGTGCCCTGCCCTCGGCCGACCTCCGGATCGGGCTGTCGCACTCCCCCGAGCCGCGCGTGCTGGACGGGTTCGCCGCCGACGGTTACGAGCTCATCGTCTGCGGGCACACGCATGGCGGGCAGCTCCGGGTTCCGATCTACGGCGCCCTGGTGACCAACTGCGGTCTCGACCGGGGCCGCTGCCGCGGCCTGTCCCGCTGGCATGACTCGTGGCTGAACGTGTCGGCCGGCCTAGGCACGTCGCCGTACGCGCCGGTCCGCTTCGCCTGCCCGCCGGAGGCCACGCTGCTCACCCTCGTCCCGCGGTCACCGGGGTCCGAGGGGGTCGGCTAGACTCGTCCCGCATCACCGGGGTGTGGCGCAGCTTGGTAGCGCGCTTCGTTCGGGACGAAGAGGCCGCAGGTTCAAATCCTGTCACCCCGACCCACAAAACCGCACGTCAAAAGCCCTCCGCCGAGGGAACTTCGTCGCTTCGCGGCTGGCACCAGCTGAGTAGGTCTGCCGTTAGCCAGTCGACGTCTTCGGCTACCAATCCCGGTCGCCGTTGCACGGCGAGCAGCCCGGCGGTGGAGATGTCGAGAACAGTGACGTCGCGAACCCGCGGCCGAGCAACGCATCCAGCAGCGTGGCCGGTCCTCCGCCGACATTGATCACGCGGTCCTGATCTGACACCCCCATCCGCAGCGAACATCCGCTGCGACATAGCCGGCTCCCGCTGGAACCAGCTCCGGTCGTCTCAATCGATCGACCATTCTCGACGGGTCCAAGCAATTCCTGCCCCGTTGACCCGGGCAGCTTGACGAGCGGCGACCGGTAAGATAATACTTACCGTTCGTGAAGGCTTACCAACCCGGGGATGGGTGGAGCGCGATGGGCGATCGCACCCGCCGCACCATCCTCGACCGCCTCGCGGAACGGCCCCGAGCGGTCCGCGAGCTCGCCGATGAACTGCCGATCAGCAGGCCAGCGGTGTCCCAGCACCTGAAGGTGCTGAAAGACGCGGGGCTGGTCACCGAGCAGGCAGCCGGCGCCCGCCGGATCTATCGGCTCAACCCGGTCGGCGTGGGGGCACTTCGCGATCAGCTCGACACGTTCTGGAACCGGGCGTTGGCCGGCTACAAGGACGTCGTCGAACAACCGGCAAAGGAGAAGTCATGACGCAGGCAGCGACCGCGGTCGTCCGCAAGCAGATCGTCGTCGAGGCACCGGTCGAACGGGCCTTCACTGTGTTCACCGAACGATTCGGCGACTTCAAGCCGCCGGAACACAACCTGCTCGCGTCGCCGATCGCCGAGACCGTCTTCGAACCGCGGGTCGGCGGCCACATCTACGACCGCGGCGTCGACGGCAGCGAATGCCGGTGGGCGCGGATCCTCGCCTACGAGCCACCCGCTCGCGTGGTGTTCAGCTGGGACATCGGCCCGCAGTGGCAGATCGAAACCGCACCCGACAACACCAGTGAGGTCGAGGTCCGGTTCATTGCGGAGACTCCGATGCGCACCAGGGTCGAGTTGGAGCACCGAAACATCGACCGGCACGGCCCCGGCTGGCAGGCCGTGGGCGAAGGTGTCAGCGGTGACGCCGGATGGCCGCTGTACCTGACCCGCTACGCCACGCTCGTCGGCGAGGCCAGCTGACGGTCGGTCCTCAACCGATCGGTTCTCCGGGCGCTCGTGCTGATCGGCGCCATGATTACAGTGGTGCCGTGACTGAACCCCCGTCGTTGTACGCGTGGGCCGGTGGCGGTGAGGCCCTCCGGCGACTGATCGACGCGTTCTACGACCGGGTCGAACGCGACGACTTGTTGTCCCCCTTCTTCCCGGGCGGCGTGACTGCCGAGCATCGTGAGCACGTCACCGAGTGGTGGAGCGAGGTCTTCGGTGGTCCCGCCGTTTATACGAGCTCGCGTGGCGGCTACCACGCCATGCTTGAGCATCATCGGAATCTCGGCATCACTGCTGAGCAGCGGTTCCGGTTCGCCTCGCTGATGAGTCTGGCCGCGGATGACGCTGACCTGCCGGCCGATCCTGAATTCCGGGCCGCCCTCGTCGGCTACCTGGAGTGGGGTACCCGGCTGGCGATGCACAACTCTCAACCTGGGGCCGCCGACGTCGTCGAGGAAGCCCCGGTGCCGAAGTGGGGTTGGGGCGTAGCACCTCCGTATCAGCCCTAGCTGGTCCTGGCGTATGCGATGGACGCCGCCTGGCGGATGGATCTGGCCCGGCTCAGCCTGGAGCAGCTCCCGCGCGACCCGTTCCCTATGCGCGGCAGTCCGCGCCGTGCGCGCCGCCGTCGAGGAAGTCCTTCAGTACGCGGCAATGCAAGTTTGCGAACTCGACCCGCTCGATCCAGCGCAGCGGATCCCCGTCGCGCTGGTCGGAGTCGGCGTCGAAGTCCCGGCGGAACCGGTAGGACAACCCGTCCGCCTCGCGGTAGCCCACACCCAGACCGGCCCGCTCGATCAGCAGCGGCCACTCGACGTCGTTCGCCAGTGAATCCTCACGCGCCTGCTCCACGATGAGCCTCGCCGCAGCCGGTGACAGCAGACGAACCGCGAACATCAGATCCCACCGCCGCCCGGCCGTCAACGCGTAGATGTGGTTGACGATCGCCTCGGTGTCCCGCAGACGCCGCGGGCAGGCCGCCATCGCCCGCGCGGTACGCCCCACCACGATCAAGTCGGCGTCGAGGGACGCCAGCACCTTCTCCACCTCTTGCCTGTCGGCCTCGATCCACCGCAGCAGGTGGTCGAGGTCGGAATACAGCACGGCTGAATCACCGGACGCCAGGCGCACAGACTCGCGGCGGTGACGCCCGATGTTCCCGTCAGCCGGTGCGCGCCCCAACGCGGCCCCGAGTTCGTGCTCGAGAAACGACACCACATCGTCCGATGTCGGCTCAGTCGCGAGAATCCCGAACCCGCCGAAGAGCTCGCGCAGCGCCGGACCCGTCCGGTGCAGCGCCGGCAAGAAGGTACGGTCCGGGTCATGAACGGTCGCCGCCAACACCGGTCGGCCAGCATTGTCCATGCTGAGCTCCTTCCGCGCGGCGGACCTGAGCGTGGGCGATGTTAACAGCAGAAGGTCAGCAAACGCGTCGCGCAACCGTACCGACGGCGGACGCCACACCTTGGCCCGGTGCAAAGGACGCTCGACGGTAAGCTCCGGGCTCGATGCGTGCAGGATCACACGGAACGGGAGGAGTCGGTAGACGTGCGTGAAGCGGATGCCGACGTTCCGGTGGTATCGCTCTCGGATGGCGTGGTCACTCTCCGACCTTGGTCGAGAGATGACGCCGGATTCATGGCGGAAGCATTCGCCGATCCAGCGATCCGACGCTACAACGGAGCCCACGACCGGCTCGGACGACCGGCTCCGCCGCTCTCGATCGAAGACGCTGAAGCGATCATCGACGAGTTCGCGTCGAGCTGGCGGGCGTTCGTCGCGACGGAGCCACCATCTGGTGTCGCATTCGCGATCACGGACGCGGGTTCTGGTGGCTTGGTCGGCTGCTGCGGCGTCGATGACTGGTCGAAGGCAGACGTCGCACAGTTCGGCTACTGGATCGGGCCGAGCGCGCGCGGGCGCGGCTACGCGACTCGGGCGGTGGTTCTACTCACGCGGTGGTTGTTCGAGCTGGGTGCAGCCCGCGTCTTCCTGACGGTCGAGGCGGACAACGAAGCGTCAGCTGCGGTGGCCCGCCGAGCGGGGTTCGTGCACGAGGGGACGATGCGCGCACACAGCGTGTGGCAGGGCGAGCGCCGCGACGTCATGTGGTTCGCGGCGCTGCCGCTCGAATGGACGATGCGCGAGCCGGTTGAATCAACCTGACCGCGTGCTGTGTTTGCGGCGTACTCAGGAATGCAGTGTCGGTCGATAGATAACCTCCTGGATGCCACCGCCAAACATCTGGCTCTCGACCGGTTCGAGGTCGAAATCGGCCGTGTCCTGGAAGATCGGGTGCGTTCCGGTCTGGCCGGTGCGAGACGCTGTACCGAAGGGGAGCGCCATGACCTTCACTGCACCCGACCGGGGGTTACCAAGCCGGCCGAACGTGACAGTCCTGATGGCGACCTATAACGGGGTGCGATATCTACCTGAGCAAGTCGACTCGATCCTCAATCAGGCCGGCGTCAACGTTCATCTTGTGGTGTCCGACGACCAGTCAGGCGATGGAACATGGGAGTGGCTGGTCGACAAGGCGGCGGCGGATACCCGGGTCCTGCTATTGCCGCGGATCGAGCCCAGCGGCGGATTCGCGGCCAACTTCTATCGGCTTCTGTGCGATGCACCGCTGACCGAGTTGGTCGCGTTCTCCGATCAGGACGACGTCTGGATGCCGTCGAAGCTGACCCACCACGCGGCGGTCCTGCACACGGCGAGCTGCGAGGGCATCTCATCAAACGTTACCGCAGTCACCGCTCGCGGGACTCGGACGCTGATCCGAAAGAGCTATCCGCAACGCCGACTCGACTATCTTTTCGAGGCTCCTGGACCCGGGTCAACGTTCGTCTTTACCCGGCGGCTGGCTGACGAGCTTCGCGGACTGCTGACCGACCACAACGGGCCGGGTCGAGCGGTACAGCGGCACGACTGGCTGACCTATGCCGTTTGCAGGCGCCAATCGCGGCCTCCGCCCAGCGCTTCAACGATTCCGACAGCTTCGCAATGGGGCGTACCGCGGCGAAATCCTCAAGATCACCAGAACCGTTGAGCCCATCGCGACTTCGTCCGAGCGCGCGGCAATCGCCCACGTCGACGAGCTACTACAAACCCGTAGCATCAGGTCGCGGCGTCAGCTTCTCGCGTACATCCCTGAGGCACGGCGACGTCCCAGAGATCGATGGATACTCGGCACCCTCGTCGCTGCTGGCCTGATCTAGCCGGCCGCCGCAGTCGACGTACGTCGTACCTGACGCGCTGTCCGTTCCGGGAGCCCCTCCCTCGGCTGTGGCGCCTGAGTACTCGTTTAGCTGGTGATCGTGTACACCAAGTGCATGGTTCTTCCTGCTGAAGTCATTGCGCCGGTGAGGATCGAAGTCCGCCCGGGGCACCGGCTGGCGGTGCGACGTCGTGGCGACGGCGGCGTGCCGCTGCTGCTCCTCCACGGGTTCCCCTGCACGAGCCGCATCTGGTCGCACAACCTCGTCCCGCTGGCCGAGGCCGGGTTCGACGTCGTCGCGCCGGACCTGCGCGGCTACGGCGACTCCGATTTCGCGCCGGATGGCTTCTACGACCTCAACGCGTTCAACACCGACCTGACCTGCCTGTTCGACCGGCTCGGCTGGGAGGGCGCAGTCGTCGCCGGCCACGATCTGGGCGCGATGATCGCCAACGACATGGCCAACCGCCACCCCGAGCGGGTGGACCGCCTGGTGATCCTGGACGACTCCATGCCCGCCCTGGGTGAGGCGTTCGCAGCCGCGGGCATCCCGCCGAGCCGGCCCAAGCCGGCCGTCTACGACTACCACCGGCTCCAGGGGCGCAACGCCGACGCCTTGGTCGCCGAACTGGATACGCCCGAGCAGCGGCGCCGCTACATCGGTGAGTTCTACGGGCACCGTATGTGGTGTCCGCCCGATGCCTTCGACGACAAGGACCTGGCCTTCCTGACCGAGCCGTACGGGGACGCGGCCCGGCTACGTGCCTCCTTCGCCGACTACGAGGTCGTCATGGGCACCCGGCCACTGTCGGCCCCGGAAATGCTCGACCGGCCGGTCCAGCAGCAGGCCCTGGTATTGATCGGCGCCGACCAGGTGACCATAGGCGACCACATCGAGCAGCGGTGCGCGATCGCCTTCCCCGAAGCGGTCGGTCCGTTCTGGGTCAAGGGCGCCGGCCACTTCATGCCCTGGGAAAAGCCCGAGACGGTCAACCGCGCCATCCGCTCGTTCTGCGGCGACCTGCTGGTGGCCCGAACCAGGTCGACGGCGGCTACCTCGCCTGCCAGGGCGGACCAAATCAAGTGAGCACGAGAGAGAGCAACGACATGTCCGAACGATCCCTACCACCGACGGTCACGATCGGCGACGGCCTCACCGTTGGTGCCATCGGCTACGGCGCGATGCAACTGACCGGGCCAAAGGTCTGGGGCGAGTACCCCGACCATGACAAGGCGATCGCGCTCCTATGCGAGGTCGTCGCCCTGGGCGTCACCTATGTCGATACCGCTGACGTCTACGGTCCGCACTCCAACGAGGAGCTGATCCGCGAAGCCCTGCACCCGTACCCGGAGAACCTGGTGATCGCCACGAAGGGCGGCTTCGTGCGCGGCGGCCCCGAGTACAGCGACATGAGCGCGGTCGGCAACAAGCAGTACCTCCGCCAAGCTGCGCACATGAGCATGCGACGGCTCGGTCTGGATCACATCGACCTCTACTACTTGCACACCCCCACCATGACGGACGCACCATTCGAGGAGATCGTGCAGACGCTGGCCGGCATGCGTCAGGACGGAATCATCCGCAACATCGGCCTGTCCAACGTCAATGCCGACCAGCTACGGACTGCGCTGACAATTACCGAGATCGATGCGGTCACGGTCCAGTACAACGTCGCTGTCCGGGACGGAGCCGCCGTCCGGAAGATCGCTGTTGACAAGGGCATCGTGTTCTCGCCTTGGCACCCCGGTACCGTGCCGGTCGGCCCAGACGGCGAGCCGTTCCACGCCGTGATCGACCCCATCGCCCAGCGACTCGGTGCGACGCCACAACAGGCTGCCCTGGCCTGGCAGCTACATCGCACCGCCGGCTGTCTGCCGATCCCGGGCACAACGAGTGTCGGGCATCTGAAAGAGAACCTGGCCGCAGCCGCTCTCCGACTGACCGAGGCTGAGGTCGACGCCATCACCGGGCTGAGCCCCGTGGACAACTAGATCGCCGGGAATGACACCTCCGAGTAGGCCTGCTAACTGGGTTCCAGCGCCGCCAGGTCGCGGATCGCGAACCGATAGTGCTCGATCTCCTCGTCCAGTACGACGCCGGTGCAGTCGATCACGGTGCGCTCCTCGTCCGGGTAACCGGGCGCCGGCGAGCGGTGGCATAGCCGTTTCAGGTTGACATCGCTCAGGCCGGCCACGATGCGCCGCATCACCGCCATCCGGTCGGCGCGGGCGGCCAGGATCTCGGCGTAGCTGGGCTGCGCGGTCAGGTCGATGCCAAGTGCGGCCGCGTCCGCTGCCGGGTACCAACTCTGCGGCAGGCCGAGCGGGTGGTAGGGCATTTCCTCATCCAGCACCGTCCGGCTGGCCCATGCGTCGGTGATGAAGATCAGATGGCGCAGCGTCTGCGCGAACGACCACTCCTCGTTGACCTGTTCGGTCAGCGCCGCAGCGGGCAGCCGCCCAGCACGCTCGACTGCCTGCGCCCATAGCCGCTCGATCGTGTCCCACATCGCGCGGACGTCATCGGCCGTCTGGCACTCGCGGAGCTGCACTCGCTCCGGGTGCCGACGGTCCAGCTCGTCGCTGACGAATTCGCTCACGTCAACGTCGTTGACCGTGACATCGCTGAGGTAGCCCGAGATGCTCACGTTCACCAGCCAGCCGTCCCTGATCGTGACGCCGGTCAGGTCGCAATCGGTGAACCGGGCGCCGCGCAGGTCCGCGACCTCAAACCGGGCGCCGCGGAACTCATGGCTGCCGCCGCCCGCGCCGGCGTAGAACCTGTGCGGTCCGAACTGCGCATGAACCTGTTCGGCGGGGAACGCGTGGGCTTGGTCGGCCGGCTCGTTGGTCGCTGTCATGGGCAGCAAGATAACGCTGATCCCGGACGGTCTGCTTCCGGAACCTCCGATGGACGAATCGACAGCTAGTTGTAGGTGGCCGAGACGTGGTAGACGCGGCCGCCCCACCCGTCCTGCGGGAAGCTGTCAGCCACCCGGACGTACGCAGCCTTGTCCGGACCGAGGTACGGCGTGAGGTCGACCGTGCGATCGGCCTTGTTCGAACCGTCGTGGATCTCCTGGGTCTCGGAGAGCAGCGTGGTCCAGTTCTGTCCGTCCGGGCTGGCCTGGACCAGGAACTCGTTGTCGATCGTCAGAGTCACCTGCGCCGACGTCGTATCCGCTGGGAACGGGAACCGGTAGACGAAGTAGCTGTTGCCGTCGGCGAACCGGTTCTGCACGCCGTTGCTCTGCGAGCTGTCCGGGTCCCAGAGCCACGGAGACTCGGCCGCGGTTCCGGTGTCGAAGTCGATCGTGTGCGCTATCAGGATGTCGGCCGTGGCATCGAAACGCAGGCCCGGTGCCGCGGTGGCGGTCGCCGTGACCGCATAGTGCCCGTCTGCGGCGGTCGCTGGCAGCGTCACGGTCAGCGGCACGGTCCCCTTCACCGGATCGGCGTTGCCGTGCGGATGCAGCGTGATGGTCTGTTGCGTGGACGCCACGGACCAACCGGCGGGCGCGGCCGTGGTGATGTGCACGCTCAGCTGTGTGCCTGTCGGCGCTGTAGCCGCGACGCCCAGGTCCACCGTCAGATGCGTCGTACCGCTCGCGGCCGGCATCACGACCGGCTGCGCCGGGGACATCGTCGCCGACAACGATCTCTGCGGTGCGGGACGCGGGACGGTAGCGATCAATGAACTGAGTGCGCTCGCCTGGGTCCGCCAGTCACGCACATTCGGGTGCTCCACACCGTCCTGACCGGACCAGCGCTCGCCTAGTCGGTCTGAGGCGTCGCGATCGCTGGTCCAGATGCTCGTTGCCTGTTTCTGTACGAATGCCACGTAGCGTGGATCGTTCGTCGTATCGGCCGCGTCCATCATGTAACGCATGAAGATGCCTTTGAACTGCTTACCGTTGTCGTCGCAGGTCTGGTCGAGGGCGTCGCAGGACTCGGTGAGGATGCCGTTGGACACTAGTTCCGGGGCGGTGATCGCCGCGTCGGCGAGGTGACGCGCCGTCCGAAGAACCGATGGATCATGCGTGGCGCGCCACAGTTCCAAGCCGGCGCCGATCGCGAGTCCCTGGTTGTAGCTCCACACGGTCTGGCCATTGTTCTGGCAGGTATCGGTCAGGCCGTCGTTCACCAGCCCAGAAGAATTGATCATGCCGCTCGCAATGAACCAGGTCCACGCCGTCTTCGCGCGGGAAAGCCACGTCTTGTCGCCCGGGATCCGGTTGTGCAACTCCGCCGTGAGCCGGATGAACAGACCATTGGTGACCGCGTTCTTGTAGGTCTTCTCGGCATTCCACCAGACCCCACCACCGCAGGTGGACGGGTCCCAGTAGCCGTCCACGTACGTCGCGATCTTCACCGCCATGTCGAGGTACTTGTGGTTGCCGGTGAGGTCGTACGCCTCGACCCAGGCCAGCCCCCACCATTCGGTGTCATCGATGGCGCGGCTGGTGAAATTTCCGAGCAGCGGGTCGCCGGAAAGCACGCCCGGCGGGAATACGCCCTTGTCCTTCTCGAAGGTATTGTCCATCTCGGGGACGTAACGCCGGTCACCGGTGCGTTGCATGTAGTCGCCGATGGTCTGGATGGCGACCGCCGAATTCCACCAGCTGGACGGCCACCATGCCTTCGCCGGGTCGTAGGACTGCATCAACACGTCGGCAGCGACCCGAGCCCTAGCCAGGTTCGTCGCACCGGTGCTGGAAGGGCCAGGCGGTGCCGTCGCGAATCCCGATATTGCGGACGCAAGAACCGTCACGGCAGCGATCAGAACCACAAGGATGCCCTGAAAAGGGCGCCTTCCAAAGAGCTTTCGGGCGGGCACATGTCTCCTTCGACCGGCGCGGGTACGTGCTGTCCAGCTGTCGTCGCCCGCCGGCGACGACCCCGCAACGGGAGGGCACGTATGACACTCGGATGCGACACCGTTGTCAATGCGGCGAAAGGTAGGGCTCCGTCTCGTTCCCGTCAAGACTCGGTTGCTGCCGGCCCCCGAGGACCGCGCCGACGCCCACCCGAGGCACCCCCCTTGACGAACCTACGGCGCCTTGGCCAGAGTGACAGCACGGTGGCGACCTGGCCGACGCCCTACGGCGGGCTAGCACCGGATCGCATACGACACCCTGTCTACTCGTGAGGCCGCGAAGTCTGAAGGGCCTCCTGCACGATGCGGCGGACGAGAACCGAGGTCGACTGACGCCCATCGAGGGCCACGGCGCCGACGGACCTCATTTCCTGCTCAAACAGCGGTCGCCCTTCGAGGATCTCTGCCCGCAAGGCTTCGTTTCGGTGCGCGTTGGCCGGCGTGTCGAGTCTCGCGAGCTGCGTTTCATGGTCCAGCGAGATCAGGAAAACCGTGTCGAACAGGTCGAGCATGTCTCGCTGGTTCATCGCAATTCCGCAGAGAAAGATGTGCTGCCCAGCGGTCGTCTCTGCGCGGATGCGTTCCTCCAAGCGATCGCGACTCCAGACCCACCGATGGCTGAGCAGCCACTCGTTCGTTGCGTGCTCCGGCCGGCTGACCCGAACGCCCGCGGAAGTCTCCCAACCAGCGATCTCGTCGGTGTCCACTGCAGTGAAGCCCTGCCGAGTCAATTCCTTGGCGATCGAGGTCTTTCCGGAACCTGGATTGCCTGTGATCAGAAAGGCAGCCATCGACTAATGCTCCCGTCGACGTGGTGACCGGTAGACAGCGAAGACCCGCTTGCGCCTGGAGCGCTGCAGTTGACACGACGGACCGTAATAGATCCGTCACGGCCCCGGAGTACTACCGACGCGACTGAGACCGCGCAAAGCGGCGACACCGTGACGGCGGCGAGACGTCCGCTTGGAGAACGTGACCGGTTCTTCGTGATGTGTGCCGCCTCCAAGGCGTGAGTCTGTCAAGCTTGTCGATGCAAGTGGCAATCGGGGGACAGGGGTCACTATGTCTGAGGTTCTCGTTCTTGAGTTCGCGGATGGCACCGCACAACAGTACGCAGCAGTCAACAAGGTCTTGGGTGTCGACTCTGAGACCGGTGCCGGCGATTGGCCGGGGCCGCTCGAGACCCATGTAGGCGGGTTCGGCGATTCTGGGCTCGTTGTCGTGGAAGTCTGGGAATCGAGAGAGGCACAGGCGCAGTTCATGGATCGACTCGGCCCGGCGTTGGGCCAGGCTGGTGTGCCTCAGCCGACGCGGACGGAATGGCTCACCCTCCTTGGGCACTACAAGGGCTGAGTCGGGTGCGGCCGGGACCAACGAGGTGATGGCTCGTTGTGCCGCTAGAGCCGGTATTCCAGGTTCTCGAAGTCGAATCGGGCTCCGGCGTCCCACTCCTTGCGTTCGTTACCGAAGGCGGGGAACGATGACGCCGCGATCCGCGTCGGCCAACACCTACGCCGACCCTTCCTTGGGTTGTGTGGGCCCGGATGCCGCCGCGTTCGGGTCCGGACCGGGATCGGCTCCCGAGGCGCGGACGGCGAGACGAGCCAGATACATCTGCCAGCCCTTGGCGTGGTGACCGCGTTGGTCATCATCGGGTAGGTCGTGGTGGCGGAGGATGACGCGGGTCCCTCCCGCTTCTTCCTCGAGCGTCACCACGACACGGGTCGTCCCCGGCGCGACCGCCTGATCGTGTTTCCATCCCCAGGTGAAAACAAGTCGGTGCGGGGGATCGATTTCGACGAACTCGCCGACGGCCTCGACGCCGTCCCGAATATGCACCCGGTAGGTGCCCGCGGGCACCGGCTCGAGCACCGCGTCCGCGCCCATCCATTGCGTGTAGCGGGACGGGTCGGTGAAGTAAGGAAACACGGTCTCGGGTCTGGCCGCGACATGGACGGAGACCTCAAGGACACCCGGATCGGTCATGACTGGTCCTTGTCGCGTTGTTCAGCCTCGGCCAGGTCCTTCATCCGGCTCAGCCCGCCGCGCCAGTGATCCTCGACGATCGAGCGCAGCGATCCCAGCGCGACCTTGTCCGCCCGATAGAGGCGGCTGGCCCCGTCCCGGCGCTCGACGACGAAGCCGGCTGATCTCAAGACAGTCAGGTGCTGGCTGATCGCCGACCAGGACACGTCGAACTCGGCCGCGATCTGGCCGGCGGCAAGTTCCTGGTCCCAGACAAGTTCGAGGATGCGAAGCCGGCGCGGCGCGGCGATCACCTGGAGCGCGTCCACGATCAGCCTCCTCCCGTGACGTCAGTCTGCCTCATCTCGCTCAGGCGGTTGACAGCTATTTTAGCCCTAGCTTAATTTAGTACAGTCTAAAATAACGTCAGACAGCGAGCAACCGGAGGACCCATGACTGGACGGATCACCCTCGCCGTAGACGTGAGCGCCGATGCCGGCCGGCTCTACGACATCCTGTCGACTAGCGATGGTCACCGCTCTTTCTGGACGGCGGAATGTGACGTTTCCGGCGACCGGGCCCGATTCGGCTTCGCGCAGGCGCCCGTCGACCTCGAGGTCGACGTCGTCACGGAGCCGGGCAAGCTCGTCCGCATGCACGTGACCTCAGGGTTCCCCTACTGGGAAGGCTCGACCTGGGAATGGGAGTTGGGTGCGGTCACCCACGCCGAGAGCGGAACGGGGGTGCTGTTTCGTCACTACGGCTTCGGCGACGGGTACACCGAGAGCGATCTCGGTCACACCGCCCAGACCTGGGCGCTCATCCTGGACCGGCTTGCCATCTACGTTGCGACCGGGCGACCGCAGCCCTTCTTCCCCGCCCCATAACCCCGTTCTCACCATCCGAAGGACCGCGCCGTGGCCGTTGATGTTCGACCCACGATCCTTGTTCGCCGGCCGCGCCAGCACATCGCCGCCTTCATGTTCGATCCGGGCAACGACCTCCGCTGGACCGGCGGCATCACCTCGAGCCGGCCGTCCCGCCCTGGACCACTTGAGCCGGGCATGACGGTCGAGCGGACAGCGAAATTCCTCGGAAAGACCTTCACCTACGGTTACGTAGTGACCAGGCACGAACCGGACTGGGCGGTCGAGATGACCGTCGACCGGCCATTTCCGATGGTCGTGCGCTACGAGTTGGAAGACGCGGACGGCGGGACGCTCGTCGCGATCCACGCCACCGGCGAACCCGGGACCTTCTTCCGCTGGGCGGCGCCGGCCATGGCGGCGCCCGTACGTAAGAGCATCGCCGCGGACCTCGGACGTCTCCGGACCTGCCTCGAGAGTTGACGACCCGTCGTGAGGGAACCGTGATGCGACCCACAGTAGGCGATCCCGCACCCGGCCTCAGCGGTTATGACGCCGAGCTACAACGGCACAACGACGTCCTGCGCCGGGCGTGTGGTGTCCAGCTCCACGATTGCGTCCTCGACATCGGTTGTGGGAGCGGGCAGACGACCCGGGCGGCAGCGCGCAGAGCCCGGGCGGGAAATGCGCTCGGAGTCGACATCTCGGCGTCCGCGATCGAGCGCGCCCGGAAGCTCGCCAGGGCAGAAGGATTCCGCAACGTCACCTTCCAGCACGCCGACGCGCAGGTCCACCCCTTTCCACCGGGGCGTTTCGACCTCGCGATCAGCAGGTTCGGCACGATGTTCTTCGACGACCCCGTCACCGCGTTCGCCAACATCGGCCGGTCGCTGCGCTCGGCCGGGCGCCTGGTGATGATGGTCTGGCAGGCCCACGAGCGCAACGAGTGGGCCGTCGCTATCCGCCAATCCCTCGACACGACCGACGCACCAGTGGCCGAAGCTCCCGGGGGACCGGACGCGTTCTCGCTCGCCGACCCGCCGACCGTGAAGGATCTCCTGCAGACCGCAGGGTTCGCCGATATCGCTTTCGCCGACGTGCACGAACCGGTCTTCTACGGTTCAGACGTTGCTTCCGCCCTCGACTGGGTCCGAGGGTTTACCTGTACCAGCGAGGTCCTGAAGCGGCTGGATTCCGCCGCTGCGGCGCGCGCGGTCGAGCGCCTGAGCGAGATTTTCGCGGCGCATCTCAGCGACGACGGTGTCTGGTTCGACTCCCGCGCCTGGATCGTCACCGCGCATCGCGTGCCGTCTCAGTGACGGAGCACGTCGGCATGCGGAATCGCCGCGTCCGAACAGGTCGAAGGCGTACCTCGCCGCCGAACGCCGAGACGCCGGTACTGCGGCATGACCAGGAACTCCGATTCCGACGACCTGTTGCTTCACACCGACTCCCGGCCAGGCATCATCGGGGAATGCGCGTAACGGTCGCCCCATACGATCCTCAGTGGCAGACAGACTTCGAACGAGTCAGCCGTGAACTGTCGATCGCACTCAGCGGAGTCGACGTCCTGGCCCTCGAGCACGTCGGAAGCACCTCAGTACCAGACTTGCCGGCTAAACCGATCATTGACATCGACATCGTCGTAGGCTCGGAGGCACTACCTCACGCGCTCGCCGCCCTGGAGGCAGCTGGTTACGCCTACCAAGGTGAACTCGGCATCGACGACAGACACGCATTCAAGGCCCCCGACGACCAACCACGCCGGAACGTATACGTGTGCGTCGATGGCTGCCTTGCTCTGCGCAATCACCTGGCGGTGCGGGAGACGCTTCGCTCGAATACGGACCTGCGTGACGAGTACGCCGGGGTGAAGAGGGCCCTCGCTGAAGAGGAACTCGAGTCCATCGACGACTACGTCGCCGGCAAGAACACGGTCGTGCAGAAGATCCTTCTCGCCGCCGGGATGTCAGCGGAGGATCGGGACTCCGTGGCCTCCGCGAACCCCTTTGCGTAAGACCAAAAACCGCGCGCGGCGGCGTATGGCAGGCTCATGTCGCATGATCGATGATTTCGCGAAGGAGTACCTGCACAGCGATCTGCGAGAGATCCGCGAGGTGATCCTCTGGAAACTCGACGGGCTCTCCGAGTACGACGTCCGCCGGCCGCTGACCTCGACGGGAACGAACCTTCTCGGCCTGGTCAAGCACGAGTCGCTGTGGGAGTCCAGGTACTTCGGCGAGGTCTTCGACCGGCCGTTCCCCGAACCTCTCCCCCGGTGGGACGCCGCCGAGGCGCGCGGTTCAGACATGTGGGCGACCGAGCAAGAGACTCGGGAGGAGATCATCGGCCGCTACCGGCGCGTGTGGGAGCACTCGGACGCGACGATCACCGCCCTCGCCATCGACTCCCCCGGCCACGTGCCCTGGTGGCCACGCCCCAACGTGAAGCTGTTCAACGTCCTGGTCCACATACTCACCGAGTCCAGCCGGCACGCGGGACACGCCGACATCCTGCGCGAACAGCTCGACGGCTCAACCGGGACCGCAGCCGACGCACGCCCGCAGCGCGATGAGGCCTTCTGGGCCGCCCGGCGCGCGGAGATCGAGCGCACCGCCAAAGCCGCCGGCACCAAGGTCGATGACGGTCCGTAGCAAGTAGACCGACATCGACACCGAATCGCATTCACGACGCGGTCGACTGGGTCCGGACGGCGTACTGCGCCAAGGCCGTTGAAACTGCCGAGCAGGAGACGTTCGTCGCTCAGTTCCGCGGGTAGCGCGTGGTCAATGAACGAGCTCGTCCAGCAGGTCGCGGACGCGCCGGTCGATCTCGTCGCGGATCGGCCGGACCTCCTCGACCGGGAGGCCGGCAGGGTCGGTGAGCTCCCAGTCGAGGTAACGCTTGCCCGGGTAGACGGGGCAGGCGTCACCACAACCCATGGTGATGACGACGTCAGCTGCCTGGACGACGTTGTCGGTGAGCGGCTTCGGGAACTCCTTGGACAGGTCCAGGCCGACCTCAGCCATCACCTGGGCGACCGCCGGATTGATTTGGCCGGCTGGGGCGGAACCGGCGGAGCAGACGTGCACCCGGCCGGCGGCGTGGTGGTCGAGCAGGCCGGCGGCCATCTGGGATCGGCCGGCGTTGTGCACGCAGACGAACAACACCTCCGGCACGCGCCGTGGAAGGTCTGGGGAGTCGGCGGTGGTCATCATGCCCCCTTGGGTGGGACGACGTCGCTGGGTCGCTGTGCCCTTGCTTCGCTCAGCGACGCAAGGGCACAGCTGCGCTGCGCATGTCGTTGTGTCCCGGCGGCATGGTCCAGCGCAGCCGGGTCCGCAGCCAGAGGGCGACATAGACGAGAGCGACAAGGACCGGGACCTCGATGAGCGGTCCCACTACCCCCGCGAGCGCCTGCCCGGAGGTGACTCCGAACACCCCTATCGACACGGCGATCGCCAGTTCGAAGTTGTTGCCGGCGGCGGTGAACGCCAGGGTGTCGGTCTTGCCGTAGCCGAGCCGCAACCGGTGACCTAGCGCGAAGGAGCCGCCGAACATGATCGCGAAATAGGCCAGCAGCGGAAGCGCGATCCGTGCCACGTCCAGCGGCCGGGACGTGATGGTGTGACCCTGCAGGGCGAACAGTACGACGATGGTGAACAGCAACCCGTAGAGCGCGATCGGTCCGATCTTCGGCAGAAAGCGGGTCTCGTACCAATCCTGGCCCTTCGCCCGCTCGCCAAGGGTGCGCGTGAGGAAACCTGCGGCCAGCGGGATGCCGAGGAACACCAGGACGGATACGACGATGGTGTCGACCCCGAAGTGCACGTTCGTCTGGTGCAGTCCGAGCCACCCGGGCAGCACCCGCAGGTAGAACCAGCCCAGCAGGCCGAACGCGACGATCTGGAACACCGAGTTGATCGCGACCAACACCGCGGCGGCCTCGCGGTCACCGCAGGACAGGTCGTTCCAGATCAGGACCATCGCTATGCACCGCGCGAGCCCGACAATGATCAGGCCGGTGCGGTACGCCGGCAGGTCCGGCAGCAACAGCCACGCCAACGCGAACATCAACGCCGGACCGACGATCCAGTTGAGAAACAGCGAGGTGACCAGCAGCCGACGATCGCCGGTGACCCGGTCGAGCTGCCGGTACCGGACTTTGGCGAGCACCGGATACATCATCAGCAGCAGCCCGACCGCGATCGGCAAACTCACCGAACCGACCCGCACGGTGTCCAGGGCGTCAGCCAGACCCGGTATGGCCCGGCCCAGCCCGATCCCGACCGCCATCGCGGCGACGATCCACACCGGCAGAAAGCGGTCCAGCGTCGACAGCCGGGCAAGAACCGGGGCGTCCGCCCTGACGGCTGGAGACTCGGTGACCAAGTCACTCATCGGTGGGCAGCGGCGGCTTGCTCGCCCGCACGATCGCGCTGTGCATGCCGGGTGCGGCCTCGGAAGTGAAGGTCACTTCCGCGTCGACGAAGCCGACGCCGGCCAGCCCGTCCAGGTATTCGCGTCGGGACAGCGCACCGGCGATGCAGCCGACATAGGAGCCCTGCTCCGCCCGGTCCGCGGGCGTGAGGTGATCCTCGGCGACAACGTCCGAGATCCCGATCCGACCGCCAGGGGCAAGAACGCGGAACATCTCCGCCAGCACCGCAGGCTTGTCGACCGACAGGTTGATGACGCAGTTGGAAATCACGACGTCGACGGTGGCGTCGGGCAGCGGCACCTCCTCGATGGTTCCCTTGACGAACTCGACGTTGGCCGCGCCGGCCGTCACCGCATTCGCGCGGGCGAGCTCGAGCATCTCGTCGGTCATGTCCACGCCGTAGGCGAATCCGCTCGGACCGACCCTTCTGGCCGATAGCAGTACGTCGATGCCGCCACCGGATCCGAGATCGAGGACGCGCTCGCCGGCCTGCAGGTCGGCGACAGCCATCGGGTTGCCGCAACCCAGACTGGCCGCCAGCGCCTCCGCCGGCAGCTCGCCCTGCTCCGCCGCGCTGTAGAGACCGGCGCCGAACGACCCGTCGACCTGCACCGACTCCGGCGCGCACGACCCTGTCGAACAACACGACTCGGCCTTCGTCGCTGCAGCGGCGTACCGCTGCCGCACCTGCTCGCGCATCTCGATATCCGCCACGAACGCTCCTCGGATCGACCAGTCTTAATACATCGACTGTGGTCGATACATCGACGTATGTCAATGGGTGTGCCACACTCGGCGTATGCCATCCGCTCTGCCGCTGCTCGAATCCGACCTCGCCGCCTGCTGCAGCCCGGTCACCAGCGGTGTGCTCGATCAGTCCGCTGCCGAACAGCTGGCCCACATCTTCAAGGCCCTCGGCGACCCGACCCGGGTCCGTCTGCTCTCCCTGATCGCCGCGCACGAGGACGCCGAGGCGTGCGTCTGCGATCTGACGGCACCGGTCAACCTGTCCCAGCCCACGGTGTCCCATCACCTCAAGCAGCTTGTCGACGCCGGACTGCTCACCCGCGAACAGCGCGGTAAATGGGCCTACTACCGCGTCGTCGACGCCACCCTCGCCGTGCTCGCTGACACGCTGCGACGCCCTACGACGTAGCACGGCCATGACCGTGGCAGCGCCCTAAGCGCCTAGATCGGATCGACTACTCGGCTCACGATCCAGGCGTGCTTGCCAACCTGTCGGCCACGGGTGAATCCGTAGTCCTCGAAGAGCTCGACGGTCGCGCTGAACAGGAAACGGCCCGGCGTCTCGCGCCCAGCCGTCACCTCCGAGATCGCTTCGACGAGGCCCCCGCCGGCTCGGGAAATCTGGTCGAGCGCGCCTTCGAGCGCCGCGCGTGCCACACCCTGACCACGATGTTTCGTGTCGACGTAGAAGCAGGTGATCCGCCAGTCCGGCCACGCCGGCGCGTCCTTCTCGTACTCGCGCAGGTGTTTGATGCCGGGGAGTTCCTCGGGACTGCCGTATTGGCACCATCCCTGTGCCGCGCCGTTCTCGTCGAGGACGAGCGCAGAGTGCGAACGGCCTGTCCGCACCCGATCCTCCTTGATGTCGCGACGGCTGACTCCCCGCTGGCGACGCTCCGGGTGATACCCGATACACCAACAACCGCCGAAGACCCCGTTGTTGCGCTCGACCAGTTCCGCGAAGGCATCCCACGTGGAGGCGTCGAGGGGTCGCGTCGTGTACGACGACGTCGACTCGGCTCCCGACTGCTTCGCCATCTCAGGCCTCGCCAGCGGCGGAAAGGAGCCGGGCGAGTTCGGCCGGCTTCGTGACCATGGGCCAATGGCCCGAATCGATGTCGACGTAGTCGAGGTGCTTGGCTCTGGGGAGCTCGGCCACCTCCCCCGCATCGATCCACCCCCGAGCCTCGGCCGGGGTGAACTCGGGGCACACGAGCACGACGGGGACGTCGAAGCGTCGCTCGTCCGCGTAGTGCACGACGCCCTTGGTCACCCCCTCGGGGACCGGGATCGTCGCCGACGCGAAACTGCGCCTGGCCGCCTCGTCGAGGTCGGCCGAGTCGGGCCCCTCGAACGGACCCCAGCCCGGGAAGGGCATCCCGCCGTCCTTCGTCTCGAACATGTCGGCGTAGGTGGCCCCATCGACGGACGGGAAGCCGCCGATCATCGCGACCTTGGCCACCTTCTCCGGCCGTGCGTCGGCGGCCAGCCACGCGAGTGTGGCGGCGGCGGAATGCCCCACCACCATGGGCTTCTCGGAGGCCGAGTCGACCGCGGCGAGCACCGCTGCCACCTGGTCATCGAGGGTGGCGGACGCGGATCCGTCACCCTGGCCCGGAAGGGTGAGCGGCACGGGACGGTGGCCGAGTTCCTCCAGGGCGGGCACGACATCGGCCCAGAAGGATCCGTCGAGCCACAGGCCGGCAATGAGCACGATCTCCACGGTCAATCCTCTTTCTCCAGTGCGTCAGATCACGCTAGGACATATTCCGGACGTTCTGCTTCCGGTTCTTCGATGTAGTCGCCTAGGCTGCTCGAGTGCCGACCGATCTCAGCCCCACCGCGCGTGCCCTGCGTGCCCTCGAGATCCTCCAGGGCCGGCCCGGCACGACGGCCGACGAACTCGCGACGAGGCTGGGTGTCACGGAGCGAGCCGCGCGCCGGTACGTCGGAATCCTCCGAGAGGCGGGCATCCCCGTCGAGTCCGCCCGTGGCCCCCACGGTGGTTACCGGCTCGGGCGCGGAACGAGGCTGCCTCCGGTCGTCTTCACGGAGGCCGAGGCACTTGACCTGGTCATGGCGGCGCTGGATCGCCAGCCGGCCGGCGCCGACGACCTCGTCGGCACTGCACTGGGCAAGGTCATCCGGGCACTGCCCGAGAACGTCGGCCGGCAGGCGGCCGCGCTGCGCGAGCACGCGTCGGCTGCACCGGACCATTACTCAGCCCGTCCGGATCCGGCCACCACCAGCGCACTTGTCGCGGCTATCGCAGCCAGGCGTCGCGTACTGATCACGTATCGGAGCGAGTCCGGCAACGAGTGGGAGATCGAGGCGGATCCGTGGGCAGTCGTCGTCCGTTACGGACGCTGGTATCTCCTGTGCCACGTCCCTCGAACGGACGCGATCCGCACGTTCCGGGTCGACCGGGTCCGCGACGTCCAGCAGACGCCGCACGGCTTCGATCCGCCCGACGACCTCGACCCAGTGGCCACGCTCGAGGAAAACCTCGGCAGCGGCTGGGAGTTTCCCACCCGCGTCGTGTTCGACGCTCCCGTGGCGGAGGTGGCGCCGTGGATCCGGCCTCCCATGGGACGCCTTGACGCAATGGGGGAAGGCTGCGTACTCGTCGGCAGCACAAGCAATCCGACGATGTATGCGCAGGAATGGCTGGCGAGCGTGCCGTTCGGCTTCCGCGTCGACGGCGGGCACGAACTTCGTGCCGCGGTCGCAACCCTCGCTTCGCGCTTTGCCGCCGCCGTGGCGGAGCAGTCCTGACGGGTAAATCCGGTTGCCAGCCGAAAGTGGCGCGTGTCTTACTCCGGCGTGCGCTTCGACCCGATGAACAGCTTCGGCGAGGACGTCGCCGCCACGTACGACGACACCCTGCGTGGTGACGAGGCCGAGACGGTCGACTGCCTGCGGCGGCTCGCCGGCGACGGACCCGTTCTCGAACTCGCGATCGGCACCGGACGCATCGGCCTGCCGCTCGCCGCGACCGGGGTGCGGGTCGACGGCATCGAGCAGTCCACGGCAATGATCGCGAGACTTCGCAGCAAGCCCGGCGGCGACCAGATCGAGGTGACGCCGGGCGACATGGCCGAGGTGCCGGTTCCCGGCACCTACCGGCTGATCTACCTCGTCTTCAACACGCTGTTCAATCTGTTGACCCAGGACGACCAGGTGCGCTGCTTCGAAAACGTCGCCCGGCATCTCACCGACGACGGTGTCTTCCTCGTCGAGGCCGCCGTGCCGGACCCGATGAACGCCGGACGCGACCAGTACGTCGACGCCGAGGCGGTGGCGACCGACAAGGTCACCCTCGACGTCGGCCGCTACGACCGCGTGACCCAGCTACTCGACGAATGCCATGTGACGTTGGCGCCCGACGGCATCCGGCTGTCCCCCATCGTCACCCGTTTCGTGTGGCCGAGCGAGATGGATCTGATGGCACGGATCGCCGGGCTGCGTCTGCACTCGCGGTGGGCCGGATGGCAGCGCGAGCCCTTTGACGCCAGAAGCGTCCGACACGTATCCGTCTACGGCCGCTAGCGCTCATCTCGGCCGGCTCAGGAGACGTTGTCGCGCAGGTGGCCGAGAAGTTCTTCGAACCGGGCGACGTCACTGTCCTGCAGCCCGCGGCGAAGGGACTTGTCGAAAGCGACCGCTGCGTCCCGCAGGCGGAGGAACAGGGCGTCGCCGGCCGCGGTGAGCTCCACCAGGTGGACGCGTCGGTTGTCTGGGTCGCGACGCCGCGTGACCAACCCCGCCGACTCCATCGCGTTGAGGTGGTGGGTGAGGGTCGCGCCCTGGATGCCGACCGCCTCGGCGAGCTCACGCTGGTTGGCCAGCTGCCGGCTCTTGAGCGAGATGAGCACCAACCACATCGGCTGGGATCCGCCGGCCCGGGTGAGCGCATCGTCGAACGCCCGGCTGACGATCTTCGCGGTACGGGCGAGTTCCAGGCCGAGCGGCGGACGGGTGGGTCTGGGCATGGCAGCAGGCTAACACCATCCGCAGGTATCGAACCGTTTGACATCGCATGATTAGATCTCTAACGTTCGCGGCATGACCGAGATTCACATGACGCAAGCACCGATGTGGGACCGGGTCGCGCTGGTCGCCGGAGCGAGTAGGGGGATCGGCGCGGCGACCGCGGAGGCCTTCGCCGCAGCAGGAGCGTCGGTCGTTCTGGCTGCACGCGACGCCGACGCGCTGCGGTCGGTCGTCGCCCGGATCGAGGCGGACGGTGGCCGCGCGATCGGCGTGCGCACCGACGTCTCCGATGTGGACTCGATGCGGGACCTTGTCGACCGGACCCTCACGACCTTCGGCCGGCTGGACGCGGCGTTCAACAACGCCACGGACGGCCCCCGGCCAGCCCCGCTCGCGGACATCGACCCGGCGGAGTTCGACCGCGGGATCGCCACCAACATCCGAGGCACGTTCCTCGGGATGAAGTACCAGATCCCGGCGATGCTCGCCGCCGGCGGCGGCGCGATCGTCAACATGGCCTCGACCGCCGGCCTGAGCGGCACCGCGAACCTCGCGGCGTACGTCGCGGGCAAGGCCGGGATCATCGGCCTGACCAAGGTCGCGGCGCTCGATTACGCCGACCAGGGAATCCGGGTCAACGTCGTCGCGCCGGGCCCGATCCTGACCGAGCACCTCGACGCGGCCGGTCCGGAGGCGCAGCGAATGGCCGGTCAGTCGACCCCGATGCGCCGGGTCGGCACCGCAGCCGAGGTCGCGAAGGTCGTGCTCTGGCTCTGTTCGCCCGAGCCGTCGTTCGTCACCGGAACCGTCGTACCGATCGACGGTGGGCAGTCCGCCGGCAACAAGCCACCTCAGATGTATCGGCCGGGGCAAGGGATGAGTCCGGCCGAGGACGACCAGCCCGACGGGAGGAACGCAGATGAGTGACGACATCCGTACCGAGGTTCTCGCCGTCGGCGCAACCCTCGTGTGGGACGACGTCGAGATTCGCGACCACGGTGCCACGGCCATCGCGATCGGGCACCATACCCAGCAGGCGACGTATCAGGGTCGTCCGGCGGACGGTCGATTCCGCACCACCCACGTCTTCGTCCGTGACGCCGGCCGGTGGCTGCTCGCCAGCCTGCACCTGAGCCAAGCAACTCCGCCGGCGCCGCCGGCCTGATCGGGAGGATGCGAGAGATGAACATCGAACTGGATCACACGATCGTCCGGGCCCGGGACAAGGAGCGGTCCGCCGCCTTCCTCGCCGACGTCCTCGGCCTGCCCATCGGCGCACCGACGGGCCCATTCCTGCCCATCGAGACCGGAAACGGGGTCACGCTGGACTTCATGACCGTCCAGCCGGCGACGATCTCGTCCCAGCACTACGCCTTCGCGGTCGCCGACGAGGATTTCGACGCGATCCATGCACGGGTCGAGGCGGCCGGGATCACCTACTGGGCCGACCCGGGCCATCAGCAGACCGGCGAGGTCGACAGGCGGTCGGGCGGCGCCCGCGGCTTCTACTTCGACGATCCGGACGAGCACAACATGGAGGTTCTGACCCGGGGTGTCACAGCTGGATGAGGCCCGCGTTCGTCGGGGTGAAACCGCACGCGTCGAAGTAGAAGGCGCGCAGGTGGTCCTCGAAGTCGACGTGCAGCCACTCGCAGCCGGCGGCGCGTGACCCACGCACCGCCTCCGCGACGAGTTCCGCGCCGATCCCCTGCCGCCGGGCCGCCGCCGTGACCATCGTGTCGAGGACGAACGCGTGCACGGAGCCGTCCCAGGCGACGTTGACGAAACCCACGAGCCGGTCGCCTTGGCGCGCGCAGACCCAGCCGAGGCTGTGCCGCTCCACCTGCCCACGCCAGTCGTCGCCGAGGAGGGCGTGATCGAACCCTTCGGCATGCAGCGCGTCCACCTCGGCGCTGGCGAACTCGCCGCGCCACTCGTAACGCGTCGGCTCGGTCGGCATGCGCCCTTGTGTACCAACCGGTGACGGACCAGTCCACGGAGTTCTAGGGTGGCCGGATGATTACGGCGGTCCACACCCTCGTTTACGCCGATGACGCCGACGCCGCGCGGGCCTTCTTCCGGGACGTCCTCGGGTGGCCGCACGTCGACGCGCGCGGCGGATGGTTGATCTTCAAGACTGGACCATCCGAGCTCGGCGTACATCCGGCGTCAGGCGGTCAGGACGACGCGCAGTGGTCGACCGGACAGCACCACGAGATCACGCTCATGTGCGACGACATCGCGGCGACCGTCGCCGCGCTCGAGGCCAAGGGCGCGGAGTTCACCCGCGAGGTCCGCGACGACGGCTTCGGCCTGACGACGACGGTGAGGGTCCCTGGCGCCGGCGAAATGATGCTCTACCAGCCGCGGCATCCTCCGGCGTACGACCTGTGACGGATCGGGACAACACCGGCTCAGCTCGCGCGTCGGTGCCGTTCCAGGATCTCGCGGCGTAGCCCGGCCCCGGACGTGTTCAGCGCCGTGAAGATGCGCGGGGTGAGGCCGTCGGTCTGCGACGTGAGCGCCAACGCGAGGTGCTCGACGCCGAGGTAGTGGTCGTGCAGCCGCTGGGCCTCGCGGAGCGAGCCCTCGAGGCAGGCCTTGGCCTGCGGAGTGAACGGGATGTGCCCGCGGACCACAGTGTCGTCGCGACGGCGCCACCAGCGCCGTGATCGGCGGGCGGACGGCGTACGGATCGCGTCTGCTCCGAATGCGGCCTGCAGGCTGTCGCGGACCAGGTCGACGTCGATCCCGATGGAGGCCAGGGCATCCCGGTCCAGCGACTCGATCGGGCCCGCTCCGAGCAGTCGTCGCAGCGCGGCCTCGACGTCGTCCGGCGCGACACCTCGGGCCCGGAAGATCTCTCCGGCCTCCGCGTCGGATCCCGCGATCGCGAGCAGGAGATGCTCGGACCCGATGTGGTGGTGGCCCAGCCGGCGCGCATGGCCCTGTGCGTCGACCACGACGGCCCGGGCATGGTCTGTGAAGCGTTCGAACATCACCGTCTCCCTGTCCGTCGGCCGTGCTTGCGGTGCACGGCTTGCTTGCTGACCCCGAGTCGGGTCGCGATCTCCTGCCAGGACCAGCCGCGGTCGCGGGCGTTGTCGACCTGCAGTGCTTCGAGGTGCTCGGCCAGATGCCGAAGCGCCGCCACCGCACGAAGTCCGACGTCCGGATCGTTGCTGGCCGCACCTGTGGTGAGCTCAGCGGTCGTCGTCATGGCGTCAGCATATGTTGACGACCCCGAGCCGTCAACACATGCTGACGAATCAGCCGTACGTGGTGACCGCGGAGAAGAGGCCGCTCACCGACTCGCCGAGGTGGATCCGGCGGATCGCCTCGGCGAACAGCGGCGCCACCGACCGGACCTGCAGGTGGTCGGCGACCGTGTCCGGCCGGGGCGGGACCGTGTCGGTGGTCACGATCTCGACCATGTCGGTCTGGGCGGCGAGCCGTTTCATCGCGCCGCCGGTGAAGAGCCCGTGCGTACAGGCCAGCGAGATGCGCCCGACGCCGCGTTCGCGGAGCCGGTTCAGGAGTTCGATGACCGAGCCGCCGGTGGCGATCTCGTCGTCGAAGATGATGACGTTCTTGCCCTCGACCTCGCCGACGACGGCGTCGATGACCACATGATCGTCGGAGAGGCGTTGCTTGCTGCCCGCGGCGACCGGAAGGCCGAGCAGGCGGGCGAACTGGGTCGCCGGCTTGGCATTGCCGAGATCCGGCGAGACGACCACGGTGTTGGACAGGTCCCGCCCACGAAAGTGATCCGCGAGTTCGGTGACCGCTGTCAGGTGGTCGACCGGGATACTGAAGAAGCCGTGCACCTGCGGAGCGTGCAGCGTCATCGTGAGCACCCGGTTCGCCCCCGCGGCCGCCAGCAGGTCCGCGACCAGCCGGGCCCCGATGGAGATCCGCGGCGCGTCCTTCTTGTCCGAACGGGCGTAGGCGTAGTGCGGGATCACCGCCGTGATCTGGTTGGCGGAGGCGCCCCGGGCGGCGTCCAGCATAAGCAGCAGCTCGACGAGGTGTTCCTGCACCGGCGGAACCAGCGGCTGGATGATGTAGACGTCGCGCTGGCGGCAGTTCGCCCGCAACTGGACCTGCAGGCAGTCGTTGCTGAACCGGTGCACGTGGGTCGGAGAGAGCTCGGTACCGAGCAGCGCACAGATCTTCTCCGCCAGATCGGGATGTGCACTTCCGGTGAAGACGACAATCTCGTCCATGGCGATACGAGCCTACTCAGGTTCGGGCTCGTTGGCGTCGCCTTCGGTATCGGCTTCCGGTGCGTCGGGACCGTCGTCCTCCGGAGGTGGGGGCGGCGGTGGCTCGTCACCGTCCGGCAACCGGTGGCCTTCGGCGTCCTCGCGGCCGCTGAGGTACTTCGCCGCGGCGTTGATGGCGGCCACGACCGGGACGCCGAAGATGGCTCCGGGCAGGCCGGCGAGCAGCGCCGCGCCGGTCAGTGTGATCGCGATCGCCAACGGGTGCAGGTGCACGTATCGACCGACGACCAGCGGTTGCAGCAGGTGACCCTCGATCTGGTTGCTGACCACGAGTACGGCGAGCACCACGACCCCGGCGATCGGGCCGACAGTCAGCATCGTGACCACGACGGCCAAGCCGCCGAAGATGACCACGCCGATGATGGGGATGAAGCTACCGATGAAGACGAGCACGGCCAGCGGAGCGACCAGGGGCACCCCCACGATGGTGAGCGTGACTCCCATGACGATGCCGTGGAACGCCGCGACGACGAACGTCCCACCGATGTAGCCGGTCAGCGTGCTCCACGCGCGGCCCCCGGCCTCGTGCACCCGCGTGCGCGAGGCGCGCGGGAAGAAGGCCACCAGCCAGTTCCAGATGTTCTTGCCGTCGTAGAGCAGGAAGAACGTGATGAAGAAGGTGAGGACGGCGAAGGTCGCGACGTCTGCGACGGTCCGTCCGGCCGTCACGACACCCGACGCGACGGTCGAGGAGTGTCGGCTGAGGAAGTCGGTGATCGACTTCCCGACGTTGTCGACCGAGCTCGCCCGGAGGTGGAGCGGCCCGGTGATCAGGAAGTGCCGGACCTCCGTGCTGATCTTGTTGACCTGCGTGACCAGCTTCGGGTACTCCTCGCTGGCGCGATTGCTGGCGAAGAGGCCGATGCCGCCGAGCAACGCAAAGGCGAGCAGCAGCACACTCCAGGTCGCGACCACCCGCGGAAAGTGAGCCCGTCGCCGCAGCAGGCTGACCGCGGGAGTGAGCAGTGCGCAGACCAGGGTCGCGGTGAACAGCGGCAGGACGACGAGCCACAGCTTCTCCATGAGCAGGAAGAGGCCGAAGAACGCCGCCGCCACGACGAGCAGCCGCCACGACCACGCCGCGCTGGCCTCCAGCAGGTTGGAGACCCGGAACGGCTGGCCGGGCGTGGGGTGCCGGTCCTCGTCCTCCTCCGGCGTCCTCGTCGTCACCGCCCGGATAGTACGGGGATCGACCCCGGATCCGCTCAATCCTCCATGAGGAAGACCTGCTCCATCGATGCCCACCACTGGTCGGGCGGCGCGCCTGGCATCGGCTGCTGACAGGGGTCGGTGGCCGCCCACCACTGCCGCGTCGCCTCGTCGTCGGCCATCGCGGCCAGGTCCGCGTCGAGGTCATCGCCGTCGTACTCGAAGTAGCTGAAGAGCAGGTCTCCGTGCAGGTGGATCGAGTAGTTGCGGATGTGGCTCCGGCGGATCCGGTCGAGCACCTGCGGCCAGACGTCGGCGTGCAGGCGCTTGTACTCCTCGATCCGCTCCGGCCGGACCCGGATCACCTGGGCTATCCGCTGCATGCTCAGGTCAGGAAGAGTTCGATGACGGGTACCTGGACGTCGGGCCGCTGCACCGGAAGGTCGAGGGTGATGGTGTCACCCGACAGGCCGCCCATCGTCGTGTTGACGGCGGTGGCGTCCGGGTCGATGACCCGCATGCCGACCTCGGAGCCGTCGTGCAGGAACTGCGCGTAGTCGACGCGGCCGGCGAGCCCGGACAGGTGCAGGTGCCGGAACGGCCAGCCGAAGACGTGCAGGTAGAGCCGGTCTCCGCGTTGCGTGTAGCGGCAGTCGGGTGGGGCGCTGAACTGGCTCGGACCGCAGCCGTAGATCGACCGCTCGTGCAGCCGCATCCACTCCCCGATCTGGCCGAGCCGGTCGGTCGCGCGCGGCTCGAACTCACCGCGCGCATTCGGCCCGACGTTGAGCAGCAGGTTGCCGTCCTTGGCGACGCTGTCGACGAGCATCCGGACCAGCAGGTCGGCGGATTTCCAGTCGAGGTTGTCGCGGTCATAACCCCAGCTGCCGTTGAGGGTCTGACAGGCCTCCCAGCGCACCGGCTGGCCGGCGACCCGCATCGGCTCGGCCGGCTGGTACTGCTCGGGAGTGACGAAGTCGCCCGGGATGCCCAGCCGGTCGTTGACGATGATGTCCGGCTGCAACTCGCGGACCATGGCCAGCAACTGCTCGGACCGCCACTCGGCGGCGCCCTTGCCACCCCACACGCGGTCGGCGTAGGAGAAGTCGAAGAACAGGTAGTCGATGGTGCCGTAGCGGGTCAGCAGCTCGCGGACCTGCCCGTGCAGGTAATCGGCGTAGCGGGACATGTTCCCGGACGCGGCGGCGTCGGGGCCGTCGTCACGTTGCGGGTGCAGGCCGTCGACGGGGAAATCAGGGTGATGCCAGTCGATCAGCGAGTGGTAGAAGCCCACCCGCAGCCCTTCCGCCCGACACGCCCGCACGAACGGTCCGACCAGGTCCTTGCCGCCCGGGGTGGACGCGACCGAGTAGTCGGTCAGATCGCTGTCCCACAGACAGAAACCCTCGTGATGCTTGGTGGTGAGTACGGCGTAGCGCATGCCGGCGGCGCGCGCCTGCGCGGCCCACCGGGCCGGGTTGTAGAGGTCGGGGTCGAAGTGCCGGAGATAGCGCTCGTAGTGGCGGTCGTCGAGCCGCTCCCGATTTTTCACCCACTCGTGCCGCGCGGGCAATGCGTACAGACCCCAGTGGACGAAAAGTCCGAACCGCGACTCGTCAAACCAATGCATGGCTCGGCACCCTACCGAGCCCCGGTATCCTTCGCGCGGTGACCAGCACTACGACCGAACCCACGTGGGCCGCCCGTTTCCGCGCCGCCCGCGTCACCCTTCCGGACTGGGCCAAGGATGCGCCGGACCGGGCCGTCTACGTCTCGAACGCCAGCGGCGTGGTCGAGATCTACGCCTGGGACCGCGCGGCCGACACGCATCGGCAGGTCACCGACCGACCCAACGGGACGATGATCGCCGACATCGACCCGAGCGGGGAGCAGGTCTGGTGGTTCGCCGACACCGACGGCGACGAGTGGGGCGTCTGGATGGCCCAGCCCTTCGCCGGCGGCCCCGATACGCCGGCGGTGCCCGACCTCGGACCGTCCTACCCGGCCGGGCTCGAGGTCGGCCGGTCGAGCGTCGTGGTGGGTCGGTCGACCGACGACGGCTCGAGCGTCTACGTGGTGCGCGGCGGTGCGCCGTCGACGGTGTACAGCCACGCCAACGACGCCAACGTCGGCGGACAGTCCCGGGACGAGACCCTCGTGTGCGTCGCCCATTCCGAGCACGGCGACTCCCGGCACATGGCGCTGCGGGTGCTGCGGGCCGACGGATCCGGGACCGTCGCAGATCTCTGGGACGGGCCGGGCAAGGGCCTCGAGCCGGCCGGCTTCGCGCCGGTGGCCGGCGATCAGCGGTTCCTCGCCATTCACGAACGCCGCGGCCGGCCGGAGATCCTCGTCTGGGACCCGGTGTCGGGCAGTCAGGAGGAGATCACCCTGGATCTGCCCGGCGAGGTCTACGCCGACTGGTACCCGGACGGCACGGCACTGCTCGTCGGCCACGACCACGCCGCGCGCAGCGAGCTCTACCGATACGACCTCGCGGACCGGACTCTGTCGCGGGTGGACACGCCGCTCGGCGTGGTGTCCGGTGCGACCGCACGACCCGACGGAGCGGTCGAATTCGCTTGGTCCTCGTCGGAAGTACCGCCTGCAATCCGGGACGCCGGTGGCGGTGTGGTGCTCCAGGCTCCCGGACCGGCTGCTCCCCGATCGGTGCCGGTCGAGGACGCCTGGATCGACGGCCCCGGCGGTCCGATCCACGCTCTCATCGCCCGGCCGAGCGACGGGCCGGCGCCCTACGCCACGGTGTTCGCGGTCCACGGCGGCCCGTCGGCCGCTGACGTCGACGCCTTCCGCCCGCGCCGCGCGGCGTTCGTGGACGCCGGTTATTGCGTCGTGCACGTGAACTACCGGGGCTCGACCGGCTACGGCTCGACGTGGCGCGACGCGCTCGAGGGGCGGCCCGGGCTCACCGAACTCGACGACATCGCCGCCGTACGCGCCTGGATGATCGACCAGGGCGTCGCGGATGCCGACCGCTGCATCCTGGAAGGCGGCTCGTGGGGCGGCTATCTGACGTTGCTCGGACTCGGCGTCGAGCCGAAGGCGTGGGCCGCCGGGCTCGCGGCCGTGCCGGTGGCCGACTACGTCGCGGCGTACGAAGACGAAATGGAGCCGCTGCGCGCCTTCGACCGCTCCATCTTCGGTGGCTCGCCGAGCGACGTGCCCGAGGTCTACGAGCGCTGCTCGCCGATCACCTATGCCGAGGCGGTGCGGGCGCCCCTGCTGGTGCTGGCCGGGGCCAACGACCCGCGCTGCCCGATCCGGCAGATCGACAACTACCTGGCCCGCCTGACCGATCTCGGTACGCCGCACGAGGTCTACCGCTTCGACGCCGGTCACGGCAGCCTCGTCGTCGACGAGCAGATCCGTCAGATGGCGGCCGAACTCGACTTCATCGAGCGACACGTGCCGGCGCGCCGCTAGCCGACCCCCTGCTCCCCACTGCGCTGTGCCCTTGCGTCGCTGAGCGGAGCAAGGGCACAGCGACCCGGCGCACCCCCGGCCAGCCCACCCCTGCTCTCCACCACCCAGCCGACCCCTGCTCCCCACCACGCTGTGCCCTTGCGTCGCTGGGCGGAGCAAGGGCACAGCGATCCGGTGGGGTTGATGTCCGCGCGGCGGGTGGCGGCGTGATCGGAGTCTCGGGCGGCGAAAGTGTCAGACCCCGAGGTGATGCTGCGCGGCATGGCAGCGCGGGCGGACCTGGACGTTTCCGGGTTGATCCGTCGAGTTCGGCGGGCGGCCGACCTGAGCCAGCGGGAGCTCGCGGCGGTCACCGGAGTCAGCCCGGCCCGCATCGCCAGGATCGAGACCGGCGGCGCGTCGGTGTCGGTCGGGCTGTTCCAGACGTTGCTTGCCGCGGCCGGTCTGCACCTCGCGGTGCTCGACGGTGACGGCAAGGAGGTCGCTCCGATGCGGGCGGACGGGCTGCGCAACGCTGCCGGAAGCCGGTTCCCCGCCCATCTGGATCCGGAGCCGCTCAACAAGCGGACCCGGAGTTACCGGAGTCGCTACACCCGGCCGCAGCCGGTGGTGGTCTGCGATCAGCGGCGCCGGCGGGATGCGCGCCGGATGTTCGAGGGGACACCGGACAACCATCCCGGACCCGAGGCACTCCGACGACGTCGACCGGCTCCGCGCCGCGATCTCCCGTGGCCGGAGCCGTGCCGGTGCGGACCGGAGTGTGAACGGCACTGCGTCGCCGCCTGCGACTGCCAATGCGAGCCCGCGCCGCAGGACAGAAGCGACGCGGTCAGCGAAGCTCAGCCGCGACCAGCTCTGCGATCTGCGCGGTGTTGAGCGCCGCACCTTTGCGGAGGTTGTCACCGACCACGAAGAGGTCGAGCGTCTTCGGGAAGTCGAGGGCCTGGCGGATCCGTCCGACGTAGGTGGGGTCGGTGCCGACCGCGTCCGCCGGCGTGGGGAACACCCCGGCCGCCGGGTCGTCGAGGACCACGACGCTCGGTGCCGCCTCCAGCGCCGCGTGGGCTTCGGCCACCGAGACCTCGGTCGCGAACGTCGCGTGGACGGCGAGCGAATGGGTGGTCACGACGGGGACCCGCACGCAGGTCGCCGAGACGGCCAGGTCGGGGATGCCGAGGATCTTGCGGGATTCGTTGCGGACCTTCAGCTCTTCCGACGACCACCCGTGATCGCGCGGCGAGCCTGCCCAGGGGACGACGTTGAGAGCCAACGGCGCGGGGAACGGCGACGGTCCGTCGCCGACCGCCTTGCGGACGTCGCCGGCGACCTGGCCGAGGCTGCGGTCCCCGCCGACGGCGTCCATCTCGTCATAGAGCCGGTCGACGCCGGGCTGGCCCGCGCCGGATGCCGCCTGGTAGGAGGCGACGACCAGCGCGGTGAGCTGCCATCGCCGGTGCAGCACCCCCATCGCGTCCATCATCGTCAGCGTCGTGCAGTTGGGGTTGGCGATGATCCCCTTGGGCCGGTCGCGAGCCTGCTCGGGATTGACCTCCGGGACGACGAGCGGCACGGCGGGGTCCATGCGGAAGGCACCGGAGTTGTCGACCACGACGGCGCCCCGGTCGGCCGCCACCGGCGCCCACTGCGCCGAGACCTCGTCGGGTACGTCGAACATCGCCACGTCGACGCCGTCGAAGGCCGCCGCCTCGAGAGCCTGGACGGTCACCTCCTCGCCGCGGACCCGCAGCCGGCGGCCGGCAGATCGCGGCGAGGCGATGAGCCGGATCTCGCCCCACACGTCGGGCCGCTCGGTGAGGATTCCGAGCATGACGGTGCCGACCGCGCCGGTGGCGCCGACCACAGCCAGGGTCGGTCGGCTCATCGGCCGGTCCCGCCGTAGACGACCGCGTCGACGTTGCTGCCGAGTTCGAACGCGTCGTGCAGCGCGCGGACCGCGACGTCGAGGTCGGTGTCGCGGACCACCACCGAGATCCGGATCTCCGACGTGGAGATCAGCTCGACGTTGACCCCGGAGTCGGCCAGCGCGCCGAAGAACGTCGCCGAGACACCCGGGTGCGACCGCATCCCGGCGCCGACCAGCGACACCTTCCCGACATGGTCGTCGTAGAGAAGGCTGTCGAACCCGACCTGCTCCCGGATCTTGTGCAGCGTCTCCATGGCGAGCTTGCCGTCGGCCTTGGGGAGGGTGAAGGAGATGTCGGTGCGGGCGGTCGCGGCCGCCGACACGTTCTGCACGATCATGTCGATGTTGATCTCGGCCTCGGCGAGGGCGCGGAAGATGGCCGCGGCCTCCCCCGGCTTGTCCGGTACGCCGACGACGGTGACCTTCGCCTCGCTGCGATCGTGCGCGACGGCGCTGATGATGGCTTGCTCCACAGGAAGATCCTCCATCGATCCGGTCACGGTCGTACCGGGAAGCTGGGAGAACGACGACCGCACGTGCACCGCGGTGCCGTAGCGCCGCGCGTATTCGACGCACCGCAGGTGCAGGACCTTCGCCCCGCAGGCGGCCATCTCGAGCATCTCTTCGTAGGTGACCGTGTCCAGCCGGCGGGCCCGGGGCACGATCCGGGGGTCGGCGGTGAAGACGCCGTCGACGTCGGTGTAGATCTCGCAGACGTCCGCACCGAGGGCGGCGGCCAGCGCGACCGCGGTGGTGTCCGAGGCTCCACGGCCCAGGGTGGTGATGTCCTTGGTGTCCTGGCTGACGCCCTGGAAGCCGGCGACGATCGCGATGGCGCCGTCGTCGAGGGCCCCGCGGATCCGGCCGGGAGTGATGTCGATGATCCGGGCCCGCCCGTGGGCCGAGTCGGTGATCACCCCGGCCTGCGACCCCGTGAACGAGCGGGCCTCCAGGCCGAGGGTGCCGATCGCCATGGCGAGCAGGGCCATCGAGATCCGCTCACCGGCGGTGAGCAGCATGTCCAGCTCGCGGCCCGGTGGCAGCGGCGACACCTGCTCGGCGAGATCACGCAGCTCGTCGGTCGTGTCGCCCATGGCGGAGACCACGACCACGACGTCGTTGTGCCCCTCGCGGCGCGTTGCGACGATGCGCTCGGCGACCCGCTTGATCCGCTCGGCGTCAGCGACCGAGGAGCCGCCGTACTTCTGCACGACGAGCCCCACAGACACCTCCCTTTCGCCGTATCAGGGTACCGGCGGTATGCTGACGCCCGTGACTGGACGCCAGGCCGTCACTGGCCTGCTGCTTACCTGCCGCGGCGGGGGCCGATAGAGGCCCGCTCCCTCGCCGCGGGTTTTGTGCGTGCGTCGGCCGCACCCCTCGTCCGGTATCAGGGAGCAGCCCCAAATGACCCAGTCCGTCCCTACCGCAAACCTGCAGCGCCCCAGCGGCATGCCGATCCACAAATACGGCACCTTCGCCCGGGTCGACCTGCCTGACCGCACCTGGCCGGAGCGGCAGATCACCGCCGCGCCGCGCTGGCTCTCGACCGACCTGCGCGACGGCAACCAGGCGCTGATCGACCCGATGACCCCGGCCCGCAAGCGCCGGATGTTCGACCTTCTGGTGGCCATGGGCTACAAGGAGATCGAGGTCGGCTTCCCGTCGGCCAGCCAGGCCGACTTCGACTTCGTCCGCCAGCTCATCGAGGGCGGCCACATCCCCGACGACGTCACGATCTCGGTCCTGACCCAGGCGCGCGACGACCTCATCCGGCGCACCGTGCAGAGCCTGGTCGGGGCGCACCGCGCCACCGTGCACCTCTACAACGCCACCGCCCCCGTCTTCCGCAGGGTCGTCTTCGGCTTCGGCCGCGAGGAGTGCAAGGCGATCGCCGTCGACGGCACCCGGTCGGTGATGAAGTACGCCGAGGAGTACCTCGGCGAGGACTGCCGCTTCGGCTACGAGTACTCGCCGGAGATCTTCATGGACACCGAGCTCGACTACGCCGTCGAGATCTGCGCGGCGGTGATGGACGCCTGGCAGCCCGGTCCCGGCCGGGAGATCATCCTCAACCTGCCCTGCACGGTCGAGCGCTCGACGCCCAACGTCTACGCCGACCAGATCGAGTGGATGAGCCGCACCCTGCCGCACCGCGAGCACGTCTGCCTGTCCGTCCACACCCACAACGACCGGGGTACGGCGGTGGCCGACGCCGAGCTGGCCGTGATGGCCGGCGCGGACCGGATCGAGGGAACGCTCTTCGGCAACGGCGAGCGGACCGGCAACGTCGACCTGGTGACCCTGGGGCTGAACCTGTTCAGCCAGGGCATCGACCCGATGATCGACTTCTCCGACATCGACGAGATCCGCCGTACCGTCGAATACTGCAACCAGCTGCCCGTGCACGAGCGGCACCCCTACGGCGGCGACCTGGTCTACACCGCGTTCTCCGGCTCGCACCAGGACGCGATCAAGAAGGGGTTCGAGGCGCTCGAGCGCGAAGCCGCGGCGGCCGGCAAGAGCCCCGACGAGATGACGTGGACGGTGCCCTACCTGCCGATCGACCCGCACGACGTCGGCCGCAGCTACGAAGCCGTCATCCGGGTCAACTCGCAGTCGGGCAAGGGCGGCGTCGCCTACGTCATGAAGAGCGAGCACGCGCTCGACCTGCCCCGGCGGCTGCAGATCGAGTTCAGCCAGGTCGTGCAGCGGGTCACCGACGACGACGGCGGCGAGGTGGCGCCGGAGCAGATGTGGGAGGTCTTCGCGGCCGACTACCTCGAGCCCCCCGGCCGGCTCGCGCTGCTCACCCACCACTCCTCCTCGACCAGCGAGGACCAGGACGTGCTCACCGTCGAGGTCGAGGTGGACGGCGTACGCCGGGACATCGAGGGGGTCGGCAACGGCCCGATCGCGGCCTTCGTCGCGGCCCTCGCCGACGTCGAGGTCCAGGTACGGGTGCTCGACTACGCCGAGCACGCGCTCTCCGCCGGCGGGGACGCGAAGGCGGCCGCCTACGTCGAGGTGGCCGTGGGCGACCAGGTGCGTTGGGGCGTCGGCGTCGACGCGAACATCGTGACCGCCTCGCTGCGGGCCGTCGTGAGCGCCGTGAACCGCGCCAGCCGGTAGCCCGCGCCGCGGGCGCCGGTCCGGGTGACACTGGGTAGGTGCGCGTGGACGTCCGGACGCTGTACGGCGGGTGCTACCGCCGGCTGGTCGTCGCGGCGTTCGCGATCCTCGAGGACCTGGGCGAGGCCGAGGCGTGCGTGCAGCAGGCCTTCGCGCGCGCCGTACGCCGTCCCCGGCGGCTGCGCGGCCAGGATGGCCCCGAGGCCTGGCTCCGGGAGTCGGCGCTGACCCTGGCCCATCAGCGGCACCGGCGCCGGTCCCTGTTCGACCGGGCACTGGGCGGCGGTAGGCCGACCGGCCGCATCGACCGGCCCGACCTCGACCCGGACTCGGCCACCCCACTTGCCGACGCGATCCGCCAGCCGCCGTTCGAGGAGGTTCGGGCCCGGGCCCGGGCGGAGCGGCGTCGGAACCGGACCGCCGCTGCCGTGACGGCGGTCGTCGTGGCCGGGCTCGTCTCGATCGGCGCAGTGGTGGAGCGACCGACGACGTTCCCGCACGGCGCCGCGGTCGCGCAGCTGCAGTTCGCCGACCACAGCCACGGCTGGGCACTGCTGCAGTCCTGCGGACATCAGCCCTGCGCCCTGCAGCTCGCCCGCACGGACGACGGCGGGCAGCACTGGACCCGGATCGCCGTACCGGAGTCGTTCAACGCCGATCCGGGCGCGGCCACGCTGACCGTGGCCGACCGCGACCGGCTGTCCGTCGACTTCGGCCGCAAGACCAACAGCGGCGGCGGGCCGTTGTCGGCCGGGCTGTCGATCAAGACGCCGGCGACTGTCCGGCTGCGGGCGGTCAGCCATGACGGCGGCCGGACCTGGCAGACCGCGGCGGCGCCGCAGGTCTTCCGGACCGGGCCACCGATCGCCTCCCTGCCGAAAGGATGGAGCGTCGGTGTCTTCTCCAGCGGCGGCCAGGGGCGGCTGCAGGTCGCCGCCACCGATCCGGTCGACGACATCACCCGCGCATTCGGGCACCAACCGCCGGTCGACGACCCCAACGTCGAGGTGCCGTTCCGGCCCGGTGGCCGGATCTGGGTCGACGGCTACGACCGGACCCGGCGCTTCACGCCGCGGCTGGTGGAGAGCGACGACGCCGGCCGCACCTGGCTCCCGGTCGCGTTGCCCCGGCTGCGGCCGAACGAGGAGGTCGCCGGCCTCTTCCCGACCATCGGCGGTGGCGCCTATCTGCAGTCCAAGCTCCCCGGTGACGGGACCGTACGGCGCACCTGGCGGCTGGACGGGCGCGCCGGGAGCACCTGGCACCTGCTGCCACCGCTCGACCCGAGGCCGGGCGCGGTGGTCCAGTCCGTCCTCCCCGACGGAGAGCTGTGGCTGGGCGGCTACGGCCCTACCACCTGGCACACCGAGGACCACGGCGCGCGCCTGGTGCAGGTCCGCGACCCCCAGGTCGCCGGCCGGGCCGAACCCGTCGTCCTGGCCGGCGTCACCCACGACGGGATCGTCTACGGCACCGGCCAGGGAAAGGGACGCGACGACCTCGTATTCGTCTCGCGCGACGACGGCCGGCACTGGACGGTCGCGCCCGTGGTCTTCTGACCGTTACTGGTCGACCAGCCGGCGGCCCTCGAACGCCCGGCCGAGCGTCACCTCATCGGCGTACTCCAGGTCGCCGCCGACCGGAAGCCCACTGGCCAGCCGGGTGACCCGCAGCCCCATCGGCTTGACCAGCCGGGCGAGGTAGGTGGCCGTCGCCTCGCCCTCCAGGTTGGGGTCGGTGGCGAGGATCAGCTCGCTGACCGCGTCGGCCGCGAGCCGGGTCATGAGCTCCCGCACCCGCAGGTCGTCCGGGCCGATCCCCTCGATCGGGCTGATCGCCCCGCCGAGGACGTGGTAGCGGCCGTGGAACTCCCGGGTCTTCTCGATGGCCACGACGTCCTTGGGTTCCTCGACGACGCAGATCACGGTCTCGTCGCGGCGCGGGTCGCGGCAGATCCGGCACTCCTCCGCCTCGGCGACGTTGCCGCACACCTGGCAGAACCGCACCTCGTCCTTGACCCGGGTGAGCACCGCGGCGAGACGCTGGACCTCACCGGGATCGGCGGCCAGCAGGTGGAAGGCGATCCGCTGGGCACTTTTGGGTCCGATGCCCGGCAGCAACCCGAGTTCGTCGATCAGGTCCTGTACGGCGCCTTCGTACACGTCGCCCGCTAGAACGGCAGACCGGGGATGCCGCCCGGGCCGCCCAAGCCGCCCAGACCGCCGGTCACCGGCTCCATCTTCTCCGCGGCGAGCGTCGTCGCGTTGTGGTTCGCGTCGCGGACGGCGGCCACCACGAGGTCCTGCAGGGTCTCGATGTCGGTCGGGTCGACCGCCGTCGGATCGATCGTCACGGCGGTCAGCTCGCCGGCGCCGGTCATCGTGGCCGTGACGAGCCCGCCGCCGGCGCTGCCCGTCACCACCGCCGTCGCCAGCTCCTGCTGAGCCGACGCCATCTGCTGCTGCATCTTCTGCGCCTGCTTCATCAGTTCCGCCATGTTCGGCTGACCACCCGGCTGCACGGCATCTCCCTCGTCGGCGCTACTCCGATTCCAGCGTAGTCGCCGCGGCGGGCCCAGGCCGAGGGGCACGCAATGGCACGCTGGGGGCAGTGCCCACACCAGCGTTACGACGTACCCGGATCACCGCCGGCGCCGCCCTGTTCATGGCCGCAGCGGTCGGACTGGGCTGCTCGGCGACGGCTGGTTCGGGCCGCCCGGCCCCGGCCGGCAGCAGCGCAGTCCCGCACGCCAAGCCGCGCCCGCGACTCACCGCGACCCGCTCCCCGCAGGAGCAGGGCCAGACCGTCGTGCTCGACCCGGGCCACGACGGCGGCAACGGTGCCCACCCGGAGGTGATCAACCGCCAGGTCCCGGCGGGTGACGGCCGGCGTAAGCCGTGCAACACGACGGGTACGGCAACCGACGCCGGCTACCCCGAGCACGCCTTCAACTGGGACGTCGCCCGGCGGGTGCGGACCATCCTGAGCCGCGCTGACGTCCGGGTTGTGCTGACCCGGTCCAGCGACACCGGGGTGGGGCCGTGCGTCGACCGGCGGGCCGAGATCGGCAACCGGGCGCGGGCGGCGGCGGTCGTCTCGATCCATGGTGACGGGGCGGCTACCGGCCACGGCTTCCAGGTGATCCAGGCGGCCGACGACCCGGCCGGCCCGCGGATCGCGGCGGCGTCCCGTCGGCTGGCGGTCGACGTACACGACCGGCTGCGGTCGCACACCGGCCTGACCACGGCGACCTACATCGGCCGGGACGGCTACTCCCGCCGGTCCGACCTGGCCGGCCTGAACCTGTCCCTGCGCCCGTCGATCCTGGTCGAGTGCGGCAACATGCGCGACGCCGGCGACGCCCGGCTGATGTCGAGCCGGGCCGGGCGGCAACGCATCGCGGCGGCGCTCGCCGCCGGAATCATGGTCTTCGTCTCCCGCTAGCCCACGCCCGATCGGACCGGCTGGCCGGACGTCACCGACGACTCACCGATCGCGTCGAGGAGCCGGGCGACGACCAGGACGGTCGCCACGCCGACGCAGGCTCCGCCGACGGCGTCGGTGAACAGGTGCCAGGCCAGCCCGACCACCGCGATCGCCACCGCCACGGTGGCGAGCGCCAGAAGCGCGACGATCCCCCGCCGGGCCCACGCCGGCCACGTCGGCCGGGACGGACCTAGCAGCACGACCGCGGCGACCGTGCCGACCGAGCTGATCGCGGCCACGTGCCCGCTCGGGAAGACCAAGTAGGAGGCCACCAGGTCGGCCACGACCGGCTTGATCGCCCACTCGGTGAGGACGACGGCGATCCCGGGCCCGAGCACGGTCAGTGCTACGGCCCGCCAGCGGTGTCCGATCACGCACAGCGCGACGATCACGGCACATTCGACGAGGACCCCGGGCGGCGCACCGAGGCCGGTGACCACCCGCAGGAGCGTGTGCTGGCCGGCGAATGCGTCGTGCAGCCACGCGTCGATCGGGCGGTCGACGTGACGGCGGATGTGGGCGGCGGGGTAGGCGGTGACCAGGAGCACCGTCAGCAGGACACAGGCGCCCACCACGAGCCAGACCGTCGATCGGGCCCGGCGCGCGATCAGCATTACCGCGACATTAGCTGGCTATCGGCGCCACGCCCTGCCAATGGCCGACAAGCTCGGCGTAGAGGCCGCCGAGTTCGAGCAGCGACTCGTGCGTACCGAGGATCGGGCGGGCCCCGTCCATCAGCAGGACCTGCTCGGCGCGCATGGCCGAGCTGACCCGGTGGGCGACCACGATGAGCGTCCCCGCCCGGGCGGCGAACGCCTGCTCCGCGCGGGCCTCCGCGGTCGGATCGAGGTGGCAGGTGGCCTCATCGAGGATCACCACCCGGGCCGGGGAGAGATAGGCCCGGGCCAGCGCGACGAGTTGACGCTCGCCGGCCGACAGCGCCCCGCCACCCGGCGGAACCTCCGCGTCGAGGCCACCGAGCCGATCGACGGTCTCGGCCAGCCCGACCGCGGCCACCGCCTCGGTGACCTGGTCGTCGGTCGCGTAGGGCCGGAGATAGGTCAGGTTGTCCCGGATCGTGCCGGTGAAGACGTAGGCCTCCTGCGGGATGAGGGTGACCCGCAGGCGCAGCTCGGGCTCCCGTACCGCCTCCAGCGGTACGCCGCCGAGCCGCACCCAGCCCTGTTGCGGCACCGCCAGTCCGGCGAGCAGGTTGGCCAGCGTCGACTTGCCGATCCCACTGGGGCCAACCACCGCAAGGTGGGTTCCGGCGGGCACGGTGATCGACAGGTCGTCGACGACCGGTTCGGAGTTGCGGGAGTAGGCGAAGCGCAGCCCTTCGACGTCGAGGTCGTACCCGTCCGGGGTCGCGGCCGGCAGTGTGGCCGCGGTGTTCACGGTGGGGGCGCAGACCTCGGCGAGCCGCGCGAGTACCGCGCCCAGGCTGATCAGCGACGTACCGCCGGCGTTGACGAGGAACCGGAACGCCGGCTCCATGCCGGTGGCCAGGTAGACCGCGGCGCCCGCGATCGTCCCGACCGTGGCCTGCCGGTGCTCGATCAGCCAGGGCGACACGGCAAGGACGGCCAGCAACGGGATCTGCGCTCCCAGGGCGACCACCAGCAGCCGGCTCACGCGGGCCCGGGCGAAGGCGCGCTGGGCATCGGCCTGCCCCTCGACCACGTCGGTGACGGCCGCAGCGGCGGCGTCCTGCGCGGCCGAGGCGATCACGTCGCGGACGCCGTTCACCACCGGTGCGGCCACCGCGCTGACCTGCTCGCCCGCCAGCAGCACCGCCCGCTGGCGGCTGACCAGGAGCTTGACGAAGCCGATGAACGCGGCGATCGCGCCCAGGACCATCGGGGCGACGATCAGTGCCAGGGTCGGCGAGAGTACGGCGAGGCCGCCGAGCGCGCCGACCACCACGCTGACGAACTCCTGCGCGTTGCTGAGCAGCGACGACAACAGCTGCCGGACGGACTCCACCTGTGCCGTCGCCTGGGCGACGCTCGCTCCGCCGGCCCGTCGGTCCCCCGACACCACGCGCGCCATCGACCCGCCGACGACGTCGGACACGAGGCCGTCCCGCAGGGATTCGATGGTCTCGGCGAGCCACGGGTAGACCTGGCGGGTCGCGACGGCGCCGACGACCTGGGTCGTCGCGAAGACACCCAACCAGCCCAGGCCGGCGACGGTCCGGCCGGCCAGGAAACCGTGGTCGATGGCCCGGGCGACCAGCATGCCGGAGAAGAAGCTCGGTACACCCTGAACGATCGACCACGCGGCGACCCGCATCATCGCGGCCCAGCGCGGCGCCAGATGCCGGACCAGGAGGCGGGTTCCGGGGGAGGTCACCGCAGCACCGCCCCCTCGTCCGTCTCCGCGCCTTCGGTCGCCTGCTCCGCGAACACCTCCCGGTAGTCCGGGTCGGCCCACAGCACCAGGTGCGGTGCCACCGCCCGCAACCGCCCGTCCTCGAGCCAGGCCACCGCGTCGGCCCGCGCGGCCGTCGTGGCCCGGTGCGCCACGACCACCGAGGTGCGGTCGGCCAGCACCGTCGCCAGGGCGTCGGCGACCCTGACCTCGGTGGCGGTGTCGAGGCTGCTGGTGGCGTCGTCGAGCACGAGCACCCGCGCGTCGGAGAGGACCGCGCGGGCCAAGCCGAGCCGCTGCGCCTCTCCGCCGGAGAGCGGCGCGTCGGCGAGCGGGGTGTCGTAACCCTGGGGCAGCAGGCCGATGAAGTCGTCCGCCGCCGCCGCTTTGGCGGCGGCCTGCACCCGGGCCCGGGACGCGGACGGTCGCGCGTAGGCGATCGCGTCGTGCACGGTGGCACCGAGCAGCGCCGGGCGCTCGAAGGCGTAGACGACGGCCCGGCGCATCTGGTGCGGCTCGACGTAGGCGAGCTCCGCGCCGTCGAGCAGCACCGTGCCGTCGGACGGGTCGAGCAGCCGGCCGACCAGGGAGACCAGCGTCGTCTTCCCCGCTCCGGACCGGCCGACGACCGCGAGGCTCGTCCCGGCGGGCACCGTCAGGTCGATTTCGTCGAGCACGGTGCGCTCGTCCGCGCGCACGGACACGCCACGCAGCTGCACGTGGCCGAATCCGGCCGGGAGCACCAGGGGCACCTCCGGCGGCGGGACCGGCAGCGGAGTGGACAGCACGCTCGCCACCCGGCCGGCCCCGACCTGGCAGTGCAGTACGCCGACCACGACGTCGACGAGTTCGAGGCTGTCCATGGCCATCGAGATGTACGCCGCGGCGGCGACGAGTTCGCCCGCGGTGATCCGGTGGTTCGCGAGCGCCCAGCCACCGACGGAGAGCACGAGCACCTGGACCAGCGGTGCGAGCAGCAGCAGTTGCCAACTGACCTGACGTTGGATCTGCCAACCGCGCCGGCCGGTGGCGTTGAGTTCGGGAAGCGGCTCGAGGATGCGCGCGGTCTCCTGGTCGAGCGTGCCGCTGGCCCGGATGGTCCGCGCGCCGTGATAGGCGTCGACGAGCCGGGTGATGATGTCGGCCTGCAGTTGCTGATAGCGCTGCAGTTGCTCCCCGGCCCGCCCGACGAAGGCGCGGAGGAAGAGTGCCGCCGCCGGCACGGCGACCAGGAACACGATCGCCAAGGTCCAGTCGATGAGGGCCAACGCGACGAGCGCGCCGACCGCGCTCACCGCGACGACGGTCGCCGCCGTCAGGAGCGGAATGAAGGACGCGACCGCCGAGGCGTCGACGGTGAGCCGCGAGAGCAGGTTTCCGGCCGGGAACAGTCGCTGGCCCGCGACCCCGAGGGCGAGCGTCCGGCGGATCAGCCGGCGCCGGGTATCCACGGTGACGTCGGCGCCGTAGTAGGCGCCGGAGATGTCGGCAACGGCCTCGCCGACCGCGACCACGGCGATGACGATCCCGAGGCGCAGCAGTGCCGTCGGCAGGCCGCGACCCCGGGTCGCGGCGTCGATGGCCGCGCCCAGCAGCACCGGCGTGAGCAGAACCCCCGCGGTCCGCGCCAGGTTGGCCACGACGAAGGCCACCGCCCACGGTACGGCGCGCCGGCTCGCGCTGGTGAGCAGTCGCGTGCCCGCGGCCCGCTCCTCGGCGGCCGGGAGATCCATGGGCACCTCGCTTGACCGCTGTTACGGTTGGTGTCGCTTCCACTACGGCACGAGCGACCATGCTCGGCCCTAGGGGAGCGCCAGGGGTGCGGAGGCGGTTCTTCCGCGACCGCTTCCGCACCCCCGGCTAACCCAGCACCTCACCCCATCGATGTCGGCGCTGGGCTGTCCTGATTCCTCGGTGCGGAGGCGTCTTCCGCGATCGCTTCCGCACCTACTCGGGCGCCCTCTGCCGTGCGCTCGGTGAGCTAGAGGACGGTGACCGCGATGATGTTGCAGGCGGTGCTGAGGATGTTGCAGGAGGTCAGCAGGCAGCTGCCGCCGCCACCGCCGCCACGGCCCCGGCCGCCGCCGCCGCAGCCACAACCCAGCTGAACGGTGTCGAACTGAACCGGAGCGGACTCGGGCAGCTGCTGAAGGTCTGCAACGTCCAGAGCGAGATCGTCGAGGTGCATTGCTTCATACCTTCCGTCGAATGATGGTCGTGCCGAATGATGTGTCATGGGACGTGCGTCGTATCAGCGACGAGTGCGGAGGGCCGCGGGCCCGGGTCGGCGTCGTCATGACAGCAGGAAGGAGAGGACGGCCGCCCGCAGCGCGGACCGTTCGAGTCGACAGGTGGAATCGTGGTTGGCGTCTACTTCGTGGTAGTCGATGTCGGTGCGGTCGGCTGCGCGGAGCCGATCCCGCAGCGCCCGCGACTGGCCGACCGGAATGAGCTCGTCGTCGACCCCGTGGGCGATCAGCAGCGGAACTGAGATCGATCCGCACACCGTCAGCACGTCGCGCGTCGTGCGGTCTTCGGCCACGGTCGCGAGCGCGCCGGCCCCCGCGACGTTGTTTCCCACCCAGGGCGAGGCTTCGGCGTACAGGCGTTCGGTCGACAGGAACGGCGCGATGGCGACGCATGCCGACCACCGGTCCGGCGCCGAACCGGCGGCGAGCAGGGCGAGGTAGCCGCCGTAGCTGGCGCCCAGCACGACAGGCAAGCGTGCGTGCGGGTCGCGCTCCCGCTCGAGCTGCGCGGCGATGTGGAGTACGTCGTCGAGGTCCGGGCCGCCCCAGTCACCGTGGATCGGCTCGAGGTGGTCGTCGCCGTATCCGACGCTGCCGCGGCAGTTGGGAGCGACGACCGCACACCCGGCGCGGGCGAGGGCCTGGAACAGCGGGTCGTATTCCATTCGCCAGCTGGACACCGGGCCGCCGTGCAGGGCGATGACAAGTCGGTCGCTGCTGCGCCAGCCGGGTCCGCCGTAGACGATCGCCTCGACCGGCCCGACAGCTCCGTCGAACCGCACCAACTCCGCGTCGGCGGTCGCGGTCCCGATGTCGTCGGGATCGGTATGCAGCTGTGCCGGCCGGCCGTCGGTCGGAATGGTCAGCATCGTGGTGGGCGACCACGGGGTCGAGAACGGGAGGCGGATCGCGTCATCGGTCCAGGACGGGCACAGCAACGCCGTTCCCATCGGGATATCGAGCTCACGGTGACTGTCGTCGGCGAGGCCGTAGACCGACAGCTGTGAGGCGGCTCCGCGCTGTTCGTGCAGCAGCACCCGGGAGCCGGTCAGGTCGAGGGAGAGTGCCTGCCGGTCGTGTCCCGGTGCGTTGAGCTGTTCCGGGAACCGGATCGGCTCGCCGGTGCCGATCGTGGTCCAGCCGAGCCGTCGCTCACCGGTCGCATCGGTGCTCACGACGACGAGCCGGGAACGCGGGTCGGCCAGCAGGACGAGGTCGTTGGTCTTGTCGGAGACGGAGAAGACGGTGGCGTGTGCACCCTCGTCGAGGTCGACGGCGATCGCCTCGGACGGCCCGGCACCGTGTCGGCGGTTGAGCACGACGAGGTTGCCCCGGGTGTCGAGCCACCCGCCGCCGGACAGCGTTCCGCCGAGGCGTACGGCGCACGTCACGGTGACCGGAGCGTCGGTCACCCGCCAGATCGTCGACGTATCGGCGTCGTCGAAGGTGATGAGCAGTCCGAGCAGGTCAGGCGAGGGACTCGCCAGGAGGTAGCCGCCGAGCGCGGCCACCGTGGCGAGGGGTGTGACCGGGTCGGCTCCCGCGCCGACCATCACCACGTCGTGCAGCTCGTCGGAGTTGGGGAAGACGAGGAGCCGGCCGTCGTCGAGCGGAAGGGACTGCGTGCCGATGTCGGCCACGACGCCGTCCACCGACTCGCGGCGCGGCGGCGCGTCGTCCGGGAATGCCCACCGCTCAAGGGTGATCTGCTCGTCGCACACCCGGATACAGCTTGCCCACCGGCCGCCGGAGGAGAACGCCACATTGATCCGCCGACAGGCACCGGCGATGACACGCCGGTCGGGCCGGTCTTCTCGCCACGGACGGCGGTCACCGCGGTCATGCCCGGCCTCCGACGACGTTCTCGTCGACCATCCACAGCCGCGGCCCGCGGTCATGCAGGCGGATCAGGAAGGCGAGGATTCCGCTGAGCCCGCCGGCCCACTCGGCGGAGACCCCGGACTCGTCGTCGGGGAAGACCACCCGCCCGGACCGGTAGAGGCGGCCGCCGAAGAGCACGGCGGCCAGGCCGTCCGCCCGCGTCGCGAAGTTGTGGTCGGGCAGGACATCGGCCATGTCGAGAAGGAATTCGGCGTTGCCGGCCGTCCCGTGGCACTGGCCCAGCGAACCGCCCCACGCGTGGTCGAGGACGGCCTGCGCGGCCATCTCGGCCAGCGCGCGGAACCGCACCTCGCCGGTCGCGGCGTAGAGGCGGATCAACAGCGTCCCGACCCCGGACGAGCCGTGACACCAGTAAGGCATCGGCGCGTCGGCGCCCGGGCCGGACGGCCACCGCGCCGCCGCGTCGCCGGTGATGGCGGCCGCGACCAGGGTCTCCCCTGCCCGGACGGCCAGCCGCAGGCAGTCCGGACGCCCGGTCGCGCGGGCCATCGCGAGCAGGAAGTGGCCGATGCCGGCGTCGCCGTGCGCGAAACCGTACGAGCGGTCACCGGCGAACAGGGAGTCGAACGACTCGGGGGTTTCCCAGAAGACGCCGGCCGGATCCTCGATGACGGAGGAGATCAGGGCGTCGGCGGACCGGTGTGCGCGGGCGAGGAACTCCTCGGTCCCGGTTTCCTGGTAGAGGTGCAGGAACGTCAGCCCGATCCCCGCCGTCCCGTGCGTCAGATCCGGGTTCGGCCAGCTGTCGGGCAACGACCGGGCGAGGTCCCGCGCGCGGCTTGCCAGCCCGTCGTCGCCGAGTGCACCGCCCGCATCGTGCAGCGCCCAGGCGACCCCGGCCAGGCCGAAATACAGGCCCGGCGGCCGGGGCGGCTCGTGCGCGACGGTCTTCTCGATCCAGCTGCAGGCGTCGGCGATGAGCTCGACGAGGCGGTCGTCGCCGGTTGCGCGCCAGCAGCGGGTCAGCGCGCCGACCACACCGGCAGCGCCGTGCTGGACGTTGCAGGGGTCGTTGGCCGCGATCGAGTCCGCCAGCGGCCAGAAGTCGTCCCCGGAAAGGGTTTTCGAGTCGAGCAGATGACCGACGATGCCCTCGACCGCGGCCGACCATTGGCCGTCGTCGAGCCCCGGCAGCTGCCTGCTCGGCGGCGTGTCCCGGCGTATCGGCAGCACCCGACGCAGGTCCGCGGTCGTCGACCGGCGCGCCGGCTCGTCGGCCATCAGCCCCAGAATCGTCTCCCGCAGGTCGTCGGTCAGCCCGACGGTGGGCGCGCCGGCGGACAACCACGTGCGCAGTCGGCTGGCCAGCGATCGTCCGGCCGGCTCGTCCTCGGCGAGGTAGGGGTCGGCGCCGCCGAGGAGGAAACACACGGTGGCGCCGAGGCTGAAGTAGTCGGCGGTTACCGACGGCGGTGCACCGACGAACTGCTCGGGCGCACCGTAGCCGGGCGTACCCCCGGCCACCGACTGGTCCACCTCATCCGCGGACGTCACGGCGAGCTCGAGATCGATCAGGCGGAGTTGGCCGTCGTCGAGAACGAGCACGTTGTTCGGACCGAGATCGCGGAGCACCACGCCGGCCGCGTGCACCCGGTCCAGGAGGTCGGCCAGCGCGCGTGCGATTGAAAGCGCTTCCCTCAGGTGCCGACGCGGCCCGGTGCGGCGCACCCGGTTCAGCACCCATTCCCGTAGCGACGTGCCGTGAACGAATTCCTCGACGAGGAAGACATGGCCACCCTGCTCGAAGACGTCGACGAGTCGCGGCGCCAGACCGAGCGGACCGAGAATCTCGAGCAGGCGGGCCTCGGACCGCAAGACGTCGCGGACATCCCTGTGCTGCCGGCTGGTCTGAACGTGCGGGCGGGCCTCCTTGATGACCACGTCCGAGCCGTCGGTGGTGTCGACCGCGCGGTAGACGCCACCCTTATTGGCATGCTGAATCGCCTGGCGTACGGCGAATCGGTCGGCGAGCAGGATTTCGAGCGGTGCGCGATCGTCGCGGCGCGGCCCGGATTCCCCTGGTGTGGCGGGAAAAGGAGACCGCGCCCAGGCCGGCGGTGCGAAGCGCGGCTCACGCCGGTCGTCGGCGAGTCGGCCGTCGGGGTCGACGATCACCCGGCGGTAGATGCCGTCGTTGCTGAGCACCCGGCGGTCGACGAATGCGCCGTACCGGTAGTGCACGAGACTTCCCGGGACGTAGGCCCGGTCGGAGAGGATCCGCGGACCGTCGAGCCCTTCGGTCGCCCGGTGCAGTCGTTCGGCCAACCTGGGCAGGTCTTCGTCGGCGGCCGGGTATGCGGTGAGGAACTTGCCCGAGGAGGCCCGCGGGGCCCGCGCGGAGTTGAGCTGCGAGATCACCTCGTCGGTCGCCGCAAACTTGAAAGCGCACCCCTCGTCGAGCAGTACCGGCAGCGCTCCATCAAGGACCGCCCGGGCCGATCCGAGGGTTGCGGACACGTGCAACTTCCAGCCCTGCGGCCGGATCGCTTGCCCGACAGGCGTGACATGACACCACGCGTCGTCGACGACGGTGCTCCAGGCGTCATCCCCGCCGTGCTCGGCCACCAACGACCGGAGCACGGTCACCAGGGCGTCGACCGATGGCCTCGCCGTTGCATTACGTACTTCCACTCGCACCGCAGCACCCCCCATGGGCACTTCATGAATTTCGTGCTGGCCACGGCTTAGTGGCGAGAAACCCTGGGGGAAAAGAGAATCCCCCATGAGGCCCTAACGCCCCCGCACTGCGACTGGCGCAACAGTAGGCGCCCAACCGGGTCCATTGTCAAGGATCGTTCAGCCGATGATTGATTCGGCCGAAAGAATGTGACCCAGGTGATCTCAGCCGGTCACGGACTGTCGCAGAAATCCGTCGTCCGCCGTCAGATGGCCGGCTGCTGGACCGACCAGCGCGACCAGGCCAGGAGCCATTGCAGCCGGGCGTCGTCGGTCGGCTGTGCGGAAAGCCGTTCCCAGGCCTCCTGCGCCGGCCGGCTCGCGACCTGCTCGCGGTAGCCGATGTAACGCAGCGTCTCCTCGACCGCGGCTGCCCGCAGTCCCGGCTCGGCGAACCACTGCGCCTGCTCGACGAGCGCCGCCACCTGCTCAACGAGAGATCGCACCGCCTGCGCCGCACTCACCCGGTCCACCCCGGTCAGGTCGCGTTGGGCGAGGACCGCACGTCGCCACCGCCGCGGGTAACGGCGGGCGAGCGATGGGGTGACGGTGGGGTCGCGCAGGACCCGCTCGACGACCGCACGGTGGGCGTCGAGTCCGGCCGCCCATGGCAAGCGTTCCACCGGGGACGGCTTGTAGTTCGCCCAGTACGCCGCCAGGTCGTCGATCTCGGCGAGCCAGATCGCCGGCGCCGGAACGTCGCGGGCGATCACGACCAGGTCGAGGCCGAGCGCCCGGGTGGTGCGGGCCGCCCAGCAGGCGCCGCTGGTGACGAACGTCGCCGGCTCCGGGCGGGCTTCGATGACGAGCGTCGCGCGCTCCTCCGCCGCCGACGGGTCGGCCGCGCACCACCCGGTCGCGGCGAGCAGATCCGCCAGGTCACGCCTGCTCCGGCGACGCTGCGGGAGAGCCGTGCGCACCATGACGGTCGGGCCGGCGGGACCCTCGGCATCGCCATAGCGCAGGGTCACCGAGTCCCAGCCCGCGGAGTCGCGTTCGTAGGCCGCGACGGCGTAGGGACGGATGTCGGGCGAGCTCAGCCCCCACACCGGGAAGGGAGGGGCACCGAGCATCTGATCGCGCTGCCGGCGCATGCGCTCGCGCACAGACGCGATCCACATGTCTCGCCCCGAAACCGGCGACTGCCCGGACACGTCACCGAGCATGAGCCCGCCCGGGTCGCCAGGCAATCGGGTTTAGGAAGGTCGACCGGTTTCCCGATCGACGGCCCGCGCGCCCAGGGTGGTCCGCAACAGCGAGATCGCCGCCTCCTCCGGGTCCTGGCGCGGCTCGGCACCGGCGGGCGAGCCGTCGTCGAGCGGGCCGTCGTCGCGTGGGTCGTCCCCGGAGGCCGTCCCACCGTCGGCCCCGGTGCCCTGGATGTAGCTGATCCGCCACTCGACGCCCAGCACCTCGCGGAGCGCGGCCTGGGTCTGCGCGATGTTGCTCTCCTCGGACAGGAGTCGTGCCAGGGGCACCGAGGTGATCGCGAGGACCAGGGTCTCGCCGTCGACCGCGGACACGGTCGCGTTGAGCAGCAGCGCGTGGGTACGCCGGCTGCGACGCTTGACCGCCTCGAGCACCTCGGGCCAGATCCGGCGTACGGCTGCGGCGTCGATCGTGCCGCCGGTCGGCTCGGCGGGCGGCTGGGCCCGGGGCGCCTCGGCAGGTGGAGCCTGGGCCGGCGGGGCCGGGGCAGGCGGAGCCTGCGCCTGCGCGGGCGAGGCCGGCGCGGGCGGGGTCTTGGCTGCGGGGCGTTCGGCGGCCGGCGCCGGTTCGGACCGCGCCGGGTCCGGTCGCGGCGACTCCGACCGTGGCGGCTCGGCCGAGCCGGCGATCGACTGGCGACGCTCGAGTCGTTCGACCCGGGCCAGGAGCGCGGACAGGTCGGAGGAGGCACCCGGCAGCAGCATCCGGGCGCAGACCAGTTCGAGCAGCAACCGGGGTGACGTCGTACCCCGCATCTCGGTCAGACCGGCATGGACGACGTCGGCCAGCCGGGACAGGGTCGCCGTTCCGAGCCGGGTGGACTGGTCGGTCATCCGCTCGAGCTGGTCACCCGGGCCGTCGATGAGGCCCTTGTCGACCGCGTCGGGTACGGCGTCGAGCAGCACGAGGTCGCGCAGCCGCTCGAGCAGGTCGGCGGCGAACCGCCGGGGGTCGTGGCCGGCTTCCACCACGCGGTCGACCGTCTCGAACACCGCCGCCCGGTCCTGGGCCGCCAGGGCGTCGACGATGTCATCGAGCAGCGCCGCGTCGGTGACCCCGAGCAGCCCGACCGCGCCCCGGTAGGTGACGCCGTCGTCGCCGGCCCCTGCCACCAGCTGGTCGAGGACGGACAGCGAGTCACGGGCCGAGCCACCGCCGGCGCGGACGACGAGCGGCAGCACCGCCGGCTCGACCTGCACGCCCTCGGCGTCGCAGATCCGTTCGATGAGCCCGCGCATCACTCCCGGTGGGAGCAGCCGGAACGGGTAGTGGTGGGTGCGCGACCGGATCGTCGGCAGCACCTTCTCCGGCTCGGTGGTCGCGAAGACGAAGACGAGGAAGTCGGGTGGCTCTTCGACGAGCTTGAGCAGGGCGTTGAAGCCCTGCGTGCTCACCATGTGCGCCTCGTCGACGATGTAGACCTTGTAGCGCGAGCTGACCGGCGCGTAGAAGGCCCGCTCGCGCAGGTCGCGGGCGTCGTCGACGCCGCCGTGGCTGGCGGCGTCGATCTCGATGACGTCGAGGCTGCCGGGGCCGTCCGGGGCGAGCGCGACGCACGAGTCGCACTTTCCGCACGGCGTCGGGGTCGGACCCTGCTCACAGTTCAGTGACCGGGCCAGGATCCGGGCGCTCGAGGTCTTGCCACACCCGCGCGGCCCGGAGAAGAGGTAGGCGTGGTTGATCCGGCCGCTCGACACGGCGTGGATGAGCGGCTCGGTGACGTGCTCCTGGCCGACCACCTCGGCGAACGTGGCGGGCCGATACTTGCGGTAGAGCGCGAGCGCCACGTCGTCCCTCCGTCCAGGCCGTCGCGACCGACCCTAGAACACGATAAGGACCCCCCGCACACCCGCCAGAGCCTGCTTATCCTTGCTGCCTTCCGGCCCTGGGGAGGTTCGCAGGGTGTACGCCGCACGAGGGGTCTAGCGGTCAGTGTAGAGGCCGGTACCGACCAGGCTGCACACCGCGCAGTCGGCGACGCCCGCCCGGCCCGGATCCCGTATCCTCGCCGACGGAGGATTCGCCTAGTGGCCTATGGCGCACGCTTGGAAAGCGTGTTGGGGGCAACCCCTCGCGGGTTCGAATCCCGCATCCTCCGCCGAGCCGCCCATCGGACCAGCGTGGCGCAGACCCAAAACGCACTACCCGCGCATTTTGGTCGAGCCACGAACAGGGAGGCACGCCGTGGAGCAGCGCACGTTGGGGCCGGAGCTCACCGTGTCGGCCGAGGGTCTCGGCTGCATGGGGATGAGCGAGTTCTACGGGGCGACCGACGACACCGAGGCGATCGCCACCATCCACCGCGCGCTCGACCTCGGCGTCACGTTCCTGGACACCGCGGACATGTACGGGCCGTTCACCAACGAACAGCTGGTCGGGCGGGCCATCGCCGGCCGTCGCGACGAGGTGGTGCTCGCCACGAAGTTCGGCAACGAGCGCGGCCCGGACGGGGCGCGGATCGGCATCAACGGCCGGCCGGACTACGTCCGCCGGGCCGCGGACGCCAGCCTGCAGCGCCTCGGCGTCGACCACATCGACCTCTATTACCAGCACCGGGTCGACGCCAAGACGCCGGTCGAGGACACCTGGGGCGCGTTGGCCGAGCTGGTCGAGGCGGGCAAGGTGCGCCACCTCGGCATCTCCGAGGCCGCGCCGGCGACGATCCGGCGGGCGCACGCCGTACACCCGGTGACGGCGGTGCAGACGGAGTACTCGCTGTGGACCCGTGACCCCGAGGACGACGGCGTGCTCGCGACCGTCCGCGAGCTGGGCATCGGCTTCGTCGCCTACTCCCCGCTCGGCCGCGGCTTCCTGTCCGGCGAGATCCGCAGCGTCGACGACCTCGCCGACGACGACTTCCGCCGGCACAACCCGCGTTTCCAGGGCGAGAACTTCGTCAAGAACCTGCAGCTCGTCGACCGGGTCCGCGAGATCGCCGAGGAGAAGGGCGTCACCCCGTCCCAGCTGGCGCTGGCCTGGGTGCTGCACCAGGGCAGCGACATCGTGCCGATCCCCGGCACGAAGCGGGTCCGCTACCTCGAGGAGAACGCCGCGGCCGTCGACATCCACCTCTCCCCGGACGACCTCCGGGTGCTGCACGAGGCGGCACCGTCCGGGTCGACCGCGGGCGACCGCTACCCCGACATGTCCTCCATCCACATCTGACTAGCTACTGCTCGCGACCCGGACACCCGCGCTCTCCTTCGTGCCGAACCGGATGCCGCGCGACTCCTTCCCGATCGCGGTCAGTACGGCGACCGCAATCAGCCCCGGGATCACCGTGGCCGCCAAGGCGAACGGGTAGCCGTGCGACTTGGCCAACGCCTGCTGGATAGGGAGATTGAACGCCGCGAGGCAGTTGCCGAGCTGGTAGGTCACGCCGGGGTAGAAGCCGCGGATCTCGTCCGGGCTGCGTTCGGCGAGATGCGCCGGAATGACGCCCCACGCACCCTGCACACACACCTGCATGAGGAATGCGCCGAGCGCGAGCATGCCGGCCGACGTGGAGAGCGCGAACAGCGGCACGATCGGCAGGGCGAGCAGCGCGAAGTAGACGATCGCGCGACGCCGCCCGATGCGCTCCGACAGCGCACCGACCACGGTGCCGCCGATCATCGCGCCGATGTTGTAGATAACGGCGATCCACGTCGCGGTGGTCGGCGAGAGGTGGATCCCCTCCTTGAGGAAGGTCGGGTAGATGTCCTGCGTGCCGTGGCTCATCCAGTTGAACGCGGTCATCAGCAACACCAGATAGCCGAACCGGCGGAGGATCTTCGCGTCGAGGAACACCTGGGCCACCGACGTCCGGGTGATCTCCGTGCGCTGCTTGGCGGTCTCCCACACCTCGGATTCGCGGACCCGCGACCGGACGATGAGACTGATCAACGCCGGCACGATGCTGAAGGCGAACAACCACCGCCACGACAGGCCGAAAACGCCGTTCAGCAGCAGGTAAAGCAGCGCCGCAGCCATGTACCCGATCGAGTAGCCCTGCTGCAGCACACCCGAGAAGAAGCCGCGACGCGCCACCGGGATCTTCTCCATCGCCAATGCGGCGCCCAGGCCCCACTCGCCGCCCATCCCGATGCCGTAGAGCAACCGGAGCACGAGCAGCACCGAGTAGTTCGGCGCGAACGCGCAGGCGAAGCCGACCACCGAGTAGAAACACACATCGACGATCAACGGGATACGTCGACCCGCACGGTCGGCCCACATCCCGAAGATCAGCGCGCCGACGGGCCGCATGATCAGGGTGATCGTGGTGATGAACGCCATCTTGGTCAGCGATACGTGGAAATCCTCGGCGATCTCGGCGTACACCAACACCACGATGAAGTAGTCGAAGGCGTCCATCGACCACCCCAGCAGAGCCGCCAGGAAGCTGTTGCGCTGATCGGAGGTGAGTGGTTCCGCGGCCACGGTGTGCTCCTTCCAGCTCGACGCCGGTGCCGACGCCGCGCAGACGTTAGTACCGGACCGACGAGCCCGCGAATTGGAAGGCGCTTACCGAGCGTGACCGGCGGGCGCGCCGAGGAGGCGTTCCGCGGCGGACTGAAGGTTGACCTCGCCGCAGCCGAGCGCGCCGACATAGCGTCCTGGCGCGAGATCGGAATCGCCCGCGGTGCCGGTCCCGACGACGACGCAGTCGGGTCGCGTGTCGACCACCCGGCGCACCAGGTCGGCCTGCCACGGCCGGCGGTGCGCGTCGCGGACCGCGACGACCGGTGTCGCCCCGTCGGCCGACGCCATCAGCGTGTCGAGATCGGGCGGGGGTTCGGTCACCCGTACGCCGGACACCGTCGCCTCGATCGCGGTCAGCACGTCGAGGAGGCCGGGCGACGTGACTCCGATCCCCGGTCGCACCCGGACGCCGGCGTCGATGACGTAGAGCGGCAGGCGCACCGGCAGGTCGGCGTCCACCCGCAGAGCGCGGCGGGCGGCCTCCAGTCCGACCGCGCGGTCGGCCGGGCCGGCCGGCGTCGGATCGGTCCAGCCGCACAGCGCGTCGATTCGGCGGGCTGCCTCGGCGACGCGCGCCGCCGGCAGTCGTCCGGAGTCGACCGCATCGGCGATCGCCGCGCGCACCTGCCATTGCTCCTCAGGCTCGAGGTCGATGCAGAGCAGGTCGACGCCCGCGCTCAACGCCTGGACCGCCCCCTCGGCGCACCCGATGCCCTCGCGGATCGCCGCCATGCGCATCCCGTCGGTGATGACGACGCCGTCGAATCCCAACTCGCCGCGCAGCAGATCGGTCATGATCGGGCGGCTGAGCGTGGCCGGCCGGTCGTCCCAGCCCGGGTGCACGACATGGGCGGTCATCATCATCTTGACGCCGGCGGTCACCGCCGCCCGGAACGGGACGAGGTCGATCCCGGCGGTCTGCTCCCGGGTGCGCTCGACGGTCGGCAGGTCGAGGTGCGAGTCGAGCGCCGTACCGCCGTGGCCCGGGAAGTGCTTCGCGCAGGCCGCTATCCCGCGGGACTGCAGGCCCTCCACGAAGGCCGCGGTGTGCCGGGCCACCAGGTCGGGGTCGGCGCCGAACGCGCGCGGCCCGATCACCGGGTTGAGCGGGTTGGTGTTGACGTCGGCGACCGGGGCGAAGTCGACGCTGATGCCGGCCGCCGCCACCAGGTCACCGATCGAGCCGGCGACCCGGGCAGTGAGCGCGACGTCGTCGACCTCACCCAGCGCGAGGTTCCCGGGGTATGACGACCCGTGGGGATGCTCGAGCCGGCTGACGTCACCACCTTCCTCGTCCACCCCGATCAGCAGGTCCGGAGAGTGCTGCCGCAATTCCGCGACGAGATCGGCGAGTTGGTCGGGGCCGGTGATGTTCTGCCCGAAGAGGATCACGCCGCCGAGGCCACGCTCGAGCCACGCGGCGAGGTCCGGGCTGATCGTGGTGCCCGGCAAGCTCACCATCAGGCACCGGTCGATGTCGGTGGTCACGTCGGGCTGACCAGGATCTTCAGATGGTCGGCGGGGTGGTCGACGAGCGCCTGCAGGCCGTCCGGGATGACCCGGTCGAGAGTGATGCGATCGCTGATCAACGGCAGCATCTGCACCCCACCGCCGGCGAGCAGGCTCACCGCGGCCGCGAAGTCCTCGTCGCAGACGTGCGAGAGCGACCCGATCACCTCTTTCTCCGTCCGGACCAATTCGAGCAGGTCGAGCGGCGGTGCGGATTCGGTGATGCCGACCAGGACGATGCGGCCGCCACGCCGCGCACCGGCGATCGCCGGGCCGACCGCGGCCGCCGAACCGGAGCATTCCAGGACGACATCGGCGTCGAGCCCGCCGTCGACGGAACACGTCGGCAGCCCGAGCTTCTCGGCGACCGCGCGGCGGGCCGGGAGGCGTTCCACGACACACACCTGCGAGGCGCCCATCGCGCGAGCCGCCTGCGCAGCGAGCAGGCCGACCGTGCCGGCGCCGATGACCGCGACCCGCTCGCCCGGCACCAGCCGACCCTGCCGCAGCCCGTGCACACCGACGGAGAGTGGTTCGGCCAGCGCGCCGGCCTCGGTCGGCAGTTCGTCGGGCAGTCGCACGCAGGTCGAGGCCGGCACGTTGACGAACTCGGCCAGCCCGCCGTCGGACATGATGCCGACCGCCGCCAACTGCGGGCAGAGCGTGATCCGGTGCCGAAGGCACCAGTAGCACCGGCCGCACGACATGATGCCGTCGACGCCGACCCGGTCCCCGGCCTCGAACGCGTCGACCCCGGCGCCGACCTGCACGATCTCGCCGCCGATCTCGTGACCGAGCACGATCGGCGCCTGCTGCCCGGTCAACGGGTTGGGCGCGTCGGCGGCGATGAACAGCGGCCCGTGCAGCCACTCCTCGACATCCGTTCCGCAGATGCCGCACCACGCCACCCGGATCGTGACCTCGCCGTCGGCCGGTGGTCCGGGCGGCGGGATGTCGTCGAGCCGGATGTCGTTGCGGCCATGCCATCGCAGCGCCTGCATCACAGCACCCGAAATCTCTCCCACACGTCGGCCAGCAACCCGCCCTCGAGCAGCAGGCCGCGGGCCTTGTCCTCGGTGGTCGCCTTCTCCAGCACCCGGGGAACGACCTCGGCGACGACATCGCGGGGTACGACGATGACGCCGTCGGAGTCCGCGACGACCAGGTCGCCCGTCCGGGCCGCCACTCCGGCGACCGTGACCGGCTCGTCGGTCCCGCTGATCGCGACCCGGGCGAGGCTGTCGGTCGGCCGGTAGCCGCGGGTGAACACGGGGAACCGCATCGTCGCGATCTTGTCGCGATCCCGGATCAGCCCGTCGACGACCGCCCCGCGGGCTCCCCGCCCGAGCGCCGCGGTCGAGAACAGCTCTCCCCACAGCGCGGCCGGCTCGTCGCAGGTCGCGACGACCAGGTCGCCGGGCCGCAGGGAGTCGATGAAGTCGATCTCGGCGCCGTACGGCCGGGTCGGCGGCCCGCTGACGGCGACCGAGCGGGCCGTGCGGGCCCAGCCGAGAGCGGTGCCCCGGCCGGGGACGACCGGAGCGAGTCCGGGCGCGCAGGTCTGCTCGCGCAGACCGAGCGAGTCGCACGCGTCGGAGAAGACGGCCGTGTAGGTCGTCGCGGCCAGCCGGTCGAGGTCGATCGCCGCGCCGTCGACCGTCGGATGGTCGGTCATCGTCGACACCTCGCAGCACGCGGGCCGGGGACGGTCCGTCGGCTGGTCGCCGGACCAAGGGGACGTGGCGGTGGCGGTGGGATTCGAACCCACGGAGGAGTTGCCCCCTCACACGCTTTCGAGGCGTGCTCCTTCGGCCGCTCGGACACGCCACCGTCGGCGAGGTTACCCGACCGGGAGCCCCGGCTCAGCCGCGGTGGCCGGCGAAGAAGTCCCGCAGCAGCGCGCCGCACTCGTCGCGCAGCACGCCGCCGACCACCTCGGGCCGGTGGTTGAGCCGGCGGTCACGGACGACGTCCCAGAGCGAGCCGACCGCACCGGCCTTCGGGTCGGCCGTGCCGTAGACCAGCCGGTCGACCCGGGCCAGGACCGCCGCACCCGCGCACATCGTGCACGGCTCCAGGGTGACGACCAGCGTGCAGCCGGACAGGCGCCACCGGCCCAGGACCTCGGCCGCCTGCCGCAGCGCGAGCACCTCCGCGTGCGCGGTCGGATCGCCCAGCCGCTCGCGGGCGTTGCCCGCCTCGGCGATCGGCGCGCCATCGGGGTCGACGACCACGGCGCCGACCGGCACGTCGGCCGCACCCGGCCCGTCCCGCACGGCCGCGGCGAGCGCGAGCCGCATCCACGGGTCGTACGCCGTCATGCCTCGCGCAGCATCTCGAGTTCGGCCAGGCAGCCCGCGTTCTCGCAGACGGCGGCGACGACGTCAGAAGGCAGCGTCCCCTCCTGGTCGCACAACGCGACGAGGGACCGGGCCGGGGTGCCGAGATCGCTCAGCAGGTCGACGTCGCCGGCCGGCTCCGAGTCGTGTCCGGCGGGGGCGTCCTCGTCGTCGTCATCGTCGTCGGGCTCCGGCTCGATCCCGTCGAGCAGCAGCGCGGCGAGCCGGAAGTTGTCGACCGCCTTCGCGTCGGAGACGAAGACCCGCGGATCGTCGAAGTCGCCGTCGACCCGCAGGATGGCGAGGTATTCGTCCTCCTCCTCGATGAACAGCACCGTGGGATGGGCGCCGGCGCTGACCTCGCGGGCCAACTCGGCGGCCCCGTCGACGTCCTCGACCTCGTCGAGGTCGACCTCCGAGGCGGTCCAACCCTGTGCGGACCTGGCGACAACGATGGCGGCGTAAGACACGTCCCTTCCTCCGTGGGGTGATGGCTGCGGCGGGGGTGGTGCGCAGGCTGATGTCAGCGCGGCAGCGCGTCGACCACCTGAGCGTAGGCGTCCGCGAAACCGACGCGCCCGGCGATCGCCGCGATCATCTCGTCGGCGTAGAGATCCAGGTCGTCGAGGATCGCGCGTAGCTCCATCTCGTCGAGGCCGAGATCGGCGAAGATCGCAAGATCACCGACCGGCCACACCTCGTCGAGTTCGTCGTCGTCGGGCGTCTCCTCGCCGAGGTAGCGCACCGCCTGCCGGGCGATCTCGTAGTCCGCGGCCGCGGTGATGTCGGAGAGGAGCATGCGTACGTCGCCGGGCCGGCCCGACCGCAGCGCGACGAAGAACTCGTCGTCGACGTCGACGAGAACGATGGCGCCGCCCTCGCCAGGCTGGGAACGCACGGTCGCCACCGCGACGTCAAGATCGTCGAGCACGGATTCGGGCAGCAGACCGCACTGCCACACGCCACCGTCCTCGCGGTAGGCCGTCACCGCGAAGCCGTCCTCTGCCATTCCGCCCCCTCGACGTCTGTGTCGGATCGTCCCAGAACCTGGCCCCGCGACAAAGCTCAGACCGAATATGCCTCGTCGGGCTCCGACCGGATATGCCTCGGCCGGCTAGCGGTTGGTCAGCCCGACCGCCCGGCGTTCCGCGGGGTCACGCGGGCCGCGGCGCTGGGTCGCGAGCACCGAGCCGACGATGACGAGGACGAAGCCGATCCCGGTGGCCAAGGTGAGCGGCTCGCCCAACAGCACGACGCCGAGGGTGACGGCGACGGCCGGGTTGACGTAGGTGAACACGGTGGAGCGACTCGGCCCGACCTCGGCGATCAACGCGAAGAAGACGAGGAACGCCACCGCCGTACACACCACCGCGAGCAGCAGCACCGAGACGATCACCGCCGGCCCCGGTACGGCGGCGGGAAGCTGGGTGAGCGCGAACGGGAGGTAGCCGAGGGCGCACAGCGCGAGGGACGCGGCCACCACACCGAGCGCCGGCAGGTCGCCCAGCGACCGGGACAGGATCACCGGGCCCACGGCGTAACCGACGATGACGACCGCCATACCGCCGAGGGACGGCAGGTCCACGGAGCCGAGATCGAGCCCGACGAGGGCCGCCACGCCGCCGATGCCGACGAGCAACCCGACGATCCGGCGCGGCTCCAGTCGCTCGCGGTCCCCGGTCGTTCGGGCGAGCACCGCGCCGACCAGCGGGACGGCGGCGACCAGCAGGCCGGTGAGCGAGCTGGACAGGTGTTGCTCGGCCCGGGACAACAGCAGCCACGGCACCGCCATCTCCACGACCGTGTAGACGACCAGCGGGCGCCACCTCCGGAAGACCGGGAGGAACTGCCCCCGGCCGACGGCGACCGGCACCAGGAGCAGTGCGCCGATGCCGGTCCGGAAGAAGACGAGGCTGACCGGGCTCAGGTCCCGTACGGCGACCTTGATGAGGAGGTACGGGATGCCCCAGACCACGCACATGGTGACAAAGAGGAGCCATCCGCGTCGGGTCACCCGGCCCCCTCAGTCCTCGGTCGTCCGTCACTAAGCACTCCGGAGCCTCCGCCTAAGGACCCGGGCCGGTCACAACACTGATTTTGTCCGATGTAGCGACCGGGGTCTCAGCGGGAACCTCGACGTGTCGGTCGATAGGCCGGCGCACAACGAGGAGGCACCATGTATACCGAGGTGACGGCCCGCATCGCCGAGCAGCACATCGCCGACCTGCGGCACGAGGCGGAAGTCCATCGCCTGATCGCCCGCCACAGCCGGGGCTGGTCCTGGTCCCGGCTGCTGCACCGGCCTACGTCGACCCCGACCCGGACGCCCGCGTCGGCGCCGGCGCCCACGCCGGCCCGCACACCCACGCTGCGGGTGATCACCGGCGGTTCCACCTCCGCGGGCGGCCGCTGAGCGGGCCGCGCGATGTCGGTGGTCGGTGGCATCCTGGCTGGTGTGACCAGAGGTACCAGCAGCCCGGTTTTCGTCGGCCGTAGGGCGGAGCTCGCGGCGTTGGGCACGGCACTGCGCGAGGCCAGTGAGGCCGAGTCGCAGACCGTGCTCATCGCCGGCGAGGCGGGTGTCGGCAAGACCCGACTGGTCACCGAGTTCGCCGGGGTGGCGACCAGAGCCGGGTGCCGCGTCCTGGTCGGCGGTGCCCTCGAGTTGGGCGCCGAGGGCCTGCCCTACGCGCCGTTCACCGCCGCGCTCCGCAGCCTGGTTCGGGACATCGGGGTCGATGCGGTCGGCGATCTGGTTCCCGACGTCGGCGACCTCGCCCCGTGTCTGCCGGAGCTCGGGCGGTCGGATCGGCGGACCGGTGACGAAACCGCCCGCGCCCCGCTCTTCGAGGGCTTTCTCCAACTCCTCGAGGGCCTGGCCGCGCAGCGTCCGCTGGTTCTCGTCATCGAGGATCTGCACTGGGCCGACCGCTCGACCCGTGAGCTCCTCGCCTTCATCGTGCGCAGCCTGCGCACGTCCGGCGTACTCCTCATCGCCACCTACCGGTCGGACGACCTGCACCGCCGCCATCCGCTCCGGCCGCTGCTGGCCGAGCTTGCCCGGGTGCCCGGCGTCGAGCGGCTCGATCTCGAGCGGCTGAGTCGGCCCGACGTCGCGGCGCAGGCGGCCGGGATACTCGGCCGCGAGCCGGAGCCGGCCCTCGTCGACCTCCTCGTCGGCCGGGCAGAGGGCAATCCGCTCTTCGTCGAAGCGCTGCTGTCCTGCGAGGACGAGGGCCGTTACGACATCAGTGAATCGCTCCGCGATCTGCTCTTGCGCACGGTGGAGCGTCTGCCCGACTCGGCCCAGCGGGTGCTGCGGGTCGCCGCGGCCGGCGGCAACCGGGTCGGCCACCGCCTGCTGGACGCGGTCACCACCGAAAACGACGACGACCTTGCCGAAGCGCTGCGGGCCGCCGTCGAGGCCAACATCCTCGTCGTCGACGAGGAGACCTTCGCGTTCCGGCATACGCTCATCCGCGAAACCGTCCACGACGAGTTGCTGCCCGGCGAGACCACGGCACTGCACCAGCGTTACGCCGAGGCGATCGAAGCCGACGGTTCGCTCGTGCCGGCCGACCGACGCAACGTGGAGATCGCCTACCACTGGCACGCCGCCCATGTGATCGATCGCGCGGTCACCGCCGCGTGGGCCGCCGCCGAGGACGCGGGATCGACGTTCGCCTACGCCGAGCGGCTGGCCCTGCTCGAGCGGGTCCTGGCGCTGTGGGACCGGGCGCCTGATGCCGCGAGCCGGCTCCCGGTCGACCACGTCGGCCTCCTCGAGGCGGCGGGACAGACCGCCCGCACCGCCGGCGATCCGGCCCGGGCCGACTCCTACGCCACGGCCGCCCTGGGTGAGCTCGACGCCGACCGCGAGCCGATGCGCGCGGCCGTGCTGCTGGAGCTCCGGGGCCGTTCCCGGCAGCAGATCGGGCACACCGAGCGGTTCGACGATCTGCGGGAGGCGGCCCGCCTCGCCGAGGCGCAGCCCGACCACGAGATGGCCGCCCGGGTGCTGGCCTTCCTCGCCGGTGTCGAGATCCTGCACTCACTCGACGATCAGGCGCGGGCGACCGCCGAGCGGGCGCTGGCGCTGTCCCGTCGGATCGGCGCCGACGGGTCGGCCGCACACGCGTTGACGACACTCGCCATGTGCGACTCCTTCGTCGGCGATCTTGATGGTGCCCTGCGCCGGTTTGACGAGAGCGACGAGCTGGCCGAGCGCTGCGGTGACGATGAGACCTTGTTCCGCGGGCTGGTCAATCGCTCCGACACCCTCATGGGCGCGGGCCGCTACGACCAGGCAATCGCGGTAGCCCGTAGCGGCACGGGACGGGCCGCCGCCGCCGGGCTCGCCCGCAACCACGGCGCCTTCCTCGCCATCAACGTCGCGGAGGCGCAATACGCCCTGGGCCAGTGGCCGGATGCGGTCGAGGTCATCGACGACGCGCTAGCCCTCGACCCACCGCCGACCCATCGCCGCTTCCTGGTGCAGCTGCGGGCCGCGATCGCGCTGCGCCGTGGCGACATCGACGACGCCGCACGGACGACCGCACAGTACGTCGGGGCCGACCTGGCTGCCGACCCGATCGCTCAGCACCGGCTGCCCCAGTTCCGGCTCGAGGCCGAGGTGGCCCTGGCCGGCGGCGACCCCGCCCGTGCGGTCGATCTGATGGAGGCAGCGGCCATCCTCGACCGGCGACCCACTCCGGGCCGCCATGCCTGGCCCCTCCTCCCCATCGGCGCCCGCGCCTGCGCCGAGCTGCGGACGCAGGCGGCGGCGCTGCACGACCTGGCCATGGCCGCCCGCGCCGACTCCGTCCTCGCCCGGCTGACGGACCGGGCCCAGGTCATGCCGGCCGCCAACATGTGCCAGGAGGCCGATCGGCTCACCTTCGAGGCCGAGCGGCTGCGCGGCGACGCCGCGGCGGAGCTCGCGGCCTGGGACTCCGCGGCTGCGCTCCGCGCACGGCTCGCCGAGCCGTTCGAGCAGGCCTACGCCGAGTTCCGCGCCGGCGACGCCGCCATGCGATCGGGCGACCGCGTCGGTGCCGGCGACCGGCTCGCGCGGGCGCGGGGGCTCGCCGCCCGGCTGCCGGCCCGGTCGCTGGAGCAGGAGATCACGCTCCTCGCCCAACGGGCCCGGATCACCATCCCGGCCGGCGCCCCCGCTGCGGGCACGGCGATACCGAGCCTCACCAACGGCGACCGGACCGCGACCGGTCTCACCGAGCGCGAGCTCGACGTCCTTCGCCTGGTCACCGACGGCAGGACCAACCGCGAGATCGGCGCGACGCTGTTCATCTCCCCCAAGACGGCGAGCGTCCACGTGTCCAACATCATGGCCAAGCTCGGAGTCGACAGCCGTACCGCCGCCGCGGCGACCGCGCACCACCTGCGGCTCTTCGACCCTCATCGGCGCGCGGTCGACGAGGTCAGCGGCCCGCTCGGGCTGACCGGCCGCCGGATCAGGGGTCGGCGAGCCCCGCGCGGGCGGCCGCCGACGACCAGGCCTGCTCGTCCGCATTCGGTTCGTACCGGCGTACCTGATGGGTTGCCGCCACCAGCCGCCGCATGTCGGCGAGATCGCCGACGGCGCCGAGGGCACGCGCCTGCACCAGAACGTTGCCGATCGACGTCGCCTCGACCGGTCCGGCGAGGACCGGGAGATCGCAGGCGTCGGCGGTCAGCTGGCACAGCAGCTCGTTGCGGGCACCGCCACCGACAATGTGCACCGCGTCGATCGCGCGCCCGGACAGCCGTTGCGCCGCCCTGATCGCCACCCGGTGGGCCAGAGCGAGGCTCTCGATGATCGTCCGCACGACCGCCGCCGGCCGGTCCGGCGCCGGCTGGCCGGTGCGCCGACAGGCCGCGGCGATCCGCGCCGGCATGTCGCCGGGTGCGAGGAACGCCGGGTCGTCGGGGTCGACGACGGCGCGCAGTGCGGGTTCGGCCGCCGCGGCGGCGAGGAGCTCCGCCACGTCGGTCTGCTGCCCGCCGCCCCGCCAGGTCCGCTGGCTCTCCTGCAGCAGCCAGAGGCCCATGACGTTGCGCAGATAGCGCACCGTGCCGTCGATCCCCCGCTCGTTGGTGAAGTTCGCCGTACGGCTGTCGGCGGTCAGCACCGGCTTGTCCAGTTCGACACCGACCAGCGACCAGGTGCCGCAGGAGATGTAGCCGAACCGCTCGTTGCGCGCGGGTACGGCGACCACGGCCGACGCCGTGTCGTGCGAGCCGACCGCGGTCACCGGTACCGCGAGCCCGGTCTCCTCGGCGGCGTTGCCGCCGATCATCGCCGACCCGGTCGCCGGGCCGGCGCAGCGGCGGGAAGATCCCGGCCGGCAGGTCCAGCCGGCCGATCAGGTCGTCGGACCAGGTCTCCCGGTGCAGGTCGAAGAGCTGGGTGGTCGAGGCGTTGGTGATCTCCGCGCCGACCTCGCCGGTCAGCCAGTAGCCGATCAGATCCGGGATCAACAGCAGCGTGTCGGCCGCGGCGAGCTGCGCCGATCCCCGCGCCGCGGCGAGCTGGTAGATCGTGTTGATCGGCAGCTGCTGGATGCCGGTCGTGGCGTAGAGCTCCTCGGCGTCGACGACCGCCGACACCGCCTCGACCGCGCCCTCGGTACGCCGGTCGCGGTAGTGCACCGGATTGCCCAGCAGCGCGCCGCTCCGATCGATCAGCCCGTAGTCGACCGCCCAGGAGTCGACGCCGACGCTGGCGACGGCGGCCGCGTCGCCCGCGGCCCGCCGGAGCCCGTCGAGTACGCCGCCGTAGAGCCGCAGGATGTCCCAGTGCAGGGTGGTCCCGACCTGGACCGGCTCGTTGGGCACCCGGTGCAGCTCGCGCAGGTCGAGGGTCTCCGGGCCGATCTCAGCGAGCACGACCCGGGCGCTGGCGGCGCCGAGATCCACGGCGACGACGGAGGTCATCGCAGCATCCGGAGCATCCGGGTGTTGCCGAGGGTGTTGGGTTTGACCCGCTCGAGGTCGAGGAACTCCGCGACGCCCTCGTCGTAGGAGCGCAGCAGCTCGGCGTAGACGTGATGCGGCACCGGGGTCCCTTCGATCTCGGCGAAGCCGTGCTCGGCGAAGAACCTGACCTCGAAGGTCAGGACGAAGACGCGCTCGACTCCGACCTCACGCGCGGCGGCCAGCAACTGCTCGAGCAGCAGATGGCCGATGCCCTGACTGCGGAACTCCGGGTGCACGGCCACCGTCCGCACCTCGGCCAGGTCCTCCCACAGCACGTGCACCGCACCGCAGCCCACCACCCGCCCGGTCCCGGGCTGCTCGGCCACCCAGAACTCCTGCACGTCCTCGTAGAGGGTGACGGTGTTCTTGCCCAGCAGGATGCGCTTCGCGACGTAGCCGTCGAGCAGCCCCTGGATGGCCGTGACGTCGCGGGTACGCGCCCGGCGGATGGTGATCTCCACGTCGAGCGAGCGTATCGGCGCGTCTCGGCGCTCCGTGGTGGCCATCGGTCGTCAGCGCAGGAAGGCGGCCGCCACCCCGGCGTCGACCGGGATCAGCAGGCCGGTGGTCTGCTGCAGGTCGCCCGCGGTGAGGGCGAACACCGCGGCGGCGACGTGCTCGGGCAGCACCTCGTGCTTGAGCAGGGTGCGCTGGGCGTAGTACTCGCCGAGCTTCGCCTCCTCGACGCCGTAGACCGCCGCGCGCTGGGCTCCCCAGCCGCCGGCGAAGATGCCCGAACCGCGGACCACGGCGTCGGGGTTGACGCCGTTGACGCGGATGCCGTGCTCGCCGAGCTCGGCGGCGAGCAGCCGCACCTGGTGCGCCTGGTCGGCCTTGGCGGCGCCGTACGCGACGTTGTTGGGGCCGGCGAAGATCGCGTTCTTGCTCGCGATATAGACGATGTCGCCGCCCAATCCCTGGTCGATCATCAGCCGGGCGGCGGCCCGGGACACCAGGAACGACCCGCGGGCCATGACGTCGTGCTGCAGGTCCCATTCGTCGACGGTGGTGTCGAGCAGGCTCTTGGAGATCGACAGCCCGGCGTTGTTGACGACCAGGTCCACGCCGCCGAAGGCGAGCGCGGCGGACCGCAGCGCCTGATCGATCGCGTGCTCGTCGGTCACGTCGACCTCGACCGGCACCGCGACGTCGGGGCCGCCGAGGTCGGCGGCCACCTCCGCCGCACCGGTGGCGTTGACGTCGGCGATGACGACGCACGCCCCCTCGGCGGCGAGTCGGGTGGCGATCGCGCGGCCGATGCCGGAGCCGGCACCGGTCACGACGGCGACCCGGGTCGCGAGCGGCTTGGGCTTGGGCATGCGCGCGAGCTTGGCCTCCTCCAGCGCCCAGTACTCGATCCGGAACTTCTCCGACTCCGGGATCGGGGCGTAGCTGGACAGCGCCTCGGCGCCGCGCATCACGTTGATGGCGTTGACGTAGAACTCGCCGGCGACCCGCGCGGTCTGCTTGTCCTTGCCGAAGCTGAACATCCCGACGCCGGGCACCAGCACGATCGCCGGGTCGGCGCCGCGCATCGGCGGCGAGTCGGGGTCGGCATTGCGCTGGTAGTAGGCGGCGTAGTCCTCGCGGTAGGCGGCGTGCAGTTCGCGGAACCGCGCAGTGACCTCTTCGAGCGGGGCGGTCGGCGGCAGGTCGAGGACGAGCGGGCGCACCTTGGTGCGCAGGAAGTGATCGGGGCAGGAAGTGCCGAGCGCGGCGAGGTCGGGGTGCTTGTCGTGGGCCAGGAAGTCGAGGACGACGTTGGCGTCGGTGAAGTGTCCGACCTGCCTGCGGTCAGTGGACGCGAGCCCGCGCAGCAGCGGCGCAAGGTCGGCCGCGCGGCGGCGGCGCTCGTCGGGGGCGAGCGGTCCGTAGCCAGGGATCGCCGAGCCGAACGGTTCGGGAGCACCGTGCTGGTCGATGTAGTCGGTGGCGGTGCGGATCGCGGACAGCGACCGGTCGCGGCACTCGTCGGAGGTGTCGCCCCAGGTCGTGAGTCCGTGCCCGCCGAGGATCGCGCCGACCGCCTGCGGGTGTTCCTTGACGATCTCGGCGATGTCCAACCCGAGCTGGAAGCCGGGCCGACGCCACGGCACCCACACGATGCGCTCGCCGAAGCACTCCTTCGTGAGCGCTTCGCCGTCGGCGGCGGTCGCGAACGCGATGATCGAGTCGGGGTGCAGGTGGTCGACGTGGGCGCGGTCGACGAGGCCGTGCATCGCCGTATCGATCGACGGCGCGGCCCCACCCTTGCCGTGCAGGCAGAAGTCGAACGCCGCCACCATCTCGTCCTCGCGGTCGACGCCCGGGTAGACGTCGACGAGGGCGCGCAGCCGGTCCAGTCGGAGGGCGGCGAGCCCCGTCGCCTTCAGCGTGCCGAGGTCGCCGCCGGAACCCTTCACCCACAGCAACTCGATCTCGTCGCGGGTCACCGGGTCGGGGACGGTGGCCTTGGCCGAGGTGTTGCCGCCGGCGTAGTTGGTGTTGCGGGGATCCGCTCCGAGCTCGTGGCTGCGGTCGAGCAGCGCCTGCACCTCGGGGAGTACGGCGGCCGCGGGGTCGGGCGTCGCGGGGTCAGTCAAGGTGGAACACCTCCGCCAGGCGGACGAAGCCCTCGTCCGGTCGTTGGTCATCGAGGTCGACGAAGAATTCTGCCATCTCGGCCTGCCACTCCGCGTTGACCTCTGTCTCGGCCATCGCCTGCTGCGCGGCGGCGAAGTCGTCGGCCTCGAGATAGCCGACGAGCAGGCCGTCGTCGCGGAGGAACAGCGAGTAGTTGCGCCATCCGGTCTTCTGGAGCGCCTCCTGCATGCGCGGCCAGACCGCGCGATGTCGGGCGCGATAGTCCTCGATCCGGTCCGGCTTGACCTGCAGCAGGAAGCAGACCCGCTCCATCCGCGCCCCTCTCTTGCGAGCAGTCGCCCGGCTCGAACCCGATGTGTCGTGAATCGTTTCAATACCGTCGGTCATCGTGTCAGCACCGGTCCGGCGCGTCAAGCCGGGCTCCTCGCCGTCTGTCGGGCCGGCGACGGGCGAGGCTCGCCGGCGACATCGTGCGCCGTACTCGCATCTTGGGAGCAGTTATGCGAGTAGCACGCACGATGTCGACCACGGCCCGACCGGTGTCGAGCGGCCGGTCTAGCGTGTGTGGCCCATGACACCGGACGACTGGCACACCGACCTCGACGCCCTCGCTGCCGGGATCGCCGAGCACCACCGCGACCCGTTCCACATGGTGACGCCCAAGGAGTTCGACGCCGCGGTGGCCGTTCTGCACGCACGCATCGGGCACATCTCCGACGGCGACATCCTGGTGGGGTTCGACGCACTGACCGCGATGATCGGCGACGGTCACACCTCCATCGAGACTGACGGTCGCTACCGACGATTTCCGCTGGAGCTGTTCTGGTACGGCGATGAGCTGGGCGTGGTGAGAGCGCTCACCGACGACGCTCGAGTGCCCGGTACCCGGCTACGGGCGATCGACGGTATCGACGTCGAGGAGATCGATCGGCGACTACAGCCCCTGATTCCGAGTGGGGAAAATCAGTCATACGTGCGCGCCCGCAGCGCAATCCGGATCACCCGGGCCGACGTGCTCGCCGCACTCGGCTGCCTCGCCGAACCTGCCGCCGGCCGATTCACCTTCGCCGGGCCGACGACGTCCCGTTCACCACCGAGATCGCGTCCCTGCCACCCGGTGCCGCGCCGGCCTGGCCTGCCCCGCCACCCGATGCCCCGCTCCGGCAGCAACACCCGGACCAGCCACTCGCCTACACCGCGCTCCCTGAGGTCGATGCGGCGTACGCCAACTTCCGCAACTACCGCGACCTCGAACGGGCCGCGGCACGCTTGATCACGCAGCTGCGCGAAACCAGCCCGGCGCGACTCGTCCTCGACCTTCGGGACAACCACGGCGGCGACTACACCCTCGCCCGTGAGCACCTCGTCTACCCGATCGGGCGGCTGAGGACCGTCAACCGACCGGGTGGCCTCTACGTGCTGATCGGCCGGAGCACCTTCTCGGCTGCCATGGTCACCGCCACCGATTTCCGCCGCGAAACAGAGGCCGTCCTCGTCGGTGAACCCACCGGTGCACGGCCGGTCGGGTATCAGGAACTCGGCATCTTCGACCTCCCCCGCTCGGGGTTGCGCGTGCACTGCGCGACCAGGCGTTACCGCTTCGCCGACTCCGATGTCCCCGCGGTCTTCCCCGACCACCACATCGAGCCCGACTGGAAGACCGAGCGGTGCGGAAACGACGCCACGCTCGATTGGTGCCTCGCACCGCCGACCGAATTGCCCATCCCGACTTCGTAGTGCCCGTGGACCGGTCCCTAGCCGGTTGACGCACACGACGACCTAACCGTGGAGGTCGGGTTCGCGATGGCGAGGCGCTGCCGCCGAGGTGCGTGACAGGCGCGTGGCTTGGGGCGCGGCGAAACAGTGCCCAGGCTGCCAGCCCGCCGAGGGCATAGGTGGCGCCGAGAACGCAGGACGCCGACCAGCCCCACGATCCGTACACCCACGAGGTCGTGACTGCTCCGAGGGCGGAGCCGACGGAGTAGAACGCCATGTAGGCGCCGATCACGCTGCTGGCGTGCTCGGGATGGGCCGTGGTCAGCAGGTGTTGGTTGCTGACGTGTACGACCTGGACGGCGAAGTCGAGCAAGACGATTCCCACGAGGAGCAGCCACAACGTCGGTGTGGTGTGGGCGATGAGCAGCCAGGCGGCCGCGAGGATCGCAAGCGCGCAGCCGCTGATCGCCTGGGCGTGACCGCGGTCGGCCCACCTTCCCGCACGGGCGGCGCCGAGCGCCCCTGCCAGGCCCACGATCCCGAACAGCCCGATCTTCGCCGAGTCGAAGTGGCAAGGCGCGGCGCTCAGTGGAAGAGCGAGACCAGACCATAGGGTCCCGAAGGATGCGAAGACGAAGAAGGCGATCAACCCTCGGCCGAGGAACAACCGATCCGTGGATGCGAGCAGCCTCATCCGGCCAAGGATCTGCACGTAGCGGACGCCGACCGATCTGGTGTCCGGGCTCAGGGTCCTTCGCGCGGTCACCGCGAGCGCAAGGCACAGCAAACCCAGGACCACGTAGATCCAGCGCCACCCCAGGGCATCGCCGACAAAGCCGGCCAGGACACGGGCGCCGAGGATTCCGACGACCACGCCCGAGGTCACCGTGCCGATGTTGCGACCGCGTTCGCTGGACGACGAGGTCGCGGCGACATAGGCAACCGTGATCTGTACGACGACCGCGAACAGCCCGGCGACCGCCAGGCCCGCGGCCACAGCGAGGCCGTTCGGGGCTGCGACTGTGACGCTCATCCCCGCCGCCACTAGGAGCAAGAGGCCGACGATGAGCCGGCGCCGATCGACCATGTCGCCCAGCGGCACGAGCACGATCAGTCCGGTGAGATAACCAATCTGCCCGGCCGCCACCAACCAGCCCAACGAGCCGCTTGTCAGCCCGAGGTCGGCACCAGCGAGCCTCAGTACCGGTTGGATCGCGTAAATCGTCGAGACGGCGATCGCGCATACCGACGCCGACACGAACCGCTGGCTAGTGGTGACGCCTGACGACACTGTCTCCCCCATTTGGTAGCAATGTGCAACCATTGGAGGGTAGAGGTAGTTGGTTTCGTTTTGCAACCGATGGAGTTGATGATGAATGGGCGCCGTGACGCCGGACCGGGGATGGACCGACCCGGCCTGCCCGGTCGCGCGAACGGTCGACCTCGTCGCTGACCGGTGGAGCCTGCTCATCGTCCGGGACATGATGGACGGACCGGCATCCTTCACTTCTCTGCGGCAGGGACTCGGAATAGCCCGCAACATCCTCACCGATCGGCTACGCACGCTCGTCGCGTACGGCATCCTCACCACGAGCACGACACCGGGCGGCAAGCGTCATGTGTACGCGTTGACCGCCGCTGGCCAGGAGTTGTTCACGACGATCGTGGCCCTACGGCAATGGGGAGAGCGTCACGCCTTCGCGCCCGGAGAGTCGCACTCGACACTCGTCGATCGCGACGGACGCGACGTACCCCGAATTCACGTCGTGAATCAGCACGGAGAATCAGTCACAGCGGCTACGTCCACCGTTCGCAGGGCCGAGCACCCGGGCAATTAACGGGCCACCGCTGATGAGCACACCGGTGCGCTGCCGGAGCTCGCACGTCACTTGGCGTAGCTTGGCGAACTTAACCGCCCGCCACCCGCCAGCTCACAAGGACATTGCATGCCGGTCGACGTGTTCATAGCCAGTCCGCTCGAGCACGAGCTGGTCGATCGAATCCGGGCGGGCGAGCCGCGCGTCCGGGTCGGCTTCGCGCCCGAGCTGCTGCCTCCCCCGCGCTACCCGTCGGACCACCGCGGCGAGGCGGGCTTCCGCCGAAGTGACGACGACGAGCGCCGCTGGCAGGAGTCCATCGCCGCCGCCGAGGTCCTCTTCGGCGCGCCCGGCGACACCGCCGAGGGACTCGCCGCGGCCGTCCGCAGCGCGCCGGGTCTGCGCTGGGTGCAGGGCACCGCCGCCGGCGCCGGTGAACAACTTCGCCGCGCCGACCTGAGCGCCGCCGAGCTCGCGCGGGTGACGATGACGAGCGCCCGCGGAGTGCATGCCGAGCAGCTCGCCGAGTGGGCGATGCTGGGTCTGCTGGCATTCACCAAGGACCTTCCGCGACTGCTCGCCGCCAAGACCGAGCACCGGTGGGAGCACTACCCGGTGCGGGAGCTCGCCGGCCAGACGCTGCTGATCGTCGGGCTCGGCGAGATCGGCCGCGCGGTCGCCCGAAGTGCGCGGGCGATGCGGATGCACACCCTCGGCGTACGGCGATCCGTCGCCGAGCCCGCGGTGGACGACGACGTCGATGAGCTGTACCCGATCGCGAGCCTGCCCGACCTCGTCCCTCGCGCCGACGCCGTCGTGCTCGCCCTCCCGGACACCCCGGCCACCCGCAATCTCTTCGACCGGCCGCTCGTCGAGTCGCTGGCCTCGCACGCGATCCTCGTCAACGTCGGGCGCGGCCGGACGCTCGATCAGACCGCGTTGACGGAGGCACTCGTCGGACGCCGGATTACCGGGGCGGCACTCGAGGTGTTCGAGACCGAGCCGCTGCCGGCGGATGATCCGCTGTGGCGACTGGACAACGTGCTGATCAGTCCGCACACGGCGGCGCTGTCGACGAAGGAGAACGCCCGCATCGTCGACCTCTTCGTCACCAACCTGCGCCGTTACTGCGACGGCGAGCCGTTGCTCAACGTCGTCGATCCGACGGACTTCTACTGACCGGCTCAGACGCCGCGACCGCGACCGGCCATCGCCGCGCGGGCGAGGGCATCGGCCAGCGGCGCGATCTCGCCGAGTGACAGCGAGGCGATGGTGATCCGCAGCGCGGGCGGGCTGGCGAGACGGAACCGGGAACCCGGCGCCACCGCCCACCCGGCGGTCAGCAGGCTCCCCACAGCCGCGGTCTCCTCGCGCACCGGCAGCCAGACATTGAGCCCGGACTGTGCGTGGGCGGCGAGGCCACGGTCGGTGAGCGCGTCGCGCAGTCCGGTGCGGCGCTCGGCGTACTCGAGCCCGGCCCGGCGGACCAGGTCCTGCGCCTTGGGGCTGGCCCAGAGCTCGGCCACGGCCTCCTGCGTGGCGTGGCTGACCCAACCCGGCCCGAGCCGCTGCCGGCCGCGGATCCGGTCGATCGTGCCGGCGTCGCCGGCGACCACCGCGAGTCGCAGGTCCGGCCCCCATGCCTTCGACACCGAGCGCAGGTGGATCCACCGCTCGGTCGTGCCGGCCAGCGTCACCGAAGGGGTCCCCGCCACATCGGCGGCGTGGTCGTCCTCGACCAGGACGATGTGCGGGTACGACGCCAGCACCCGGCGCAGGGCCCGGGCCCGCGACGCCGACACGGCCGCGCCGGTCGGCACCTGAGCCCGCGGCGTCACCACGACGGCTCGGCACCCGGCCGCCAGCGCGGCCCGGAGCGCGTCGGCGCGCATCCCGTCGTCGTCGACGGTCACCGGCTCGGCGGTCAGTCCCATCGCGGCGAGGAGATCGGTGAGGTTGGACCAGGCCGGATCCTCGACCGCGACCCGGTCGCCCGGCCGCAGGTGCGCCTGCAGTCCGCGCTCGACCGCGTCCAACGTGCCGTGAACGACGGCCAGGTGCGCGGCCGGGACAAGGTCGGCGGCCAGCCGACGGCGGCTCGCCACCGCGAAGCGCTCGGCGATGTCGGGGGCGCCGTACCCGCGGCCGGCCGAGACCGCCGCGCCGTGCCGCAGGGCGTCGGCAGACCGCGGCAGCAGTCTCGACGCGGGCTGCCCGTCGCTGAGGTCGCGCACGCCGGACGGTGCCGGGGCGACGTCGGCCGGCACCGGTGCGGTGGCCGGACGGCGGCGTACCCGGGTGCCGCGACGGCCGGCGGTCTCGACCACTCCGCGGTCGCGCAGGATCCGGTAGGCGGTCGCGGCGGTGTTGGGATTGACCCCCAGCTCGCCGGCCAGGCTGCGGATCGGCGGCACCGGGTCACCAGGGCGCAGCGCACCCTTCGCCACGGCATCCTCGACGCTGCCTGCGATATCCCTGGCCGTGGAGCCGCTGAGCCGGTAACGTACCACCACAGAACAGATTATGTACTAGTACATCGGGAGCCACAAGGTGCCAGCCGCCGAATATCCGCCGACGCCGCGTACGACGCCCGTCCGACTGGCCGAGCGCGCACGCTATGACCGCGACACGGTGCACGCCGTGCTGGATGAGGCCCTGATCTGCCATGTGGCGCATGTGCGGAACGGTGTGCCGGTGGTGCTCCCGACCATCCACGCGCGCGACGGCGAACGCCTCTATCTGCACGGTTCGACCGGAGCGACGCTCGCCCGGTCCGGCGGCGACGGGATCGAGGTCTGCCTCGCCGTCACCGTCGTCGACGGCATCGTCCTGGCCCGGTCGGCGTTCCATCACTCCATGAACTACCGCAGCGTGGTGGCGCATGGCGTCGCCCGACTGGTGACCGATCCGGCCGAGCGGCGCCATGCACTCGACGTCGTCGTCGACCACGTGCGTTCCGGCCGCGCCGCGGAGTGTCGACCGCCCAACAACAAGGAACTCGCCGCGACGAGTGTGCTGGTGCTGGATCTGAACGAGGTGTCGGCGAAGGTCCGGACCGGCGATCCGGTGGACGATCCGGAAGACCTGTCCGGGCCGTGGTGGGCGGGCGTCGTCCCGGTCGGCACCGTCATCGGTGAGCCGGTGGCCGCTGCCGACCTGGCGCCGACGTCGTTGGGCCCTGAGGGTCAGCAGAATCTGATGCCCGGTGCCGGCGGGCAAGCGTGCGCGGCGACGCCGGCCGGCTGAGGCGCGACACCAGGTGTCGTGTTCGCGTGCGATGACCCGGGCACGAAGAGCAACAGGAGCGCGACGGTGATGGCGATGGCCAGCACGACGGCGGTCGCGACCCTCGCGGTAGCTGAGCGGGGAAGAGCGTGCCTGCTGTGAACCGGTGGTGATGCGACGGTGGTCATGGCGATCCTTCTTCGGTCTATCGGAAACTGGTATTGCGACCGTATGGCGACCGGACCGGTGCCTACATCGGGAGCGACTCCCCACGTTTCTCGCCGCACTCCCCAGGTTTCCGGTCGGACGCGCGGCATTGCGCTAGGTGGCTGTGGCGTGGGCGGCTGCGTGGACCGACACTGGTGCCATGGCCCTTTTGGAGCGTGACCCTCCACTGGCCATGCTGACGCAGTTTGCCGAAGAAGCCCGTCTGGGAGAGGGGCGGCTGGTCCTCGTCTCCGGCGAGGCCGGAGTAGGCAAGTCCGCGCTATTGGCTCAGTCCGAGCAGGGCATGGGCCGAGCTCGGTGGGCGTGGGGCGCATGTGACGGCTTGTCCACGCCCCGTCCGCTGGGACCGCTGTTCGATCTGTCCGCACAACTCGGCGGATCGTTGTTGCGGCTGTGCCGCGACGGCGCTGACCGGGGGGCACTCTTCGACGCGCTCCTGAGCCAGATCAGTCAGCCCGGAGACCTCAACGTCGTCGTCATCGAGGACGTCCACTGGGCCGATGAGGCGACCCTCGACCTGCTCCGATTCCTCGGCCGACGCGTCCGTGGCACGTCGGCCTTGTTGGTCTTCACCTACCGCGATGACGGACTCGCGCCGGCGGACCCGCTCCGGCTGGCTCTTGGCGATCTCGCCTCACAGGAGTCCACGAAGCGGATCGCATTGGCGCCCCTGTCGACGGAGACGGTGCACCAGATGGCCCGGGGCAGCGGCCTCGAACCGGTCGAGCTCTATCGCCTGACCGGCGGAAACCCGTTCTACGTGACGGAGGTGATCGCGGCCGGAACAGGACGAATCCCGCCGTCGGCCCGGGACGCTGTGTGGGCCCGGGTCGCCAGGCTCAGCAGCGGGTCACAGCAGGTGTTGGAGGCCGCGGCTCTGCTGGGCGCTCGGATCGAGCCGCGACTGCTGGTGTCGGCGACCGCCTGCGACCACAACATCCTCGACGAGCTCCTCGAGTCCGGTCTTCTGATCGAAGACGGTGCATGGCTGAGGTTTCGGCACGAGATCGCCCGACTGGCGGTCGAGGAGACGCTCGCGACACACCGGCGCGCCGTCATCCATACCCGGATTCTCGACAGCCTGCGGTCGTTCGACGGCTCGGACGATTCCCGGATGGCATTTCACGCCGAAGGCGCGGCCGATGGCCCGGCCGTGGTCGACCACGCCACCCGCGCGGCGCGTCGTGCTGCCGAGCTCGGCTCGCACCGTGAAGCCGCGGCCCAATACGCTCGGGCCTTGCGATTCGCGGACGGCACCGATCCGGCGGCCGTGGCCCACCTTTACGAAGGGCTTGCCGCCGAATCATCCCTGGTCGATCGGTGGCAGGAGGCATGTGATGCGTACGGCAGGGCGTTGATGCTGTGGCGGGAGGTCGGCGATCGACTACGCGAAGGCGACACGATGCGCCACATCTCGCGCGCGATGGAGAATCTCTGCCGGGGTGCCGAACAACTCGCCGCCATCCAGACCGCGGTGCAGATACTCGAGCCGCTGGGTCCGACCAAGGAGCTGGCGCAGGCGTACGCGGCTCTGGCGTGCGCCCACATGCTGCACGCCGAGCAGGACGCGGCAACCGAGTGGGCGAAGCGCGCACAGACGATCGCGGAACAGCTGGACGCCTTCGATGTGCTCAGCGATGCACTCATCACCGAGGCCTGCGCGCTTTCAGACGGAGCCGACGATTGGGTCGAGCCGGCACAACGAGCGCTTGACATCGCCCTTGAACACGGCTTCCAGGCCCAGGCCGGCCGCGCCTACGCCAACCTCTACGGAGTGCTGTGCGATCAGCGCAGATACGCGGAGGCAGAGCCCTTCTTCGCCGACGGCATGGCCTACTGCGATAGGCATGACATCGGCACCTACTCGATATTCATTTGCTCGACGCGCACCACTGTGCTGCTGGAGACGGGCAGATGGGACGAGGCGCTTGACGTCAGTAGGAACCTGCTCGAGCACGGTGACACCTCGCCGATCAATCGGATCTGCCCGATCTCGCAGATCGAGACGATCCGAGCGCGCCGCGGCGAGCTAGGGAACTGGGAAGGCCTCGATGAGGCACTAGCCGCTGCCGAAGGCGCCAACCAGCCGCAGTATGAGATACCGGTCCGCCTGTTGCGCGCCGAAGCGCACTGGCTGGAGGGCAAGCTCGATGCTGCGCGGAGCGAAGCCGAGTTGGCAGACGACGTTGCTTACGATGCCGACGCCTGGCTTCGCGGCGGCGTCGCCGTCTGGCTGCGGCGTACCGGCTCGACCCGCGCTGTCGAAGGCGGTCTGGCCGAGCCGTTTCGTCTCCTGGTCGACGGTGACCATCGCGGTGCCGCCCGGTTCTGGAGCAATATCGGCTGCTCCTTCAATGCCGCGATGGCGCTCTCCGACACCGACGACGAGGCCGCCCTGCGCGAAGCCCTGGCCATCTTCGAGGGGTTGGGCGCGCTGGCGACGGCCCGAATGACCCGGCAGAAACTGCGCCACATCGGCGCTCGATCAATTCCGGTCGGGCCTCGGTCGGCGACCCGAGCGGATCCGTCCGGTCTGACGTCGCGCGAGCGGCAGGTGCTCGACCTCATCTGCGAAGGCCACACCAACGCCGAGATCGGTCACGCGCTGTTCATCTCGACCAAGACCGTGGATCACCACGTCTCCGCCGTGTTGGCGAAGCTCGGCACGCCGACGCGGAGCGCGGCCGCCGCCGAGGCCGCCAGGCTCGGCCTTGCCGCCGCAGCCGCCCGGTAGAGCACCGGGTCCTCACTGCTCGACGGCGAGATCCTTTCGCCGCTGATCCGAGCGGCGCAGCGCGTCACCGAAGACGCCCATGTTGAACCAGGTGGGGAAAGCCCGGGCGAGCCTGCTCGGCCCGAGCAGGCGCGCGTCGCCGTTGGCCACGAGTTCGCGGAAGGGAACCAGCCCCACGAGCCAGCGGTGCATCTGCGCGGTGTCGGCCTCGACGGCGAGATCGACGTCGTGGCCCTGGTCGTCCTTGCACACACTGACGCCAGGACGCTCGATCTCCAGCCATCCCTCGGCTCCGCCGGTCCCGGTGAGAACGAGATGGACGACGGTGCGGCTCGACGGGAGCTTTGCCGGAATCGCGTGCTGGTGCAGACGCCAGATGACCGAGAGACCGTCGCAGTCCTCGTCGCTCGGGTCGCCGAACATCCACTCCGCGGCCCAGTGCCCCATCGCCCATACGATCGGCGTCAACGCCTCGCCGGCCGGTGTGAGGGCGTATCGACCGGTCCGGCCGCGCTCGCCGACCTCCCGATCGACGAGGCCCAACCGTTCCAGCTGGCGTAGCCGCTGGGCGAGAAGTGTGCGACTGACCCGCGGGATCCCGCGGTGGATCTCGTTGAAGCCGCTGGCGCCCACCATCAGCTCGCGGATCACCAGCGGCGTCCATCGATCACCGAGCACATCAACCCCGATGGAGATCGGGCAGTAGTCGGCGTAGCTGGCCATGACCTCATCTTCGCGCGGCGACCCGGGATGAGTAGTACGAATCCTGTACCCGATCGCCGCCTTTCAGGCGGCGGCGTGCGGCCGTCCGTCCCGTTTGGGCAATTCCGCGGGACCGCGGACCGTCTCTGACCGGTACGACACCGTCACTGGTCGCGTCGGGCGGTACCCACAGATCCTTGATGGCAGGCGGCCAATCGGGCCGAGACCGAACGGGAGGCGTGATGACAGTCGTGGCGAGCCAGAACGAACTGGCAACCATCAAGACGCAGCAACAGCGGACCTGGGCGAGTGGAGACTTCTCCGTGGTCGCGTCACGAATCGTGCTCGTCAGCGAACTGCTCGCCGACGCCGCCGATCTGCGCGCCGGCTCCCGGGTCCTCGACATCGCGTGCGGGAACGGCAACGCGACGCTGGCCGCGGCACGATCCGGCGCCTACGCCGTCGGCGTCGACTATGTCCCGGCCCTGCTGGAGGACGGGCGGGCCCGGGCCCTCGCCGAGGGACTCGATGTCGAGTTCCGGCTCGGCGACGCCGAGGATCTGCCGTGCCGAGGGCGGATCGATGGACGCCGTTCTCTCCGTGTTCGGGACCATGTTCGCCCCGGACCACCAACGGGCCGCGGACGAGATCGTGCGGATCACCCGGTCCGGCGGGACCGTCGGACTGGCGTCGTGGACACCCGACGGGTTCATCGGCGAGATGTTCCGCATCATCACCTCGCACGTGCCAGGAAAGCCCGGAGTGCAGTCGCCGTTGCTCTGGGGTACCGAGCAGCACCTCGCCAAGATCTTCGGCAACGCCGTGACCGGTGCCCGGTCCGAGGAGCGGACATGCACGTTCCGGTTCACCTCGCCGGAGGAGTTCGTCACGTTCTTCCGGCGCTGGTACGGCCCGACGCTGAAGGCGTTCGAGGCACTCGATGAAACCGGGCGCTCCGCTCTCGCGGCCGACCTCGCCGACCTGGCCCGTCGTTCGGACCGACACGGTGACGGCGGCAGCATCGCCATTCCTGCCTCGTATCTTGAATCCGATTCTCATTCTCCGCTGAGCAGCGGATGTGCCTACGAGCGGGCCGGGGACACGTCCGACGACTGAACACCGCTGGTCCTGTCGGTGCTCGGGTGTATCCCGGGGGAATGAGATGGTCGGAGATCGCGACCCGCCAGCCGAAGCTCGGTGCGGTCGCCCACGAGAAGTTGATCGCGCCCGGTGCCTTGCTGGTCGGCACGATTCGGCGCGACGGATCGCCGCGGATCAGTGGCGTCGAGCCGCTGGTGATGGGCGACGACCTGTGGCTGTCGATGATGCGCACATCCACCAAGGCGCGGGATCTCTACCGGGATCCGCGCATCCTGCTGCACAGCATCATCACCGGTCCCGAGCCGGCGGCCGAGATCAAGATGCGCGGCACGGTTCGGATCGAATCGGATCCGACCATCCACCAGGCGTACGCATCGGCGGTCGCCACCGAGATCGGCTGGCAGCCGGTCGTGGGCGAATTCACGCTCTTCGCGGTCGAGATCGACGATCTCACCTACATCGCCTACGACCCCGACACCAGCGCGCAGCACGTCGCCCGCTGGCCGGCCGATGTCGAGTATCTGCGGCCCTCGACGACACCCACCAGCCTCGGACCACCGCAGCCGGTTCGCCGGCTGCTCGGTTGAGGACCGGAGCCGGGTAATTCGGTTGGCGGACGGCGGCGCGCCGCTCGAGACGGACGGCGGCGACCATCTCACGTTCGACGCTGGTGACCGCGACGCGCAATCAGCCCTGACCGCCCGCCGGAGTGGCTCACCGAGCGCGTGCATGTGGCGGAGGGCGGCGGCGTAGGAACCGAAGAGACTCGTCTCGGTGTAGCCGATCTGCAGACCGCGGCAGTAGGCCTGCACGATCGGCTGCGCCTTGCGCAGGCTGGCCCGCGGCATGCTCGGAAAAAGGTGGTGCTCGACCTGGTAGTTCAGCCCGCCGAGCACGAAGTCCGTCAACCAGCCACCACGCACGTTGCGACTGGTCAGCACCTGACGGCGGAGAAAGTCGATGTCCCTGTCCGCCGGCACCGTCGGCATTCCCTTGTGGTTCGGGGCGAAGGAGCAGCCCATGTAGAAGCCCCAGACCGCCTGATGAATGGCGACGAACACGAGCGCCTTCATCGGGGAGAGCACGACAAGCACCGCACCGAAGTAGGCGACGACGTGAATTGCGAGCAGGACGATCTCAGTACGCCGATGACGCCGGACCTCGCCCTTCCGGAGCCAGCTCGCGCTCTGCACGTGCAGATTGAGACCCTCGAGCGTCAGGAGCGGGAAGAACAGCCACGCCTGGTGGCGGGCGACGAAACACCCCACCGGGCCCGACCGCAGCGCTGCCTGATCAGCGGTGAAGACGAGCAGTCCCTCGCCGATGTCCGGGTCATGCCCCTCGTGATTGGGATGGGAGTGATGGCGGTTGTGCTTGTCGACCCACCAGCCGTAGCTCAGCCCCACGAGCAGATTGGCGGCGATGATGCCAAGCGCACGGTTCACACGCTTGGAGCGGGCCACCTGCTGGTGACCACCGTCGTGGCCGAGAAACGCGACCTGCGTGGACACCAGACCCATCACCGCGGCGACGATCGTCTGCCACCACGAGTCGCCGACCCACACGAAGACCCACCACGCCGCGGCAAAGACCGCGACGGTGACGCCGATACGTACTGCGTAGTTGCCGCGGCGCCGTTCCAGCAGCCGCGCCGCGCGGATCTCGCGGCTCAGTCCGGCGAAGTCGCTTCCTCTGACCGTGACGGCACCGGCAGTCATGGTGATCCCTCCGAGGTAACGGACCTGCGCTGGCTATGGACCGATCGGTCTTTCAGAATCCGCACACTCGGCGGCCGCCCGCGCAGCAGCCGACACCGTGGAAGCCACCGTAGCCGGGCCGGATGAATTCCGATGACCCCCCGCCAGCCGGTCGGCGTGTCATCCCTCGGCACGGCAAAAGCCCGCCTAAGTTGCCGCGACTATTCGGTGAACAGGCAGAAGATGTGACCCTCCGGGTCGGCACACACCCGGACGTGCTCCTGCGGCTGGTAGTCGGCGAGGGTCCCGCCGAGGTCGGTCACCTTGCCGACCGCCGCCGCCAGGTCCTCGACCAGGAAGTCGAGGTGGATCATCATCTGCTGGTCGGCGCGGGTCGAGGGCCACCGCGGGCGCTGCAGTTCGGGCTCGAGCTGGAAGGACAGGTGCGTGCCGTCGCCGGGCCCCTTGAGGATCACCCAGGTGGCGTCCTCGACCGCGATCTCCCAGCCCAGCAGCTCGGCGTAGAAGCGGGCCAAAGCCGGCGGCTCGACACTGTCCAGGACGACGCCGCTCAGCGCCTTGACCACCGCAGGACCGCTCATGGCTGTCTCCCGATCTCGACGACGTGTGCCTACAGCTTGGTGGCCCGCCCGCGCCCGTCCACCGGCGGCCCCGCCTCCTGCGCCCTGCCATTCCGCTTGAACGTCACGTTCAAGCGGCTAGAGCGCTTGAACGTCACGTTCACGCGGAATCGGTCGACCCCCGTTCGGCATCAACGTGACGTTGATGCCGCTAGATGGCTTGAACGTGACGTTCAAGCCGAATAAGGGGGTCGGATGGAGCGGCACTAGGGTATGGACGGTCGGCAGTGCCCGAGACGACGCCCGAGGTGGAGCCTGATGCGCATCGGCTTGTTCCTCACCTGCGTCAACGACACGGCGTTCCCGGACACCGGCAAGGCCGTGGTGCGGCTGCTCGAGCGGCTCGGCCACGACGTCGACTTCCCGATGGCGCAGACCTGCTGCGGTCAGATGCACGTCAACACCGGCTACCGCCCGGAGGCCTACGCACTGGTCCGCCGTTATGCCGAGACCTTCGCGCCGTACGACGCCGTGGTCTGCCCGTCCGGCTCGTGCGTCGGGATGGTCCGCGACCAGCACGCCCGGCTGGCGCGCGAGTCGGGCGACCCGACGCTCGCCGACGACGTGGCTCGGGTCGCGGCGAAGACCTACGAGCTGTCCGAGCTTCTCGTCGACGTTCTGGGGGTCACCGACGTCGGCGCCTACTACCCGCACCGCGTCACCTACCACCCGACCTGCCACTCGGCCCGGCTGATCAGGGTCGGCGACAAGCCGACCCGGCTGCTGCGGGCGGTGCGCGGGATCGACCTGGTCGATCTCCCGGACTCCGACACCTGCTGCGGGTTCGGCGGGACGTTCGCGCTGAAGAACTCGGAGACCTCCACCGCCATGCTCACCGACAAGGTGCGGTGCATCCTCGACACCGGCGCCGAGGTGTGTTCGGCGGGCGACAACTCGTGCCTGGCGCACATCGGCGGCGGCCTGTCCCGGCAGCGCACCGGCGTACGGGCCGTGCATCTCGCCGAGATCCTCGCCGCGACCGAGGAGGACGGGTCGTGAGCCGGACCTTCCTCGGGCTCCCCCGGCACGGCGACGGCGGATTCCCGGCGGCGGCGCACGAGGCGTTGGCCGACTCGCAGCTGCGCCGCAACCTGCACAAGGCGACGCAGCACCATCCGCGCCAAACGGTCCGCCGTCGTCGGCGAACTGCCCGACTGGGAGGCGCTGCGCGACGCCGGTGCGGCGATCAAGGAGCGCACCCTCCGGCACCTCGACGTCCACCTCGAGCGCCTCGAACAGGCCGTGACCGAGCGCGGCGGCACGGTGCACTGGGCCCGCGACGCCGCCGAGGCCGGCCGGATCGTCGGCGACCTGGTCGCCCGCACCGGGTCCCGCGAGGTCGTGAAGGTCAAGTCGATGGCCACCGAGGAGATCGGCCTCAACGACGCGCTCGCCGAACGCGGGATTATCGGCGTACGAGACCGACCTCGCCGAGCTCATCGTGCAGCTCGGCCACGACACGCCGTCGCACATCCTGGTGCCGGCGATCCACAAGAACCGCAGCGAGATCCTGGAGATCTTCCGCCGCGAGATGCCGTCGGTGCCGCCGGATCTCACCGACGACCCGCGGGCGCTGGCGATGGCCGCCCGCCGACACCTGCGGGAGAAGTTCCTCTCCACCCGGGTCGCGGTCTCCGGCGCGAACTTCGCCGTCGCCGACACCGGCACGCTCGCCGTCGTCGAGTCGGAGGGCAACGGGCGGATGTGCCTGACCCTCCCCGACACCCTCATCAGCGTGGTCGGCATCGAGAAGGTGGTGCCGTCGTGGGAAGACCTCGAGGTCTTCCTGCAACTGCTCCCCCGCTCGTCCACCGGCGAGCGGATGAACCCCTACACGTCGCTGTGGACCGGCGTGACTCCCGGGGACGGCCCGCAGGAGTTCCACCTGGTGCTGCTCGACAACGGCCGCACCCGGGTGCTCGCCGACACCGTCGGTCGGCAGGCGCTCAACTGCATCCGCTGCTCGGCCTGCCTCAACGTCTGCCCCGTCTACGAACGCACCGGCGGGCACGCCTACGGCTCGGTCTATCCCGGTCCGATCGGCGCGATCCTCACCCCGCAGCTGATCGGCGTCGAGAACGCCCCGACCCTCCCCTACGCCTCGTCGCTGTGCGGCGCCTGTTACGACGCCTGCCCGGTGAAGATCAACATTCCGGAGGTGCTGGTCCACCTGCGCGGACAGGTGGTGGACCACAAGCGCAGTGCCCGGACCCCGAGCCCCGAGGGCGTGGCGATGGCCGGGCTCGCCTGGGTGCTCGCCGATCCGGCCCGGCTCGAACGCGCCCAGCGGCTCGGGCGGCGCGGAGCCGGGCTGCTCGGCCGGGACGGCCGGATCGCCCGGCTGCCCGGTCCGCTGGGCGGGTGGACCGACTCCCGGGACGTGCCGGCGATGCCGCAGGAGTCGTTCCGCGAGTGGTGGCGCCGGGAACGGCTGGGCGACGCGTGAGCGCGCGTGAGGAGATCCTCGGCCGGATCCGGCAGGCGCTCGTCGACGTACCTGCCTCCGACCGCACCGACGTGCCGCGGGACTACCGCCGCTCACTCGGCATAGACCGGGCGGCGGTGCTCGATCTGTTCGCCGAGACGGTCTCGGACTATCGCGCCACGCTGCATCGGTCCGCGCCGGACCAGATCGCGTCCGCGGTCGCCGCGATCCTGGCCGGACAGGGCATCACCCGGCTGGCTGTGCCCGCAGACCTGCCGGACGACTGGCTTCCCGACGACCTCGACGTCGTCGTCGACGATGGCGCACTCGGCGCCGGCGACCTCGACGCCGTCGCCGGGGCGATGACGGCCGCAGCGGTCGGCATCGCCCAGACGGGCACGCTGGTGCTCGACGCAGGCGCCCGACAAGGTCGGCGGCTGCTCAGCCTGGTGCCCGACTACCACCTGTGTGTCATCGCCGCAGACGACGTGGTCGGCTCGGTCCCCGAGGCACTCGGGCGGCTCGATCCGGTGCGCCCGATCACCCTGATCAGCGGGCCGTCGGCGACCAGTGACATCGAACTCTCCCGGGTCGAAGGTGTGCACGGCCCCCGCACCCTCGACGTCCTCCTCGTCGGGTGATCGCGAAAGAGACCTGGCCACTCCCCTGCCGACTAGAGTTACTCAACGTGACCGACCGTCGGCTTTTCGTCGTGCTGCTCGTGCCGCTGGGGGTGCTCGCGGCGTGCTCCAGCACCCCCGCATCCAACGCGGACAGCGCGAGCCCGTCGGCCGGCGCCACGGCCACCACGACGCACGCCCCGGCCAGCACCGATCGCGCCACCGCGACCCACCGGCCGGGAATCGGCGGCGCCGCAGCGACCGCGAGCGCCTCGACCGCCCGGCGGAGCAGCGCGACGCCGACCCGCACCGTGAGCGCCCACCCGCCGACGACGCGCCCGAAGGCCACCCATCCGAAGGCACATGCGTCGCCGACCCGCGCATCGAAACACCCGCCGGTGCCCGCCCACCCGCCGACGCATCCACGGGTCACCCACGCGCCGGTCGTGGTCACCGTCCCCTGCCCACCTGCGGCCGCGATCCTGAAGGCGGCCAAGGCCGGTAACGGCGGCGCGCTGCCTCCGGACGTGCGGATCGTCGGTACGCGGTGCACCGGCCGCTACGTCGCCGGGCTGCTGAGCTCCGAAGCCGGTGCCGGGTCGATGCTGCTGGCTCGCACCGGTGCGACACTGCACCTCGTGACCGTCGGCGGCGTGATCTGTCCCAACCCGACCGTGCACCGCCTGCCACCACCGATCCGCAAGTTCCTGCACTGCTGAGAGCGTCGATGACCCCATCACCCTCGATCGCCGTACTCGGCCTCGGCCTCATCGGCGGGTCGCTGCTCCGCCGCCTCGCCGACCGCGACGCGGTCGGCTACGACGCCGACGAGTCGACCCGGGCGGCCGCGCGGGACGCCGGGCTGCAGGTCACCGGGAGCGTCGCCGAGGCGGTCGCAGACCGTGACCTGATCGTCGTCGCCGTACCCCTGCCCGCGGTCGGCGACCTGCTGGCCGACGTCGACGGCTCGGCCGGTCCACGCGCGCTGCTCACCGACGTCGTCTCGGTGATGGCGCCGGTGCAGGCGCTGGCGGCGGAACGGGTACCGCGGTTGCGGTTGGTGGCCGGTCATCCGATGGCGGGAACGGAGCGGTCCGGCTTCGCCGCGTCGGATCCGCGGTTGTTCGACGGCGCCGCCTGGCCGCTCGCACTCGAACCCGCCACCGACGTCGCCGGCTGGCTGGCGGTGGCCGACCTGGTCACCGCGATCGGCGGCCGGGTCGTGCCGTGCACGGCGGCCGGTCACGACGCCGCGGTGGCGCTTGTCAGCCACCTCCCGCACGTGCTGGCCGCCTCGCTCGCCGCGGCGGCCGCCGGTGACCCGCTCGCGCGCACCCTCGCGGCCGGCTCGTTCCGGGACGCCACCCGGGTGGCGGCGACCCGGCCGGAACTCACCGCGGCGATGAGCGAGGCGAACTCCGGTGCACTTCTGGCCGCGCTGGACGACGCCCGACACCGCATCACCGACGCCGCCGCGCGACTGGTCGACGGACGCGGGCTCACCGAGTTCTTCACCACGGCGTACGAAATGCGCTCCCGCTGGCCGGACCGATCCACCGTCGACGTCGAGATCGACCCCGGCGCCGACGATCTGCGCGAGCGGTTGCTCGAACTCGGCGGTGCCGGCGGATACGTCGTCGCCGTCGACGATGTGCTGCGCTGCCGTCGTCCCGGCTGAGCCCGGCTCGGCCACGACGTTCAGCGGGCGGCGAGCCGGGCCATCTCCGCCCAGTCCTGCACCGTCAACGCGGTGGCGGGCCCGTTGCGGGGCAAGTCCCGATCCCGGGTGAGCCGGACGATCTGCCGCCGGGTCAGCACCCGGCCGACTGCCTGCTCCCACGGCAGACCGGGCCGCGAGTAGCCGGCCTCGACGAGCGTGCCGAACGCCCGCCGCTGCGGCCCGACGACCAGATCACGGGGCCGACGCCGTACGACGAGCACGCCGGCATCGACCGAGGGCGGTGGCGAGAAGCAGGTGGCGGCCACCCGGCGGCCGGCGCTCAGGGCGAACCGCGTCGACCACCAGAGCGTGGCGGGGTTGGCCGGACGCGGCGCGGTCAACGCTCGGCAGACACCGGCCGCGACGACGATGTCGGCCGCCCGCAGCGCCGACGAGTCGTCGAGCAGCCGGGTCAGCAGCCGGGTCGTCACCCCGAACGGAATGTTGGCGACGACCCGAAATCCCTTGCGTGGCAGGGGAATCCGGCAGACATCATCGGCAACCACCCGCACCGCGGGCTGATCGGCGAATCGTCTGCGGAGCCGGCCCGCCAGGCGGGCATCCCGTTCGACGGCGAGCACCCGGGCACCGGCGCGGGCCAACGGCGCGGTCAGCGCACCGGCGCCGGCGCCGAGGTCGAGGACGAGTTCGTCGACACCGACCTCGGCGCGGGCGACGAGCTCAGCGGCAAGCCACGAGGGCAGAAAGTGCGCACCGGCCGGCGACGACCGCGACGGCCGTCCCCCGGACACGACGGACCATGATCATGAGTTGTCCTCCGGATCTGGACGAGACCCGCAGACCGTAACCGCGGCGGTGTGCCGACCGCCAACGGATTTCTAGACCGACGGCTCGGTCAACCGCGGCGCCGGCTCGCCGGCCGCCGGCTCGACCTTGTCGAGGCGCTCGGGGAGGAAGTACCCCGAGATCAGCGCCGCGATCACGCCGCCGATCAGCGGGGCCACGATGAACACCCAGACCTGGCCGAGCGCACCGTTGCCGGCGAAGATCGCCGGGCCGAGGCTGCGGGCGGGGTTGACCGAGGTGCCGTCGAACGGGATGCCGATGAGGTGGACGGTGACCAGTCCCAGGCCGATGGCGATGCCCGCGACGTCGGCAGAGGCGACCTTGCGAGTCGCAGTCAGCACGACGAAGACGAAGAGCACCGTGAGGATGACCTCCAGCACGAACGTGCCACCGAGGTTGAAGCCGACCATAGAGTTCTTTCCGTAGCCGTTGGCCCCGAGTCCGGTCTTGCTGGTGTGCGCCGACGCCTGCTTGACCACCGCCCACAGCACGAGCGCGCCGAAGATCGCGCCGACGAACTGCGCGATCCAGTATCCGATCGCGTCACGGATGCTGATCCGCCGCGCGACGAGGAAGCCGATCGTGACCGCGGGGTTGATGTGGCAACCGGAGAGGCCGCCGATCGCGTAGACGAGGACGAGCAGGACGAGCCCGAAGGCCAGGGCCGTGGCCACGACGCCGGCGGATGTGCTCGCGCCGGTCATCTTGAAGCCGAAGGAGAGCGTCGCCGTACCGACCGCGAAAAAGACCAGGAACGCCGTACCCATCGCCTCGGCGACCAGTTTTCGGGTCTCGGTCATTACATCCCCCTCCGGTCCGGAGCGCCCGATGCTCGGGCGGGACTCCGGTTGGGGACCAGTGTGATCGTTTCGGCGGCGCACCGCTAGCAGACCGCTGACTATGCTGCCCGGCGTGGACCTCGCCATCGGCACCCTTTCCGCCGTACCCACCGGTCAACGGCCGGACCTACTCGGTGCACCCGTCGGCGCAGCGATCGACGCCCACTCGGGCGATTGGCCGCCTGATGCGGTCGGGGTCGCGGAGATCGACCCGGACCTCGCCGACACCGCTGCGTTCTGCGAGCGTTACAGCGTGTCAATGGACGAGTCCGCCAACTGCGTCGTCGTCGCGGGAAAACGCGGCGGGGTCGAGCGACTCGCGGCCTGCATGATCCTGGCCACCACCCGCGCCGACGTCAACGGAGTGGTCCGGCGCAGCCTCGACGTACGCAAGGCATCGTTCGCGCCCGTCGACGTCGCGGTCGCCGAGACCGGAATGGAGTACGGCGGGATCACCCCGGTCGGCCTGCCGGATGGTTGGCCGATCTTCGTCGACGCGGCGGTCGCCGCGGCCGAGCGGGTGGTGATCGGCAGCGGCGTACGCCGATCGAAGCTGGTCGTCGCGGGCAGCCTGCTCGCCGCGTTGCCGGGCGCCACGGTGCTCGAGGGGCTGGGCCGGCCGGCATGACGGGCGCCCGTCCGGTGCAGCTGCCGGCTCAGCTGTCGGCAGACGTCGACCGGCTCGCCGCGGCCGAGCAGAGCACCGGCCGGGCGCCGTCGCTGCTCCTCGCGGTCGGTCGATCGGGAGTGCGGCAGCACCTGTCGGCAGTCGGTCGTGACCCCGAGCCGACGGCCGACACGCAGTACCGCATCGGGTCCATCACCAAGACCTTCACCGCGACGCTGGTGATGCAGTTGCGCGACGACGGTCGGCTCGACCTCGACGACCGGCTCGACCAGCACCTGCCCGGTACGCCGGTGGGTGCGGTGCGGCTGCGGCACATGCTCGCCCACATCTCCGGGCTGCAGGCGGAGCCGGACGGCCCGTGGTGGGAGCGCTCTCCCGGCGTACCGGTCGAGACCCTGCTCGCCGGGCTGACCGCCGGGAAGCTGGCGCTCCCCGCCGGCCGGTGGCGGCACTACTCCAACCTCGCCTACGCCCTGCTCGGCGCCATGGTCGAACGGATCACCGGCGAACGCTGGAGCGATCGGGTGCAGCACCGGATCCTGGGTCCGTTGGGGTTGAATCGCACGACGTATTCAGCGCAGACACCGGCGGCGCGCGGTTGGCTGGTGCATCCGTTGCAGGACACGCGGCGCGAGGAGCCGACCTACGACGCCGGCGCGATGGCACCGGCCGGTCAGCTGTGGAGCACGGCGGACGACCTCTTCAGGTGGGGCCGGGTGCTCGCCGAGGGGGCGGACGGCGTACTCGCGCCCGAGACCGCGGCCGAGATGCGCACTCCGGTCGCCATGGTGGATCCGGAGTCGTGGACGCTCGGCTCCGGGCTCGGTCTCATTCTCCAGCGCAACGGCGAACGTGTCTACTGTGGACACTCGGGGTCGATGCCTGGCTTCGTGTCATGCCTCGCCGTACATCCGGCGACCGGATGGTCAGCGGTCGCGTTCGCCAACTGCTACACCGGCGTTGCGATCACTTCCCTTGCCCACAAGGCACTCGGGGCGGTGCTGGACGCCGTGCCGGAGTCGCCGAAGCCCTGGGCACCACAGGACGACCCCCCAGCCGACATCGCACCATTGACCGGCCGCTGGTGGTGGATGGGCGAGGAGGTGACCGTCAGCTACGACACCGCGGCGCGACGGCTGATCCTGGATTCGGCGTACGACGACGAGGGCGACATGTCGTCGTACGAACGCACCGACCGGGACCTCTGGCGGTGCGTCGAGGGACTCGACATCGGCGAGGACCTCCGGGTCGAGCGCGACGACGCCGGCGACGTCGTCGCCCTGGAGACCCGGACGTTCGTCTTCGTCCGCGATCCCTGGCCGGCCAACCCCCGCTGACTTCGCGTGCCATTCCGCGTGAACGTGACACGTCGAGATGGCGGATCCATCGAGGTTTAACCATCCTCAATTCTCGCGGATGCTGCCTGAGTTCGAGCGGAAGGCCGCCAGATAGCATGCCGCATGGGCATTTCTCTAAGACGATGGAGCAGCCGCAATGGTCGCTGAGCGCTACGACGCAATCGTGATAGGGACCAGCCAGGGTGGCCGGTTCCTCCCCATCGAACTGGCGAAGGCGGGCCAGAGGTCGCGCTCGTTGAGCGTGATCAACTCGGCGGCGTTTGCGTCAACACCGGGTGCACCCCGACCAAAACGATGGTCGCCAGCGCACGCCTCGCCTACCAGGCGCATCGCGCCGCGGAGTACGGCGTGCGTGTTGGTCCGGTTACGGTAGACCTAGCCGCGGTGCGCGAACGGAAGCGGAACATGGTCGCCGGCGCGCGACAGAACTACGCGAGCCGCCTGACGCAGGACGGGCTCGAGCTCATCGAAGGCGAAGCCCACTTCACTGGACCGAAGGCGGTCGAGATCGCCTTGAAGGACGGCGGGACGCGGCAGATCAGCGCGCCGGTGGTTGTCATCGACACCGGCACCCGGTCCAGGCCGCTGGCGATCACCGGCGCCGGCGACATCCCCGTGCTCGATTCAACCTCGATCATGGAGCTGGACGAACTCCCGGAGCACCTGATCGTCCTCGGCGGCGGCTACGTCGGGCTGGAGTTCGGGCAGATGTTCCGCCGGTTCGGCAGCGAGGTCACCATCATCGAAGGCGCAGCGCGCCTGATGATGCGGGAGGACGAGGACGTCGCCGACGAGGTCGCCGCCATCTTCCGCGAAGACGGGATCATGGTGCTGACGGCGTCGACTCCGGTCCGGGTCGAGGCGGCCGGCGGCGGCCGTCTGCGGCTGACCGTCCGCACGGAGGACGGTGAACGACGGATCGAAGGCTCCCACCTGCTGTCGGCCGTCGGCCGCATCCCGAATACGGAGGCACTCACCCCCGAGGCGGCCGACATCGCCTCAACGACCACGGGTTCATCCAGGTCGACGAGTACCTGGAAACCACCGCCCCGGGCGTTTACGCGATGGGCGACGTCAAGGGCGGCCCGGCCTTCACCCATCTGTCCTACGACGACTACCGCATCCTGCGCGCCAACCTGATCGGGCACGAAAAGGTGAGCACACGGGACCGTGTCGTCCCCTACACGGTATTCATCGACCCACAGCTCGGCCGCGTCGGCATGACTGAGCGCGAGGCCACCGCGCAAGGACGCACCATCCGAGTGGCGAAGCTGCCGATGAGCGCCGTTATCCGGGCCATCGAGACCGCGGAGACGCGCGGCTTCATGAAGGCCATCGTCGACGCGCACAGCGGGCAGATCCTCGGCTGCGCGGTCCTCGGCACCGAAGGCGGCGAGATCATGACCACGATTCAGGTCGCCATGCTGGGCAAGCTCACCACTCGCGACATGGCGGATGCGATCTTCAGCCACCCACTCCTGGCCGAGGGCCTCAACAGTCTCTTCGGCCTGGTATAACAGCGTCCGGTTGTCGGGGCCGCCAATCGCGGTGAGATGCGCGGGGCAAGGGTGCGAGGCCGCCGCACGACCCGCGAGCCCCGTTGGCTCGATTTCGAGCTCGCCCCAGTCTCGCGGAGCGTGCTCAGGCGTAGGCCGCGGAGTCGGCGAAGGGGAAGTCGCGGCCGGCGACGTAACGCGGCTTCGGCTGATACTCGTTGACGCCCTGCTTGCCGCGCAGGTGGAAGGCGCTCGGGTACGGCGATTCGTCGCTGACGATCCGGGTCGACGTCGGGATGTAGCGGATGGTCAGGCCGCACCGCCGCCGGGGCGAGGTGTTGGCGTTGCTGCCGTGCATGATGCCCGGGTGGTGCACCTCGACGTCGCCGGGCGAGAGGATCAGGTCGACCGCGTCGGACTCGTCGACCTCGACGTCGCTCTCCGACCCGAGGACGCTCTGGACCTCGGTCGTTCTTCCGGACCCCGTATAGCTTGCCGCGATGGCTACCGGGGATCACCCGCATGCATCCGTTCTCCGGCGTCGACTCGTCGACCGAGAGCCACAGCGTGACGACCTGCATCGGCTCCAGCGGCCAGTAGGCGCCGTCCTGGTGCCAGAGCACCGGCTGCCCGGAGAACGGCGGCTTGGAGATGTAGTGCGACGCGAACAGCGCCACGTCGGGGCCGACGAAGACCGAGGCGAGGTCGATCAGGCGCTCGTCGCTGATGAGCCTGACCCAGAACGGGTCGTCCTTCAGATAGATGTGGCCGAGATTCTCGGGTCGGACATCGGGATGCTTGGTCTGCAGCCAGGCGACGTGGTCGCTGGCCTCGGCGACGAGCTTCGGGTCGATCACCTCGCGGAAGATGGCGTAGCCATCCCTGTCGTAGTCCTCGAGCACCGTCTGATCCACGGTCTCCGTCGGCATCGTCGACCTCCCGGTCGCGCATCGAAGTGCTGGTCAGGCTCGATGATGCCCGGGAGAGCACGCTCGGGCGATACCACTGAACGAACGAAAACGTGCACTATCTTGACCTGATGGCCCGGGCACCGCTCCGCTTCGTCGACGCCGCAGGCGACCGGCCGTACCACGCCGCGCTCGTGGTGATCAGACCCAGGACCCCGATCTCCGAGCCGCATACCCACGCCGACTTCTACGAATTGCTGTACGTCGTGGCCGGCCAGGGGCAGCAGCGGCTCGACGGCGCCCGGCAGGACCTGCAGCCCGGCGATCTCGTCCTCGTCCGGCCCGCCGACCGGCACGCCTTCCTGGCCGGTCCGACCGCAAGCCTGCAGTTCATCAACGTGGCGTTCGCCGCCGCCGCGTGGGCGGACTTCCTCTCGCTGACCGGCATCGACGCCCGGCGCTGGGACGCCGAGCGCCTCCCGCCCCGGGTCCGGCTCGCCGGCGCGGACGCCGTCACGGCCGACGCGGCGTTCCGGCGGGCGCTCGCGGGTTACGACGGCGACCCGAGCGCACTCGACCTGGTGCGGCTGTGGATCGCCAGCGTGCCGTGGTTCGACGGCCAGGAGGCGGCGGTCGACAGCTACGAACCGCAGTGGCTACGCGGGGCCTGCGCCGCGATGCGCAGCGAGGACAACCTCCGCGACGGCCTCCCCCGGCTGCTCGAGCTGGCGGCGGTCAGCCACGGCTACCTGGCCCGCAGCATGCAGCGCCACCACCGGATGACACCCGTGGAATTCGTCACCTCGGTGCGCCTTCGCCACGCGGCCGCCCTGCTCACCTCCACGCCTGCCTCGGTGAGCGAGGTCGCCCAGCGGTGCGGTTTCAGCACCCAGTCCTACTTCACCCGCTGCTTCCGGCGGGCGCACGGGGTGTCGCCGCGAGAGTTCCGCGAACGGGAGCGCCGGATCGTCGTGCCATGAGGGATAATCCCCTCCATGGTGACGATCGACCTTGCCGTCCGCCTGCACGACGCCGGCCTCAAATGGACGCCGACGTCCGGTGACCGGTTCTCCGTGCCGGGACGCGAGATGGATGAGGACGTCTTCGTCCTCAGCGACATGACCATCGATGTCCACGAGTCCCGCACCGGCACGGTCATCGGTTTCAACGGGACCACCGAGTGGGCGCTCGACTCGCTGGAACAGCAGGACGCCGTATGGCTGCCCAGCGAGACACAGCTCCGGGAGCGGTTGCAGCGGACGTTCGTCCGCCTCGAGCGCGACGGCGCGACCCACCGCGTCGTCATCTCCGTGTCCGGCCGCGAGGTGGCGGTGGAGCACGAGGATCCGGCTCAGGCCTACGGCCTCGCGCTGCTCTACCTCATCACGGGTGAGTACGCCGCGGCGTAGCCACCTTCGGCACGGTGCGGGCGACCTCATGCGCGGCCCCGTGCCAGAACGGCGCGGCGGCCAGGTAGATGCCGCCGACCGCGATCGCCCCGATCGCTGCGTCGACGCTCTCGCGCCCTTCCTTGGCCCAGTAGACGTCCTGCAGGTCGATGAGCAGCGCGAGTTCGTCGACGATCAGGGCTGACCCGCTGCCATAGGTCGCGGCGGTGAGCGGATGGCGCTGCGCCTCCACCCCGCGTACGGCGACCGCGCCGACTCCGGCGACCATCGCGATGCCGATGTTGTAGTGGTGGAAATGCCGACCGCCGATGACGATTCCCCCGCCGGCCGGTCCGTGTCCGGCGTGCAGCCAGTAGGTGAGGGCGCGGGTCAGCCCGAAGGTGACGCCGAACGCCGCCCACGACACCAGCAACGAGCGCTCCACCGGACCGACCTGGGTGCCGTAGACCGCCCGGAGCCGGCGAAGGAGAGTGCGCCCCGACGCCGGCTCCTCGGTGTCGGACGGCTGTTGATCGCCGACGGGATCCGCGGGCTCCGGGACGGCGTGGACGGCCGACAGACCGTCGCTCCGGTCACGACGTCGCAACGGCATCGCTGGCCCCCCAACATCGGTGCACTGACTGTACGCCGCAGCTAGGAGCGCACGAGCCGTTCGATCGCGCGGGACGCCTCACGCACCTTCTCCGTCGCCTCAGGTCCGCCGGAGGCGATCGCGTCGGTCACGCACGAATTGAGATGGTCCTCCAGCAGCCCCACCGCGACGGCCTGCAGGGCCTTTGTGGCCGCCGAGATCTGGGTCAGGATGTCGATGCAGTAGACGTCCTCATCGACCATGCGTTCGACGCCGCGGACCTGTCCTTCGATCCGGCGTAGCCGCTTCTGTAACGCGTCCTTCTCATGTGCGTATCCGTGCATGGCAGCACTATACCCGGTGCGGGTATACGACGCCGGGTCAGCGGAGGGCGGCTTGCAACGACTCGGTCGGCAGGTCCTTGGTGTAGACCGCGGTGCCCGGCTGGTGCTTACGGCCACCGACGGCGAGGGTCCCGGCGTCGACCGCGTCGAAACCGATGTCGTTGATCAGGCCGGCGACCACCCGCTTGGCCTCCTCGTCATCGCCGGAGACCGGGAGGCCGATGCGGCCGCGCTCGCCGGCCGGGCGACCGAGATCACGCAGGTGCTCCCAGAAGATCGAGTTGAACGCCTTCACGACCCGGGCGCCCTCGAGGTGGCGCGCGAGCAGCTCGCTGCTCGTGCTCCGGTCGTCGTCGAGCTCGGCGTACTGGCCGTCGCGCTGGGGGTAGTAGTTGTTGGTGTCGATGACGATCTTGCCGGCGAAGCCGGTCGACGGGAGTTCCTGGTAGCGGCCGAACGGCACCGAGACGAGCACGACGTCGCCGAAGGCCGCCGCCTCCTCGACCGTGCCGGCGTGCGCGCGGTCACCGAGCTCGTCGACCAGCCGTCCCAGGGTGTCCGGGCCGCGGGAGTTGCTCACCGTGACGTCGTGTCCCGCCCGGACCCACAGCCGTGCCAACGTTCCGCCGATGTTGCCCACGCCGATGATGCCGATTCGCATAGTCACTCCCGTCGTCTCGATGGTTGATACCCCCAACCCGGCGCGGCACGCGCTCATTCCGAAGTGAGCTGAGGCAAGCCTCATTTAGGCGTGCCTTTCCTTGTGTGACAGGGATTTGGCGACACGGCGACGCCCGATTACGGTCGGTCCGATCACTCGCCCATGAATCCAAAAATCTACTTGCCCGTGACCGGGAGATCATTGATGCCGACCGAAATCCACGGCCTGCCCGCACATGTCCTGCTCGTCCACGCCGTCGTCGTACTGATTCCGCTCAGTGCACTTCTCGTCGTGCTGTCCGCCGTGTGGCCGGCAGCGCGACGGCGTATCGGCGTGGTGTCCCCCCTCGTCGCCCTCGTGACCCTCGCACTGGTCCCCGTCACCACCCACGCCGGGGAATGGCTCGCGCGCCGGGTACCGACGTCGCCGTTGCTGGAGAAGCACACCTCTCTCGGTGACACGCTGCTGCCGTGGGCCGCAGGGATGTTCGTGCTCGCGGCAGCCGTGTGGTGGCTCGGCCGCCGGAAGGCGGTCGTCGACGACTCGCTGCCCGATGGGGGTGACCGGCCGATGGCGTCGAACAACCGGCGAGCACTGCCATTCGTCCATATCGGGGCGGCCGTGCTCGCGATCGTGGTCTCCGTCGGCGCCGTCGTGCAGGTCTACCGGATCGGCGAGTCGGGTGCCACGGCGGCGTGGCACGGCCGATTCAGCCAGACCGCGAAGAGCGGGCACGGCGGCTAGGGCGGCGAGCGAGCAGCAGGCCCACCCCGGAGAAGGTCGCGGCGACGGCGGCATCGACGAGCGTTGCTCGACGACGAGTTCGGTCACAGATCGCCAGGCCGAGCATCGACGCCGAGTGCATCGCGTCGACACAGCCGCCGATCCGCAGGGCCTCCGGCCCGGGGTTGGCGGCTGTCGCGGCGGCCTGCGTCATGTGACGCACACCGAGCACCCGGGCGGTGACCCGGCTCCGGCGGTCCGCCCGACGCCCGGTCACCCGCCGGAGCACGGCACCGGGTGCGCAGAGCAGGACGGCGCCGTACACAGCGCGCACCAGCGCAAAGGTGTTCACCGTTTCCGACGCAGCCCGATCAGGCCTCCGAGCGCCGCTCCCGCCGCGGTGGCGGAGACGACCCAGGGATGGTGACTGGCCCACAGCTGCGGGCTACGGCTGTGGGCGCGGTCGTCAAACACCCCGTGCGCGCCGTGGTCCCGGCCGCCCTGTCGGTCGATCGGTTCCCACAGGTTGTTCGGCCGGTCGGGCGCGACCTTCTGGCCGGTCTGTTGTGAGCCGTAACCGGTGCGGGCGAGGTAGCGGTCGAGCAGCGCGGGCGCGATCCTCTGCCCGATGATCGTCCCGACGGTGCTCGCGCCGACCCAGTACTGCTTTCGCTTCGGATGGTCGGCGGCGTAGACGATGGCGCGGGCGGCGACCTCCGGCTGGTAGATCGGCGGCACCGGCTGCGGATGGTCCGGCAGCCGGGACAACACCCAGGAGAACTGGGGAGTGTTGACGGCGGGCATCTGCACCACGGTGATCGCCACGTTGCTGTGGTCGTGCATCAGCTCGGTGCGTACCGACTCGGTGAACCCGTTCACGGCATGCTTGGCGCCGCAGTAGGCCGACTGCAGCGGGATGCTGCGCGATCCGAGTGCCGACCCGACCTGCACGATGGTTCCGGCGTCGCGTGGTCGCATCCGCGACAGCGCCACCATCGTGCCGTGCACGAAGCCGAGGTAGGAGACGTCCGTCACCCGGCGGAACTCCTCCGGCCGGATCTCGGTGAACGGCGAGAACACCGAGGTGAAGGCGACGTTGATCCATACGTCGATGGGCCCGAGTTCGGCCTCGACGCGCTCTGCGGCGGCCTCGACCTGCTCGTAGTGGGCGACGTCGGTCTGGATGGGCAGCGGCACTCCACCGGCCGCTTCGACGGCCCTGGCCGCGCCGTCCAACCCGGCGCGGCCACGGGCGAGCAGCGCGACCTTCGCCCCTCGCGCCCCGAATTCCTGTGCGGCGGCGCGGGCGATTCCCGCACTCGCACCGGTGATGACGACGACCTGCGAATCTGCCACGTGTAACTCCTCACCAGGGTCCTGGGCTCGATAGAGCCTTTCCCCGCAGGGCCGGGTTCATGTATGACTTGCTCCCTGGCCGCGCGGTGTGGCCCCCGGCCCGCTGGGTAATCTGAGCGCATGACCGATTCCACGCAGCGCACCACCGTCGACCTGTCCAACGGCTCCGCGATGCCGCTCATCGGCATCGGAACCTGGCAGATGGAGGGCCAGGAGGCCTACGACGCCGTACGCCGTGCCCTCGACGCCGGATACCGGCACATCGACACGGCCACCGGCTACGGCAACGAGGGAGAGGTCGGACGGGCCCTGCGGGACAGCGGCGTGCCGCGGGAGGACGTCTTCGTGACGACCAAGCTGCCGCCGGAGCACGCGGGCCGCGAGCGGGAGACCATCGCCGCCAGCCTCGACCTGCTCGGCACCGACTTCGTCGACCTGTGGCTGATCCACTGGCCGCCGAACGGCACCGCCGGGGTCGACACCTGGCGGGCGTTCCTCGACATCCAGAAGGACGGCGCGGCCCGGGCCATCGGCGTCAGCAACTACAGCCCCGAGCAGATCGACGAGCTGATCCAGGAGACCGGTACGGCGCCCGCGGTGAACCAGATCAGATGGAGCCCGCACGTCTTCGACGCCGCCCGACTCGAGCACAGCCGCAAGCGGGGCGTCGTACTCGAGGGTTACAGCCCGTTCAAGGCCGGTGGGCTGCACGATCCTGTAGTGGCCGAGATCGCGGAGGCCCACGGCGTCAAGCCGGCCCAGGTCGTGCTCCGCTGGCACATCGATCACGACATCGTCGCCATCCCGAAGTCGGTGCAGCCGGAGCGGATCATCTCCAACTTCGATATCTTCGGGTTCTCCCTCACCCCCGACGAGGTCGCGCGGATCGACGCGCTCTCCACCGTCAGCTGACCGCCGTACGACGTCGGCTCGCATCATCGGACGCTGTACTCGCAAAACCGGGCCAAGAATGCGAGTAGCGCGTCCTACGTCGCCCGCCGCGGCTCGACATCGTGCGCCCTACTCGCAAAACCAACCCCAATATGCGAGTAGCACGCACGATGTCGCCGCCCCGGGGTCCTCACGCCCTCGGCTCGCCTCATCGGACGCTGTACTCGCAAAACCACGCCAAAAATGCGGGTAGCGCGTCCTACGTCGCCCGCCGCGGCTCGCCACCGGGGGCCCACCCGTCAGGTGTTGTGCTGGGAGGGGTTGTCCCAGTAGTAGGCCTCGGGGTCGTAGACGGCCGGGCAGGGCAGCTCCCAGTCGTTGGTGAGCCCGCCTTGGGCGAGGTTCTCCTGCCCTGGGACGTTGCGGAGATCGCTGTTGACGATGACCGGCTGCAGGAAGTTGGCGACGGTGCCCATGAAGAACGGGCCTTCGTCGATGTGGAGCTTGATGATCTTCCAGAACAGCTGAGTGCGCTTGAGGTAGTCCGGCTCGCGCTTGGCCTCGTTGTAGAGATCCCACATCTGCTGCACCGGTCCGCCCTTCTCCGGTGCCATCCGTGGCGGGTTGCGCTTCAGCGGCGGTACGTCGAGCTCTTGGTTCTGCTTCGCCGTACCGGTCTGGGAGTACATCGCACCCTCGAGCGGCGCCCAGCGGGCGGGCTCGAGAGGCAGCAGCCAGACCGCGGCGACGAGCAGGCTGCCGTTGCTGACCTCCCAGTTGGTGTGGGACATCAACTCGCCGGCCGCCCACTGGTCGCCGAAGGTGACCGGTGACACCGGAGTGCGGACCATGTGTAGCCCGATGTCCTTGGCGTTGGCGACCAGCTGGTCGTCCGCCGCGCCGTTGGTCGTGGAGATGTCCGCGGAGTAGGGAATCTGCACGGTCAGCTTCGAGCCGTCCGGAAACTCCACGTATCCGTCGTTGTTGGTGTCCTTCAGTCCCATCTCGGCGAGCAGCGACTTGGCCTTGCTGATATTGCGGGTCTTGTAGGAGTCCCGCCACTGGGCGTAGAGACTCGGCCCGTTCGGTTGGGTGTGGTATTCGGGCGCCTTCGGGCCGAGCGTCCCGGTCGTCAGCTCACCGGTGCCGAAGTACAGCGCCTTCCGCGCGGTCACGCGGTCCCAGCCGTAGGAGATCGCCTGCCGGAAACGCTTGTCCCGGAAGAGCTTGCCGTACTTGGGGTCCTTGGCGATGTAGTCGTAGTTCAGGAAGAACATCGACCCGGTGCCGGATCCGCTCTGCCACAGCAGGATCTCGTAGCCGCCCTTCTCCTTGCTCCGCGACAGCGTGGCCACGTCGGACAGATCGATCTGGTTGAACGGCCCGTGGCAGTAGTCGACCTTGCCCTGCTGCACCTGCAGCTTGATGACCTGCGAGTTCTGTACGACGCCGATGGAGATCGAGTCGATGTACGGAAGCTGGTCACCGTCCTTGGTCACGGCGTAGTAGTACGGATTCCGCTCGAGGACGACGCCGTCGTTGTTGTTGAACGACTTGCACTTGTAGCCGGACAACGTCGGGCAGTCGGGGTTGCGGATCCAGTCCGCCTTCTGCTCCCACAGTCCACCCGAGGTGTCCCAGTTCTTCGGCACCTTCGGGTTGTACTTGGGATGGAACTGCTTCAGGTAGTGCTTCGGGAACATCCAGGCAGCGCCGGTCTGACCGATGCCGCCCTTCGCCCACGACGCGAGGTAGAACGGGAGACCCGGCTGCGGTGAGTCATAGGTGATCTTCAGCGTCGACTGGTCGACCTTCTTCATCGTGCACGGGTGCCCGGCCGCCGACAGGCACTCCGCGGGCGGGGTCGAGGCGTCGTGGGCGGGGATGACCATGTCGTCCCACCAGAAGAGGATGTCGTCGACGCTGAACGGCTGACCGTCCGACCACCGCAGTCCCTCACGGAAATGAAGAGTCCACTCGGTGGCGTCGGCGTTCGAGGACCACTTGTCGGCGATACCCGGCCCGACATCCAGGCCGTCGTTGAGCCAGCGCAACGGCGAGTAGCCGTAGAAGAACTCATGATTCGAGGTCGCTGCCGCGGCTCCGGTCGTGCTGAAGACGACCATGTTCAGGGTCCCGCCGTACTTCCCACGCTCCACCCAGCGGTGGGGTACGACGTAAGGCACCTTGGGCAGCCGGCTCGCCACCGGAGGGAGGCCCTTTCCGGCCAGTGTCGGAGACTGCTGAAACTTGGCCGGCGCAGTGAGCGGCTTCGTCACCGAACCCTTCTTCGAGCTTCCCGCAGTGGTACCGGTACTCGCCCCGCCGGACGTCGACGAGCTGCTCGTACACGCGCTGAGCGCGACCGACCCGGCGGCCACCGCCGACCCGTACAGAAAATGTCTGCGGGACAGGCCTTCCCGTCCGGCCGCGGATCCTTGGCCATCTCGTTCCACACGGCGACTCATGTCATTCTCCTCTGCCTTCGGTCGAGACGGATCGGGCTCACCCGGCCGACGTGAGCGCGAGCTCGCGAGCGTCGCCGAGGATGTCGCGCACGTTGACGCGGGTCCGGGACTGCGATGAGGCGATCGCGGCATGCACCATCGCGAGGCTCAACAGGTTGTCGTGACACTCACCCATCGGCGTCGTCCCGGTGCGGAGCGCGTGTACGAACTCGGCCAGCGAGCCGGCGATCCCCTGCCCGGGCGGCGTTGCGGCCGCCTGCTCCGGATATCCGGACGGCTCCGCTGCCGGGGTGTCCGCAGCCGGTACGTCGTCCCCGTCCCAGGTGGCGCTGCCGGCGCGGCCGCTCACCCGCCATCGGCCGTTCCACGACGTCTCGGCTCCCGGGCTGCACCAGCTGCCGGTGTAGACGTATCGCTGTCCACCGGACATCTCGAAGATGGCGGTGCTGCCGGCGTCGCCGGCGTACCAGCTCCAGGTCGGGTTGTACTCCTCGCAGTACACCGCGACCGGTTCGGCATCGAGCAGGAATCGGGCGCTGTCGAAGGAGTGGATCGCCATGTCGAGCACCAGCGGATGGGCCATCTCGTCGCGGAACCCGCCGAAGTGCGGAGCCTTGAAGAACTCGGTCGTGACGATGTCGACCTCGCCGAGCCGGCCGGTCAGCGCCTTGAGGGCGAAGAGGTTGCTGTCGTAGCGGCGGCTCTGGCTCACCATGAACAGCTCGCCGGCCTTCTCCGCCGCGGTAGTGAGGCTCACCGCCTCCGCGAGCGTCGCGGCCATCGGCTTCTCGCCGATGACCGGGAGCCCCAGGGAGAAGGCCTCCAGCGTGATGGCGTGATGCGCCTCCGGGATCGTGACGTCGACGACGATGTCGGCCTCGGCAGCCCGGGCGACCGCGGTGAGCTCGGTGCCGGTGGCGATGTCGTCGGCCGCGGGGTCGTCACCGAACACGTCCGCGAGCGCCGCCGGGATGGCGTCGGGGTTGACGTCGACGACACCGACCAGGTCGACGTCGTCGGAGCGGCTGAGCGCGCGGAGCCACCCGCGTCCCATGCCGCCCGCGCCGACCGACACCGCACGAAGCCGCCGGTCCGACGGGAGCCGGCGGAACGGCTGGGTCATGCGCGCGAGCCGTCGTTCTGGAGGAACCAGCCCTTCTCCGAGCGCTTCAGACCGGGGACCCGGCGCTCGTCGCGCGAGGGCGCCGCCCAGACCACACCGTTGGCGATGACCCGGCGTACGTCGGGGTGGTGGTAGACGGGATAGGCCTGATCGCCGGGGCTGAAGTAGAAGACCCGCCCGTTGCCGCGGCGGAACGTGCAGCCGCTGCGGAAGACCTCTCCACCGGTGAAGGAGGAGACGAACACCACCTCGTCCGGCGTGGGGATGTCGAAGAACTCGCCGTACATCTCCTGCTCGGGGATGACGATCGGGCTCGGTACGCCGGCCGCGATGGGGTGCGCGGGGTTGACCGTCCAGACCAGCTCGCGGTCGTCGGCGTTGCGCCAGCGCAGGCTGCAGGTCGTGCCCATCAGCTTGATGAAGATCTTCGAGAAGTGACCCGAGTGCAGCACCAACAGGCCCATCCCGGACAGCACGCGTTCGTGCACCCGTTCCACGATCTCGTCCGAGACCTTGTCGTGGGCGCGATGGCCCCACCAGGTGAGCACATCGGTCTCGTCGAGCACCTGGTCGCTGAGCCCGTGCTCGGGGTCGTCGAGCGTCGCCGTACGCAGCGAGACGTCGTCGCCGAGATGCTCCTTGATCCCGGCCGCGATCGCTCCGTGGATACCGTCCGGGTATCGGGCGCCGACGGCCTCTTCGGTCCGCTCGTGCAGACCTTCGTTCCACACGGTCACCCGGATCGGACGGCGCGGCTGTGCTGGCGAACTCATCGAACGGTGTCCCAACTCTCGGTGGCGGGCCGCGGCCGGCCGCTCCTGCTGGCAAGCGGCCGTCGAATCGCTTCGACGCGAGGAAACTAGAGAACTGCCTGCGCGACGTCAAGGGATCACCCCGCATAATGAGTTCGCGGGCCACGTCAGATCGGTCCCGGTCGCGCGCAGTCACTCGGAGGATGCCGTGCAGGTGAACCGCTTCGACCCGGGCGGCGTCGGGCCGCCGCGGCGGCGGTAGGTCCCGTGGCGACCATCGCCGACGTGGCCCGCGCCGCAGGAGTGTCCACCAGCACCGTCTCCTACGTACTCAGCGGCAAGCGACCCATCTCGGCGGACACCCGGCGCCGCGTGGAGCGGAGCATCCGCCGGCTCGGCTACCACCCGCACGCCGGGGCGCGGGCCCTGGCCAGCAGCCGGACCAAGGTCCTCGCTCTAGTGGTCTCGCTCCGAGCGGCCGTGAACGTGCCCGTCGTCATGCAGTTCGTGGCCTCCGCCGTCACATCGGCGCGGGTCTACGACCACGACGTTCTGCTCGTGACCAAGGACGAGGGTCCGGCAGGGCTGCGCCGGGTCGCCGGCTCGGCGATGGTCGACGCGATGATCGTGATGGACATCGAGACCGCGGAGCCGAGGATCCCGCTGCTGCGCTCGCTGCCCTGTCCGGCCGTGCTCATCGGTGTCCCCGAGGACCCGGCCGACCTCAGCTGCGTCGACCTCGATTTCCGGGCCGCGGGGGCGCTGTGCGTGACCCACCTCGCCGAGCTCGGTCACCGCGACATCGGCATGATCGGCCCGGCCGCCGAGGTCTATGAGCGAGGGTCCAGTTACGCCGACCGGTTCCTCCGCGGTCTCACGTCCGCCGCGGATCAGCACCAGGTGCACCTGACCACGCAACGTTGCGAACCGGACCGGCAGGCGGCCCTCCGGTGCGTCGACGCCCTCCTCCGGCGGCCCGACCTCAGTGCGCTGGTCGTGCACAACGAGGCGGCGCTCGCCCCGTTGCTGTCCCATCTCGGTCAGCTCGGGATCCGGGTGCCCGAAGACCTGTCCGTCGCCGCACTCTGCCCGGACGACATGGCCGAGGACCAGTCCGTCGGCCTCACCTCGGTCGCCATACCGGCGGCGGAGGTGAGCCGGATCGCGGTCGAGATGGCCATGCGCCAGCTCGCCGGGGAGACCGCGCGGGAGACCCGGCTCCTGGCGCCTCGGCTCACCGTGCGGGCCAGCACCATACACCCGCGGAAGCAGGGGATCTCCCGACGCCGTAGGCTTTTGAGCGATCGCAGCGGCGAAGCCGGAACGGCTGGCTAGGGCGAGCTTCTCTCGGCCCGGCCCCGCATCTCGCGACAACACGACAGAGGGGTCAGACGGTGGAATACCGCACACTCGGACGGTCCGGCTGCGTCGTATCTACCCAGGCGCTCGGCACGATGACCTTCGGCAACGAGACCGATGAGCCCGGCGCCCACAAACAGCTCGACCGCTTCCTCGAGGCCGGCGGCACGCTCGTCGACACGGCCGACGTCTACAGCAGCGGCGTCTCCGAGCAGATCGTCGGACGGTGGTTCGCCGCCCGGCCGGCCGAGGTCCGCGACCAGGTCGTGCTGGCCACCAAGGGCCGCTTTCCGATGGGGCCCGGTGCCAACGACGTCGGCCTGTCCCGGGTCCACCTCAGCCGCGCACTCGACGCCTCCCTGGGTCGCCTGGGGGTCGACACGATCGACCTCTACCAGGTGCACGCCTACGACCCGCTGACCCCGTTCGAGGAGACGTTGCGCTTCCTCGACGACGCGGTCCGCGCCGGCAAGATCCGCTACGCCGGCCTGTCCAACTTCACCGGATGGCAGCTGCAGAAGACAGTCGACATCGCCGACTTCCGGGGACTCACCCGGCCGGTCACCCTGCAGCCGCAGTACAGCCTGCTGACCCGCGAGATCGAGTGGGAGATCGTGCCGGCCTGCCTGTCCGAGGGCCTCGGGCTGCTCCCCTGGTCACCGCTCGGCGGCGGGTGGCTGACCGGCAAGTATCGGCGTGACCAGCGGCCGACCGGCGCGACCCGGCTCGGCGAAAACCCCGAGCGCGGCGTCGAGGCCTACGACCGGCGGGGCAAGTCGGAGCGCACCTGGGCCGTCATCGACGCGGTCCAGCGGATCGCCGAGCAGCGGAACGTGTCCATGGCGCAGGTCGCCCTCGCCTGGCTCGCGGACCGGCCGGCGGTGACCTCGGTGATTCTCGGCGCCCGGACCACGGAGCAGCTCGAGGACAACCTCGGTGCCGCCGACCTGCACCTCTCCCCGCAGGAGACCTCGCAGCTCGATGCCGCGAGCGACCCGGAGCCGGCCGACTACCCCTACGGCGGGCCCGGGGTCGATCAGCGCGGCCGCAACATCGCCGGCGGCCGCTGACCGGCAGCACTAACGGGCGACACCGCGGCGTACGGCGATGACCGGCTCGGCCGAGCACGTCGACGTCGCGGTGGCGCGCGCAGTCTGGGAGTCCGGCGACCTCGTCGTCGACGTACGCAGCGCCGACGAGTACGCCCGCGGGCACCTGCCGGGCGCGGTTCACGTCCCGGTCGACGAGATTCCCTGGCGCGGCGCCGAACTGCCGGCCGGTCAGGTCCTCACCGTCTGCTCGACCGGTAACCGCGCGTGGCGCGCGGCTCAGTCACTGGCCTCGGCCGGGCGCACCGGCCTGTGCCTGACCGGCGGCACCACCGCGTGGGCCGCCGCGGGACTGCCCCTGGTCACCGGCCCGGATCCGGGATCGCGCACAGCGCCCGGACGGATCCGTCGATGGCGCAGCCGCGCTGCGTCCGCACCGGCCGGGTTGACCGTCAACACCTGTGGGTGCCGGTCTCGTACTGCAGGTTGAGGTCGCCCTTGATCAGCTTCACCGGCGCACCGGTGACCGACCGCCACTCGACCGCGAACGAGTGGTGATCGTCGTTCTCGAACGGCCCGGTGTTCTGGACGAAGGTGAACGACACCGAGTCCTGAGCCCCGGCCGGGACGAACCGCACGGCGCCGGGCTGCATCAGCCCGCCACCGTCCTGGCGCACCTGCAGGCCGACCGGTCCACCGTCGAGTTGCACGCTGACCGTCGCCGTCACCTGATGCTGGCTGCAGATGGTCTGCCCGGGCAGTCCGGGAACCGAGGCGAACGTCGTACTGCTCGTGGTGACGGCCGTGGTGGTCCACCGCGACGACTGCTGGTCCAGCGCTGAGCTGAATCCCCCGCCGGCGGCGAAGGCGACCGCCGGAATGGCGACCGCGACGAGGATGACACCGATGACTGCGAGCCACTTCTTCATGGCGCCCCCCTTTGGCGTCATGTCAGTCTGGCACTCGCGACGCCCGCGCGGAAGAGGCTCTTTCCCTTGTGGTACAGGCGATTCTGGTTGTCGGCTATGAACTAATCAACCAGTCGGGCGGGAAAGCCGCCGGTCGCGATCGGGCTCCAGCGGTCCGGGGTGATGCGCACGAGTGACTTGCCCTGCGCGCTCATCGCCTCCCGGTATTCGTCCCAGTCCGGGTGCTCGCCGGAGATCGCGCGGTAGTAGTCGACGAGTGGCTCGAGTGCGTCCGGGAGATCGAGCACCTCGGCCACGCCGTCGACCTGGATCCACGCGCCGCCGAAGTCGTCGGAGAGCACGAGAACGCTGGCCCGTGGATCACGCCGCGCATTCCTGGTCTTGGCCCGCTCCGGATACGTCGAGATGACGATGCGGCCGGCGGCGTCCACTCCACCCGTCACCGGTGATGCCTGCGGTCCGCCGTCGCGCCGCCGCGTGATCAGCAGCATGTGATGCCGTGGGCCGATGAAGTCGACGAGACCGGCCCGATCGACCGTCGTCGTGGTGGCGGCGGTGCGTGGCATGGCGGCGCCTCTCTCCCTGGCCGATGATTTCGTGCAGATCGTACCTGCGTCGTCACCGCGCTCCGGCTCGAGCGAGCAGGGCGTCCACGGCCTGCCGGGGAAAAGCCGGCGGGTTCGGTGCCGCGGCGACGACCTCGGCGAAGCAGTCCAACGATCGACCGACCAGGTGCAGCACGTCGCCGGGGCGCGGTGCCGCCGGAACGTCCGGGAGGAGGTCGGCGAGGGCATCGTGGCGGCGCGGACCGGTGTGGTGGGCGGTCCGCTCGGCCAGGTCCCGCACGACCATCGCGGCTTCGAGGCAGCGCTGCAGCAGGCCGATCGCGAGGTGGGTGCTGATGAGCCGTTCGCCCCTGGCCGCCTTGACGGTCGCGAGCGCGGCGTCGAAGAGCAGGTGGTTGGCGATCTCGTCGAGGTCTGCGGTGTCGACCGAGCCGTCGGTGTCCGCGGCGGACGAGAATGCCGCGAGCTCTGCGCGACGTCCGGTCGCGCTCACGGTGTCGGTCACGATGACGTCCACCCGCCGGCCGTCGGTGAGGAGCAGTCGACTCGTGCCGCCCGGTGGTCTTGCCGACTGCGAACAGGCCGCGACGTCGCCGAGACCGCCGAGCCACGACACGTCGGGCCACAGGGTGTCCGCCGCACCGGCGTTCGCGACGACGACGACATCGAGGTCCGACCAGGCGTCCAGCCGGTCAGGTTCGTCCGCGGTCGAGCCGATCACGATGACGTCGTCGATCGGCAGGCCGGCCGCGATCGCCCGCAGGTCGCGGACGGTGTCCTGCTGCCAGGGCCGGCTGGAGCACCGGGCATCTTTACCGGTCATATTCATCGGGCATCTTGTGACATCCCTCTGTCCCTGTGTGAAAAGGAAATCGAAACCGGACACCGGATTTGCACATGTCTCCCGATACGTGCACGGTGGGAAGACGCCCCGCAGGAGGCGTGCCACCGGCTGCTGCCGTCGGACCACCCGGTCCGGGCCCCATGCCGGTGGAGAGGCCGACGGGTCGAACGACCCCACCTGCCCGGTGGTGACACTTCGCCGGAGCGTACGACGAGCGGCCGGACGGTCGTCGTCGTACAGCCTCGCCGGTCAGCACGGTGACATCCTGTCCGACCGGCTGAACCCCGACCACTGCATACAGGAGCCCAACATGACCACGCCATCACCCGAAAGCGCGTCGACGCTCGATGCTGCGCTGGCCGCGGCCGTCGCCGACAGCGACAAGACCGAGACGTTGCAGGCTGCCGTGCAGGCACTGGCCGGGCACGATCTCGTCCTTCCGCAGACCGCCGGGCCGGACAATGAGGCGCCGGTCGAGGGTCAGATCACGCTTCCGGTGATCGAGCAGGACCAGACCTCGTTCGTTCCCGCCTTCACCACCGCCGAGCGGCTCACCGACAACCTGCCGGACGTGTCCGGCAGCATCGTGATCGGCGCGATGGAACTGGCCGCTGCATGGCCGTCGGAGGACCTGTGGCTCGCGATCAACCCGGGCGACGCGGAAACGGCACTGGCCCTTCCGGGAGCCGCCGTACGCGCGCTCGCCGCCGTGGGTGGCGGCCCGACCTCGAGCTGACCACGATCAGCCGGATATTCACCTCGTTCCCAGGTTGATCACGTGGCTCTGGACCATCTCAGAGCGGACGTCACGGAACGGCTGATGGAGCGCTTCGACGGCGAACTGCCGCTCGAGACCATCTCCGACACCGTCCGGGACACGGCGCGCGACCTCGCCGACCAACCGGTCGAGGACCAGGCCGAACTGGTCGAGCGGGTCGCCGCTCACCGGCTGGCCGAATCGCTCGACGAGCCCGACCCGGAGTAGCCGAGGGCCGCTCCGGGCCGGGCCTCGCCGGCGGCCCCCGCCGGCCGGCATGGCGGTGGCGAATGGACCCGCCACACCGCCGTCGAATGTCCCCGGGTAGCGCCTTTGATCGGCGTATCTTTATTCGTATCTTGGCCGAACCCCCCGCGGCCAAGGCATTGACCTCCGCGCCCGGCATCCCCCAGCCGCCGGGCGCGGAGGCCTTTCTTCTCCCGGCCGACCGCCGTCGCTGGAGCGACGTTCGGGAGCCTGCCTTGCGAAAAATCCCGGATGTCCGAGTCGACGGTTTCCGTGCTACCTTGTGGACGAGTCAGCATCTTTCCACGGGGGGAACCATGACTGACCCGAGTGGCGTAAACCTTCGGGTAATCGAGGAATTCCGGTCGACCGGCGGCAGCGTGCCCAGTCTGCTTTGGCTCCTGCCGGGCGAGAAGTCGCCGTCGGTCCTGCTGCTCACCACGACGGGGGCCTCGGACGGCGTACGCCGGACCACCCCGCTCACCTACATCCCCGACGACGATCACCTCGTCGTCTTCGTGGTGCCCGGCGACCGGGCCCGGCCGGACTGGTACGACGACCTGATTGCGCACCCGGACGCGATGGTCGAGGTCGGGAGCCGGAAGGTCGACATCGTCGCGACGATCCCCACCGACGCGGAGACCGATCGGCTCTATCGCCGCCGGGCCACGGCCTACCCGTGGTTCGACGGGCAGGCTCCGACCGACGGCGGCGCCATCGTCCTCACTCCGCACTACGTCGTGCAGGAGGCGGGGAGCACCGAGCGACCGTGGTCGGCGACCGCGGGCTCGCGACGGCGACTCCCCCCTGACGCGCGCCATCTGGGCCGGTGGAGCCGGGTCGCGGGCCGGTTGCCGATCATGGCCGTGGCCGCCGCCCGGGCCTGACGGTGTCCGACGCCGACGTCCTTGTCGCGGGTGCGGGCCCGGTCGGGTTGACCGCGGCGGTCGAACTGCGCCGCCGGGGCGTCGACTGCCTGATCGTCGATCGCCTCGGGGAGCGTGCGCCCTACGCCAAGGCGGTCGGGGTCCAGCCGCGCACGCTGGAGATCTGGGACTCCATCGGGATGGCGCGTGACGCGCTCGACGCCGCGACGCCGATGCGCGGGCAACTCGTCTATGTCGACGGCGAGCAGGTCGCCGAGATGATCCTCGAACTCCCGCCCGAGGTGCCGTTCCATTTCGTCGCGCTACCGCAGTACGAGACCGAACGCCTCCTGACCGAGAAGCTCGCGCGCTACGGCACCTCGATCGAACGGTCGGTCGAGCTGACGTCGTTCACCCAGGACGCGGACGGGGTGACCGCGCAGCTGACCGGTCCGGACGGTCCCCGCACGATCCGGTGCGGTTACCTGATCGGCTGCGACGGTGCCCACAGCGGGGTGCGCAGGGGCCTGGGCCTCGACTTCGGTGGCGACGCCTTTCCCGAGGAGTACATGCTCGGCGACGTCGAGGTCGACTGGTCGATGCCGCCCGGATTCGGGATCAGGGCGATGCACCAGACCGACGGGCGCACCGACGACCTGCTGGTCTGCATCCCGCTGCCCGGGCACAACCGCTACCGGATGTCGATGCTGGTGCCGCCGGACCTCGCCGGCGCCGCACCGGCCGGCGGTGAGGTGGCGCACGGCTTGGAGAGCGGCTCGCCGCCACAGCTCGGTCACATCCAGGCCGTCCTCGATCGCCTGGCGCCGCAGCGGACCGTCGCGTCCCGGCTGCGCTGGTCGTCGGTGTTCCGCATCAGCCACCGCATCGTCGACCGCTACGCCGAGGGCCGGGCCTTCGTCGCCGGTGACGCCGCGCACATCCATCCGCCGACCGGCGCGCAGGGCATGAACACCGGTATCCAGGACGCGCACAACCTCGCCTGGAAGCTCGCCCTGACGATCCAGGGATCAGCCGCACCGGGCCTGCTCGACAGCTACGACACCGAGCGCCGGCCGATCGGCGAGGAAGTCGTCGGCCGCACCGTGCGGCACGCCCGCGACGGCATCGACGCCGACCCCGACGACCCGACGACACTGCTGCTGCGCGAAGCGCAGCTGCTGGTCGGTTACCCCGACAGCCCCCTGGTCGGCGAGGACACCGCCGGATCGCCGTGGCCGAGAGGCCCGCGGCCCGGCGGGCGCGCGCCGGACAGCCGCGGGCTGCGGCGCAGTTCCGTCGGCTTCCCGATCCGGCTCCACGACCTGCTCGGCAGCGGTGCGCACACACTGTTGCTCTACGCCGACCGAGCCGACCAAGTCCCCGATCTCGTCGCGGTCGCCGCGGCGGCGCAGGCGCGGGTCCCTGATCAGGTGCGGTCCTACCTCCTCGCCGCGCCGGGCATCGACGACACCGATCGGCCGATGGTCGCCGTCCACGACGATGCCGGAGAGTTCCGGGACGCCTACGCAGCGGAAGGTGGCTGCGGCTACCTGATCCGACCCGACGGATATGTGGGCTACCGTGCTCGCCCGATCAGCAGCGGCACTCTTCTCGACCACTTAGGTCACACCTTCGCCTGACCTGCGGCGATCTCGGGGGTGCCGTCCGTTTGGCCCGGCCGCTTCGGGGAACGTCGGATCGGTGGACAACACCTACTCCGCTCTGTCCGACCTCGAGTGCCCACGATGTGGGACGCGGTACGACGCCGACCGGGTGCAGGGACTGTGCACGTGCGGGTCGCCGCTGTACGCCCGCTACGACCTGACGCGGGTGGCCGCGGCGGTGGACCCGCCGACGCTCGCCGGGCGGGAACCGTCCCTCTGGCGCTACCACGAACTGCTCCCGGTCCGCTCCCCCGACCACGTCGTCACCCTCGGCGAGGGCATGACGCCGCTGTTGCCACTTCCGCGCCTCGGTGCCTCGCTCGGCCTTTCCCGGCTGCTCATGAAGGACGAGGGCCTCATCCCGACCGGGACCTTCAAGGCCCGCGGTGCCGCGGTGGGGGTGTCCCGGGCGGCCGAGCTGGGCGTGCGCGGCGTCGCCATGCCGACCAACGGCAACGCCGGCGCCGCGTGGGCGACGTACGCCGCACGGGCCGGCCTGCGGTCGCTCATCGCGATGCCGGTCGATGCACCGCCGATCACCCGGGCCGAATGTCAGCTGGCCGGCGCCGAGCTCTACCTGGTCGACGGTTTGATCGGTGATGCAGGCCGGCTCATCTCCGCCGCCGTCACCGAGCGCGGCGGCTACCAGAACGTGTCGACGATGACCGAGCCCTACCGCGTGGAGGGCAAGAAGACGATGGGCATCGAGATCGCCGAGCAGCTCGGCTGGCGGATGCCGGACGTCGTCGTCTATCCGACCGGCGGCGGTGTCGGACTCGTGGGCATCGACAAGGCGCTGCGCGAGCTACGCGACCTCGGCTGGATCACCGGCAAACTGCCCCGGCTCGTCGCCGTCCAGGCCACCGGGTGCGCCCCGATCGTGTCGGCGTTCGAGAAGGGCGCCACCGAGTGTGAGCCGTGGCCGGATGCGCACACCGTCGCCTTCGGGATCACCGTTCCCAAGCCGATCGGCGACTCGCTCATCCTCTCCGCGCTCTACGACACCGACGGCATCGCCGTCGCGGTCGACGACGACGCGATCCTCGCGGACCAGCGCGAAGTCGCCCGACAGGAAGGCACCTTCATCTGTCCCGAGGGCGCCGCGTGCTTCACCGCACTGCGCAGCCTGCGCGAGTCGGGATGGCTCGGCGCCGATGACGAGGTCGTCGTACTCAACACCGGAACGGGCCTGAAATACCCGGAGGTCGTGTCGCTGGACGCACCCGTCCTGGCCGTCGACGGCGCGATCCCGCCGGCCGACCCGGCTACGCTCCGATGAGCCGGCCCGAAGCAGAGACCACGCGGCCTCGCCTGCTCCGGATACCGCTCGGTGTGCAGGTCCTGGTCGCACTCGTCGTCGGTGCGATCATCGGGCTGACCGCACCCGATGTCGGCGAGCACCTGAAGGTCGTCGGTGACGCCTTCATCAAGCTGATCGAGATGACGATCGTGCCGCTGGTGTTTCCGCTGATCGTCACCGGCATCGCCCGGATGGAGTCGGCCCGGGCACTGGGTCGCGTCGCGCTCAAGACGATCGTCTACTTCGAGGTCGTGACCACGATCGTCCTTCTGGTCGCGTTGGTGATCGCACTGGCGACCGGAGTGGGCGACGGCGCGTCGCTGGGCGGAGTCAGCCAGCACGCGGTGAGCGGAATAGCCAACTCCGTCAGTTTCCAGACGCTGCTGCTCGACATCATCCCGGACAACATCTTCTCGGCGTTCTCCGACGCCAACCTGCTCGCGATCGTCTTCTTCGCGGCGTTCTTCGGACTCGCCGCAGCGCAGGTCGGCGAGCGGGCCGAGCCGGTACTGGTGCTGCTCGAACGAGTGGCCGAGATCATGGTGAAGGTCATCGGTTTCGTCGTCCGGTTCGCACCGCTCGGCGTTCTCGGATACATCGCCTACGACACGGCGCACTACGGCTGGTCCGGTCTCCGCGATCTCGGCGAGTTCGTGCTCGTCGTCTACGCCGGAATGGTGATCCTGCTCGTCGTCGTCTTCCCGATCATCGCGGCGGTCTTCCGAATTCCGTACCTGCGTCTGGTGCGCGCGATCTGGGACCTGCTCGTGCTCGCTTTCCTCACCCGCAGCAGCGAAGTGGTACTCGCTCCGCTGATGCAGCGGCTCGAGCAGTTCGGCGCCGACAACCGCATCACGTCGTTCACCGTCCCGCTCGGCTACTCCTTCAACCTCGACGGCGCGACCCTCTACGAAGCGATCGCGGTCGTGTTCATCGCACACGCCACGGGTCAGCACCTAGGCATCGGCCAGCTGCTGGCCATCCTCGGGGTCCTGATCCTGCTCACCAAGGGGTTGGCCGGCGTACCGTCCGCGGCCATCGTGGTCCTGCTCGCGGCCGCGAAGTCGGTCGGCCTGCCCACCACCTACGTCGCGCTACTTCTCGGCGTCGATTTCATCGTCGACATGGCCCGTACGGCGGTCAACGTCGTCGGCAACTCGTTGGCGACCGTGGTCGTCGCCAAGTCCGAGAATGCCTACCAGCCCGCATTCGCGACGGGCGATCGGACGATCCCGGACCGCGCGGCCGTCGGCTGACGGTCGATCCGCCTAGTCGCTCAGCAGCACCTGGCGCAGCTGTGCTCCGCGGGGCCGCAACACCCACCACAGCTGCAGGTAGGACCGGATGAACAGCCCGGTCAGCCGATGATTTCGCCGGGGTCCGGTGGCGGTCCGGGCCAGGCGGTGGGCCGACGCCTGCTCGGACAGGTCGCACTGCCGGTGGTCGACCTGCGCCCGCGCAGCTTCGATGTCGTGGGTCGGCATCAGGTCGGTCATTTCTGCTCCTCTGCAAGCGATGTGGTGATGAAGATGCGGGCGGCGCGGGATCCCGCCGGGCGGCGGCTGGGATCCTCGGCTCGACCGGTGTAGCGCGAGGCGACTTCACGCAGTTCGCGGGTGACCTCGGCCATCTCCTCGACGGTGAGGTAGGTCGTCACACCGGTCATTCCGGTGGCTTCCCGCCAGGTTTCGGGCTCCCGTCCCTCTCGACGGATCCAGCGCTTCAGATGGGCCGCCTCGTGGTCGAGGAAGACGTCAGTAAGCGTCTGGGCGACGAGCGCGCCCTCAGGGTCCATGCCGGCGCCGTACTCCGACCAGCTCTGGTCGTGCCGGATGAGCCGCCACGGCTTCTCCCGCCCCTGGCCGCCGGTGGCCTCCTGGACGAAGCCGTACTTCGCCAGCATGTTCAGGTGATAAGAGCAGCTGGCCACGCTCTCCCCGGTCACTTCGGAGCACCGGGTGGCCGTCGCCGTCGTCTCCAGCCGCAGGAGATCCATCAGCTCCCAGCGGAGCGGATGCGCGAGCGCGCGCAGCGTCTTGGCGTCAGTGATCTTCTGCGGTTCATCGGCCATGTGAACAAGATACCTTGCTCAAGACTCCTTAAGCAAGAGTCCTTGATAAAGGCCCCTTGATTCGGTCGACCTCACTCGGTCCGGCGCAGCGTGAGCAGGGCGACGTCGTCCCCGGGCGGATCGGGGCCGACGAGCCGGGACAGCACCGTCGTCGACACCTGCTCCGCGGGAGCACAGGACACCGCCCGGCGGAGGCGTTCCAGGCCGGCCTGCAGATCCGTGGTCCGCCGTTCCACCAGCCCGTCGGTGAAGAAGACGAGGACCGTTCCCGGGGGCACGTGCACCTGCCCGGTCCGGCGCACACCGGTCCCCCGGACACCCAGCGGCGGGTCGATCGGGATGTCGACCGCCGCCGCCGGCTCGTCCGGGACGACCCGCATCGGCAGCGGGTGGCCCGCTGTCGACAGGTACAGGCGTCCGTGCGACGGATCGAGCATCCCGTAGAGCACGGTCGCCATCAGGTCCGGCTCGAACTGCTGCGTATCGCGGTCGAGCCGCTCGAGCACCTCGGCCGGAGTCGCGCACTCCAACGCATAGGCCCGCAGCGAGCTGCGCAGCCGGCCCATCGCGACAGCGGGCCCGAGTCCGCGTCCGACGACATCGCCGATGACCAGCGCCAGCCAGCCCGACGGCAGCGGGAAGACGTCGTACCAGTCGCCGCCGATCCCGCCGCCGTCCCCACTCGGCAGGTACCGGGATGCGAGCTCGATGCCGGAAAGCCTGGGCAGATCGGCGGGCAACAGACTGCGTTGCAAGCTCGCGGCCTGGTCCATCTCGGTGAGACCGACGCCGATGGCGAGGGCGATCCGGCTGGCGACCATGCCGAGCAGGGTCACGTCCTCGGCAGTGAAGATCCGCCGGGCGATGGTGCCGACGTGCAGGACGCCGAGCACGGTGTCCCCGAGCAGCAGGGGCACGCCCAGCACGCACCGCACCCCGCTCTGCTCGAGCATCGGGTTGCCCACGGTGGTGTGGTCCACCCGCTGGATGATCACCGGGCGCTTTTCGGTGAGCACCCGGTCGGGGAACAGGCCCGGGGCGGACGGGACCGTGGCGCCCTGCTGGATCCGCTCCTCGAGCCCGATGCCGGCGGCCGCGACCAGCTGGCCCGACCGCTGACCGAGCAGGAGCACGGCCGCCGTGTCGACCGCCAGTGTCTCCTGGGCGCGAGCAAGCATCTCGCCGAGCAACGAGTGCAGATCGATGCGGGAGAGCGCATCGTCGGTGACCACGGCGAGCCGGCCATGCGCCGGTGTCACACCCCGCGTGATCGACATACTACGAAGGGTAGCCACCGCATCCCGAGGATGCGCGCCGATCGGAAATGCGTACGACGTCGCCGCGATGCAGCGCAGTGGCCCGATCGGCGAGGTTGGTCAGAGGTGGGTCAGAGGTGATGGAAGAGGTGCGCCGCGCCCTCGATGCTGTCGTGTAGATCGCGCTCGATGAAGTCGGTTCGGTAGACATGCCGGGCATCGAGGTCGATGTCCCCGGCGTCCACCTCGATCAGGTTTTCCCTCGGATCAGCGCGGAGCGGATGAGCGCGGACCTCGGTGCCGGTGGCGGCTGTCGTCTCGACGAGGCGGTGCGGGTGGTCCGGCACGGGGGACTCCCCTCTGACGACGGGTACACCCCCGGCTCGGCGTCCATCGCCGCTGCACCGCGTGCGTGTCGCGGACGGTACCCGCACCGGTGACGGCACGGTAGCCACATCGCCGAAACCGGGCCCCGGAGCGGCGCTTCAGCGTTTCCGACATTTCACCGATGGGCTAGTGACAGATGGGATTGTGTGAGGGACAGTGACTTTGGGTAGGTGAAGGCACACCTTTGGTAATCGACCGTGCGCTGGACGACCCAGTCGGGGGGACGAGATGAGTCGACGAGTCGAACGGGCCGGACCGGACGCGATCAGCGAGGAGGCGACCACCGCCATCGACGTCGACGGGTCGCTTCCTGCCGAAGTCCGGCGTCCCGGGCCGGACGGGATACTCGCCGAGCGCCTGTTCACCCTGCAGGATCTGCATGCGGTGCGCGCGTTGGTCACCGGCCATGCCGCCCGGTTCGGCCTGTCCGAGGAGCGCGCATCGAGTTTCGTCCTCGCCGTTCACGAGGTGGCGGCGAACAGCGTGCAGCACGGCGGCGGCCACGGGATCCTGCGGCTCTGGCAAGACGGCGACCTGCTGCTCTGCGAGGTGCGCGACCGGGGAGTCATCGATCCGGCCCGGTTCGAGGCCGCGCCGCCGCCGCCGGAACAGACCGCCGGACGCGGCCTGTGGTTGGCCCGTCAGCTGTGCGACCGCGTCGAACTGCGGTCCGGCCCGACCGGCAGCGTCGTACGACTGCAGATCGCCTCGGGTTAGCTCACCCGGTCAGCCGGTCGAACAGGTCACGGAAAACCGCGTCGCGGTCGAAGGACCATATCTCGCGGCTCAGGGGTCGGCCGGGGTGCTGAGCCCACGACCCGGCGTCGGTGACGAGCGGGGACGGCACGATCGTCGACACCGTCCAGCCCGCATCGACGAGCCAGGCCACCGGCCCGATGTCCCAGATCACCTTGCTGCGGGCCCGGTGGTCGTCGTAATAGTTCTCGAAGATCGTCAGCAGATAGCGGCCGAGCGGGCGGGTCTGGTCGAGATGCTCCCGGAGTTCCCAGATCGACGTACTCAGGTGCTCGGCCACGTTCACGCACGGGACGCGCACCAGCGGAGCGAGGCAGTCGAGGATGACCCTGGACGCCGTCGGGTCCTGGTCGAGGTTGAACTCCGAGGCTCGATGCCACCAACTCGGGTTACCCCCGAGCCACACCACGACGATCCGGTCAGCGATCTCCGGCGCGGCGGTGATGGCCGAGGCGACATTGGTCGGTGCGCCGATCGTGACGACGTAGAGCGGTGCATCCGGCGTCGCGGACGTCGCCCGGGAGATGAGGTCGTCGGTCGCAGCGCTGCGGACCGGTGTCGCGGGCTCGGACATCCATTCCGTCGCTCCGCGATGGGCGAGCGCCGGATCCACCTCGAGCAGGTCCAGCAGCCGGATGATCTCGTCGTAGCTCCGGCGCATGCCGTCACCCGGTCCGGTCGAGCGCTGGTTGTGGAACGGCGCCGCGTAGACCGCCTCGACCGCAAGCCGAGGAGAGCGGATCGCGTAGGCGATCGCGAACTGGTCGTCGATCTCGTTGTAGGCATCGGTGTCGAGCACGACCCGGATGACGCCGGCCGGCGGCTCCAGTTGCGCGAGCACGTTCTGCACCAATTCCGCGTCCTTCCCGGGGAGGCGAGATCCAACCGAGCGCCCATCTCAGGGCCCGGTTGAGGGATCAGTCCACCATCGTCGGTCCGACGCGCGACGCGCGGGATGGCCGGTGCCCGCGCGCGTCAGCGAAACCGGCGCCGATCGCGACCGGTACGGCGCCGGTGCGCGCCGTAGCGGATCAGCCAGGCCAGGATTCCGGTCACCACGGCGGCAACGAAGACCTGGCCCGGATCGACCCGGCCGTCCCCGCTCAGCCGCAGCACGACCGTGACGACGAGCGCGCCGAGGACCGCGACCCCGAGAAAGGTCCGGGAGCTGGGCCGCCTGGTCTTCGGGCGGCGCTCCGCCCTCGTCCGCTCGGCATGCACCCGCAGCCGCTCCGAGACTTCCTCTGCCCGCAGGCGACGACTTCGACGCGCGGTCACCCGTTCCCGGTGCGCCGCGCGTTCGAATTTCGCGGACCGCTCGGCCGTGCGTCGGTAACGCACCGCGCGACGTTGTACCCGCGACTCCGCCGTGACACCCACGTGCGTTCCGCCCGTCTGTTGTGGACTACTCTCCGTAGTTTATCGATATACGGGCAGTAGTAAGGCTGGTCAGCGGCACTCACTCGACCGCGCCGAGGTGGCGGGTGCTGCCCGACCTCACTCCATGCTCGCACGACCGGATCGGTCAAGACGGTTCGAACGCTCGACCACGCTTGTCTTGATGCCTCGCTCGCCGATAAACTCCGCAATGGTTTGGACATCTAAACATCAAGGGAACGTAATGGGGGTGCAGGTGCGTGACATTGCGGGGCTCCTGCGGTCGTTGATCCTCACGAGCGATGAATACCGACACGCCTTTGCCAGGCGCGCCGGTATCGGGATGACCGACGCCACCGCGCTCGGCCATCTCTTCCACGACGGGCCGCAGAACCTCGGGCAGGTTGCCGGCCGACTCAACCTCACTCCGGGTGCCGTCACCGCACTGGCCGACCGGATGGCCGCCGCGGGGTATCTCACTCGCACCCCGCACCCCAACGACCGACGGCAGAGCCTCATCGGTCTCACCCAATCCGGTACCAGACTGATGAAACAGGCCTACGACACCTTCGCCACCGACATCGATCACGCCGTTGCCGACGCCCAGCCGGCCCACCGGCGCGAGCTCTGCATACTGCTCAGCCGCTTGACCGCCGCACTCCATGCCGGGGACGGCGAACCGAGCGACGGGCCGTCGACACCGGCGCGGGAACGGGTCGGGACGGCGCCGGACGCCGGCCCCTGAGGGCGGGCCCCGATTCCTCAGCTGCGCGAGATATGCAGCCGGATCGTGGTGCCTGCGTCCGCGGCGGACCGGATCTGCACGAGGTCGCAGAGTTGGTGGACGAGCCACAGCCCTCGTCCGTGTCCGGCGTCCGTCGGGGGCCGCGTGTCGGTCTCCGGCGATCGGCGCATGAGTCCCTGGTCGTGGATCTCGCTGGTCAGGCAGTCGCCGTTGCGCCAGACGCGGAGCCGCCCGGCCCCGCCGCCGTGCATAACGCTGTTGGAGGCGACCTCGTCCACGGCGAGTACGTAGTCATACGTGCGGCCGGCCCCGAGGTCGAGCCGGGCGGCATGGGCGTCGACCCGGTCCCGAACCTCCCCGAGTTGACTGGCGCCGAAGGTGCAGTCCTCCAGGACGGATTCCGGCTCGGGCAGCTGATGACCCGCGTACGCGTTCGGCAGCGGTGCGCCCACGCGCCGATGGACGCCATGCTCGACGCTCAGCGGATGCGATCGGCGGGCCTGCTCGGCCGCAGTGGGGTGCACCGCGTCCAGGTCGTAAGGGCAGAGCAGGCTGAACGGCCGGCCGCCGGTGAACGCCGAGTCGAGCAACGATTCATACCGCTGACCGTCGATGAGTTCGGCGGTGCTTGCGGGCAGGCTGCCCGGCTCGCCGACGGCCCACACGCGACATTGCGACCGTCCTTCCGTGGCCTGGCGCAGGTACGTGTCCCAGCCAGGGATGAAACGCTCGGGCCGTCGGCCGAGACCCAGCCGGGGCTCCACGAAGTAGACCCGGTCGGAGTCCGCACCGAGGACCGACCGCAGGACGCCGGCCCTGGGTGCGGTGACGACCACGATCACCGGCTCATCGGCGGCCACACCGTCCCGCACAAATGGTGCGGCCTCGGCAAGGAATTCCTCCTCGCCGGCGTAAAGGAACGCCTGGTGCCAGAGATCACCGCCGGGGGGGTTCGGCTGGCCAAAAGGTGATTGATGATTGGTCGCCGATGTCGTGCTCATAGCTCCCCCATCGGCCCACATTCCCGAGGCCGCGCGCGGAAATCTCGATGCCGTCCGATGTTACGTTCAGTGCGAGGCTACTTACACTTCGTAACAGTCATTCCGACAGTACGACAGTCAATCGTTGTGGGAAGTAAAACGTCAGACCGGGCTTTCTGCGTCGGATGTGACGGATGGGGCGGCTGGGGTTTGCGCGTCGGATGTGGCACGTTAGCGTGGCTGATGCAGGCGCTTTGGTGACGCCCTTATGGGGCCGACCGATCATCTGCCGACGAGTCCGTTAATGTGTCGCCTCCGCGGCCGGGCAGCGAGTCAGGGGCCGGTCGCGTCCGGCACTGGGCGGACGCCGGATGAAGTACGGCGCCCCGGCTGGGCGAGGTTGGGTTCACCTCGTCCCGGCCGGGGCTTCGTCGTGTCCGGGCTCAGCTGGGGTTGGTTGCGCGCGGCGGTTGTAGAGGCGGACGGCCCAGAGGTAGCTGAGCAGGGCGATGCCTGCGCTCCAAGCGACGGCGACGATCGCGTGGGTGCCGATCGGGCCGCCGGTGAGCAGGCCTCGGACGGTTTGGGTGACCGGGGTGAAGGGCTGGTATTCGGCGAATTGACGCAGCCCGGCCGGCATGGTGTCGGTGGGGACGAATCCGCTGCTGAGGAAGGGCAGCAGGGTGAGGAACATCGGCGTGTTGCTGGCGGTCTCGACGCTCTTGGCGGCCAGGCCGAGTGCGGCGGACAGCCAGATCAGGGCGACCGCAAACAGCAGCAGCACGCCTGCGGTGGCGAGCCATGCGAGCGCGCTGGCGGTGGACCGGAACCCGATGGCCACGGCGACCGCGACCACGAGGACCAGGACGACGAGGGTTTGCAGCAGGCTGCCGATGACGTGGCCGGTGAGCACGGCGGCTCGGGCGATGGACATGGTGCGGAAGCGGTCGATGATGCCTCCGGTCATGTCGCTGGCGACGGAGATCGCGGTGCCGAGGGCGGCGGAGGCGACGGTGATGATCAGGATGCCGGGTACGACGTAGGTGAGGTAGGCGCTGCGGTCGCCGTGCGCGACGCCGCTCCCGCCGAGGCCGCTGCCGAGCTGGCCGCCGAAGACGTAGACGAACAGCAGCAGGAACACGATCGGGAAGCCGGCCAACATCAGTGTCAGCGACGGGTAGCGCAGCTGGTGTTTGAGATTGCGGCGCAGCATGGTCGCCGAGTCGGCGACGGTGTAGGCGAGGGAACTCATCGCTGGAGCGCCTCCTCTTCCTCGCGGGCGGGTTCGAGCGGAGGCGTGGCCGGTGACGGCGAAGAAGACGTCGTCCAGGTCGGGGGTGTGGATCGACAGGTGCTCGACGTCGATGCGGGCGTCGTCCAACTCGTTGAGGACTCGGCGCAGCGCGGCGACGCTGCCGGTGCCCGGCACCTGCAGGGTCAGCTGATCGAGGTCCGGCGTGGCGTTCGGACAGCATGTCGGCGGCGGACTGCAGGGCCTGCGGCTCGGTGAAATGGAGCTGGACGTGGCCGCCGGGCATACGGCGTTTGAGCTCGGCGGGCGTGCCCTCGGCGACGATGCGGCCGTTGTCGAGTACGGCGACCTGGTCGGCGAGTTGGTCGGCCTCCTCGAGGTATTGGGTGGTGAGGAAGATCGTGACGCCGTCGGCGACCAGCTCGCGGATGATCTGCCACATGGTGCGGCGGCTGCGCGGGTCCAGCCCGGTGGTGGGTTCGTCGAGGAAGATCACGGTCGGATTGCCGACGAGCGTCATCGCCAGATCGAGGCGTCGCCGCATTCCGCCGGAGTAGGTCGACAGCGGCTTGTCGGCCGCGTCGGTGAGCTCGAACTGCTCCAGCAGCTCCGCGATCCGGCGGCGGCCCGACGTCGCGGCCGAGGTGGCGGAGATCGGCCATCAGCTGCAGGTTCTCCTGCCCGGTGAGCAGGTTGTCCACGGCGGAGAACTGGCCGGTGACGCCGATCAAGGCGCGCACCGCGTCCGGGTCGCCGGCCACGTCGTGCCCGCCGACTCGGATGTCACCGCCGTCGGCGCGGATCAAGGTCGACAGGATGCGCACCATCGTCGTCTTCCGGCTCCGTTTGGGCCGAGCAGCGAGAAGATCGTGCCCTCGGCGACCGTGAGGTCGACCCCGTCGAGCACGATGTGCTCGCCGAAGGACTTGCGTACCGCGCGGGCGCTGATCGCCGACGCATTCGGATTGATCGTCACAGCTCCTCGCTTTCAGCGATGCGGTTGGTTGTCGGGGAGTTCGCCGGCGGCGCGCAGCGCCTCACGGTGGGCTTTCCAGTCCTGCTCCAGGTCCGGCAGCCGCGCCACCAGGAAGTCCGCGAACGCGGCCCACTCCAGCAGCACCGCCCGCCGTTCGAGCGGCTCGTCGGCCAGCAGCGCCAGGCCCTCGCGGGCGAGATCGCCCTGCTCGCGGTACTCGGTCACGTCGAACCCCATCGATCGGGGGCCGGTGAGGTCGATGCGGATGCGGTCCATCCGCTCGCCCGCGGCGCGCGAGCGACGGATCATGCCGAGGGTGTCCAAGGCGTTGACCGCGCCGGCGATCGCGCTGCGGCTGGCGAGCAGCGCCTCGGCCAGCTCCGCGATGCTCTGCTCCCGCGGGTCGCAGATCGCCAGGTAGCCCAGCAGCCGGCCGACCATCGGCGCCATGCCGTAGCGGCGGGCGTAGAGCCGGCCGGCGTGGTCGGCGAAGGTGATCTCGGCATCGGTCGGCACCTGCACGAGATTACATATACAACTGAGATAACACAAATCTGTGTCATCTCAGTCGCAAGAGACTCCACGGTGAGGTGCCAGACGCTGATGCGTCCGAACATCACCTCGGGCTGTGGGGTCACGCGTCGGCGGCGCCTTGAGCTTGGACACCCGTCCCGGGCTCGTCGACGACGGCCCGGCTCTGCGGACCGAGCGCGGTCCGGCGGGCCACCTGAGATAGGATTGACGGCTGACTCGGTCATTGACCTGGGGTTTTGCGTGGCGCGCTCGGCGGGATTCGAACCCACAACCTCTTGATCCGTAGTCAAGTGCTCTATCCGTTGAGCTACGAGCGCAGACGCGGCGAGTATTCCATACCCACCCGTCGGCGGAGGCTCCGGGATTTGAACCCGGGAGGGGGGGTTACCCCCAACCGCATTAGCAGTGCGGCGCCATAGACCGGACTAGGCGAAGCCTCCTAGGAAGCCTCACGGCCACCGGCTGAAGCGTACAAGGCGGGCCGTCGGCTCGGCAAAGCACTCGGGTCAGCGGCTCGCGGTGCAGCAGCCGCTGCACCGGGCGGGGCCGGACGATGAACGCCTCGGCCTCGAGCGCCGCCAGGGAGATGCGCGGGCAGGTCACGGGAGGTCGGGAACGACAGGAAGCGCGGCTCCCAGTCCGGGCGGAACTTCACGTTGAAGCGGTAGAGCGACTCGATCTGCCACCACCGGGACATGAAGACCAGCAGTCGACGCCACATCCGCAGGACCGGGCCGGCCCCGATCCGCTCGCCTCGTTCGAGCGCCGACCGGAAGGCGGCGAAGTTGAGGGAGACGCGCCGCACCCCCAGGCTCGACCCGGACTCGATGAGCGTGGCGATCATCAACTCGTTCAGTCCGTTGTCGGCCGTGCGGTCGCGTCGCATCAGATCGAGGGACAACCCGTCGGACCCCCACGGAACGAAGTGCAGCAGTCCACGCAGTACTCCGTCCAGCTCGGCGGTCACGATGACGCAGTCGCAGTCGTCCGGATCGCCGAGCCGGGACAGCGCCATCGAGTAGCCGCGCTCGACCCCGCCACCACGCCATGCCGTCACCGCCGTCAGCAGCGCGTCCAGCTCGCCCTTCGGAAGGTCGCCGATCCGTCGGACCCGGACCGTGTATCCGGCGCGTTCGGTCCGCTTCACCGCCTGCCGTACGCCGCGCATCGGGCGACCGGACAGGCTGAACGATCCGACGTCGACGATCGCCTCGTCACCGAGTTCGAGAGCGTCGAGTCCGTAGCGCGCATAGACCGTCGCGCCCTGCTCACTGTCGCCGATCACCGCAGGCACCCAGGCGTGCAGACGGGACAGTTCGAGAAACTCGTTGATCGCGCCGGGCCATGCCTCGGGATCGCCGATCGGGTCGGCGCTGGCCAGCGCGACTCCCGACACCACCCGGTAGGTCACCGCAGCTTTGCCGGTCGGTGACCAGACCACGCTCTTGTCACGCCGCAGGGCAAAGTAACCGAGGGAGTCCCGCTCCCCGTGCTTGTGAAGGAGTTCGCGCAGTCGCGTCTCGTCGTCCGCGGTGAGCCGCGCTTTCGGTTGCGCGGATCGGAGGAAGAGATACGCGGCGACGAAGGCTATCAGCAGACCGAAGGCGAGCAATGTCATGGCGACGATGTCATCGCCGCGCTCGTGCCGGAACCGCAACGGCCCGCTGATCCCGATGAATCCGAGCAACACCTCGCGGAGGTCCTGCCACAGCGATGGCCGGCCGAGAATCTGCCGCTCATTGATCAGCAGTCCGGCCATCCCGACGGTGATCGCGACGATGAGCAGCTCGACCGTCGCGCGGGCGGCGTACCACCGGGTGGTCGGATCGCCGAGTGCGTAGAACTGCTTACGGGTAAGGAAAAGAACCGCCAAGAGGGCCAGCGAAACGGTGGCCTCTTCGACGTCGAGACCCTTCAGGATGTGGGTCAGCGCGACGATCGCCGTCACCACCACGACCGCACGCCAGGCCCGCTTCTTACGCCGCCGCAGGCCGAATGCGAGGAAGACCAGCAACACACCGAACGACATCGCAATCGCCGTCGCCGTGGCCGACGCGATGACCGGCAGACCCAGAACGCGAGTGAGATAGCGGATCCGGTTGTGCTCGGCCGGCAACAGCGAACTCACTATCGCGATCATTCCGACGAACCAGGTCAGAGCCGCGATGATGCCGGGAGTACGTCGCGTCGAGCGCAGCCACCACCGCTGGACGGTCGGAGTCTCGCTTTCCTCCCGAAGGCGGACCGGCGCGCTCACACCCTCACATCCCTTTGTCTGGAGGCCGATCCCGTCGATGCCGGGCGCCGCCGCCGATGCGTCGGAGGAGGCGTGGCGGACAAGGTCGCACCGTCGTCTAGTGTCGCGCGTCGGCGCCGCGTGCGCCTGATGAACTAGATCAGATTCTCACGCTAGCGATCAACGCGCTCCGATGGGTGCCGCGCCCGATCCGGGTCGATCACCAGGACAGGGGAGGAACATGCCTGCTGCACCCGGCGGATCGTCGCCCGTCCGAACCGCCCCGGATCCGCGTGCGGCGCAACCAGGATGACCAGCTCCGCGCGCGTATCGGTCGCGCGCCGAACGATGGCCGCCGCCAGGTCGGCGGGTCCGCCGGTGGTCTGCACGATCCGTCCGGCCACCGGAATCCCGTGGTCGACGAGCTGGCGGACCCGCTCGTCGAGCAGCCAGTCGGCCTCGGTTGCCGACTCGCGATCGACGGCGTCGTCGTTGACGACATCGGTCTCCCGGACATGCAGCACCTCGACCGCGGCGCCGTGCTGACCGGCGATCTCCGCCGCCGTCTCGGTCGCGCCCGGCCCGTCCGGTCCGGCATCCACGGCGAGCAGGATGACGGGTTGGTTCGCGGGGAGCTCTCCGACGACCCGCAGCGTTCGGCTGGGCGTGTCGAGCGACGCGAACAACGTGTGTCCGCTGGCGAGCACCAGCATGCCGATCACGACCGCGCCCGCACCGACGTAGAACGGGACGTGCGGGCTGAACCACTCGGCCAGCTTTCCGGCGAGGTACGGCGCGATCGCCCCGCCGGAGAAGCGGATGAAGCTGTAGCCCGCGGAGGCGACGGGTCGCTCGACCGGCGACACCTTCATCACCGTCTCGGTCACCAGGGTGTTGTTGACGCCGAGGAAGGCGCCGGCGCTGATCACGGCGAGGATGAGCGCCAGCCGGCTGTCGGTGAACAACCCCATCGCGAGCAGGTCGGCGGCGAAGAACCCCAGGACGACGTACAGCGTGCGGATGGTGCCGAACCGGCGTTGCAAGCGAGGGCGCCAGAAACACGGACGTGACGGCGAGCACCAGGCCCCAACCGAAGAACACCAGCCCCAGCCCGTGGACGCCGAGGCCGAGCGGAAACGGCGCGTAGCCCAGCAACGTGAAGAAGCCGAAGTTGTAGAACAGCGCGGTCAGCCCGATCGTCAGCAGGCTGCGGTGGCGCAGGGCACGGATCGGATCGGCCAGCGACGTGTGGTGCTCGGGACGCGGTGAGCGCGGCAGCAGGGCGAGCACGGCGACGAAGCCGATCGACATCAACACCGCCGTGCCGAAGAACGGCCCGCGCCAGCTGATCCCACCGAGCAGGCCGCCGAGCAGCGGGCCGGTGGCGATGCCGAGGCCGAGCGCCGCCTCGTAGAGGATGATCGCTCCGGCGACCCCGCCACTCGCCGCGCCGACGATGACGGCGAGCGCCGTGGCGATGAACAGGGCGTTGCCCAGCCCCCATCCGGCCCGGAAGCCGACGATCGCGCCGACCGACCCGGAGGCGCCGGCGAGCGTGCTGAACGTGACGATCAGGGCAAGGCCGGCAAGCAGGGTCCGCTTCGCCCCGAATCGGCTGCTCACGACACCGGTGACGAGCATGGCGACGCCGGTGATCGCGAAATAGCTGGTGAAGAGCAGTTCGACCTGGCTCGGCGAGGCATGGAGGTCGGTGGCGATCGCCGGCAGGATCGGGTCGACCAGCCCGATGCCCATGAAGGCGATCACGCAGGCGAACGCGACCGCCCAGACCGCCTTGGGCTGCCGCAGCAGGCCGCCTGGCTCCCCCGGCGACCCGGCCGAGGACGCCGCCGAAGACACCGTCGTCATGCCTGCAGTACCTCCGTGTCGTTCGATCGGGTCGTCCATCACGGCGTCCAACGCCGGCACGGCGGCCGCGAGGGCCGCACGGTCACCGGGCTGGAGCAGCTCGAGCCGTCGTTTCAGTGCCGCGGCCCGGGCCGCGACGACCCGGTCGAGGCGGCGTCGCCCGTCGGGCGTGAGGGTGACCAGCACGCCACGCCGGTCGAGTGGATCCGGCTGACGCAGGACCCAGCCGGCCCGCTCCATGCGGGAGACGAGCAGGGTCATCGACGGCTGGGTCACCTGCTCGAGCTCGGCCAGGTCGGTGATCCGGCGCGGACCCCCGTCGCGCACCGCGTGGAGCACGGACAGCTGGGCCCGGCTGAGTCCCGCCGCGGCGGTCTCCCGCCGCAGCAAAATGATCATCCGAGCGATACGGGGCGCGAGTGCGTCGGCCAGCTCGGCTGGCTGATCGGCGTTCACGGCGGCAACTTTAGATTGCTAAGCAATGGATCCGCCAGTCCAGGGGCCGCCCGTCCGCACCCGCACCCGCAGCTGGACGGGTCACCGGGTCGACGCCGATCCATTCCGCATGAACGTGACGTTGATGCGCCTAGAGCGCTTGAACGTGACGTTCAAGCGGAATGGGGGGGCCGGGTCGGTCGCCTCGGCGCCGCGCCCGGTTTGGCATCAACGTGACGTTCATGCCGCTAGATGGCGTGAACGTGACGTTCAAGCCGAATGACGGGGGCGTCGAGGTCGGCGCCGGATCGGGCCGGACCGGCGGCGAAATGCCCGCCGACAGCGGCGATTTCGTAGCCGGCTAGCTAAAGAATTGTGGAGGCAATTATTGCCCTTGGCGGTCGTCGTCACGGCGCCCGGATCGCTCAGAGCGCCGACTAGGCTATTCGGGTCAAGAAAATACGGCTGCCTGGTCTAGTTTCAACTCAGAACGTCGACGGACGGTCACATCCTCTGGGTCACGGCCAGGTAACGAATGCGCCCGGTCGTGATGAACAACTCCTACGAGTACGCCGTTCAGGCTCATCCCTCCCGCCAGATGGGCTAGTGCATGTCCATCAAGCGGCGTACTTGTCCGACTCCGAACGGCTTCCCCTCGTGATCGGGAACGAAACCCCGGCTTGAACCTCAGAGCGGCTTTCCCTACGGTCTCCAACGGCTGCGTGAATGCGCAGACTCGCCACCGGGTACGCCTAGTCCTGCCCACCGGCCGGCGAGCCTCAGCACAGAACTCAGGGCAGGAGCGGGGGACCCAGGTGATTGGCGTCCGGTTGGACGCCTAGGGGTGAAGCCGTGGAGACACGGCCGGGCTAGACCTCCTGCCCGAACCCGACAGCTCACCTCGCCGGCGTCGAGAGGTGGATATTTTGTACTCCCCTGACTTCGCTCGGCCGTACTCGTACAAGGGCCGGCACCGGGCCGCAAGCCACACCAGCATCAAGAAGGCCGCCGTGGCCACCGCCGCGGTGGGCGCCGCCGCCGCGGTTCCGCTGATCGGGACGGCCGGTGTCGCCGACGCCGCCCCGGCCAGTGCGTGGAACGCGGTCGCGGCGTGTGAGTCGACCAGCAACTGGCACATCAACACCGGGAACGGCTTCTACGGTGGGCTGCAGTTCACCCAGTCGACCTGGGACGCCTACGGCGGGACGGCGTACGCCTCGCGCGCGGACTTCGCCACCCCCGAGCAGCAGATGGCGATCGCGAACAAGGTCCTCGCCGGGCAGGGCTGGGGTGCCTGGCCGGTCTGCTCGCAGAAGGCCGGCGTGACCGGGTACTCCGCCAGCGGCCCGACCTCGGCGCCGCAGGCCGCCCCGCAGCAGCAGAGCGCCCCGCAGCAGTCCAGCAGCGCCCCAGCAGCAGTCCAGCAGCGAGCGAGGCGTCCTCCTCCTCGTCGAGCAGCACCGGCACCGGCAGCTACACCGTCGTGCAGGGCGACACGCTGTTCAAGATCGCCGCCGCGCACGGCATCAGCGGCGGCTGGCAGGAGCTGTACGCCAAGAACCGCTCCACCGTCGGTAGCGACCCCAACATGATCCTCGTGGGTCAGCACCTGTCGCTCTAACCAGAGCGGCCCCTCAAGACATCGGGCCCCTGACCGCTCGCCACCCCCCCGCGATCGGTCAGGGGCCCGAGTTGTGTCCTCTGGAGGGTCGGGAACCCGACGTCGCCACCTGTTCGAAGGCGTAGTAGGCGGCGATCAGGAACTGCACAGCCAGCGTGACCGGAGCCGAGACGAACGCCAGACCGATGGTCAAGGCGTAGACCACCGTGCCGGCGCTGAAGCGGATCAGGGCACGACGCTCGTCACGCGGATCCATCGGTGCGGCGAGCAGCCTGCCGTGGCGCACCGCATGCGCCCACACCAGGCTGAAGGCCACTGCTGCGAGGAAGAGATTGGCGCTGTAGACGGCGGCAGCAACGTGTGCGTCGTGGGTGCCGGCATCGAGATAGCGGGCCATCAGCGCGGTGGGGAAGGGCAGCAACGCCGTCCACAGCAGCAGAAACAGGTTGAGGAACAGCTGCGGTCGATCCACCCGCACGATCTGCCGGTACATCGAATGGTGGTTCACCCACATGATTCCGATGACCAGGAAGCTGGTCAGGTAGGCCGCGAAGGCCGGCCACTCGTCGACCAGGGCGTGCCACAGGCCACCGGACGTGGCGAGCTCCGGAACCTTGAGCTCGAGCACGAGCAGGGTGATGGCGATCGCGAAGACCCCGTCGCTGAAGGCTTCCAGCCGGGCGGTGTCCTTCGTGTCCAGCGTCGACGTCACGCCGGACAGATTCTCACGGCGTCGCTCAGGTGGAGGCCGAAAGGGCTCCCACGACACTCGCGCCGTACTCCTGCAGCGTCTCGCGCTTGGCGTCGTGCATGAGATAGACCGCGAACTGCGTCGCCCCGATCTCGCGCAGCTCCGCCAACCGCTCCACGTGCCGTTCGACCGGGCCGAGCAGGCAGAACCGGTCGACGATCTCGTCCGGAACGAAGTCCGTGCTCGGGTTGCCGGCGCGGCCGTGGTGGGAGTAGTCGTAGCCCTCGCGCGCCGCGATGTAGTCGGTGAGCTGCCGCGGCACCTCACCCGACGCGGCGCCGTAACGGGCCACGAGGTCCGCGACATGGTTGCCGACCATGCCCCCGAACCACCGCAGCTGGTCGCGCTGGTGCGCGATGTCGGTGCCGACGTAGGCCGGTGCGGCCACACAGATCGACAAGGACTCCGGATCGCGGCCGGCGGCGGTGGCGGCCGCCTTCACGGCGCCGATCGTCCAGCGCGCGATGTCCGGGTCGGCGACCTGCAGCACGAACCCGTCCGCCGCCGCACCGACCAGAGCGAGCGCCTTGGGCCCGTAGCCGGCCATCCAGATCGGCAGCCGGCCGTCTCGGACCCACGGCAGGCGCACCGGCGTCCCGCGATAGTCGATCTCCCGGCCCTCCGCGAGATCGCGGATCTGCCCCATCGCGACCCGCAGCGTCGCGAGCGATGCGGGCGGCCGGCCGGTCACCCGCAAGGCCGAGTCACCGCGGCCGATTCCGCAGACGGTGCGGTTGCCGAACATGTCGTTGAGGGTGGCGAAGGCCGACGCGGTGACCGTGACGTCGCGGGTGAGCGGGTTGGTCACCATCGGCCCGACGGTCAGACCGGAGCTCGCGGCCAGGATCTGGGAGTAGATGACGAACGGTTCCTGCCACAGCACCGTCGAGTCGAAGGTCCACGCATACCCGAATCCGCATGACTCGGCGCGTACCGCGAGGTCGATGACCTCTCTCGCCGGCGGATCCGGCTGCAAGACGACGCCGAACTCCATGCCTCCCCCTGTCTGTTCGCGCGCTACTGGAGCAACTGAGATCCGCCCCGGGTGAGGAACCGCCCGTGTCCCTCCTCGCCGTGGTATCCGTCGGGGTCGACGACGACCTGGCCGCGGGAGAGCACGACCTCCACCTTGCCGCGCACCTGCCGCCCTTCGTAGGCGGAGTAGTCGACGGACATGTGATGGGTGCTCGCCGAGATCGTGTGGGAGGCCGCCGGGTCGTAGACCACGATGTCGGCGTCGGCGCCGGCCATGATCTCGCCCTTGCGCGGATAGAGGCCGAACATGCGCGCCGGCGTCGTCGCCGTCACATCGACCCAGCGGGACAGGCTGATCTCGCCGTTGACGACGCCTTGGTAGATGAGGTCCATCCGGTGTTCGACGCCCGGCATGCCGTTGGGGATCTTGGAGAAGTCGCCGAGGCCGATTTCCTTCTGCTCCGCGAAGCAGAACGGGCAGTGGTCGGTGGAGACGATAGACAGGGTGTCGGTGCGCAGCCCGCGCCACAGCTTCGGCGGGTGGTACGACGACCGCAGCGGCGGCGAGGCGACGTACTTCGCTCCCTCGAAGCCGGGACGGGCCATGTCGTCCTCGGTGAGGAAGAGGTACTGCGGGCAGGTCTCGGCGAAGACGTTGCGGCCGTCGGCGCGGGCCGAGGCGACCGCCATCAGCGCCTGCTCACAGGAGAGGTGGACGATGTAGAGCGGTGCGCCCGCGACGCCGGCCAGCCGGATCGCCCGCGACGTCGCCTCGCCCTCCAGGTCCGGTGGCCGCGTGGTGCCGTGGTGTATCGGGTCGGTCTCGCCCCGGGCCAGCGCCTGCCCGATCAGTACGTCGATCGCGATGCCGTTCTCGGCGTGCATCATGATCAGCGAGCCGTTGCCCGCCGCCCGCTGCATCGCACGCAGGATCTCCCCGTCGGTCGCGTAGAAGACGCCGGGGTAGGCCATGAAGAGCTTGAAGCTGGTCACTCCCTCGCCGACCAGGCCGTCCATCTCCTTCAGCGTCAGCTCGTTGACGTCGGAGACGATCATGTGGAAGCCGTAGTCGATGGCGCATTTCCCGTCGGCCTTGGCGTGCCAGGCGTCGAGGTTCTCGCGGAGCGTCGTTCCCTTGGCCTGTACGGCGAAATCGATGATGGTCGTCGTACCGCCCCAGGCCGCGGCACGAGTGCCCGACGCGAAGTCGTCGGCGGAGAAGGTGCCGCCGAACGGCATCTCCATGTGGGTGTGCCCGTCGATACCGCCGGGGATGACATAGCGCCCGGTGGCGTCGATCACCCGGTCGGCACCGGCCGCCCAGCTGGTCACCAGGTCGCTGCCCGGGTCGGCGACGGCGGTGATCCGCTCACCGTCGACGAGTACGTCGGACCGGGTCGTTCCCGAAGACGACACCACCGTGCCGCCACTGATCAGGGTGCGCATCGCTGCCTCGCTCTCTGCCGCCCGGGACGACGACCTGTCAGGGTGCGATCAGCGGCTCGTAGGTCTCCGGCCGGCGGTCGCGGTAGAAAGCCCACAGGTGGCGGACTTCCTGGAGCAGATCGAGGTCGAGGTCACGCACCACGACCTCCTCGTCGGTGTCGGACGCGACGTCGCCGACGACCTGCCCGCGTGGGTCGACGAAGTAGGACTGCCCGTAGAAGTCGTCGTCGCCGAGCGGCTCGACGCCGACCCGGTTGATCGCGCCGATGAAGTACTCGTTGGCGACGGCCGCGGCCGGCTGCTCGAGACGCCACAGGTATTCGGAGAGCCCGCGGCTGGTCGCCGACGGGTTGAACACGATCTGCGCCCCCGCCAGCCCGAGCGCCCGCCAGCCCTCCGGGAAGTGCCGCTCGTAGCAGATGTAGACGCCGATCCGACCGACGGCCGTGTCGAAGGTCGGATAACCGAGGTTGCCCGGCTTGAAGTAGTACTTCTCCCAGAAGCCGGTCACCTGCGGGATGTGGTTCTTGCGGTGCTTGCCGAGGTAACTCCCGTCCGCATCGATCACCGCGGCGGTGTTGTAGTAGACCCCGGGCTGTTCCTCCTCGTAGACCGGGACGATCAGCACCTGGTGCGTCTCCCGGGCGAGGTCGCACATCATGGTGATCGTCGGCCCGTCCGGCACGCGTTCGGCGTAGGAGTAGTACTGCGGGTCCTGCACCTGGCAGAAGTAGGGGCCGTAGAAGAGCTCCTGCAGACAGGTGACCTGCGCGCCCGCCTCGGCCGCCGTGCGCACCGACCGGACGGCGTTCTTGACCATCGTGTCCTTGTCCCCGGTCCATTTGCTCTGCACCAGGGCCGCCCGCACGATATTCGCCACGTTGCTCTCCTCCGGTTACGACTACTGATTGGTGGGGAAGCCGAGGTCGACGCTGCTGTGCTCCTGCCAGCGGGACACGGTGACTTTGGGTCGGGTGTAGAAACGTACGCCGTCCGGCCCGTAGATACTCAGATCTCCGAAGAGCGAGTCCTTCCACCCGCCGAAGGAGTAGAAGGACATCGGCACCGGGATCGGCACGTTGACGCCCATCATCCCGGCCGTCACGTCCATCCGGAACCGGCGCACCATGCCCCCGTCGTTGGTGAAGATCGCGACGCCGTTGCCGCGGCTGTCGGCGTTGATGATGTCGACCGCCTCGTCGTAGGACGCGGCGCGCACCACCGACAGCACCGGACCGAAGACCTCGTCGTCGTAGACCGGGGTGCCCGGACGCACCTGGTCGACCAGCGACGGGCCGAGCCAGTAGCCGCCCGCAAGCCCGTCGACGGTGCGGCCGCGGCCGTCGAGGACGACGGTGCCGCCGCCGGTCCGCTCGGGTTCGAGGTAGGACGCGACCTTGTCGCGGTGCGCCGCGCTGATCAGTGGCCCCATCTCGCTGGCCGGGTCGGTGCCCGGTCCGACCTGCACCTGCACCGCCCGCTCCCGGATCCGCTCCACCAGGTCGTCGCCGACCGGGTCGACCGCGACGACGACCGAGATCGCCATGCAGCGTTCGCCGGCAGACCCGAAGCCGGCGCTGACCGCCGCGTCGGCGGCCACGTCGAGGTCGCTGTCGGGGAGCACCACCATGTGGTTCTTCGCCCCGCCGAGCGCCTGCACCCGCTTCCCGGTCCGCGCGGCCGTCTCGTAGACGTGCCGGGCCACCGGGGTCGACCCGACGAAGCTCACCGCGGCGATCTGCCGATGGTCGAGCACCGCCTCCACGGCCTCCCGATCCCCGTGTACGACGTTGAACACGCCGTCGGGGAGCCCGGCCTCGGCGAGCAGCTCGGCCAGCAGGATCGACGCGCTCGGGTCCTTCTCGCTGGGCTTGAGGACGAACGTGTTGCCGCAGGCGATCGCCAGCGGGAACATCCACATCGGCACCATGGCCGGGAAGTTGAACGGCGTGATGCCCGCGACCACTCCGAGCGGCTGGCGGACGGAATAGGTGTCGACGTTGGTCGCGACGTTCTCCGAGAACTCACCCTTGAGCAGGTGCGCGATGCCGCAGGCGAACTCCACCACCTCGAGTCCCCGGTCGAACTCGCCGCGCGCGTCGCTGCGCACCTTGCCGTGCTCGGCACTGACTGTCGCGGCGATCTCGTCGGCGTGCTCGAGCAGCAACTGCCGGAACCGGAAGAGGATCGTCGTACGCCGGGCGAGCGACGTGCGCGACCAGGCCGGAAACGCCTGTGCCGCAGCCTGCACGGCCTGATCCACCTCGGTCGCGCTGGCGAAGTCGACGTGCGCAGCGACCTCGCCGGTCGTCGGGTCGAACACCTCGCCGTACCGGGCGGCGGGCTCGCCCCACGGCTTTCCGTTGATCCAGTGTGTGACCCGTTCCACTATTCCTCCTCGGCCCAGCGGGCGTCATCATTCCGCTTGAACGTGACGTTCATGCGGCTAGACCGCTTGAACGTGACGTTCAAGCGGAATGGTTGGGCGGGCGTCATCGGGTCCGCCAGGCGGGTGTCGGCGGCGCCGAGAGCCGCGGTGAGGATGTCGAGGCCCTCGTCCGCCTCGTCGACGGTGACCGACATCGGGGGCGCGATCCGCAGCACGTTGCCGGCCAGGCCCCCCTTGCCGACGAGCAGTCCGCGCTGCTTCGCCTCCTCGAGCACGAGGCTCGCGGCGGCCGGCGCCGGCGCCCGCGTCACCGGGTCGACCAGGGCGACGCCGATCATCAGGCCCTTGCCGCGGACGGCGCCGACGACGGCGTACTTGTCGACGAGCTCGGCCAGCCCGCGCAGGAGCCGGCCGCCGACGTCGCGCGCGTTGGACTGCAGGTCCTCGCGCAGCAGGTAGCGCAGGTTGGCTAGCGCTCCCGCGGTGACCAGCGGGTTGCCGCCGAACGTCGAGATGCTGTTGGCGTTCACCGAGTCGACGAGCTCCGGCCGGCCGACGACGCCGCCGATGGACAGGCCGTTGCCGAGTCCCTTGGCGAAGGTCATCAGGTCGGGGCGGACGCCGTGCGCCTCGATGCCCCAGAAGTGGTCGCCGGTGCGGCCCCAACCGGTCTGCACCTCGTCGGAGATGAAGAGGATGCCGTAGTCGTCGAGCACCTCTTTGATCGCGCCGAAGAACCCGTCCGGCGGCGTGATGAATCCGCCGACACCCTGCACCGGCTCGGCGATGAGGCAGGCGACGTCGCCGGCGGTGGTCGTTTCGATGACCTCGCGGACGTCGGCGGCCACCGCGGCGCAGAACTCGGCGTCGGAGAGTCCGCGAAAAGCGCCGGTGGTGCGGTCGCCGTTGTGCAGGTAGCTGACCGTCACCGGGGTGAGGCTGGACGCGGACCAGCCGCGGTTGCCGGTGATCCCCATCCCCGCGAACGACCGGCCGTGGTAGCTGTTGCGCAGGGCGAGCACCTGGTTGGACCGGCGGTACTGCGTGGCGAAGAGCAGGGCGGCCTCGTTGGCCTCGGTCCCCGAGCAGCCGAAGAACACCTTGGCGTCGGGGATCGCCGAGAGCTCGGCGATCTGCTCGGCGAGCTCGATCATCGGCCGGATGAGGTAGAGCGTCGAGGTGTGCAGCATCCGGGCGGCCTGCTCCTGGATGGCCTCGACGACCTCGGGTACGGCGTACCCGGTCATCGTGGTCAGGATGCCGCCGAAGAAGTCGAGGTAGGTGCGGCCCGCCGCGTCGGTGACGTGCCGGCCGGAGCCGGTGACGAGTTCGATCGGCTCGTCGTAGTAGAGGGCCATCCAGTCCGGCAGCACCGCACGGTGTCGCTGCAGCAACTCGCCGTGCCGGCCGGTCGTCGTGTCGCCTCCGGTCATCTGTGGCCTCCCCACGTCAGCATGCCTCTCCACCGTCGTCCAGGGGGACCGCCCGGACAACCCCCTGTGTCACTCCCGCCCCACTTCTCATGATCGTGATCGGATCCGTACGGCGTTTCGCGGCTTTATCCGATCACGATCATGAGGACTGCGGGTCGAGCGCTGCGGCGCGACCGGCGCGCCAGGTCCGGGGCAGCGTCGGGTAGAGCAGGAGGTAGCCGACGAACGCCGCGACCAGGCCGACCACCCAGCTGTAGTCGTAGAGCGGCTTGAGCACCGGGATCAGGCCGTCGGCCGGGAACGGGCCGTTGCCCGGAGCCGAATAGGCCCCGCCGACGGCGAGCACCATCCCGATCAGGCAGGTCACGATCCCGACCGGGTTCCACCCGTTCCAGAACCAGTAGCGGCTCTCCGGCAGGTAGAGCTCGGCGAGGTGGAGGTAGGTGCGGTGCACCATCCAGTAGTCGGCGATCAGGATGCCGGCGACCGCCCCGAGCAGGCCGCCGTAGAAACCGAGCCAGGTGTAGATGTAGATGTGCGGGTCGGTCAGCAACCGCCACGGCTGGACGGCAATGCCGATGACGCCGGTGATCAGGCCGCCGGTCCGGAAGCTGACGAACCGCGGTGCCAGGTTGGAGAAGTCGTAGGACGGGCTGACCGTGTTGGCGGCCACGTTGGTCGCCAGGGTCGCCACCACGACGGTGATCAGCGCGAAGGTGATCGCCACCGGGTTGCTCAGCCTGCCGGACAGCTTGATCGGGTCCCAGATCGGCGCGCCGTAGACCACCTGGGTGCCGGAGGTGATCAGCACGGCCACCAGAGAGAAGAAGGTCATGGTGGTGGGCAGACCCAGGACCTGCCCCCAGGCCTGCTTGCGCTGGCTGCCGCCGAACCGGGTGAAGTCCGGGATGTTGAGCGACAGCGTGGACCAGAACGCGATCATGCCCATCAGGGACGGGAAGAAGACCGGCCAGAACTTCGACCCCCAGCCGAGCTTCGAGCCCTCGTGCACCAGCGGCCCGAGGCCGTGCGCCTTGATCGTGATGTAGATCAGCAGGGCGATCGCCCCGACGAGCACGAACGGCGCCGCCCAGTTCTCGAACCGGCGCAAGGTGTCCATGCCGCGCAGGATGATGACCATCTCCAGCACCCAGAAGATCGCGAAGGACAGCCACTGGGTCCACGCATAGCCGTAGACGACCGAGGCGTCGGCCCAGCCGTGCCCGGCCAGCGCCCCGATGAGGACGAAGATGCCCTCGCCCCCGATCCAGGTCTGGATCCCGAACCAGCCGCAGGCGATCAACGCCCGCAGGACGGCGGCCAGGTTGGCGCCGCGGATCCCGAAGGAGGACCGGGCGAAGACGGGGAACGGGATGCCGTACTTGGTGCCGGCGTGGCTGTTGAGCAGCATCGGGATCAGCACCAGAAGGTTGCCGAGCGCGATGGTCAAGATGGCCTGCACCCAGCCCATGCCGAGCGCGATCAGCCCGGAGGCGAGCAGGTAGCTGGGGATGTTGTGGGCCATCCCCACCCAGAGCGCGGCGAAGTTGTAGGTGGTCCAGCGCCGCTGCTCGATCGTCGTGGGCGCAAGGTCGTCGTTGCAGTACTTGCTCTCCTGAAGCCGGGGGTCGGTGACGTCGAGGGTCACGCGTCCGTCGGGTAGTTGCTGCTGCAGATCGTCGACCACCGCCATGTCGGCCTCCGCCAAGAGATGAACGTTCGACGGGACACCCTACGACGCCGCACCGGCACTCCCTACCCTCGGCGGCGGATGGCCGGTTTATGCGGTTTTGGCGCGGCGGTCAGCCCACCCAGACCGTCTTGGCGTTGCAGAACTCGCGGATCCCGAGGTCGGCGAGCTCGCGGCCATACCCGGACCGCTTGATCCCGCCGAACGGCAGCTGCGGGTGGGACGTCACCATCCCGTTGACGAAGACCTGGCCGGCGGCGAGGTCGGCCACGAGGCGCTCCTGCTCGAGCGGGTCGGAGGTCCAGGCGTTCGAGCCCAGGCCGAAGGTCGTCGCGTTGGCGACGTCGATGGCCTCGTCGATGTCGGCGGCGCGCAACAGGGTCGCGACCGGACCGAAGGCCTCCTCGGCGTAGAGGCGCATCTGCGGGGTGATTCCGGCGAGCACCGTCGGCGGGTAGAACCAGCCCGGCCCGTCCGGGCGTTGCCCGCCGCAGAGGACCTGCGCCCCCTTGCTCACGGCGTCGGCGACGAGCTCCTCGAGATCGGTGCGACCCTGCTCGGTGGCGACCGGACCGACGTCGGTGCCCTCGTCGGCCGGATCGCCGACGACCAGCGACGACATCCGCTCGACGAACCGCGGGGCGAAGTCGTCGTAGATGTCGGTGTGGACGATGAACCGCTTCGCGGCGATGCAGGATTGTCCGTTGTTCTGCACCCGGGCGGTGACCGCGGTGGAGACGGCCTTGTCGAGGTCGGCCGAGGGCATGACGACGAAGGGGTCGCTGCCGCCGAGCTCGAGTACCGTCTTCTTGACCTCGTCGCCGGCGATCTTCGCGACCGACCGCCCGGCCGGCTCGCTGCCGGTGAGGGTGGCGGCGGCGACCCGGGGGTCGCGCAGCACGCCCTCCACATCGCCCGCCCCGATGAGCAGGGTCTGGAAGCAGCCGGACGGGAAGCCGGCCCGGGTGAAGAGCTCACCGAGGTAGAGCGCGGTCTGCGGGACGTTGGAGGCGTGCTTGAGCAGGCCGACGTTGCCGGCCATCAGCGCCGGCGCGGCGAAGCGGACGACCTGCCAGAGCGGGAAGTTCCACGGCATCACCGCGAGTACGACGCCGAGTGGCTGGTAGCGCACGTAGGCCCGGCTGGCGTTGACCGCCCCGGCGTCGGCCGGGACGTCGGAAAGGAAGGACTCGGCGTTCTCGGCGTAGTAGCGCATGCCGGTGGCGCACTTCGCTGCCTCCGCCCGCGCGGCGACGATCGTCTTACCCATCTCCGTCGTCATGGTCGCGGCGATCGCGTCCTGCTCCTGCTCCAGCAGGTCGGCGGCGCGGGTCATCCATTCCGCCCGCTGGGCGAACGCCGTCCGCCGGAAAGAGTCGAAGGTCGCCGCCGCCAGGGCGATCCGCTCCTCGACCTCGTCGTGGGTGAGCGAGTCGAAGGTCTTGACCGTCTCCCCCGTCGCCGGGTTGACCGTTGCGAAGGCCATGTCGCCGTCCTTTCCGCACCACACGTCCCCGAGTGAACGTACGACTCGAACGTACAAGCACCCTGGGGCGAGCGTCAGGCGGTCCGGCGGCGCGGGCGATCGACCCCGGCTCAGCGGGGGAGGGCGTCGAGGGCAAGGTTGAGCTTGACCACGTTGACGCCCGGCTCACCCAGGAAGCCGAGGCCGCGACCCCGCGTCTGGGCCTGGACCAGACTGCGCACCGTCGCCGGCGCGAGCCCGCGGGCCTTGGCCACCCGGTCGACCTGGATGGCGGCGTACGCCGGGGAGATCTCCGGGTCCAGCCCGCTGCCGCTCGCGGTCACCGCGTCGGCAGGGACGGCCGGATCGGCAGGGGCGTTGCCACGGATCGGGACCGTGACCCCACGGCTGTAGTCCTCGCCGAACTTGGCGCACTCGACGCGTACCCCGTCGTACCGGGACAGGAACGGCGTCGTCGGGCAGGCCTGGTTGACGCTGACGACGCGCACGACCCGGCCGACGGTGCCGTTGCTGTGGATGACCGACAGCACCGCACCCACACCGTCCGGCGTACAGAACGGCCGGGCTCCGCTGACCCCGTCGGACCTACCGACGGCGAGGCTGCGGCTGCAGACCTGGGTCAGCAGGCTCTGGGTGCCGGTGTCGGTCTTGTCCTTCGGGTTGGGCAGTACGTCGACGATATTCTCCGGTCCGAGGTTGCTCGCCGAGCTCGCGGTCGGGTCATACCCATCTCCTGCGGCCGAGGGCCGGCTCTGGAAGTACTTCGGGATCGCGTTGCCGGCCTTGTCGGTGAACGACTGGCCGATGAGCGACGACCCGACCCGCTTTCCGTCGGCGGCATTGACGAACGACCCGTTCGCCCTGCTGTTCAGGCCGGGGATCTGACCGATGCCGAAGACCACGAGTGGATAGGCCACACCGACGACGACGGTGAACACGAGCAGGATCCGAAGCGCGGCAATGTGCTGACGGAGCCAATTGGGTAGGTGGTCCATTGCTACCTGATTCCCGGGATGAACTGGATGAGGAGGTCGATGAGCTTGATTCCGATGAACGGCGCGATCAGACCGCCGACACCGTAGATGTAGAGGTTGCGACGGAGCATGCTTGCGGCGTTGCTCGGGCGATAGCGCACGCCACGAAGTGCCAGCGGGATCAACGCGATGATGACGAGCGCGTTGAAGATGACGGCCGACAGGATTGCCGACTCCGGCGAGTGCAGCCCCATGATGTTGAGCTTGCTCAGTCCGGCGTAGACCCCGGCGAACATGGCAGGGATGATCGCGAAGTACTTCGCGACGTCGTTGGCGATCGAGAACGTCGTCAGCGCACCGCGGGTGATCAGCAATTGCTTGCCGATCTCCACGACCTCGATCAGCTTCGTGGGGTTGGAGTCGAGGTCGACCATGTTGCCGGCCTCTTTTGCCGCCGACGTACCGGTGTTCATGGCGACGCCGACGTCGGCCTGAGCGAGTGCCGGGGCGTCGTTCGTGCCGTCCCCGGTCATCGCGACGAGCTTCCCGCCCTCCTGCTCCTTGCGGATCAGCGCCATCTTGTCCTCGGGCGTCGCCTCGGCGAGGAAGTCGTCGACACCTGCCTCGTCCGCGATCGCCTTGGCGGTCAACGGGTTGTCACCGGTGATCATGACGGTGCGGATGCCCATGCGGCGCATCTCGTCGAAGCGCTCGCGCATGCCCTGCTTGACGACGTCCTTGAGGTGGATGACACCGAGCACGCGCGCCTTACCGTCGACCTTCTCGGCGACGACGAGGGGTGTGCCGCCGGAGGCGGAGATGCCGTCGACGATCGAGCCGATCTCATCGGGCACCTGCTGCCTGGTCTCCCGCACCCAGGCGATCACCGCAGCGGCGGCACCCTTGCGGACCTGCCGGGGCCGGCCGTCGTGCGCCGCGAGGTCGACGCCGGACATCCGGGTCTGGGCGCTGAACTCGACGAACGTCGCACCGGCGAGTTCGCCCTCGGTCCGCTCCCGCAGGCCGTACTCGGTCTTGGCGAGGACGACGATGCTGCGGCCCTCCGGCGTCTCGTCGGCGAGACTGGACAGGTGGGCACCGTCGGCGAGTTCGGCTGCGTCAACTCCGGCGACCGGGATGAACTCGGTCGCCTGCCGGTTTCCGAGGGTGATGGTG
>CAVZJT010000002.1:0-467616 GCA_963775655.1 uncultured Actinomycetota bacterium | reverse complement strand
CAAGACCTCGCTCCCCGCGCCGATCCAACCGACCACCTTGGCACTACGCTGATCGATGCCGGCCCGCAGCGGTCGCCGTGATCAGACCGCGAGAACGCTGGGCCGCTGACTCATCGCAGCGGGCGGAAGAAGGACCGGACCTCGTCGACGAACACTGCGGGTTGCTCGAACGCCGCGAAGTGGCCGCCCTTGTCGAGCTCGTGCCATTGCCGGATGTCGGTATAGCGCCGCGCCGCCCACCGGCGTGACGGGCGGGGGTTCTCCTTCGGGAAGATGGAACAGCCGGTCGGAACGGTGACGGTGTCGACGGTCGCCTGGGTGAACCATTCGGAGACCTGCCGGAAGCTCTCCCAGTACATGCGCGCCGACGACGCGCCGGTCGCGGTGAACCAGTACAGCGCCACGTCGTCGAGGACCTCGTCGCGGGTGAGCACGTCGTCCAGGTGACCGTCGTTGTCGGTCCAGGCCCAGAACTTCTCGACGATCCATGCGCAGAGGGCGGCGGGGGAGTCGACGAGCCCGTATCCGATTGTCTGGGGCTTCGTCGTCTGCTCTGCCGCGTAACCGGATTCCCATTCTCCGGCGTGTTCCAGCGCGGCCAGCGCGGACCGTTCCGTGTCGGTGAGGTCGTCGAACGTGGCCGGGTCGGGTGCCGCGATCGGCGGGTTGAGGTGGATCCCGACGACGTGGCCGGCGTCCTGCTGACCGATGCTCGTGGTGATGCTTGTGCCCCAGTCGCCGCCCTGCGCGCCGTAACGCCGGTAACCCAGCCGGGCCATCAGCCGCGACCATGCACCGGCGGTGCGTTGCACGTTCCATCCCGGCCGGCCCGGCTTGTCGCTGAAGCCGTATCCCGGCAGCGACGGGCACACCACGTGGAACGCGTCGCCGGCCTCGCCGCCATGGGCGGCGGGATCGGTCAATGGCCCGATCACCTTGAGGAACTCGATGACCGAGCCCGGCCAACCGTGCGTGATGACGAGGGGCAGCGCGTCGGGGTGGGGCGATCGGACGTGCAGGAAGTGGATTCCGAGGCCGTCGATCTCCGTGCGGAACTGGGGAAAGGTGTTCAGACGTGCCTCGGTCGCCCGCCAGTCGTAGCCCTCCGCCCAGTAGCGACAGAGCTCTCGCAGGTAGCCGAGCGGCACTCCCTGAGACCAGTCATCGACCGTTTCTTCGTCCGGCCACCGGGTCCGTTCGAGACGATCGCGAAGATCACCCAGATCGGCGTCGGGTACGTCGACCCGGAACGGTGTCACCTCGTCAGTCATCGCCTGCATTTCCTCCGTCGCCTGCCAGCATTCGTGCCTTCGCTGCCTCGTCCGGCGCGAGGCCCTCGTAGCCGGTTCGGTCGTGGTCGGCGGCCTGCTGCTCGATCCACCGGTTGTGGGTCTCCCACGCCGCCTGCTTGGTCGTCCCCAGGGAAGCTCCGATCTGAGCCCAGGAGGCGCCCGTCGCCCGTGCGGTGCGGACCGCCAGCGCCCGCCCATATCCCGCCTTGCGGATCACGATCTCGCCGAGGGCGAGCATCTCCAACGCCTCCTCCTGCGACAACGGATCGCTGCCGGCACCACCGTCATCACCTCCACCACGGTCCGCGGAGGTGTCGGCGGTGCCGGCGAGCGCATCGCGGAGCCGCAGTCGGTCATACCGGCTCGCCGCGCTGAGCAGCGTGTGGTCGTGTTCCATCCGGTCCAGCTCCGTCATGTCCCACCTCCGTCAAGGTCACCTGACGTCAGGGTAGCTTGACGACCGGGTGGCGCGCCACCTCGACCCGGTCCGGGGACGTGCGTGATCGTGTAGCTGCCGTTGGGGTTGCGGGTGATGGTGGCTTGGCCTTCGTGGACTTGGCGGTGGTGGTGTCGGCAGAGCAGGGCGAGGTTGTCGAGGCTGGTGGGTCCGCCGTCGGCCCAGTGGGTGATGTGGTGGGCGTCGGTCCAGGGTGGGGGCCGGTCGCAGGTGGGGTGGATGCAGCCGTGGTCGCGGGCGGCGAGGGCGCGGCGCAGGCCGGGGCCGATGATGCGGGTGGCGCGGCCGGCGTCGAGGATGATGCTGGGTGCGGCGGTGAGGATGCGGCTGACGGCGGCGTCGCAGGCGATCCGGCGGGCGGTTTCGGCCGGGATCGGCCCGACCCAGTCCAGGTCCGCCCCGGACCCGCCGGTCGCGTCGGTTCGTCGTTGCAGGGTGGGGAGGTCGACGGTGACGGTGAGGTGCGGGCGTTCGCCGTTGCGGTCCGGCAGCCGGCCGCCGTCCAGCGCGGTCCGGGCGAGGGTGGTGAGCGCGTCGGCGCGGGCCTGCCCGGCGGTGCGGGTGTCGGCCGGGGTCCGGTCGGCGTTCCGGAGCGCCTCGACGGCGGTGATCAGCGCGGCGCCGGCGTCGGGGTCGAGCATCCCGGTGACGGCGATCATGCCGGCGAAGGTGGGGGACAGGGTCAGCCACCGCCCGGCGTGGCGGGCCTGCGCGTCGAGCAGGGTGCCGTCCGGGTTCAGGGCGTAGTCCAGCCGCCGCCCGACGACCGCGAGCCGGCCGGCGTCCAGGTCGCGGGCCGCGTCGAGCAGGATCTTCTCGGCGGCCGGCACCTGCGCGGCGGGCAGGTCCCGCACCGCCCGCGCGGCGACGGGCGGCGTGCCGGTAGCCGATCGCCCCGGCCGCCAGCGCCGCCGCCACATTGGGCAGCACCCGGTCCAGCGCCCGGGCGACCGCGACCCGCTGCGCGGCGTCGCGGGCCCCGATCCGGCACCGCCACCGCAGCCACGCCTGCGTCGAGGCGGCGCCGTCCACCCCGCACTCCCCGCGCCGGTCGAACTCGGCCAGCCGCCGCAACAGCTGCGCCTCCAGCCGGGCCGCGACCCGGGTCAGCGCCACCAGATCCGCACCCAACACCGCCCCGGGAAGATCGGACAATCCCTGCCCGTCGAGCCGGTCGAGCACCCGGTCCAACGCCCCCACCCCGGACCCCACCTCATCATCGAACATACGTTCGATTCTAGCTTCTCGCATCGACGAAAGGCAGACCACAGGGGCGGCTGTGGACAACCATCGAACATCGGCGCGCGCGGGGCGCTCGGTGTGCTGACCGCGGTGTGCCTACCCGGAGTCGGAATTCCGCATCCGCTGCCGGTAGGTCGCCGCCTTGGCGCGGTCGCCGCATCCCTTCATGCCGCACCACCGCCGCCGACTCCCGCGGGACCGGTCGAGGAAGACCCGGCTGCATCGGGGGTCCGCGCATCGACGGAGCGCGTCGGCGTCGGCGCTGTCGTAGAGGTCCAGTCCGTCTTGCGCGAGCGCGGCCAGCACCGAGGCGATGTCGCCGCGGCGAGCCACGGTGCCGGCGCCGGTCAGCGTCAACGTCGGGGCCACACCGGATGCCGTGGCGTTGACCAGGGCACGGTCTGCCCGTGCCGGCGGGCGATCGTCGATCGCGGCAGTGATCAGCCCGAACAGTGCCTCCCGTACGGCGAGCGCTTCGGCGAGCTGGCCGGCCGTCACCTTCACGAGGCCGTCGACGATTCCTGCCTCGCGGGCCCATACGGCCAGATCACGCGCATTGAGTAGCTTCTCCTCGTCCGTCGTACCGCGCTCCGCAACCGTCGCGACGAAATCCAGGACGGGCCGGTCGGCGATGAAATCGAAGTCGCTCACGTCACCACCTTGACCGGTGACCAGCCGGTGTGCAAGGCCGCGGCCTACGCCAATGCCGAGTAACCGGTCTTCTCGAACATCTCTGCGACATGGTCGACGGTTCCGGCGGCGCAGAGTGCGACGACGTGGGGGCGACAACGCCAGCAGTTAGAGCGGGAGCAGCACGGCACGGTCGTCCTGTACGGCGATGACCGCCGGCGTACGCAAGCCGGAACCGGCTGCGGCGTCGTACGACCAGGCCTCCACCAGCGCCGAACCCGGCCGGCCCGCCGAGGGCAGCTTGGCTATCACCGTCCGGTCGGGAGTGTCGACGAAGTACGCCACCGGGCTGCCGGTCGGCCGCACGCGCACCCAGTCGACGTCGAGCAGTCGGGCGGACCAGGCGGCGACATCCACGAGCGCAGCCTTCCAGATGAAGCGGCCGGGCGCCCCGGGCTTGATCGCGGGCGGCGGCGGCCCGTATCGTGACCAGGAGTCGATTTATCGTTCCTGCCCCTGGTGTCACCACCCGCCGGCAGCGGAAAGGTCTTTCCGTGCCGGCACTTCTCGGGCCACGTTCGTCCTTCACTCCTCGTTTGCGTTCAGGCTCGCCCAGGTCGCCGGGTCGCTACCGCCAGGTGCTGCAGACCCCAGGAGCACGCGCCTTCTTCTTCGGTGCCGCGCCCGGCCGCGCCGGCGTTGCCATGACAAGTCTGGCCGTCGTCTGGCTGATCCACTGGACCAGCGGTTCGTTCGGTGCGGCCGGAGTGGTCGCGGGAGGACTGGCGGCCGGCGAGGCGTGCGGCGGACCTCAGGTCGCCCGCCTGATCGACCGGCTCGGCCAGACGAGGATCCTGCCGTTCTCCCTGACTATGCACGGCATCTCCGCAGCTGCCGTGGTGTTACTCGCGACCAACCGATGTCCACTCTGGACGGTGACGGTGGCCGCCGTGCTGGCCGGCGTGTCGATCCCTCAGCTCGGTGCGTTGACCGCGGCCCGGTGGACCTGGCTGCTGCGGGATTCCACGCTCCTGTCCACCGCTTTCGCGTTGGAGTCGTTGAGCAACGGCCTTGCGTACCTCGTCGGGCCGGTGCTCGTCGCAGTGGTCAGTACGACGTTCACCCCGATCGCGGGTCCGGTTGTCGCCGCGGCGATGTCCATCGGCGGCGGGTGTGCGCTGGTCGTCCAGCGCGGCACCGCACCGCCGCCCGTCGGCCGCCCTCCGACGAGGTCCGGCGCGGCGACATTGCGCCATCGCGGGTTCGTCGTCCTCGTCGTCGTCAACGTGTGTGCCGGTGTGTACTTCGCCTCGATGCAGGTCTCGGTCACGGCATTCGCCATCGACCGCGGCGCGCCCGGTACCGCCGCACTCCTCTACAGCATCTCCAGCGGAGCGAGCCTGGTCGCGGGTCTCGCGTATGGACTTCGGCGGTGGCGTGCCGGGCCATCGACGCAACTCGTCCGTGCACTCGTGTTGTTCAGTGTCGGCTGCCTCCCGGTGCTCGCCGTCACCACTGTGCCGGCCCTCGGCGTCGCCCTGGTCGTTCCCGGGCTGATGATTCCGCCGGTGCTCATCCTGGCCTCCGTGCTCACCGAGGCACTGGTGCACCGGTCGGTCCTCACGCAGGCCTTCGCCTGGCAGGCTTCGGCCAGCGCCGCCGGATCCGCCGCTGCGGCCGCCGTGGCGGGTCAGGTCGTCGACGCGCTCGGCCCGCGCTGGGGCTTCGGCTTGGCGTTCGCCGCCATTACCGTCGCCGCCCTGACCGTCGGTGTCCTGCGGGCCGGCCTCAGCCCGGCCAGGTCCGAGACGGTGGCGTCGGAGGCGCGGTGACGCGCCTCACCCGAGTCCGCCGGTGGCGTTGATGATCTGACCGGTGAGCCAGTGACCCTCGTGGCTTGCGAGCAGTGCGACGACGTCGGCGACGTCCGCCGGCTGTCCGAGCCGGCCGAGCGGGGTGATCTCGGCAACCCGCTCGATCGCGGCGTCGGGGTTGGCGTGTCGGAGCAGGTCGGTGTCGGTCGGGCCGGGGCAGACTGCGTTGACGGTGATGCCGCGGCCGCCGAGTTCGATCGCTGCGACCTTCGTGAGTTGCTCGATCGCGCCCTTGCTGGCGGCGTATGCCACTGCACCCGGTGCGGGGCGCGTGGTGTTGAGCGTCGAGATGTTGATGATCCGACCACCGTCGCGCATGACCCGCGCCGCGTGCCGGACGGTGAGAAACGTGGACTTCGCGTTGACAATCATGTTTTCGTCCCACACGCGCTCGTCCGTGTCGGCGATCGCCTGGGGTTTGCCGTCCAGAGCTGCGTTGTTCACCAGTACGTCGAGGCCGTCGAGATGCTCTGCCGCCGTGGCCATCAGTGCGTCGACCGCGCCGGCTTCGGCGAGGTCGATCTGCACCGCGTGCGCTCGGCCGCCGGAGTCCCGTACGGCGGATTCGACATCGGCGGCAGCATCGCTGCTGCGCGCGTAGTTGAACACCACCGCGGCGCCGTCCCGCGCCAGTCGCTCGACGATCGCCCGGCCGATGCCCCGGGACCCGCCGGTCACCACCGCACTCTTGCCGTGCAGCCACACCATCTCGCGCTCCCTTCGTCGGCGAGCCACCAACCTATGCGGCCCACCGGGAGGCGTAGATCCGGGTGAACCGGCGGGCGTCGCGGATGGCGGCGCCGCCGGGATCGTTGTTGAAGTAGACGAAGACGTCGTCGGTCGGCCGGAACTCCGCCAGCACCCGGTCCGACCAGGTACGCAGCGCCTGGTCGCCGTAGCCGGGCCGGGGCCGGGCCCGGCCTTCATGGAACCGGAGATAGCCCCATGTCGTGGTCCGCCACAGCGGCGTCTGCGGCCGGCCCAACCGGTCGGCCCAGCACAGCGCCGCCCCGTGGTCGACGAGGACCTGTCGGGTCTCGTCGGTCCACCACGACGTGTGCCGCGGCTCCACCGCGATGCGGCTGCCCGCGGGGAAGTGAGCCAGGGTCTCGGCGAGCCGCTCGGGCTCGGCCCGCTGCGTCGGCGGCAGTTGCAGCAGAATCGGCCCGAGCCGGTCGCCGAGCCCACCCGCAGCCGCCATCAGCCGGGCGACCGGCTCGGCCGGATCGCGCAGCCGACGGATATGGGTGAGGTAACGGCTGGCCTTCACCGCCACCACGAAACCGCCGGGCAGGCGCTGCCGCCAGGCCGTGAACGTCTCGTTCGACGGCAACCGGTAGAAGGAGTTGTTGAGCTCGAGGGTGTCGAAATGGCGCGCGTATTCCTCCAGCCACAGGCGTTGCGGCAGGCGCGGCGGATAGAGCACCCCGCGCCAGTCGGCGTACTGCCAGCCCGACGTCCCGATCCGAATCGGCATGGTTGCAGTCTCCCCGGCTGCGATGATGGCGGAAACGTCCATCCCACGCGAGGAAGCCGCCGGTGCCGCTCACGCTGTCCGACGAGGTACGCCGAGCCGTCGACGCCGGCCGGCCGGTCGTCGCGCTCGAGTCCACGATGATCGCGCACGGACTTCCGCGGCCCCGCAACCGCGAGGTCGCGGGCCAGCTCTCCGGCCGGCTCACCGACGCCGGCGTCGTACCCGCGCTGATCGCGGTGGTCGACGGCGTGCCGAAGGTGGGTGTCGACGAGGCGACGCTCGACCGGCTCGTCGACGACAGGGAGGTGGCGAAGCTGTCGATCCGCGACCTGCCCATGGCCATGGCGTCCGGGCGTACCGGCGCCACCACCGTCGCGGCGACCGCGCACCTCGCCCGCCGGGCCGGCATCCGGGTCTTCGCCACCGGTGGTCTCGGTGGGGTGCACCGTGATGTGGCCGACAGTTTCGACGAGTCCGCCGACCTCACGGCGCTGTCACGGACGCCGATCGCGGTCGTCGCGTCGGGGGTGAAGTCGATCCTGCACGTGGCCGCGACCCTGGAGCGGCTCGAGACCCTCGGAATCTCGGTACTCGGCTACCGCACCGACTGGTTTCCGGGCTTCTACCTGCGTGATTCCGGTTACCCGGTCGACTGGCGGGTCGAATCCGCCGACGAGGTGGCGCAGGTGCTGCACAGATCCGAGGAGCTGGGTCTGTCCGGCGCGACCATCGTGGCTAATCCGATCCCGGCCGGCGACCAGCTCGATCCCGCGCTGCACGAGCGTGCCCTGGCCGGCGGTTTGGCGGCCGCGCAGGCCGCGGGAATCCAAGGCAAGGCGCTGACGCCGTTTCTGCTCGGCCACATGCACCGGGCCACCGAGGGGGCGAGCCTCGAGGCCAACGTCGCGCTGGCGCTGGACAACGTGCGGGTCGCCGCCGAGATCGCCGTGTGCTGGTCGGCTCGGTGACGTGACGGACCGCGGCGAGTTCGTCGTGGTGGTCGGCGATGTGATGAACGACGTCGTCGTCGACCCGCTCGGGCCGGTCTTCCCGGACAGCGACACGGTGTCGCGGATCCGGCGGGTCGCGGGCGGCTCGGGAGCCAACCAGGCCGCGTGGCTCGGCTATCTGGGCGCGCGGTGCCAGTTCGTCGGCCGGGTGGGCCGCGACGACGCCGATCGCCACCGGGCGGCATTTGTCGCTGCCGGTGTCGAACCGATGCTCGTCGTCGACGACGAGATCGAGACGGGGACTGTCGTCTCGGTCATCGGCGCCGAGCGGCGCAGCATGTATTCCGACCGCGGCGCCAACGCCCGGCTCGGTCCGGCCGATCTGCCCGACACCGCTCTCGCCGAAGCCGGACTCCTGCACCTGTCCGGCTACGTCCTCTTCGCCGAGCCATCGCGCGCCGCCGTCAGCGAGTTCCGGGACCGGGCAGTACGCCGGGGCTGCGCCGTCTCGGTCGACCCGTCCTCCGAGGCGCTGCTCCAGTCCGCCGGCCCGGGGCCGTTCCTCGCAGCGACGGCCGGCGCCGACCTGTGCTTCCCGAACGTCGACGAGGCGCGGGCGATGTCCGACCGGGCCGATCCGGTCGACGCGGCGCAGGCTCTCACGGCCCACTACGGCACGGTGATCGTGACGCTCGGCCCGGCCGGCTGCGTGGTGGCCCGGCGGGGCGTCGAGCCGCTCGTCGTCGCGGCACCGACGACGTCCACGGTGGACCCGACCGGAGCGGGTGACGCGTTCTGCGCGGCGTACCTGCGGTGCTGGCTCGACGGGGCCGACGCGGACTCGTGCGCCCGCGCCGCGGTCGAGGCCGGTGCCCGGTGCGCCGGCCAGCTGGGCGGCCGGCCAACGGTCGATAGGGTTTCCGGGTGAGTGCACCGGGGAGCGAACCCGTCGCGTCGGGCCAGGAAACCGTCGACGCGCTGGTGCGGTTGCTCGACCTCGAGACGGTGGAGGTCGACATCTTCCGGGGAGTCAGCCCGAAGGTGTCGATGCAGCGGGTGTTCGGTGGCCAGGTCGCCGGCCAGGCTCTGGTCGCGGCCGGGCGGACGGTCCCGCCGGACCGGGCAGTGCACTCGCTGCAGGCCTACTTCCTGCGGCCCGGCGACCCGACGGTACCGATCGTCTACACCGTCGACCGGATCCGCGACGGACGGTCGTTCACCTCCCGGCGGGTGCTCGCCGTACAGCACGGCGAGGCGATCTTCAGCCTGTCGGCGTCGTTCCACCGGGCGGAGGAGGGCCTCGAACACCAGGGCGTGATGCCGCAGGTGCCCGACCCGGAGTCGCTGCCGACCATCGCCGAGCGCGTCGCGCCGTACGCCGACGAGCTCGGCCAGTGGGCCCGGCTGCCGCGCCCGTTCGACCTGCGCTACGTCGACGACCCGCCCTGGGTGCAGCGCGCCGACGGGCCGCGCGAGGCGCGGAGCCGGGTGTGGATGCGCGCGTCGGGCCGGCTGCCGGACGATCCGCTGCTGCACGTCTGCGCGCTGACCTTCGCCAGCGACATGACCCTGCTCGACTCGGTGCTGGTGCGGCACGGGCTGGCCTGGGGACTCGACGAGGTGGTCGGCGCCAGCCTCGACCACGCGATGTGGTTCCACCGCTCGTTCCGGGCCGACGAGTGGCTGCTGTACGAGTCGGAGAGCCCGTCGGCGGCCGGCGGGCGGGGCCTGGCCACCGGCCGGATCTGGACCCGCGACGGCCGGCACGTCGTCTCGGTGGTCCAGGAGGGCCTGCTCCGTACGATCAGGCGCTGACCGCGGCCTGCCATCCCTTTCCCATTCCGCATCAACGTGACGTTGATGCGGCTAGACCGCTTGAACGTGACGTTCAAGCGGAATAGAACGCTACGCCAGCCAGCCAGTCAGGCGGTGCGGGAGATGAGGTCCCAGGCGGCGTCGACGTGGCGGCGCTCGGTGCGGGTACCGCCGATGGCCAACCGCAGCGCGACGCGACCGTCGACGCGGGTGTGGGTGAGGAAGAGCTCGCCGGAGGCGTTGAGGGCCTCCATCAGCGCCGTCGTCCGCGCGTCGCCGCGGTCGATCTCGTCGTCGCGCAGCCGGAAGCAGACCAGCGACAACGGGTGCGGCGCGACGACCTCGAACCGCGCGTCGCTCTCCAGCCGGGCGGCGAACTCCTGGGCGAGCCCGACATGCGCTCGGATGTGCTCACGTAATCCCTCGGCGCCGTACCAGCGGATCACCGACCACAACTTGAGGGCACGGAACCGGCGACCCAGCTGCACGTGCCAGTCGCGGTAGTCCACGACGGCACCGGATTCGGTCGCCGCGTTGCGGAGGAATTCGGGGAGGATCGACAGTGCGCCGAGCAGCGCAGCACGGTCGGCGACCCAGAACGCGTCGCAGTCGAAGTTGGTCAGCAGCCACTTGTGCGGGTTGGTGCAGAACGAGTCGGCGTAGTCGCCCACGCCGTCGAGGATCCAGCGCAGCTCCGGACAGATCGCCGCGACACCGGCGTACGCCGCGTCGACGTGCAGCCAGGCACCGTAGTCCCGCGCCGCCGTGCCGATCTCGGCCACCGGATCGATCGCCGTCGTCGACGTCGTCCCGACGGTGGCGACGACCATCGCCGGGGTAAGCCCGGCCGCCCGGTCGGCGGCGAGTTGCGCCCGCAGCGCCGCAGGGTCCATGGCGAGGGTCTTCGGGTCGACGGCGACCAACCGGAGTGCCGCGGTCCCGAGCCCGGCCATCCGCACCGACTTCTCCAGCGCCGAGTGCGTCTCGGTCGAGCCGTAGACCGCGTAGCGCCCACCGCCGACCCCATCGCGCACGGTCGCTCCGCCGCTCGCCCGGTGCAGCGCGGCGAGTAGCGCGACCAACTGCGCCGTCGACGCCGTGTCCTGGATCACGCCGCCGCCAGGCCCGTCCGACCGGTACGCCGCGGGCAGCCCGAGCAGTTCGGCGAGCCAGTCGAGGGTGACCTGTTCGACCTCGGTGCAGGCCGGGCTGGTCGCCCATGACATCCCCTGCACGCCCAGACCGGCACTGATGAGATCGGCGAGGATCGCCGGCTCGGACGAGTTGGCCGGGAAGTAGCCGAAGAACCCCGGGTGCTGCCAGTGGGTGATGCCCGGCAGGACGATCCGGTCGAGGTCGGCGAGCAGCGAGTCGAACGGCTCGCCCGTCTCGGGCGGGTGGGCGGGCATCGCGGCGCGGACCTCGCCCGGCTCGACCCGGGAGGCGACCGGATGCTGCTCGACGCTCTGCAGGTAGTCGGCGACCCAGTCGACCGCCGCGCGGCCGTTACGCCGGAACTCCTCGGATGTCATATGCCGTGGCACCCGCACACCCTACGGCGGCGCGGGTCGGTGCCCCCGGTGGGATTCGAACCCACATGGCCTTGCGGCCAACCGGTTTTGAGCCGATCTCCTGTGCCAGTTCGGATACGGGGGCCGGTAATGGCCTGCGCGCCGCAACAGCCTATCCCGGTAGGGTGTGAGTCGCTCCCAGCCACCCTCAGGCCAAGATCATCAGGAGTCACCGTGGCCGATGCCGTTGTCTCCCGCCGCGTGCTGATCGCGGAGGACGAGGCACTCATCCGGCTCGACCTCAAGGAGATGCTGGAGGAGGAAGGCTACGTCGTCGTCGGCGAGGCCGCCGACGGGGAGCAGGCCGTGTCGCTGGCCTTCGAGCTGCGCCCGGACCTGGTCATCCTCGACGTGAAGATGCCCAAGCTCGACGGCATCGCGGCCGCCGAGCGGATCGCCGCGGAGCGGATCGCTCCGGTCGTGATCCTCACCGCATTCAGCCAGCGGGAGCTGGTCGAGCGGGCGCGCGAGGCCGGGGCGATGGCCTACCTCGTCAAGCCGTTCGGGAGCACCGACCTGCTGCCCACGATCGAGATGGCCGTCTCGCGGCACGCCCAGATCGTCGGCCTGGAGAAGGAGGTCGGCGGGCTGCAGGAGCAGTTGGAGGCACGCAAGGTGGTCGACCGGGCCAAGGGCGTGCTGATGACCGAGCACGGCATGACCGAGCCGGACGCGTTCCGCTGGATCCAGCGCACCGCGATGGACCGGCGTACCACCATGCGATCGGTCGCCGAAGCCGTCATCTCGGTCGGAACCGACCTCCCGCGTCTCTGAGGATCTCATCGGTAGGTCGCCCTGCGATGTAAGCACTGGGTAACAACTGCGCGTCGATCCGGCGGAGCGGGTCCGCGGCCCACTACTGTGCGGCCATCTCCACGTCGTGGTGTGGCCGGACCGGCCGCACCACCCGGAGTGGCGAGCCACGGTCCGGCACCCGCCGGGGGATGGAAGGCACGGACATGTCGAAGCAAATACGGCGCTCCCTCGGAGTGGCGGTTGCGGCCGGAACGGTGGCCCTGGTCGTCGCCGGGTGCGGCAGCAGCAGTAGTAGTGGCAGCGGCAGCGGGGGCAGCAGCGGCAGCAGCGGCAGCAGCGGCAACCTCTCGCTCGCCTTCATGGGTGCCCAGACGGGGCCCAACGCGCAGCTGGGTATCAACATCTCCGACGGGGCGAAGCTGGCCGTCAACCAGCACAACGCCAAGAGCGGGGTCAAGAAGGTCACGCTCAAGATCTACGACACCCAGGGCGACCCGACGCAGGCGTCGACCCAGGCCAAGAAGGTCGTCGAGGACAAGGACGTGGGCGTGATCGGCCCGGCGTTCTCCGGCGAGTCCAAGACCTCGCTGCCGATCCTCGAGGCCGCCGGAATCCCCAACATCTCCCCGTCGGCGACGGCGGTCACCCTGGCCCAGAACGGCTACAAGTACTGGCACCGGGTGCTGGCCAACGACGACGTGCAGGGCCCGGGCGACGCCGACTTCATGGCCAATACGCTGCACGCCAAGAAGGTCGCGGTGATCGACGACCAGAGCGAATACGGCAAGGGTCTCGGTGACAGCGTCCGCTCGCAGCTGAAGAAGGACAACGTCACGGTGAGCCCCAGCGGCACCCTCGACCCCAACGGCTCGGACTACTCGAGCACGGTCAACAGCGTGAAGTCGGCCAACGACGACGTCATCTTCTTCGCCGGCTACTACTCGGCGGCGGCGAAGCTGGTCAAGCAGTTGCGCGACGCCAACGTCACGGCGACCTTCATGTCCGGTGACGGTTCGCTCGACCAGAAGATCGTCGCCGGTGGCGGTACGGCGGCCAACGGCGCGCTGCTGTCCTGCACCTGCAGCTCGGCGGTCGGGTCGACCGATCCGACGGTCCAGAAGTTCGCCAAGGACTACCAGGCGGCCTACAAGACCCCACCGGCGACCTACTCCGCCGAGGGCTACGACGCGGCCAACATCTTCCTGATGGCGATCGACGCCGGGAAGACGACGCCGGCCGCGATCAACAGCTATCTCAAGACCGTGGACTACAACGGGGTGTCCAAGCACATCAAGTTCGCGCCCAACGGCGAGCTCCAGGACAATCTGTTGTTCGTCACCCAGGTCGAGAATCAGAAGCTGAAGTTCCTGGGGAGCACGAAGACAGCTAAGCCGCAGAAGTAATCCTCGGTGCACGCATTCGTCACTCAGTTCTGGGCGTCCACGATCGATGGTCTGACCATCGGTTCGATCTACGGTCTGATCGCGCTCGGCTATACCTTGGTCTACGGCGTACTGCGGTTGATCAACTTCGCGCACTCCGAGATCTTCATGATCGGGACCTTCGCGAGCCTGTTCACGCTGCACGCGCTCGGGATCAACGGGGCGCAGACCGGGTTCGCGCTCGTCGGCGTGATCGCGATCTGCGCCCTGGCGGCGATGGCGGCCTCCGGGGCGTCGGCGGTCATCCTCGAGCGGGTGGCCTACCGGCCGCTGCGTAGACGCGGCGCCTCCCGGCTGGCCGCCCTGATCTCCGCGATCGGCGCGTCGTTCTTCCTGCAAGAGGTCTTCGCGCTGCGTTACGGCCGCGACCAGCTCAGCGTGCCGCGGATCATGCACAAGAGCGTGCTGGCCAACATCGGCTCGGGCGAGATCCGCTCGGACAAGGTGCTGGTCGTCGGCGCGGCCATCGTGATGGCGGTGGCGCTCGACTTCTTCGTCAACCGCAGCCGGCTCGGACGGGGGATCAGGGCGACGGCGCAGGACCCGGACACCGCCGTCCTGATGGGGGTCAACATCGACCGGGTCGTGATGGTGACCTTCCTGGTCGGCGGGCTGATGGCCGGCGTCGCCGCGATGCTCTACGACACCTTCTTCGAGATCACCCAGTACAACGTCGGCTTCCTGCTGGGGATCAAGGCGTTCACCGCCGCGGTGCTCGGCGGGATCGGCAACATCCGCGGCGCCCTGCTCGGCGGCGTGGTGCTCGGTCTCATCGAGAGCTACGGTGCCAGCATTCTCGGTGCGCAATGGAAGGACGTCATCGCGTTCGTCGTCCTGATCGTCGTCCTGATGTTCCGCCCGACCGGACTGCTGGGAGAGAAGCTGCTGAGAGCGCGGGCATGACCCGGCCCAGGTTCCCCGACGTGCTCGGGAGCGCCAGCGACCTGTGGGCGCGCACTCCCGGGTGGCAGCGGCTGATCGTCTACCTGCTGCTCATCTTCGGTGCGCTCGTCCTTCCGGCGCAGTCGATCGGGTCCTTCATGACGCCGGAGAGCGACTGGTCGGCGGTGCTGTTCTACCCGATCGGCATCTACATCCTGCTGGCCATCGGGCTCAACGTCGTCGTCGGCCAGGCCGGTCTGCTCGACCTCGGCTACGTCGCGTTCTTCGCCATCGGCGGATACGCGATGGCCAAGATCGGCATCTCGTTGAAGTGGGACTTCTGGTTCATCGTCCCGGTGGGGATCATCATCGCCCTCGCCGCGGGGGTGATCCTCGGCGCGCCGACGCTGCGGCTGCGCGGGGACTATCTGGCCATCGTCACGCTCGGGTTCGGCGAGATCATCCGGATCACCGCCAACAACCTGTCCTTCACCGGCGGACCGCGCGGCCTGGCCCCCATCCCCAACCCGCCGAGCGTGAAGGGGATTTCGCAGCTGCAGTTCGGGGTGATCGACACCCGGCCCTACTACTACCTGTGCGTGTTCGCGATCGTCGTCGCGATCATCCTGGTCAAGCGGCTGGAGCGCAGCCGGGTGGGTCGCTCGTGGGCCGCCATCCGCGAGGACGAGGATGCCGCCGAGGTGATGGGGGTGCCGACGTTCCGCTACAAGCTCTGGGCATTCGCCATCGGGGCGTCGATCGGCGGCGGGGCCGGGGTGCTCTTCGCGGCCCAGACCATCTCGATCACGCCCGAGAACTTCCCCTTCCTGCTGTCGATCTACATCCTCTGCGCCGTCGTACTCGGCGGATCCGGAAACCTGCCCGGAGTCATGGTCGGGGCGTTCCTGGTGGCGTGGCTGCCCGAACGCTTCCGGGCCTTCGCCGACTACCGCGTGCTGATTTTCGGGGCGTCGCTGGTGATCATGATGATCCTCCGGCCCGAGGGCCTGCTGCCGTCCCGCCGACGGCGGGCCGAACTCGCGGAGGGCACCGGCGGCATGGGTGCGCTCGGTGGCGAGGTCGGCGCGGTCGAGACCCAGAACGTCGAGGTCGGCCCATGACCGCGTCCGCCGAGGTCGCGCCGGACAGTGGGGCCGCCCCGCTGCTCGAACTACGCGGGGTCACCCAGCGATTCGGTGGGGTCGTCGCGGTCGCCAACCTCGACCTGGCCGTGCAGCCGGGGATGATCTTCGCCCTGATCGGGCCCAACGGCGCCGGCAAGACCACAGTGTTCAATCTCGTCACCGGCGTCTATCGGGCGACCTCGGGATCCCTGTTGTTCGACGGCGCCGAGATCTCCGGACGCAAGCCGCACGAGGTGACCCGCTCCGGGATCGCCCGCACGTTCCAGAACATCCGGCTCTTCGACAACATGAGCGTCCTGGAAAACGTGCAGGTCGGCGCGGACGCCCGCCATTTCTCCAGCGTCGTCGGGGCCGCACTCGGGTTGCCGCGCCACCGCCGGGAGGAGCGCGACGGGCGCGAGCGCGGGTTGGAGCTGCTCGACTTCGTCGGCGTCCGAGGGGTCGCCAACGAAGCCGCGAAGGCCCTGCCGTACGGCGACCAGCGGCGGCTGGAGATCGCCCGCGCGCTGGCGACCCGGCCGCAGTTGCTGCTGCTCGACGAGCCTGCGGCGGGCATGAACCCCAGCGAGAAGGCCGCGTTGATGGGGCTCATCCGCAAGATCCGCGACAGCGGTGTGACCGTGTTCCTGATCGACCATGACATGGGGATCGTCATGCAGATCAGCGACCACATCGCGGTCCTCGACTTCGGGGAGAAGATCGCCGACGGGGCGCCCCGAGATGTGCAGCGCGACCCGAAGGTGATCGAGGCTTACCTGGGGGCGGCCGACGATGCTTCTTGAGGTCGAGGACCTGCACGTCTCCTACGGCAAGGTCGAGGCCCTCAAGGGGGTGTCGCTGAAGGTCGACACGGGCGAGGTCGTCACCCTGATCGGTGCCAACGGCGCCGGCAAGACCACGACGCTGAAGACGATCTCGGGGCTGCGTCGGCCGTCGGCCGGTCGGGTGCGTTTCGACGGCCAGGACATCACCGGGATGGCGGGCCACCGCCGCGTCGTGCTCGGCCTGTGCCAGGCGCCGGAAGGCCGCGGGATCTTCCCGGGTATGACTGTGCAGGAGAACCTCGAGATGGGCACCTACGCCCGAGGTCGGGGCACCCCGGGCAGCCTCGACCGGGTGCTCGAACTCTTCCCCCGCCTCGCCGAGCGCCGCAAGCAGTCCGGCGGCACCCTCTCCGGCGGCGAGCAGCAGATGCTCGCGATCGGCCGGGCACTGATGTCCGACCCCAAGCTGCTGCTGCTCGACGAGCCGTCGATGGGGCTCGCCCCGCTCATCGTCCAGCAGATCTTCGCCATCCTCCGGGAGATCAACGACAGCGGTACGACGATCCTGCTGGTCGAGCAGAACGCCAACCAGGCGTTGCGCATCTCGCAGCGGGGCTACGTGCTGGAGACCGGTCGGATGATCAAGACCGCGGAGGCCGCCAGCCTGCGCGACGACCCGGCCGTGCGGGCGGCGTACCTGGGCGGGGAGCTCGAGCTCAAGGCGCCGGAGGACCCGACCACGTCACCCGAGACCGGCTGAGGCCCGGGTGGCAGCGGCGGACTGCCCAGTGGGCGATACGGCGCTCGGCCCAGCGCAGGACGTCATGTTGCTCGGCTGTTCGGCCGCTGTTAGGCCAGCGTCAAGTGGGGATAGTCTCCCGAGCCAGAAGGCACGAAGTCGGGGGTGACCACCAGGGGTCGAGTATTCGGGAGGCGCGGTGCCGCGCGGAAACGTACGAGTGCGAACGGCCGGACTTGACGACCTCGATGCTTTTCTCGACCTGTCCCGGGAGCTCGACCACATCACGGCCGGCAGCCCCGGCACCTACCCGAGGCTGCCGCTGCCGGCCACCGAGGGCACGGTCGCGGAGCGTTACTCCCACCTGCTGGAGGACCCGGACTGGCGGTTGGTGCTCGCCGTCGACGGTGAATCCGATGAGCCCCTGGGCATGGCGGTCCTCGCCCGGGACGGCATCAGCGCCCAGCTCGGGGCGCCGGCGGTCTACCTCAGCCACGTCGTCGTCGCTCCGGCGCACCGCCGCCGCGGGGCCGGCCGGGCCCTGGTGCGCGCCGCGGCCACCTACGCCGATGAGCTCTGCTGCGAGCACGTGATCGTCGGGGTGACCACCGACGGCCGGGAGGCGCATCGGTTCTTCGCCCGGCTCGGCTTCGCGCCGCTGGTCACCCGGCGGGTCGCGTCGGTGGCGACCCTGCGGCGCAAGCTCGGCATCGTGCAGCACCCCATGGAGATGTCGGCACAGGTCATCCGGCGCCGGGTACCGCGGCCTCCGCGGGCCACCCGGCTGCGCCGCCTGCGCGGCGGCGGTGTGGTCTAGCCGCTCCGCGCCCGCCGCAGGACGCAGGTGAGCCGGGCGGTGCAGGTCAGGCGCCCCTGCTCGTCGGTGATCTCGATCGCGTAGGTCGCCACCGAGCCGCCCTCGTGCACCGGGGTGCACACGCCGGTGACCACGCCCTCACGGACCGCGCGGTGGTGGCTGGCATTGATCTCGATCCCCAGCGCCTGCCGGTCGTCGCCGGCGTTGAGCGCCGCCGCGATCGATCCGAGGGTCTCGGCCAGGACGCAGGATGCGCCGCCGTGCAGCAGGCCGTAGGGCTGGCGGTTACCGGTGACCGGCATCGTGGCGACCAGGCGCTTCGGGTCCCACCCGGTGATCACGATGCCCATCCCGGCCGTGAGCTGCTCGGGCGCCTCGTCCAGCAGGCGGGTCATCGCGGCGGGGTCGGCCATCGGAGCTCCTTCGCGGGGTGCCGGCGTCGGCCCGGTCGGCGGCGATCGCGAGATCGTCGTACGGCGACCCTAGACTCACGACCATGACCGACACTCCCCGGCTGCTGCTGCTGGACGGGCACTCCCTGGCCTACCGCGCGTTCTTCGCGCTGCCCGTGGAGAACTTCTCGACCACCACCGGTCAGCCGACCAATGCGGTCTACGGGTTCACCTCGATGCTGATCAACGTGCTGCGGGACGAGCAGCCGACCCACATCGGGGTCGCCTTCGACGTGTCCCGCAAGACGTTCCGCTCCGAGACCTACGCCGACTACAAGGCGGGCCGGTCCGAGACGCCGGCCGACTTCAAGGGCCAGGTGAGCCTGATCCGGGAGGTCCTCGACGCGCTGCGGATCCCGGTGGCCGCGGTCGAGGGTTACGAGGCCGACGACGTCATCGCGACGCTCACGACGCAGGCGACCGCCGACGGCATGGACGTGCTGATCTGCACCGGCGACCGCGACGCCCTGCAACTGGTCGACGACCACGTGACGGTGCTCTATCCACGCCGCGGGGTTTCCGACCTGACCCGGTTCACCCCGGCGGCGGTGCAGGAGAAGTACGGCCTGTCCCCGGTGCAGTATCCCGATTTCGCGGCGCTGCGGGGCGACCCGAGCGACAACCTGCCGGGCATCCCGGGGGTGGGGGAGAAGACCGCCGCCAAGTGGATCCGGGAGTTCGGCTCGCTCGATGCGCTGGTCGACCGGGTCGACGAGGTGCGCGGCAAGGTCGGTGACGCCCTGCGCTCCCACCTGTCGTCGGTGCTGCGTAACCGCCAGCTCACCGAGCTGGTCCGCGACGTCGAGGTGCCGGTGACGCCGGCGCAGCTGGCGCGCGCGTCGTGGGACCGCGACGAGGTGCACGTGCTGTTCGACAACATCCAGTTCCGGGTGTTGCGCGACCGGCTGTTCGACACCCTCACCGCCGTCGAGCCCGAGGCCGACGAGGGCTTCGACGTGGCGGGTCACCGGCTCGGCCCGGACGAGGTCGAAGGTTGGCTCGACGAAAACGCCCGCTCCGGTCGCCGGCTCGGGGTGTCGGTACGCGGCTCGTGGGGCCGCGGCGTCGGCATCGTCACCGGCCTCGCGCTGGCGGTCGAGGGCGGCGACGGTGCGTTCGTCGACTCCGAACAGCTGACCGACTCCGACGAGCGGGCCCTGGTGGCGTGGCTCGCCGACCCCACCGTGGCCAAGGCGGCGCACGACGTGAAGGGCCCCCTGCTCGCGCTGCACGCCCGCGGCTGGGACATGCACGGGATCACCAGCGACACCGCGCTCGCCGCCTACCTCGCGCTGCCCGGCCAGCGCAGCTTCGACCTCGCCGACCTGTCGCTGCGCTACCTGCGCCGGGAGCTCCGCGCCGACGAACCCGACTCCGGGCAACTGTCGCTGGACGGCGGCGAGGAGGAGGCCGACGCGACGGCCGCCCAGATCGAAGTGGTCAAGGCGCGCGCCGTGGCCGACCTCGCCCGGGCGCTCGACGACGATCTCGACACCCGCGGCGCCACCCGGCTGCTCGCCGACCTCGAGCTCCCGTTGCTCGGTGTGCTCGCGACGATGGAGGAGACGGGGATCGGCGCCGACGCCGAGAAGCTCAGCGACCTGCAGTCCGAGCTCGCCGGACGGGTCAAGTCGGTCGAGCAGGAGGCGTTCGCCGCCGTCGGGCACGAGTTCAATCTCGGCTCACCCAAGCAGCTGCAGCAGGTGCTCTTCGACGAGCTGAAGCTGCCCAAGACCAAGCGGATCAAGTCGGGCTACACCACCGACGCCGACGCGCTGGCCTGGCTCGCCGAGCAGACGCCCGACGTCGAGCTCCCGGCGATCCTGCTCCGCCATCGGGACGCGGCCCGGTTGAAGTCCGTCGTCGAGTCGCTGATCCCGATGGTCGACGACGTCGGCCGGATCCACACCACCTTCCAGCAGACCGTCGCGGCCACCGGTCGGCTGTCCTCGACCGACCCCAACCTGCAGAACATCCCGATCCGCACCGCCGAGGGCCGGCGGATCCGGCAGGCCTTCGTCGTCGGCCCCGGCTACGAGTCGCTGCTCACCGCCGACTACAGCCAGATCGAGATGCGCATCATGGCCACCCTCTCCGAGGACGCCGGGCTGATCACGGCGTTCACCTCCGGTGAGGACCTGCACACGTTCGTCGCGTCCCGCGCGTTCGGGCTGCCGATCGACGCGATCGACCCCGAGCTGCGGCGGCGGGTGAAGGCGATGTCCTACGGCCTCGCCTACGGCCTGTCCGCCTACGGGCTGGCGCAGCAGCTGCGGATCACCCCGGACGAGGCGCGGGAGCAGATGACCGCCTACTTCGAGCGGTTCGGCGGCGTCCGCGACTACCTGCGCAACGTCGTCGACGAGGCTCGCCGGGTCGGCTACACCGAGACGATCCTGGGCCGCCGCCGGTATCTGCCCGACCTGACCAGCGACAACCGCCAGCGTCGCGAGATGGCCGAGCGGATGGCCCTCAACGCGCCGATCCAGGGATCGGCCGCCGACATCATCAAGGTGGCGATGCTCGACGTCGACCGGGCCCTCCGCGAGACTGGCCTGCGGTCGCGGATGCTGCTGCAGGTGCACGACGAGCTGGTCTTCGAGGTCGCCCCGGGCGAGCGCGAGCAGCTCGAGGAGCTGGTCCGCGACAAGATGGGCTCGGCCTACGAGCTCGCCGTACCGATGGATGTGTCCGTCGGCGTCGGCTCCACCTGGGACGACGCCGGTCACTGACCGGTCGCCGGGGTCGCGGGTCAGCCCAGGTCTGGCGGTGTCCACGCCGAGACGCGGGCCATCGGGCGCATCGCGGCCGCCGGCGGGATGAGCCGGATCGCGGCGTTGCGGAGCGCGACCACCGCCGGGTTGTTCAGCTGCGCGAACCGGCCGGTGCGGCGGGAGGTCCGCACGATCGCCTGGGTACGGCGCCGGCGCGCCGCGTCGTAGCGGGTGAGCGCCGCCGGCACCTCGCGGCCGCGCAGGCTGGCGGCCAGCACCGCCGCGTCCTCGATCGCCTGGCAGCCGCCCTGCCCCATGTCCGGGGTCATGGCATGCGCCGCGTCGCCGAGCAGTGCCACCGGCCCGGACACGTAGGTCGGCAGCGCCGGCAGATCACAGATGTCCAGGTGCAGCACCGAGTCGGCGGGGGAGGCGTCGAGCAGCTGCGGCACCGGGTGGTGCCAGCCGGCGAGCCGGCGCCGTACCGCCGTCACGTCGCCGCCGTGCGGCCCGGCCGGGTCGGGTCCGGGGGTCGTCGCGTTCGCGACCGCGAACCAGTAGACCCGCCCGCCGGTGAGCGGCAGGTAGCCGAACCGCTCGCCCGCACCCCACGTCTCCCCGCCGCCGGTGACGGTGATCGCGTCGGCCGGAGTGACCGCCCGCCAGGACGTGTAGCCGCGGTAGACCGGCGGCCGGGCGGCCGGCCAGAGCTGCCCGCGGATGCCGCTGCGCAGGCCGTCGGCGCCCACCACGAGGTCGGCGTCGAGACGACGGCGCGCACCGTCCGCGTCGTACTCGACCTCCGCCCCGGAACCGGCCGGGGCGATCCGCACCCCGGTCTGGGTGGCGCCGGTGTGCAACGCCCCGTCGGGCAGAGCCGCGCGCAGGATGCGGTGCAGATCGGCCCGGTGCGCGGCGACGACCTCGACGAGCGCGGTACCTTCGCCGGCCCGGCTGAGCCATGTGCCGGACGGCAGCCGCAGCCCGCCGTCGCCGAGCAGCGGCGCGGCCACCTCCCGCACCCGGTCACCGACGCCGAGCAGATCGAGCACCCGCATGGCGTTCGGCCACAACGAGATGCCGGCACCGACGTCGACCGGGAGGGCCGTCCGCTCGAGGACCGTGACCCGCCAACCCGTCTTCGCCAGGGCAAGCGCCGCGGTCAGCCCGCCGATGCCCGCACCGACCACGACGGCGTCGCGTCCGTTCGCTGTCCTGTGGCCTGTCGTCATTCGCTCACCGGCTTCTCGCAGACGTAGATGGCCGTGCCGGGCAGCAGCGCGCCGCGCAGCGGGCTCCACTGCCCCCACACCCGGTCGTGGCCGGCCGGCCACTCCGGTTCGATCAGGTCGACGAGCGTCAGCCCGGCGGCGACGATCTCCCGCACCCGGTCGCCGATCGTGCGGTGGTGTTCGACGTACGTCGACCGGCCCTCGGCGTCGACTTCGACGTAGGGGCTGCGGTCGAAGTACGGCGTCTGCGCGACCAGTCCACCGGGGCCCGGGTCGTCGGCGAACACCCAGCGCAGCGGGTGGGAGGTCGCGAAGACCCAGCGGCCACCCGGCGCGAGCACCCGCGCGACCTCGCGCATCACCGCGGCCGAATCGGCGCAGAAGGGGACGGCGCCGAACGCCGAGCAGGCGATCTCGACGCTCTCCGCGGCGAACGGCAGCGCCTCGGCGTCGGCCTGCACCAGCGGTACCCGGATGCCGGTGCGGGCCGCTCCCGCTCGGGCGTGCCGCAGCATCCCCGCCGAGAGGTCGAAGGCGGCGACGACCGCTCCCTGGGCGCGCAGCCAGCGGGCGCACGGCGCCGACCCGCAGCCCACCTCGAGCACCCGCCGCCCGGCCACGTCACCGAGCAGCCCGACGTCGGCCTCCCGGAGGCCCTCCGGACACCAGACGAAGTCCGCGTCACCGAGGAACTCCCCGTGCCGGGCGTGGTAGTCGTCGGCGTCGGCGTCCCACCAGCGCCGGTTGGCCCGCCGCGAGTCCGCCGATGGGGCATCCCGATGGGCGATTCCGGCCACTCCGAGCGCCTCGGTGGCGGTCGGCGGGGGCTGGCCACCCGAATCGGACACCAGGCGAGATTGCCACCTCCGCGGCGCGCCGGGCAAACCGGTCCGGATTGACCCGTGATCGGTCAGGCTCGTATCCTCGGTACAGCGCTGTGGGCCTGCGCGACCTCAGCATGGAGCAGGCCGCTTTTCGTCAGCACGTTCTCCGGTGCGCGTTCGCGCACCGTCCACGTCATCGACGACACCGGGCCCCCGGCGTCCTGCCGATACGCCGTCCATCCGGAGCCACCCACCACATGACGTCCACCACCGAGTCCACCACCCTCGCGCCCGCCGGCGAGCAGCCGGCCCACGAAACCCCGCACGTCGCCGTCAACGACATCGGTTCGGCTGAGGACTTCCTCGCCGCCATCGATCAGACCATCAAATACTTCAATGATGGCGACATCGTCGAGGGCACCATCGTCAAGGTCGACCGGGACGAGGTGCTGCTGGACATCGGATACAAGACCGAGGGCGTCATCCCCTCCCGTGAGCTGTCGATCAAGCACGACGTCGACCCGCACGAGGTCGTCAACGTCGGCGACGACGTCGAGGCTCTGGTCCTGCAGAAGGAGGACAAGGAGGGTCGGCTGATCCTGTCCAAGAAGCGCGCCCAGTACGAGCGCGCCTGGGGCACGATCGAGAAGATCAAGGACGAGGACGGCATCGTCACCGGCACGGTGATCGAGGTCGTCAAGGGCGGGCTGATCCTCGACATCGGGCTGCGCGGCTTCCTGCCCGCCTCCCTGGTCGAGATGCGCCGGGTCCGCGACCTGCAGCCCTATGTCGGCCGCGAACTCGAAGCGAAGATCATCGAGCTGGACAAGAACCGCAACAACGTCGTGCTGTCCCGCCGCGCCTGGCTGGAGCAGACGCAGTCCGAGGTGCGCACCGAGTTCCTCAACAAGCTCGAGAAGGGGCAGGTCCGCAAGGGCGTCGTCTCCTCGATCGTCAACTTCGGCGCTTTCGTCGACCTCGGCGGGGTCGACGGCCTGGTGCACGTCTCCGAGTTGTCCTGGAAGCACATCGACCACCCGAGCGAGGTCGTCGAGGTCGGCCAGGAGGTCACCGTCGAGGTGCTCGACGTCGACCTCGACCGCGAGCGGGTCTCGCTGTCGCTGAAGGCGACGCAGGAAGACCCGTGGCGGCAGTTCGCCCGGACCCACCAGATCGGGCAGGTCGTCCCGGGCAAGGTCACCAAGCTGGTGCCGTTCGGCGCGTTCGTCCGCGTCCACGAGGGCATCGAGGGGCTGGTGCACATCTCCGAGCTGGCCGAGCGGCACGTCGAGATCCCCGAGCAGGTCGTGCAGGTCAACGACGACATCATGGTCAAGGTCATCGACATCGACCTCGAGCGCCGTCGGATCAGCCTGTCGCTGAAGCAGGCCAACGAGGGCACCATCGGCGAGGCGACCGGGTTCGACCCGGCGGCCTACGGCATGGAGGCCCAGTACGACCAGCAGGGCAACTACATCTACCCGGAGGGCTTCGACCCGGAGACCGGGGAGTGGCTCGAGGGTTACGACACGCAGCGCGAGCAGTGGGAGAAGCAGTACGCCGAGGCGCACACCCGCTACGAGGCGCACATGCGGCAGGTCGAGGAGGCCAAGAAGGCCGAGGCCGAGGCCGCCGGTGCCGACTCGTCGTTCTCCTCCGCGCAGCCTGCGGTCGAGGATGACTCGGGCACCCTGGCGTCCGACGAAGCGCTGGCCGCGCTGCGCGAGAAGCTCGCCGGTGGCAAGGAAGACTGACACGCGGCGGTAATTCTCGCAATCGCATGGCGGACAGACCTTTGGGCCGTACGCTCCACCCGTGCGATTCCTTGGGGCGGTACTTGGGGCGGCAGTACTCGTGTTCGGGTTGGCGGCATGCAACTCGGCCAGCAATGGTCCGCAGTTGGTCTCCGCACCCCAGACCTCGGCGAGCAAGGCGTCTCCGACGCCGAGCCCGACTCCGACGCGTGCCAAGCCGGCGAAGATCGTCCTGCCCGCCGATTGCGACGGCGTGCTGAGCGTCGCCAACGTGTCGCACGCCCTCGGCAAGCCGGTCAAGGGCAAGACGATCTTCCTGCGCAACGTCGCGCTGCCCAAGATCCACCGCACCGGGCGGGTGACCTGCTACTACGGGGTCACGTCCACCATCTCGAAGTCGCCGGTGCAGGCCGGGATGTCGGCGTACAGCACCGAGGAGGCGGCGACGTCGCGGGTGGCCATCACCGTCGCCGCGGAACGCTCCGCCGGGGCGACCGTGCTGGCCATGAAGATCGGCGACATCCCCGGCACCGTGCTGGTCGGCAAGGCCGGTTCGCTGCTGGTCGTCGCGCAGGGGCAGCGGACGATCGCGATCAGCCTGGCGAAGGGCGTCGGCGGCGCCAACCCGCAGCACGCCCTCAACATGCTCGGCGGTGACCTGCTCGCGCAGGTGCAGTGACTCCTCGGCCCGGAATCTCCGAGGCCTCGAATCTCCGAGGCCCTCGGAATCTCCGAGGCCCGGGATCAGAGCGCGGCGAGGATCGCCAGCACCGGCCGCGGCCGGGCACCCTGCCGGGTCAGGGCCACGAACGAGTGCCGGGCCGACCGGCTGAACCAGCGGCGCAGCGCGAACCGGTCCGGGCGGCTGTCGGTCAGGAAATGCGCGCGACAGTGCACGAGCGCGGCGTTCCCCAGCCGATGCCGGCCGATCGACGGCCGACGGGCGTGCTTCGCCATGTGCGTCACCCTTCGGCGGCCGGAGCTGGTCGCGCTCACCGTACGATTCAGGACACTCGCGCCGGCGGAGGCGCGCCGGAGGACGGACGGGGGTGGCTCGGGGTGCTGCGGCTGGGCCTGACCGGCGGGATCGGCGCGGGGAAGAGCACCGTCGCCGGGCTGCTTGCCGATCGCGGTGCCCTGGTGGTCGACGCCGACGTCCTGGCCCGTGAGGTGGTGGCGCCGGGTACGTCGGGACATGCCGCGGTGGTGACGGAGTTCGGTCCGCAGGTGCTCGCCGAAGACGGCGGGCTCGACCGGGCCCGACTCGGTCGGCTGGTGTTCGCCGACCCGGCGGCGCGCGAACGGCTCAACGCGATCGTGCACCCGCTCGTCGCGCAGCGGTTCGCCGAACTGGTCGACGCCGCGCCGCCCGATGCCGTCGTGGTGCACGACGTCCCGCTGCTCGTGGAGAACGGATTGGCCGGCCGGTACGACCTGGTGGTCGTGGTCGAGGCGCCGGCGGATCAGCGCGTGGTCCGGCTGGCCGAGTCCCGCCGGATGAGCGCGGACGAGGCGCGCTCCCGGATGGCGGCGCAGGCCGATGACGACCAGCGCCGTGCCGTCGCCGACGTGGTCCTGGTCAACGACGGGGACCGTGGCCGGCTCGCGAACCAGGTCGACGCGCTCTGGCGGGAGCGGGTCGAGCCCGCGCGCTAGCTCCCGGTCCCCGCTGGACGGCGGAAGGCGCGCATCGACGGCAGCGCCGCGCCGGTCCAGTCGAACATCGTCAGGTTGTCGTTGGGGTTGCCCGCTCCCGGCTCCCAGCCGACGCTGGGCACCCATTCCGGCTCCCGTCGAAGAATCCCGCGCCGTGCCCGCCCGGGACCTGCGCGATGACCTGCCGGAGCGCCTCGAAGTACGCCGCCTGCCCGGCCCGGGTCGGCGGGAACGCGGCCGCGTCGGGCAGCTGGTCGGCGCTGGTGAAGGAGTTGGCGAGCGCGTCTCCTTTCCCGGTCGTCCACGGGTACGCCGTCTCCGCGACGACGATGTCCTTGCCGTAGCGGCCGGCGAGATCGCCGAGGTTGGCCCGGAGCGCGGCCAGCGGCCCGTGCCAGAACGGGTAGTAGGACTGGCCGATCAGATCGAAGCGGACCCGCTCGGCCAGGATGTGGTCGAAGAAGTAGCGCGAGCCGGCGTTGTCCCCGCCCCGATCGATATGGATCATCGTGAGCGGCCGATCGCCCGGCCCGCAGGCGTCCCGGACCCCGGCGACACCGGCCCGCAGGAATGCGCCGAGCGGCGCCCAGTGCTCGCCGTCGGACCGGTAGACCTGCCCGAGCGGCCAGAGCATGCCGTTGGTGATCTCGTTGCCGATCGCCACCATGGCCAGCGGCGTGCCCTGGTCGGCGAATGCGGCGACGACGTATCGGGTGTAGCGGTGCACGGTGCCGACCAGGCCGGGCAGGTCGAGGTCCTGCCACGCCGCCGGCGTCGGTTGATGACCGGGAGAAGCGGGTCGCGTGCGTCGTAACTGCTGATCAGCGCCGGGCCGCTCGAGCAGTCCCAGGTGTTCCACGTCCACCCGAGGTAGGAGAGCTTGTGCGCGTCGAGCCACGCCATGAGGGTGTCGACGTAGCCGTGCCCGCAGTCGTTCTCGCCGATCTCCCCGGCGATCAGCGGCACCTTCGCGGCCACCGGCGCGAGGGTGGAGTCCCAGCAGCTCGCGGTGATGCAGGCGTTGAAGTTGTAGGAGTGCCAGGACGCGACGAGCTGGTGGGCCGGATCGTGTGGCGCGTAACGGAGCCAGCCGGACAGGTCGTTGCTGTAGCTGAGCCCGCCGACCAGGACGACGTTGTGCGCGCCGGTGGACCGCACGGCCGTGACGAGGCTCTGCATGCCGGCGACCCGGTAGTGGATGCCTGGGCATGCGTTTCCGCCGTCGCGCCAACACGTCCAGGCCTGCGCGCTGTCGGGGATCGGCGTGTTGGGGTAGGGCTCGTTGAACAGGTCGAAGAGGGTCGAGCGGTCGTTCTTGAAGTGGCTCGCCACCGACCGCCAGAACGCCGGCGTATGGGCCGCGTCCGGCATCGGCTTCTGGCAGGTCGCGGTGGCCGACGGACAGCCGCCGGTCGGATCGGCGCCGTCGGTCCAGTGCAGGTCGAGGATCGCGGCCATGCCGTTGCGGTGGAGCAGCGCGACGTAGTTCTCGATCGCCTTCTGGTACGCCGCCCCCGAGTAGGCCGGGTTGACCCCGTCGATGCCGAGCCAGCAGTCCTCGTTCAGCGGCACCCGCACGGCCGTCACGTGCCAGCCGGCGATGGCTCGTCCGGTGACGCCGAGCAGCCGGACCGCGTGGCGGTGCTGATCGACCAGGACGTGGCCCGCGACCTGCACCGTCGGCGCCGCGGGCGCGGCGGCCGCGGCCGTGCTCGGCCCGGCGACCCCGACGCCCACGGCTGTCGCGGCGAGAACCGCGGCCCCCAGCGCCGCGCTCCGCCACCGTCGCCCGACCCGACTGCTGCGTCCCACCGGCGTCGCCTCCCAGGCTCGGTGCCGTCCCTCGTTCGACGGCGGGGAGAAGGTAGCCGCATCCGCTCCGGTTGCCAAGGGGCCTCCGCGGCGCGCCCGGCCGGAGGCAAAGAACCCGAGATGATCGCCGGAATCTGCGACGATCGGGCTTGTGCAGCCCGACCGAGCGAGCAATCGCGGAAACGGCGTGCTGGTCGGAGTTGCCCGCGAGACCGTCCCCGGTGAGCGGCGGGTGGCGCTCGTCCCCGACGCGGTCGCCCGGCTGCAGGCGATCGGCCTCGACGTGACGGTCGAGTCCGGTGCCGGGGCCGGCGCCTTGTTCGCCGACGCCGCGTACGCCGCCGCGGGAGCCCGCGTTGTGGATACCGCGACGCTCTACGCCGACTCCGCCCTGTTGCTCGGCGTGCACCCGCCGGCGGCGGATCGCCGGGACCGGCTGCACGCCGGGCAGGTGCTCGTCGGACTGCTTCAACCGTTGGTCGACCCCGTGCTGGTGCACGACCTCGTCGAGGCGAAGATCACCGGGATCAGCCTCGACGGGTTGCCCCGCACGCTCAGCCGGGCCCAGTCGATGGACGCCCTGACGTCGCAGGCCAACGTGGCCGGCTACAAGGCGGCCCTCGTCGCCGCCGACACCTTCGGCGGCTTCTTCCCCATGTTGATGACCGCGGCGGGAACGGTCCGCCCCGCCACGGTGCTCGTCGTCGGTGCCGGCGTGGCCGGCCTGCAGGCGATCGGCACGGCCCGGCGGCTGGGCGCGATGGTGACCGGTTACGACGTACGCGACGCGGCCCGGGCCGACGTGGCCTCCATGGGCGCGGCGTTCCTCGACCTCGGTACGACGGTGTCGGCGGCCGGTGGCGACGGCTACGCCCGCGAGCTGACGGTGGACGAGATGCGCTCGCAGCGGGCCGCGATGACCCGCGCCGCGGCCACGTTCGACATAGTCATCACCACCGCGCAGGTGCCCGGGCGACCGCCGCCGCTGCTGATCTCCGCTGAGGCCGTCGCCGCGATGCAACCGGGCTCGGTCGTCGTCGATCTCGCCGCCGGACCGTTCGGCGGCAACGTCGACGGGTCGATGCCCGACACCACGGTGCTGACCGAGCACGGCGTGACGATCATCGGGGCGGGCAATCTGGCCGCCGCCATGCCGCGCGCCGCGTCGTCGGCGTACGCCCGAAACGTCGCGGCGCTGCTCACCTACCTCGTCCGCGACGGCGAACTGCACCTCGATCCGGACGACGAGATCACCGCGGGCGTCCTCGTCACCCGCGACGGCGAGATCGTCCGACCCGACCTGGGCGCCGGGCGACCGGAAGGTGGACCGGCCCGATGACACCGCTGCTGTTCTCCGACATCACGGTCTTCGTCCTCAGCCTGCTGGTGGGGTTCGAGGTGATCACGAAGGTGCCCGCGACGCTGCACACGCCACTGATGTCGGGCTCCAACGCCATCCACGGCGTCGTCGTGATCGGCGTGATGATCCTCGCCGCCAGCGCCGACTCGGCCCTCGGCTATGTCGTCGTGTTCGTTGCCGCCGCATTCGCCGCGATGAACGTCGTGGGCGGCTATGTGGTGACCGACCGGATGCTGGAAATGTTCCGGGCCCGCCGCAGGCCGACCGGTCCGGCGGAGCAGAAATCCGAGGCGGACGCGTCGTGAGCGGCTTCGACACCACCGTCCACATCCTCTATCTCGTGGCCGCGGTGTGCTTCGTCGCAGGCCTGCACCTGATGACGTCGCCGGCGTCGGCGCGCCGCGGCAACGAAGTGTCCGCGGCCGGGATGGTCCTTGCGATCGTGACCACCGTCGCGCTACTCATCCAGCAGCACGCGATCACCGCGGTCGCCACGACGGTGTTGGTCGTCGGCCTCGCCGGCGGGGGAACGGCCGGGCTGCTCACCGCCCGACGGGTCAAGCTCACCGCGATGCCGCAGCTGGTCAGCCTGTTCAACGCCGTCGGCGGCGGCGCGGCCGGACTCATCGCCTTCGGCGACGCCATCCACCACAGCGGTTCGCTCGCGCTGGCCGACCTGCCGATCCGCACGACCCTCACGACGTTCCTCGACCTGCTGATCGGTGGTGTCACGTTCTCCGGGTCGCTCGTCGCCGCGGGCAAGCTGGCCGGCCGGATCCCCGGTCGCCCGCTCACGTTCACCGGCGCCCGCGTGCTCAACCTCGTCCTCGCCATCGTCGCCGTCGGCAGCGGCGTGACCTACGCGGCCGGGTACGGCGGCGTGCCGATCCTCTGCGTACTGACCGTCGCCGCCCTCGGGCTCGGCATCTGCGGCACGCTGCCGATCGGTGGCGCCGACATGCCGGTGGTCATCTCGCTGCTCAACGCCTTCACCGGCACGGCCGTCGCGATGGCCGGGTTCGTCATCGACAGCACGCCGCTGATCATCGCCGGCGCGCTGGTCGGCGCGGCGGGAAGCATCCTGACCAAGCTGATGGCCGACGCCATGAACCGCTCGCTGGTCAGCATCATCGCGGGCGGCTTCGGGACCGGCGACGAGGAGGCCGGCGCCGCCCCCGCGACGCTCGGTGGCGCCACGGTCCGCGAGGTCACGATCGACGACGCCGCGCTGCAACTCGCGTACGCCTCGAAGGTCGTGATCGTGCCCGGCTACGGCCTGGCCGCGGCGCAGGCCCAGGGGGAGGCCGTCAAGCTCGCCGAGGCGCTCATCGATCACGGCGTCGAGGTCAGCTACGGCATCCACCCGGTCGCCGGCCGGATGCCCGGTCACATGAACGTCCTGCTCGCGGAGGCCGACGCGCCGTACCCGCTGTTGCGGGACCTCGAGGAGATCAATCCGCAGTTCGCCACCACCGACGTCGTCCTCGTGGTCGGCGCCAACGACGTCACCAACCCGGCCGCGCGCCGCCCCGGCAACGCGGTGTCCGGGATGCCGATCCTCGACGTCGACAAGGCGCGCAGCACGATCGTCATCAAACGCTCGCTCGGCCACGGCTACGCCGGAATCGACAACGAGCTCTACGTCGCGCCCCGCACGGCGATGCTCTTCGGTGACGCCAAGGCCGCGCTCAGCGCCCTGCTCGCCGGGCTCCGCGCCTACGTCCACTAACCGCCGGATGCCCCGCCTCCGCCGGCTTCCGTTCCATGATCGTGATCGGATCCGTACGGCGTTTCGCGGCGTTATCCGATCACGATCATGAGAGTGAGGCGGAGGCGGAGAGCGGGAGTCGGGCGGACGGGAGGTGACGTGAGGTGAGCAGCACGACGGCCGTGGAGGAGCTGCTGCGGGACCTGGCCCCGCAGGTCCTCGCCGTGCTCGTCCGCCGCTACGGCGGATTCGACACCTGCGAGGACGCGGTGCAGGAGGCGCTGCTCGCGGCGTCGGTGCAATGGCCGGCCGACGGCGTACCCGCCAACCCGAAAGGCTGGCTCATCACGGTCGCCGCCCGGCGGTGGACCGAGCTGTGGCGCAACGAGACCGCCCGGCGGCGCCGGGAGGAGACCGCGACGTCGTTGACGCCGGACCCGGTGCCGGGGTCGGCGGTGGACGACACGCTGACGCTGCTGATGCTGTGCTGCCATCCGTCGCTGAGCCGCACCTCGCAGGTGGCGCTGACCCTGCGCGCCGTCGGCGGGCTGACCACGCCGGAGATCGCCCGCGCGTTGCTCGTCCCGGAGTCGACCGTGGCCCAGCGCATCAGCCGGGCCAAGCGGCAGATCAAGGCGAGCGGCGCGGAATTCCGGATGCCGGCGGAGGCCGAACGCGCGACCCGGATGGCGGCGGTGCGCGAGGTGCTGTACCTGATCTTCAACGAGGGCTACACCGCCAGCTCCGGGACGCAGCTGCACCGGGTCGAGCTCTCCAGCGAGGCGATCCGGCTGACCCGGCAGCTGCGCGACCGGCTGCCCGAGGACGGCGAGGTCGCCGGGCTGCTCGCGCTGATGCTGCTCACCGACGCGCGTCGCCGGGCCCGAACCGACCGCGACGGCGCACTCGTCCCGCTGGCCGAGCAGGACCGCAGCACGTGGGACACGCAGGCCATCGCCGAAGGGGTCGCGCTGATCACCGCCACCCTGGCCACCGCGCCGATCGGGCCCTACCAACTGCAGGCCGCGATCGCCGCCGTACACGACGAAGCGTCCCGCGCCGAGGACACCGACTGGCCGCAGATCCTCGTGCTCTACGACCTGCTGGACACGGTCGCGCCCGGCCCGATGGTGACGCTGGGCCGGATCGTCGGCGTCGCGATGGTCGAGGGTCCGCGGGCGGCGCTCGAGCAACTGGCCGCGGCGACCGACGATCCGGCGCTCGCCGGCACCCACCGGGTCGACGCCGTCCGCGCGCACCTGCTCGAGCTCGCCGGAGACCGGTCGGAGGCGCGGGCCTGTTACGAGCGGGCCGCGCGACGCACGCTGAGCGTCCCCGAACAGCGCTACCTGCAGGCGCGCGCCCACCGTCTTGAGGCCTGTTAACTTCGGCGCGTGTCCGAACCCTCGATACGGAGCGGCGACATCGACGGAATCCCGGTCGTCTGGGTGCCGCCCGACGCCCCACCGACGGGTGCGGCGCTGTGGCTGACCCACCTCGGCGGTTCGACGGCGCAGACCATCCCGATGCTCACCCGCCTCGCCGACCGTGGACTGCTCGCGGTCAGCTTCGACCCACCGGGCCACGGGCGCCGCGGGACCCGTCCGCCGCATGAGCTTGCCGGCGCGGTCCTGTCGGCGTTCCGTCGCCGGATGTGGCCGCTGCTCGGCCGGACCACGCTGGAGTGCCTGCGGGTGCTCGACTGGATCGACCGGGAGTTCGCCGTACCCGGGCCACGGGTCGCCGGGGGAGTGTCGATGGGTGGCGACGTCGCGGTCGCGTTGGCGGGCATCGACGCACGCATCACGCGGGTCAGCGGGATCGTCGCGACCCCCGACTGGACCCGGCCCGGCATGACCGCGCTCGGCGACCCGTCGGAGCTGCTGGAGCAGGGCGCGGCCGACTCCTACGCGCAGTGGTTCTACGACGCGCTCGACCCGCTCGGTCACGTCGACGCCTACCTGCGGGACGTGGCGATCGACTTCCAGTGCGGCGCGGCGGACACGCATGTCCCCGCGGATGGTGCGCTCCGGTTCCGGGACCGGCTCCTGGAGCGGGACCCCGGCAGTGGCCGGCGGGTCCGGGTCGACGTACACCCCGGGCTGTCCCACCTCGACGGCGGCCAGGACGACGCACTGTGGACGAACGCCCTCGACTGGCTGGCCGACGCTCGCTCCTGACCCGCCATCCCCGTTCGGCTTGAACGTCACGTTCACGCCATCTAGTGGCATCAACGTCACGTTGATGCCGAACGGGGGGCACACGATCACCTGGTGGGCGACGCTGGGATCGAACCAGCGACCTCTACCGTGTCAAGGTAGCGCTCTCCCACTGAGCTAGCCGCCCAGGCTGATACGAGGTGGAGACGGGATTCGAACCCGTGTACACGGCTTTGCAGGCCGTTGCCTCGCCTCTCGGCCACTCCACCGCGAGGCGCAGGGGCCTCTCCGAGCGGACGACGGGACTCGAACCCGCGACCCTCACCTTGGCAAGGTGATGCGCTACCAACTGCGCTACGTCCGCATACCCACGCCCACCGGCTGACGCGGAGATTGACTCTATCCGACCGTACCTGGCGGGTTCAAACCGCCACCGGCGCCCGAAGTCAGCCGCTCGGGGCGGCGGCGAGGCCGGCACAGCCCCGCAGGGCGGCCCAGGCCCGGACCTTGCCGGCCGCCGCGGCGCCGTGGACCGGCATCGGCAGGCCCCGCGGGTCGATGTACGCCGGGGCGAGCGCGGCCCGGACGACCCGGCCGTGCCGGAAGGTCATCGTGAGTACGCCGGTGTCGTTGGAGTAGGCGTTGTCCCGCCACCACACGTAGTTGCCCATCCCGTAGTCGACGTAGGTCCGGCCCAGCCACCCCGCGCCGAGCAGCAGGTGCGCGTGCGTGCCCACGACCGCGCTGGCGCCGGCGTCGGAGAGCCGCTGGGCCAGGTCGCGCTGGGCCGGCAGCGGGCACCCGTCGCCCTCCTGACCCCAGTGCACGTAGACCAGCACGATCTGGGCGTGCCGGCGCGCCTGCCGGACGGCCGCGACCAGCCGGTCGGAGAACGCCGAGGCGATTCCCGGCCCGGAAGCGGTCGCCGTCCAGGCCGTGAGGGTGTAGTCGGGGATCTGGCTGGCGGCGAGAATCGCGACCCGCTGCCCGCGCACGGTCGTGGTGTACGGCGCGTAGGCCGTCGCGGCGTCGGACCCGATGCCGATCACCGGGAAGTGGCTGGACCGGATCGCGGCGAGGGAGTCGGCCAGGCCCTGCGGGCCGTAGTCGACCGCGTGGTTGTTGGCCATCGTGGCGACATCGACGCCGGCGGAGCGCAGCGCGGTCAGCGCGGAGGCGGGTGCCCGGAAGTGGAACTCCTTCGGCTGGGGGACGCCGCGACCGGTGATCGCCGTCTCGAGGTTGACCATGGTGATGTCGGCCGCGGACAGGGCGGGGGCGATCGGGGCGAGGGCGGTGGCCGGGTCGGCGAGCCGGCGAGCCAGCCGCCCCGCGAAGTGCACGTCGCCGGCCACCGCGATCCGGACGTCGCCGGCCGGCCCGCCGCGCGGCCGCGTGGGCGGTGTCGTGGTCGGAGCGGCCGTCGTGGGACGAACCGTGGCCCGGATCTTGTGCGGGCTGCCCGATCCGGGGGCCGGTCGGGGCGCCGGCGGAGGTGCGGAGCAGGCGGCGAGGACCGCTCCGGCGGCCAACGCCGCGAGGAGGCGGCGCCCGCGCACCGACCGGGCGACGCCGGGATGACCACGGCCCACGACGGCCAGGCTAATGCTCCGCGCCCGGTCGGTGACCGATCGTGGCCGAGCCGGGCGGGTCGTATCCGGCAAGTGGGATCACCCCGATCGGCCCGCCCGCTAGCGTGTGCTCTGAACCGGACCTCCGGTCGGCGCCGAACACGGTACGTGAGGACTGCAGTGGTTACTGAGCCGCCCGCGGGCGAGGCCGGCGTCGACGACGACGCCGACCTGATCGCCCGCGTCGGCGCCGGTGACCAGGACGCCCTCGCCGTCCTCTATGACCGTTATGGCCGGCCCTGCTTCGCGCTGGCCCGCCGGATCACGGCCGACATCACCTTCGCCGAGGACGTCGTCCAGGAGGTGTTCCTCGCGGTCTGGCGGGCTCCGGGGAAGTTCGATCCCGCCCGCGGGGCGTTCGGCTCCTGGCTGCTCGCGATGACCCACCACAAGGCGGTCGACGCCGTACGCCGGGAGGAGACGCTGCGCCGGCGGCGGGCCGAGACCGCCGACGGCGCCGACGCCGCGCGCCAGCACGACGTCCCCGGCGTGGAGGACCAGGTCTGGTCCGGCCTGCGGGGGGACCGGGTGCGCGCGGCGCTGCGCGGGCTGCCCGGCGTACAGCGGGAGGCGCTCGGCCTGGCCTACTTCGGCGGCTACACCCAACGTGAGGTCGCGGCCCTGACCGGGGCACCCTTGGGCACGGTCAAGACCCGGATGCTGGCCGGCATGCGTCGGCTCGCCGCGCTGCTCGGCGACGTGGCGGACTCCGCCGGTACGGCGGACGACGAAGGAGCACTCCCGTGAACGCCCCCCGCGACGAGCACGCCGAGTTCGACGAACTCGCGGTCGGGTGGGCCCTGCATGCGCTCGAGCCGGACGACGAGGAGAGCTTCGCCGTGCATCTGCGCGGATGTTCCCGCTGCACGGTCACGGTGCAGACCACCACCGGTGCCCTCGCCGAGATCGCCGGCGCGCTCCCCGAGGACGAGCCTCGGCCGGAGCTGCGCGACCGGATCATGGGCGCCGTGGCCCGGGAGCCGCAGGAGACTCAGGACCCGCAGCAGCCGCAACAGCACCGGCCACCGGCGCCCCCGCCGGCGGCGCCCCCGACGCCGGGAGCGAGCACGCCGGCGTGGCGGCGCGGGCGGGTCCTGGCCGCGGCGGCCGTGGTGCTGGCGGTCGTGGTCGGCCTCGGGGTGTGGAACGTCGTCCTGCAAGGCGACCGCGACCACCAGGCGAGCCTCGCGCAGCTCTACTCCCGCGCGGTCCACGACGTCACCAGGCCGGGGGTGCCCAGGGCGCAGCTCACCACCGCGGCGGGCGTACCCATGGCGACCGTGGTCGGCGGCGACGACGAGCTGCGGGTGGTGACCGTCCGGATGCCCGAGAACGACACCCGGACGTCGGTCTACGTGCTGTGGGGCGTGCCCAAGCACGGCGCCCCGAAGGCCATCGGGACGTTCGACGTGACCCGCGACGGCATCAACGACACCGTCGTACGCTCGACGCACGCCGGAGCCCGGTTCCCCGCCTACGCGGTGAGTCACGAGCCCGGTCGGCAGGCGCCCACCCGGCCGTCTGCCGTCATCGCGAGCGGAACAGTGAGCGATTGAGCTGACCGATACACAGCGCGCGGGCGGGATCCGGGCCTGGCGGGACCGGGTGCGGGCGCATCCGGTGCTCCGGCAGGTCTACCGGGCCGCGGTCGCGGTCGTCGGGACCGCGGTCATCGCCGGCGGGATCCTGCTGCTCCCGCTGCCGGGTCCCGGATGGGTGATCATCTTTCTCGGGCTGGCGATCCTGGGCAGCGAGTTCACCTGGGCGAAGCGGCTGCTGCGGTTCGCCCGGGACAAGGTCACCGCGTGGACCCGGTGGGCGGCCCGGCAGTCCCTTCCGGTGCGGGTGCTCCTCGGCGCCGGCGTGGTGGTGATCGTCGCGGGGGTGGTGGTCGGGTACTTCGCCTGGCAAGGGGTGCCGTCGTGGGTGCCGTACATCGGGTAAGGTCGGCACGCTGATCCGGCCGGGGGAGACCGCACGTGCCGGGGCGATTAGCTCAGCGGGAGAGCGCCTCGTTCACACCGAGGAGGTCACTGGTTCGATCCCAGTATCGCCCACCGGGTTTCTTCCGTTCCGAGGCGACGCGAACCCTTTCTCTCGAGGAGCACACAGTGTCCAGCCCCGAGTCGTCCTCCGGTCACGCCGTCGTCGCGGTACCGGCCGGGACGACGGCGGGGGAGGCGCTGATCACCGTAGGGATCGCCGACGCCGTCGTCGTCCGTGACGCCGAGGGTCAGCTGCACGACCTCGACTGGGTCCCGCAGGGACCGGCCGAGGTCGAGCCGGTGCCGATCGCGAGTCCGGCCGGGCGGGCGGTGCTGCGGCACTCCACCGCGCACGTGATGGCCCAGGCCGTGCAGGAGCTCTTTCCCGACGCCAAGCTCGGCATCGGCCCGCCGGTGCAGGACGGGTTCTACTACGACTTCGGCGTCGAGGAGCCTTTCCACCCCGAGGACCTCGAGCGCATCGAGAAGCGGATGCGGGCGATCGTCAAGGAGGGGCAGACCTTCGTCCGCCGGGTCGTCGACGACGAAGAGGCCCGCGAGGAGCTCGCCGACGAGCCCTACAAGCAGGAGCTGATCGGCTTGAAGGGCTCGGCCGCCGACGCGGCCGAGGGCGCCTCCGTCGAGGTCGGCGCCGGCGAGCTGACCATCTACGACAACGTGCGCCGCGACGGCACGGTGGCCTGGAAGGACCTGTGCCGGGGGCCGCATCTGCCGACCACCAAGGCGATTCCGGCGTTCACGCTGACCCGCAGCGCGGCGGCGTACTGGCGCGGCAACGAGGCCAACCCGCAACTGCAGCGGATCTACGGCACCGCGTGGGAGTCGCGCGACGCGCTCAAGGAGCACCTGCGGATGGTCGCCGAGGCCGAACGGCGCGATCACCGCCGGCTGGGCGCCGAGCTCGACCTGTTCAGCTTCCCGACCGAGATCGGCTCCGGGCTCGCCGTCTGGCATCCGCGCGGCGGCACGATCCGGCGGGTGATGGAGGAGTACTCGCGCCGGCGGCACGAGGACGGCGGCTACGAGTTCGTCTACACCCCGCATCTGGCCAAGTCGACGCTGTTCGAGACCTCCGGACACCTGCAGTGGTACGCCGACGGCATGTACCCGCCGATGGAGATGGAAGGCGCGGACTACTACCTCAAGCCGATGAACTGCCCGATGCACCTGATGATCTTCAAGTCGCACGGGCGCTCCTACCGCGAACTCCCGGTGCGGTTGTTCGAGTTCGGATCGGTCTACCGCTACGAGAAGTCCGGCGTCGTACACGGCCTGACCCGGGCCCGCGGCTTCACCCAGGACGACGCGCACATCTTCTGCGCACCCGACCAGTTGCAGGACGAGCTGGCCAGCCTGCTGCACTTCGTGCTCGGCCTGCTCCGTGACTTCGGGCTCACCGAGTTCACCGCCGAGCTGTCGACCCGGCCGGAGAAGTTCGTCGGGGAGATCGCGCAGTGGAACGAGGCGGAGGCCGCCCTCGAAGAAGCGCTCAAGCGCGCGGACGTGCCCTACACGATCGCCGAGGGCGAGGGCGCGTTCTACGCACCGAAGATCGACGTGCACGTGCAGGACGCGATCGGCCGGCGCTGGCAGCTGTCGACACTGCAGGTCGACCTCCAGCTGCCCGAGCGCTTCGACGTCGAGTACCAGGACGCCGACGGCACGCGCCGGCGGCCCTACATGATCCACCGCGCGCTGTTCGGATCGGAGGAGCGGTTCTTCGCCATCCTGCTCGAGCACTACGCCGGGGCGTTCCCGGTGTGGCTGGCGCCGGTGCAGGCCGTGGGGATCCCGGTGTCCGACTCGCACGTCGACTACCTCACCGGTGTCGTCGATCGGCTGCGGGACCGCGGGATCCGGGCCGAGGTCGACGCCTCCGACGACCGGATGCAGAAGAAGATCCGCACCCAGACCAAGCAGAAGGTGCCCTACCTGTTGATCGCGGGCGACGACGACGTCGCCGCCGGCGCGGTGTCCTTCCGCTACCGCGACGGGTCGCAGCGCAACGGCATCCCGGTCGAGCAGGCGATCGAGGAGATCGCGGCGACGGCGGCGTCCCGGGACAACACCTCGCCGAGCGCGGCCACCTCGTCGTGACCGAGCGGGCCGACGCACCGGACGCCTTCGAGCGACTGTGGACGCCGCACCGGATGGCCTACATCCGCGGGGAGAGCAAGCCCGGCGACTCCGACGAGTGCCCGTTCTGCGCGGCCCCGACCGGATCGGACGAGGACGGTCTGGTCGTCGCGCGCGGCGACACCGTCTACGCCGTCCTGAACCTCTATCCCTACAACGCCGGCCATCTGCTCGTGGTGCCCTACCGGCACGTCCCCGACTACACCGACCTGACCGACGGGGAGTGCGCCGACGTCGCGACGTTCACCCGGCAGGCGATGCGGACGCTGCGCGCCGTGAGCGGTGCGCACGGCTTCAACATCGGGATGAACCAGGGCAGCGTCGCCGGAGCCGGGATCGCCGCGCACCTGCACCAGCACGTCGTCCCGCGTTGGGGCGGCGACACCAACTTCATGCCGGTCGTCGGCCTCACCCGGGTGTTGCCGGAACTCCTCGCCGACACCCGCGTGCTGCTCGCCGAGGCGTGGTCGAGCAGCTGACCGTCAGGCCGACGCGGTCTCCTTGAGCAGGTGCGAGGCCTCATGCTCGGGCATGGGGTCGTGCCGCAGATACGTGCGGGCGAACCGGCCGGTGCCGGCCGTGATCGACCGGAGATCGACGGCGTAGCGCATGAGTTCGGATTCGGGGACCTCGGCGCTGACCTTCGACCGTTCGTTGCCGACCGGCTCGGTGCCGGTGACCCGCCCGCGCCGCCCGGACAGGTCGCTCAGCACGGCACCGACGTAGTCGTCCGGCACTTCGACCGCGACCGCGTCGACCGGCTCCAACAGCTGGATGCGGCCCTGCCCCGCGGCCTCGCGCAGCGCGAGCGCGCCGGCGGTCTGGAACGCGGCGTCGGAGGAGTCGACGCTGTGGGTCTTGCCGTCGACCAGCGTCACGCGGACGTCGACCAGCGGGAACCCCGCCGCGACGCCGCGGACCATCTGCGCCCGGACACCCTTCTCGACCGACTGGATGAACTGGTTGGGTACGGCGCCGCCCACGATCTTGTCGACGAACTCGAACCCGGCACCGCGGTCGAGCGGTTCGACCTCGATGTCGCAGATCGCGTACTGCCCGTGGCCGCCGGACTGCTTGACGTGCCGACCGCGTCCGGTGGCCCGCGCTCCGAACGTCTCCCGCAGCGGGGTGACGACCGGCACGGTCTTCAGGTCGACGCCCTGCTCCTTGAGCCGGTCGAGCAGGACGTCGGCGTGCGCCTCGCCCATGCACCAGAGCACCAACTGGTGGGTCTCGGCGTTGCGCTCCAGGCGCATGGTGGGGTCGCCGGCGGTCAGCTTGACGAGTCCCTTCGCGAGGGCGTCCTCGTCGCTGCGGGACGTCGCCTGCACGGCCACCGGCAGGAGCGGTTCGGGCATGTCCCAGGCGGCGATCAGCATCGGGTCGTCCTTCGCCGACACGGTGTCGCCGGTCTCGGCGCTGGCCAGCTTGGTCACCGCGCAGATGTCGCCGGCCACGCAGCGGGTCACCGGCCGCAGAGTGGCGCCGAGCGGAGAGTGCAGGTGCCCGAGTCGCTCGTCCTCGTCGTGGTCGTCGTGCCCGCGCCCGGCCAGGCCGTGCCCGGAGACGTGCACCGGCGTATCCGCGCGCAGCGTCCCGGAGAAGACCCGCACCAGGGAGACCCGGCCGACGTAGGCGTCGACAGTGGTCTTGACCACCTCGGCGACCAGCGGGCCGGCCGGGTCGCAGGTGAGCGGCGGGTGCGGACTGCCGTCGATGCCGGTGGTCGGCGGCAGGTCGCGTTCGAGCGGGGAGGGGAAGGCGCTGGTCAGCAGCTCCAGCAGTTCGGCGAGGCCGACGCCGGTCGTCGCTGAGGAGCCCAGGACCGGGAAGAACGAGCCGCGGGCGACCGCGGTCTCGAGGTCGTCGACGAGGATGTCCATGTCGATGTCCTCGCCGCCCAGGTAGCGCTCCATCAGGGTCTCGTCCTCGCTCTCGGCGATGACCCCTTCGATCAGGGCGTTGCGGGCCTCCTCGATCAGCTGCAGGTGTTCGGGGTCCGGGTCACGTTCGGTCGGCGGGTAACCCGAAGTCGAGTAGTCGAAGACCTTGCGGGAGAGCAGGCCGATCATTCCGGCGACCGATCCGTCGTCGGCGTGCATCGGGAGATAGAGGGGCAGGACGCCCTCGCCGAAGGCGCGTTGGCACTCGGCGAGACTCTGGTCGAAGTCGGCCCGCTGGTGGTCGAGGCGGGTGATCACCACCGCACGGGGCATCCCGACGGAAGCGCATTCGTCCCACAGCGTGACGGTCGCGGCGTCGATGCCGTCGACGGCCGAGACGACGAACAGGGCCGCGTCGGCCGCGCGCAGACCCGCCCGGAGCTCGCCGGTGAAGTCGGCGTAGCCCGGCGTGTCGAGCAGGTTGACCTTGACGCCGTCGTGTTCGAACGGCGCGACCGACAGCGACACCGACCGCTGTTGGCGGACCTCCGCCGGATCGGCATCGCTCACGGTCGTCCCGTCCGGGACCGATCCCATCCGCGGGATCGTGCCGGTGGCGGCCAGCAGCGCCTCGGCGAGTGTGGTCTTCCCGGCACCGGAGTGTCCGACAAGCGCGACGTTGCGCACTTTTTCGGGGCGGTCGATCGGCGGGACGGCCGCGACCGCCCCGCGATCCGAGCCCCGCCCGGTACCTCCTGATGATTTCGTCGCCATGACCGCCTCCGCTACCCCATCGCTACCCGAGCGCCGGACCCTGTTCGGCGATTCGACACCCATCCCGCAACGGCAGCAAGGGGTCGGCGTCCGCCGCGTGGCCCGAGGCAAGCATGCCGCGGCGCTATCGTTGCGGCACCGATATCCCGCGATTTGCAGCCGAACGGACCGCGAATGCTCAATCTGTTCGCTCGCGCCTCGATCTCCAAGGTGCTGGCACCGGTGGGTGCCCGACTGGCCAAGGCCGGTGTGACACCGGACGCGGTGACCGTCGTCGGGACGATCGGGGCGGTTGCCGGTGCGCTGGTCTTCTTCCCGCGCGGCGAGTTCTTCGTCGGCACGTTGGTGATCTGGTTCTTCGTGATGCTCGACATGGTCGACGGCGCCGTCGCGCGGGCCGGGCGTGGGTCGTCCCCGTTCGGGGCGGTGCTCGACTCGACCTGCGACCGATTCGCCGACGCCGCGGTGTTTGGCTCGCTGGCCTGGTGGTTCGCCGGGCGCGGCCACAGCAGCGCGCTGGAGTTGGCGGCGTTGCTCTGCCTGGTCCTGTCGACGGTCACGTCCTACGTCAAGGCCCGGGCCGAGGGACTCAATATGACCTGCAACGTCGGGATCGCCGAGCGAGCCGAGCGGCTGATCGTCATCCTCGTCGGCACTGGGTTGGCCGGTCTCGGCGTGCCGTATGTTCAGGCGATTGCGTTGTGGCTGCTCGTCGCCGCCACCGCCGTGACGGTCGCGCAGCGCCTGATCGAGGTGTGGCGGCAGAGTAAGGAGAGCAACCGGACGTCGGCGGGAGCAGGGTCGGCGCGGTGAGTCGAGCGAAGGTGGATGACGGTGTGCGGGGACGGCTGCAGGACCTGGCCTACGCCGCCGGGTGGTGGGCGGTGAAGGTGCTCCCGAGGCCGGTGGCCGAGTGGGGCTTCCGCCGGGCCGCCGACCTCGCCTTCCGGCGTCGCGGTCCCGGCGTACGCCGCCTCGCGGCCAACCTGCGCCGCGTGGTCGGACCCGACGTCGACGAGGCGACCCACGACGACCTGGTCCGCCGCGGGGTGCAGTCCTACGCGCGGTACTGGCTCGAGACCTTCCGGCTGCCGGTGATGGACAAGGCCGCAGTGGTGGCGCGGATCTCGATGGCACGCAAGGAGATCTTCGACGCGGCCCGGGCCGACGGACGCGGAATCATCCTTGCCCTCCCGCACATCGGAAACTGGGACGTCAGCGGGGTCTGGCTGGTCGCTCAGGGCGAGCCGTTCACCACGGTCGCCGAGCGCTTGAAGCCCGAGTCGCTCTATCAGCGGTTCGTGGACTACCGCGAAGGGCTCGGGATGGAGGTGCTGCCGCTCGAGGGCGGTGACCGCAGCCCGGCGGAGGTGCTCGCCGAGCGGCTCCGGGCGGGCGGCGTGGTGTGCCTGCTCGCCGACCGCGACCTGTCCGCCGCCGGCGTACCGGTGACCTTCTTCGGGGAGCCGACCCGGATGCCCGCCGGGCCGGCGTTGCTGGCGGCCCGAACCGGAGCCGCGCTGCTTCCGGTCGGTCAGTGGTTCGACGGTGACGACTGGGGCATCACCTTCCATCCCCGGATCGAGCTCGACGACTCGCTGCGGCTCCGGGACCGGGTGGCCGTGGCGACCCAGCAGCTCGCCCACGCCTTCGAGACGGACATCCGCGCCCATCCCGAGGACTGGCACATGCTGCAGCGGCTCTGGGTCGCGGACTTCGGCGGTGACCGGGCGCTCGCGCCCAGTGTCGTCGCCCGGCGGTGAGCCGGATGCGGGTCGGGCTGGTCTGCCCCTATCCGTGGGACGTTCCCGGCGGTGTGCAGGCGCACGTCCGCGACCTGGCCGAGACGCTGCTCGACCTCGGCCACTACGTCTCGGTGCTCTCCCCGGCCAATGACGAGACCGCCCTCCCGCACTACGTCGTCGGCGTCGGCCGCGCGGTACCGGTCCGCTACAACGGCTCCGTCGCCCGCCTGCAGTTCGGCCCGGTGTCGGCCGCCCGGGTCCGGCGCTGGCTGCGTGAGGGCCACTTCGACGTCCTGCACCTGCACGAACCGGTCGCGCCCAGCGTGTCGTTGCTGGCCTGCATGCTGGCCAGCGGACCGATCGTCGCCACCTTCCACACCTCCAACCCGCGGTCGCGGTCGCTGTCGGCCGCGCAGGGGATGCTGCAGCCGTTCCTGGAGAAGATCCGCGGCCGGATCGCGGTGTCCGACGCGGCCCGCCAGGTGCAGGTCGAGCACCTCGGCGGCGACGCCGTGGAGATCCCCAACGGCGTGTCGGTCGCCCGGTTCGCCGCGGCGACACCGCTGCCGGGCTACCCCAGGACCGGGGGAACGGTCGGCTTCATCGGCCGCTTCGACGAGCCGCGCAAGGGGATGGCGGTGCTGCTCGCCGCCCTCGCCCGGCTCGCGCCGTCCCGGCCGGACCTGCGGCTGGTGGTCGCCGGCGGGGGAGACGCCGCGGCGCTGCGGACCGAGCTGCCGCGCAGCCTGACCGGCCGGGTGGATCTGCTCGGCGTGGTCAGCGAGACCGACAAGGCCCGGTTGCTGGCGTCGCTGGACGTCTACTGCGCCCCCAACCTCGGCATGGAGAGCTTCGGCATCATCCTGCTCGAGGCCATGGCGGCGGGGACCGCGATCGCGGCCAGCAACCTCGAGCCGTTCCGCAAGGTGCTGCGCGGTGGCTCGGCGGCCGCGCTGTTCCCGCCCGGCGACGCGGGCGCGCTCGCCGACTCGCTGGCCGGACTGCTCGACGCCCCCGAGCGGCGGGCCGAGCTCGCCGCGATCGGGCGGCAGGTGGTGCGTGCCTACGACTGGCCGGTGGTCGCGGCCCAGATCCTGCAGGTCTACGAAACGGTGGTCGCGGTCGACCCGGAGCAGGTGAGTGCCGAGGGCGGCTGAGCGGCGCCGCCTACGATCGGGGCATGGAGATCGCCGTACTGGTCATCGCGTTCCTGGCACTGCTGGCGACGTGGGTCACCTGGACGACGACGCGTCTCGACCGGCTCGACACCCGGGTCGACGCCGCCCAGGCCTCCCTCGACGCCCAACTGGTCCGTCGCGCCGCCGCCGTGCAGGCGCTCGCCGACCGCGCCCCCGAGCGGCTCGGCGCCGGCCGCACCGAACGGCTGCGTACGGCGTCCCGGGCGGCGCTGGAGGCCGACGCGAGCGTGCGCGAGGCGGCCGAGAACGACCTCGGCCGGGCCCTGGCCGACCTGCCGCCGGGCCTCGACCCCGACTCGATGCGCGACCTGATCGACGCCTCGACCCGCGTGGTGCTCGCTCGCCGTTTCTACAACGATGCGGTGCGTGACACCCGGTCGCTGCGCTCCCGCCGCCTGCCGCGCCTGCTGGCACCGGCCGGCCGGCGCCCGCTGCCGGCGTTCTTCGACATCGCCGACGCCACCATTTCGCCACGCGGCACCACCGAGCCCGAGACGCCCGCCTCCCCGGTTCGGCGCTGAGCCCGGCTACTCTCCCTCCCGTGTTCTGGAATCGTCGCGGCCGACTGCTGGTCGTCCTGCTGGCCGCCGGCATCGCGGCCCTGACCGCCTGCACCTCCGGGGGCGGCAAGCCGAGTGCCGCGGCCAAGTCCTCGTCGGCGGCGCCCACGTCGGCCAGTCCGTCCCCGTCCCCGTCGCCGTCGCCCTCGCCGAAGGCCAAACCGAAGCCGAAGCCCAAACCGAAACCCAAGCCGAAGCCGCCGGCCGTCAACCCGCTGACCGGCCTCGGGCCGGTGCCCAAGGGCCCGGTCATCGGCGTCAAGATCGACAACACGTCGGCGGCGTACCCGCAGATCGGGGTCAACGACGCGGACGTCGTCTACGCCGAGCAGGTGGAGGGCGGCCTGACCCGCCTGCTCGCCGTGTTCGCGAGCCACCGGCCGAGCGAGGTCGGCCCGGTCCGCAGCGTGCGGTTCAGCGACCCCGCGCTGCTCAAGCAGTACGGCAAGCCGGCACTGGCCTTCTCCGGCGGCGCGGCCGCCGTCGTGGCCAACTTCGAGCGCAGCGGCCTCGTCGACGCGTCGGCCGGCGCCATCCCGAGCGCCTACCACCGGGCCGGCGACCGGCCGAGCCCCTACAACCTGATCGTCAACCTGCAGGACCTGACCGCCAACCTGCACAAGGCGACCGGCGCGAAGGACATCGGCATGCGCTGGGCGGCGAAGGACCCGCAGCAGGTGCAGAAGGCGCAGACGGTGCACGGCCTGACCGGGATGGTCGGCGGCACCCCGATCTCGTTCCGGTGGGGCGCGAAGACCCGGCGCTGGATCCGGACCGTCGACGGCGCCGACCTGCACACGGCCAGCGGCGCGGCGGTCAGCACGCCCAACGTGATCGTGCAGATCTGCCAGGTCACCGTCGACCGCGGCGACATCGACGCGGCCGGCAACCCGTCGGCCGACACGAAGACCGTGGGCAACGGGGCGGCCTACGTCTTCCGCGACGGGCACATGCTGCGCGGGCACTGGACCCGCGCGAACCGGGCCTCGCCCACCGTGTTCCGGGACAAGGCCGGCCACGACCTGCTGCTGCACCCGGGCGGGACCTGGGTCCTGCTGGTCGGCAAGGCCGGCGGGCTGTCCATCCACTGACCGGCCGGTCGCGCGCCGAGGTGCCGGTCACACCGACGCGTCGCCGTACGATGGGGGCACGGACCCCTCACGCACCGGAAGGCACCGACTTGTCCACCCCTGAGAATCCCGAGACCACCCCGGCCGCTGCGTCCTCGCCCACCCCGCGGGCCGGCACCGCCCGCGTGAAGCGGGGCATGGCGGAGATGCTCAAGGGCGGCGTGATCATGGACGTGGTCACCGCCGCGCAGGCCAAGATCGCCGAGGACGCCGGCGCGGTCGCCGTGATGGCCCTGGAGCGGGTCCCCGCCGACATCCGCGCGCAGGGCGGGGTGGCCCGGGCCAGCGACCCCGACATGATCGACGAGATCATCAGCGCGGTCTCCATCCCGGTGATGGCGAAGGCCCGCATCGGGCACTTCGTCGAGGCGCAGGTGCTCCAGTCGCTCGGCGTCGACTACGTCGACGAGTCGGAGGTGCTCACCCCGGCCGACGAGAGCCACCACATCGACAAGTGGGCGTTCACCGTGCCGTTCGTGTGCGGCGCCACCAACCTCGGTGAAGCGCTGCGCCGGATCTCCGAAGGCGCCGCGATGATCCGGTCCAAGGGCGAGGCCGGCACCGGCAACGTCGTCGAGGCGACGCGGCACATGCGCTCGATCCGCACCGAGATCGGGCGACTGTCCACATTGGACAGCGCGGAGCTGTACGCCGCCGCGAAGGACCTGCGCGCGCCCTACGAGCTCGTCGCCGAGGTCGCCGAGGCGGGCAAGCTTCCGGTCGTGCTCTTCACCGCCGGCGGGATCGCGACACCCGCCGACGCCGCGATGATGATGCAGCTCGGCGCCGAGGGCGTCTTCGTCGGTTCCGGCATCTTCAAGGCCGGCGACCCCGAGCGGCGCGCGTCGGCGATCGTGGCCGCCACCACGTTCCACGACGACCCCGACGTCATCGCCAAGGTGTCCCGCGGGCTGGGCGAGGCGATGGTCGGCATCAACGTCGACACGCTCCCCGAGGAGCAGCGCTACGCCGATCGCGGCTGGTGACACCGGCGACCTACCCTGGAGCGGTGGCCAACCCCAGACCGCTGATCGGCGTACTCGCCCTGCAGGGTGACGTGCGCGAGCACCTGCGCATGCTCGCCGAGTGCGGTGCGGACGCCCGACCGGTACGCCGCCCCGACGAGATCGAGGATCTCGACGGCATCGTCATCCCGGGCGGGGAGTCGACCACGATCGCCAACCTGGCGGAGATCTTCGAGGTCGCCGAACCACTGGGGAAGCGGATCGCCGGCGGCCTGCCCGCCTACGGCACCTGCGCCGGGATGATCATGCTGGCCGACCGGATCGTCGACGGGACCGAGGGCCAGCGGACCTTCGGCGGCATCGACATGACCGTCCGGCGCAACGCGTTCGGCCGGCAGATCGACTCCTTCGAGGCCGACGTCCACCTCAGCGGGGTCGACGGGCCGCCGTACCACGGGGTGTTCATCCGGGCACCCTGGGTCGAGACCGTCGGTGCCGGGGTGCATCCGCTCGGGACGGTCGAGGCCGGTCCGGCCGCGGGTAGAATCGTCGCCGTCCGGCAGGGGAACCGTCTCGCGACGTCGTTCCATCCGGAACTCACCGGCGACGCACGCGTACACGGGCTGTTCGTCCAGATCGTGAAGGGACAAGCATGAGCGGCCACTCCAAGTGGGCCACGACCAAGCACAAGAAGGCCGTCGTCGACGCCAAGCGCGGCAAGATGTTCGCGAAGCTGATCAAGAACATCGAGGTGGCCGCCCGCACGGGCGGCGGCGATCCGGCCGGCAACCCGACGCTCTACGACGCCATCCAGAAGGCGAAGAAGAGCTCGGTCCCCAACGACAACATCGAGCGGGCGGCCAAGCGCGGCGCCGGCCTCGAAGCGGGCGGCGCCACCTGGGAGACGATCACCTACGAGGGCTACGGCCCCGGCGGGGTCGCCCTGCTGATCGAGTGCCTGACGGACAACCGCAACCGCGCCGCGTCCGACGTACGCACCGCGATGACCCGCAACGGCGGGTCGATGGCCGACCCCGGTTCGGTGTCCTACCTGTTCCACCGCAAGGGCGTGGTCATCGTCCCGACGGTCGGGCTGGGTGAGGACGACGTCCTGGCCGCGGTTCTCGACGCCGGCGCCGAGGAGGTCAACAACCTCGGCGAGTCCTACGAGGTGGTCAGCGAGGCCGGCGACCTCGTCGCCGTCCGCACCGCCCTGCAGGACGCGGGGATCGAATACGAGTCGGCCGAAGCCAGCTTCCTGCCGACCGTCTCGGTGGAACTGGACGAGGACGGCGCCCGCAAGGTCTTCCGGCTGATCGATGCGCTGGAGGACAGCGACGACGTCCAGAACGTCTACGCCAACTTCGACGTCCCCGACGCCATCATGGAGTCGGTCGGCTGAGCCCACCGCGTGGCGGACCCCCGCTCGTGGCCGCCAGGCCGCTACCGTGTCGAACGGGTGTTCGGGCCGGACGGCCCGCACCGGTCCGATAGGCGGCAGGCGGAGGGACGCGGCGTGCGGGTGCTTGGCGTCGACCCGGGGCTCACCCGGTGCGGCTTCGCGGTCGTCGAGGGCACGCGCGGCCGGGCCCTGTCGGCACTGTGTTACGACGTCATCCGTACCCCGGCCGGCGACGACATCGGCGCCCGGCTGGTCCGGCTGGCCGACCGGCTCGCGGAGGAGACGGCCCGCTACCGGCCGGACGTCGTCGCCGTCGAACGCGTCTTCAGCCAGCACAACGTCCGCACCGTGATGGGCACCGCGCAGGCCTCGGCGATGGCGATCCTGGTCGCCACCCGGGCCGACGTGCCGGTGGCGCTGCACACCCCCAGCGAGGTCAAGGCGGCGGTCACCGGCTCCGGACGGGCCGACAAGGCGCAGGTCGCCAACATGGTGACCCGCCTGCTCCGGCTGCCGGCGCGGCCCGCGCCCGCCGACGTGTCCGACGCCCTCGCGTTGGCGATCTGCCAGATCTGGCGCGGCTCCGCACAGGCGGCGCTCGCCGCCGCGGCTACGGTGGCGCGATGATCGCCAGCGTGCAGGGACCGGTCGTGGCGCTGAGCCCCGACGGCGCGATCGTCGAGGTCGGCGGCATCGGCCTGACCGTGCAGTGCGCGCCGGGCACCCTGGCCCGGCTGCGGATCGGGCAGCGGGCGCGGCTGTCCACCAGCCTGGTGGTCCGCGAGGACTCGCTGACCCTCTACGGCTTCGCCGACGACGACGAGCGTTCGCTGTTCGAATTGCTGCAGACGGCCAGCGGTGTCGGCCCGCGGCTGGCCCAGGCGGTGCTCGCCGTGCACTCGCCGCAGGAGGTGCGCCGGGCGGTCGCGACCCGCGACCTGGCCGCGCTGACCGCCGTACCCGGCATCGGCAAGAAGGGCGCCGAGCGGCTGGTCCTGGAGCTCCGCGACCGGATCGGCACCGTGGGGGATTCCGCCGCAGCCGGGGTCGAGGCCGGCGCGGTCGCGCCGGTGGCCCCGTGGCGCGACCAGCTGCAACACGCCCTCGTCGGCCTCGGCTGGACGGCCCGGGAAGCCGATCAGGCGGTCGACGCCGTCGCGCCGGAGGCCGACGACGGTGCCGACGTCCCGACCCTGCTCCGGTCGGCCCTGCGCATGCTGGGCCGGGCATGAACCCGCTCGACCGCCCCGCCGACCCGCCGGACAGTGCCGAGGACGTCGTCTCGCCGCTGGCCGAGGTCGACGAGCGTGAGGTCGAGGCGTCGCTGCGGCCCCGCCGGCTCGAGGAGTTCGTCGGGCAGGCCCGGGTCCGCGAGCAGCTCGGTCTGGTGCTGGAGTCCGCCCGCCGCCGGGCCCGCCCACCCGACCACGTGCTGCTCTCCGGTCCACCGGGCCTGGGCAAGACCAGCCTGGCGATGATCATCGCCGCGGAGCTGGGTACGGCGATCCGGGTGACCAGCGGCCCGGCGATCGAACGAGCCGGCGACCTCGCGGCGCTGTTGTCCAACCTCGCCGAGGGCGACGTCCTGTTCATCGACGAGATCCACCGGGTGGCCCGGCCGGCCGAGGAGCTGCTCTACGTCGCGATGGAGGACTTCCGGGTCGACGTGGTCATCGGCAAGGGCCCCGGGGCGACCGCGATCCCGCTCGAGGTCGCGCCGTTCACGCTGGTCGGGGCCACCACCCGGTCCGGCCTGCTGACCGGGCCGCTGCGCGACCGGTTCGGCTTCGTCGGCCACATGGACTTCTACGACGCGGGCGAACTCAGCCAGGTGCTCCACCGCAGCGCCGCGCTGCTCGGCATCGACCTCGACGACGACGGCGCGGCGGAGATCGCCGGCCGGTCCCGGGGCACGCCGCGGGTCGCCAACCGGCTGCTCCGCCGGGTCCGCGACTACGCCGAGGTGCGCGCCGACGGGGTCATCACCCGGCCGGTCGCCCGCGCCGCGCTCGCCGTCTACGACGTCGACGAGATCGGCCTCGACCGGCTCGACCGCGGCGTGCTCGACGCCCTGGTACGCCGGTTCGGCGGCGGACCGGTCGGGGTGAGCACCCTCGCGGTCGCCGTCGGCGAGGAGGCCCAGACGGTGGAGGAGGTGGCCGAGCCGTTCCTGGTCCGCGCCGGGCTGCTGGCCCGGACGCCCCGCGGCCGGGTCGCGACGCCGGCCGCCTGGTCGCACCTCGGGCTGGCCGCACCCGGCCCGCGGCCCGAGGCGCCGATGCTCTTCGACGAGTGACCGCGCGCGCCGCCCGATGACCGCCCGGCCGGCCGCCCCTGGAACCCCACCCGCTCGTCGCGCGTTGCCCCCGCAGGGTGTGTCCCCGTCGCTGGGTGGGGCTGATGAGGCCCTGCTGGATGACGGGGCTTTGCCCGCGGAGGGCGGCGACACCTAGACTCCCGCGGGCCGGTCACCTCGGGTGAGCATGCCGTCTTTGCTGGACATAAGGAGCGAACCGCACCGTGAATGCCCTCTTGCCGCTGATCCTGCTTGCCGTCGTCTTCCTGTTGCTCGTGGTGGTCCCGGCGCGGCGGCAGATGCGGACCGCGCGGGCCGCCCAGGCCATGCGTGCCGCGCTCACGGTCGACACGGAGGTCATGACCACGTCCGGACTCCACGGCCGGGTGGTGCACCTGGACGAGCGGACCGCCGACCTCGAGATCGCCCCCGGTGTCGTGGTCCGGTTCGCCCGGGCGGCGATCGGTGAGGTGCTGAGCGGCACCGCCGACCAGGACATGGGCATCGGCGAGGCCACGACCGAGGGCGAGATCACCGACGGGGGCTACAACGACGAGGGCAGGGCCTACGGCGACCCGGAGACGAAGCCGGACAACCCGCGGGAATGACACATGTGACGGGACATTCTCGGCGACGGCGCGGGCTCAGCCATACTGGCCGGGGACGCCGGGCCGTCGGCGCGCGCTAGACAACGGGACGAGGAGACGACCACTCCGTGGCACCACCACCGTCAGCCCACCTGCGGGCCGGACGCTACTTCGCGACGCTCGCGGGGCTCCTCGCCATCCTCTACGCGCTCGTCTTCCTGACCGGGTCCAACCCCAAGCCCAAGCTCGGCCTCGACCTCGAGGGCGGCACCACCGTCACCCTGCAGGCCCGCACGACGAACGGTAAGCCGCCCAACCAGGCCGACATGGATGTCGCCCGCAACATCATCGAGGACCGCGTCAACGGCCTCGGCGTCGCCAACTCCGAGGTGGTCGTCGAAGGCACCGACCGGATCATCATCTCGGTGCCGGGCAAGAACGGCGAGCAGGCGAAGCAACTCGGCAGCACGGCCCAGCTCTACTTCCGGCCGGTCATCCAAGGCCCGTTGCAGCCCAACCCGCCGGCGACGCCGTCCCCGTCACCGACCACGAGTTCCAGCCCGGGTGCCGCCGGTAAGCCGACACCCTCGGCCACAGCGACGAAGCCCAAGGCCAAGGCCACCTCGACGAAGTCCACCAAGCCGCAGGGCGACGTGATCCCGCCGATCGCCCAGGCGCCGAAGCCGAAGCCCACCCCGACCGTGCCCCCGACGGCCGCACCGACGTCGCCGACCGCCCAGCTCCCGCCCGGCATCACCCAGGCCGACCTCGCCAAGCCGTGCTCGCAGCTGGCCAAGACCGCCGCCGCCGCCCCGCCGTCGAAGCCGATCGTCGCGTGCAGCGCCGACGGCAAGCAGAAATACATCCTCGCGCCGTCGATCATCTCCGGCACCCAGGTCTCGAACGCGCAGGCGCAGTTCGGGTCGGGCGGCAACTCGCTGGGCGGCTGGACGATCCTGATCGACCTGAAGAGCAAGGGGCAGGGGGTCTGGGCCGACTACACCAGCAAGCACAACAAGACGGCGACGCCCAACGACCCGGCCAACCTCGTCGCGTTCGTCCTCGACGGCAAGGTGCTGTCGGCGCCGGAGATCCAGGGCACGATCAACGGCTCGACCCAGGTGACCGGCCAGTTCGACCAGAAGAGCGCGACGACGCTCTCCAACGACCTCAAGTACGGCGCGCTGCCGCTGTCGTTCAGCGTCTCGCAGGCGGAGACGATCTCGCCGACCCTGGGTAGCGACCAGCTCAAGGCCGGGCTGCTGGCCGGCGGCATCGGGCTGATCCTGGTCGTCATCTACTCGCTGATCTACTACCGGGCGCTCGGCCTGGTGACGATCGCCAGCCTGATCGTCTCCGGGCTCCTGGTCTACGCCTGCATCGTGCTGCTGGGCAGACAGATCGGCTTCACGCTGACGCTGGCCGGGATCGCCGGCTTCATCGTGGCGGTCGGTATCACCGCCGACTCCTTCGTCGTGTTCTTCGAACGGCTCAAGGAGGAGGTCCACGAGGGCCGGTCGATGCGCTCCGGCGTACCCCGGGCGTGGGTCCGGGCGCGGCGGACCATCCTGACCGCCGACGCGGTGTCGTTCCTCGCCGCGGCGATCCTCTACTACCTCGCGGCGGGCGACGTGAAGGGCTTCGCCTTCACGCTGGGCCTGTCGACGATCCTCGACCTGGTCGTGGTGTTCCTGTTCACCCATCCGCTGATCTCGGTCGCGTCGCTGTCCAAGACCTTCTCCTCGCCCCGCTTCTCCGGCCTCGGCGCCGTACAGGCCGCGCGGGCCGAGGAGCAGGCCGCCACGGCCGAGGGGCCGAACGCCGCCGAGCGGGCCGCGGCCCGGCGGCGCGACCGCGTCACGAAGGAGTCCTGACGTGTCGACGATCCAGCGGCTCTACCGCGGCGAGACCAACTTCGGGTTCGTCGAGCACCGCAAGCGGTGGTACGCGCTGTCGGCCGTCCTGATGGTGATCTGCGTCCTGTCCATCGGGTTGCGCGGCTTCAACTTCGGGATCGACTTCAAGGGCGGCAACTCGCTGCAGTTCCCGACCGGGCACGCGACCATCTCCGAGGTCCAGACCGCGGTGACCAAATCCGGTGTCCCGACCGAGTCGATCCAGCAGGCCGGCAGCGGCTCGTCGGCGCAGTTCGTGGTCAAGACCTCGATCCTGCCGCAGGCCAGGATCAACACGCTCGAGAACGCGATCGCCTCCTCGCTCGGGCCGAAGATCCCGATCGACGGCAAACCGATGGCCGCCAACGACATCAGCGTGAGTCAGGTCAGCGCCTCGTGGGGCCGCGACGTCACCGACAAGGCGCTGGTCGCGCTCGTCGTGTTCCTCGTCGCGGTGACGATCTTCATCTCGGCGTTCTTCGAGTGGCGGCTGTCGGTCGGCGCCATCGTCGGCGTGCTGCACGACCTCGTGCTGTCCGCGGGGATCTACTCGCTGATCGGGTTCGAGGTCACTCCGTCGACGGTCGTCGGGCTGTTGACCATCCTGGGTTATTCGCTCTACGACAACATCGTCGTCTACGACAAGGTCCGCGAGAACACCCGAGGCATTCTCGGCAGCACGAAGCAGACCTACTCCGAGGCGGCCAACAAGGCCGTCAACCAGACACTGGCCCGGTCGATCAACACGTCGCTGATCGCCCTGCTGCCGGTCGCCGGGCTGCTCTTCGTCGGCGCCGGTCTGCTCGGCGTCGGGACGATCAAGGACCTCGCCCTGGTCCTCTTCGTGGGTCTGGCCACCGGCGCCTACTCCTCGCTGTTCCTCGCCACGCCGATCGCCTGCGACCTCAAGGAGCGGCAGCCGCAGTACCAGGCCCTCGCCAAGCGGGTCGCCGCCCGCCGCGCCTCGGCCGCCGCGAAGGCCGAGGCGACCGCCCGATCCGGCGGCGACGCCGGCGCCGGCACCACGACGGCGGTCCTGGCCCCGGCCGCCGGTCCGTCGCCCGGGGCGGACAACCCGCCGCCCGGGGAGGCGCCGCGGCCCGGAGCCCGGCCGCAGAGCAAGCGCCGACCCCAGCAGAAGCGGGGCGGCCGACCGCAGCAGAAGCGCCGCCGGTGACCGCCGACGACACCGTGCCGGACGCCGACGCGCAGGCCCTGGGCGCCCTCGTCGCCGGCCACATCCGCGACGTACCGGATTTTCCGACGCACGGGATCCTTTTCCGGGACATCATGCCGCTGCTGGCCGACGGCCCGGCGTTCGCCGCGGCGATCGACGGCCTGATCGCCCACCACGGCCCGGACGGCTTCGACGTGGTGGTGGGGATCGAGGCCCGCGGCTTCCTGCTCGCCGCCGCCATCGCCTACGCCACCGGCGTGGGCGTGATCCCGGTCCGCAAGGCCGGCAAGCTGCCGCCGCACACCGTGTCGACGGCCTACACGCTCGAGTACGGCGAGGCCGTGATCGAGATGCACGCCAACACCCTGCATCCGGCGCAGCGGGTGCTGGTCGTCGACGACGTGCTCGCCACCGGCGGAACCCTCGAAGCCACGCTGCGGCTGCTGGAACAGGTGGGTGCCGAGGTGGCCGGGGTGTCGGTGATCCTGGAGCTGGCCGACCTCGGCGGCCGGGAGCGGATCAGGCCATACACGGTGCAGGCGTTGCTCACGGTCTGATCGCGCGTCCAGCGCGCCGGTGGCCGTAGACTCGGGGGAAGGAAAAGCGACCGAGGGGAGCAGCCCTGAGTTCTGACGTCGCGCCGTCCGCCGCCCAGGCGGACCCATCGGCGGTCGAGGCCGAGTCCGCGATCGCCGATGCCGACCGCGCCGGTCCCGATCACGCCGGCCCCGATCACGCGGGCTCCGATCACGCCGGCAGCCGATCACGTTGGCGCCGATCACGTTGGCGCCGATAAGGCAGCCGCCGACCGCCCGGCCGACGACGACTCCGCCGACCGCCCGGCCGTCGCCGCGCCGGGAGAGACCCAGCGCCGGCGCCGGGTGCGGGCCCGGATCGCCCGGCGGATCACGGCGGGGCAGAGCCCGTCCGGGGTGGGTGCTGTCCTCGAGCCGCTGGTCGCGACCCACCGGGCCGTGCACGCCAAGGCCGATCTGAAGCTGCTGCAGCGCGCCTACGACGTCGCCGATCACCACCACCGCGGCCAGCTGCGCAAGAGCGGCGACCCCTACATCACCCACCCGCTCGCGGTGGCCACCATCCTGGCCGAGCTGGGCATGGACACCACCACGCTGGTCGCCGCCCTGCTGCACGACACGGTCGAGGACACCGGCTACACCCTGGCCGAGCTCGAGTCCGACTTCGGCGACGAGGTCGCCCACCTCGTCGACGGCGTCACCAAGCTGGACAAGGTGCAGTACGGCGACGCGGCGCAGGCCGAGACGATCCGCAAGATGATCGTCGCGATGGCCCGCGACCCGCGGGTCCTCGTCATCAAGCTCTCCGACCGGCTGCACAACATGCGCACCCTGCGCTTCCTGTCGCCGGAGAAGCAGGAGCGGACGGCCCGCGAGACGATCGAGGTGCTCGCGCCGCTGGCCCACCGGCTGGGCATGAACACCGTCAAGTGGGAGCTCGAGGACCTGGCCTTCGCCACCCTCTACCCCAAGCGCTACGACGAGATCGTGCGGCTCGTCGCCGAACGCGCCCCGTCCCGCGACGTACACCTGACCAACGTGTCGGAGCGGATGACGAGCGACCTGCGCGCCGCGAAGGTCAAGGCGACGGTCACCGGCCGACCGAAGCACTACTACTCGATCTACCAGAAGATGATCGTGCGCGGCCGCGACTTCGCCGACATCTACGACCTCGTCGGCATCCGGATCCTCGTCGACAGCGTCCGCGACTGCTACGCCACCCTCGGGGTCATCCACGCGACCTGGCAGCCGGTCCCCGGCCGGTTCAAGGACTTCATCGCGATGCCGAAGTTCAACATGTACCAGTCGCTGCACACGACGGTGATCGGCCCGGAGGGCAAGCCGGTCGAGTTCCAGATCCGCACCTTCGCGATGCACCGCACCGCCGAGTACGGCATCGCCGCGCACTGGAAGTACAAGGAGGCCAAGGGCGTCGAGGTCGCCGTACCGGCGGGCAACGACGACATGCTGTGGCTGCGGCAGTTGCTCGACTGGCAGCGGGAGACCAAGGAGCCCGGCGAGTTCCTCGACTCGCTGCGTTTCGACCTCGCCTCCAACGAGGTCTACGTCTTCACCCCGAAGGGCGACGTGATGTCGCTGCCGGCCGGGTCGACGCCGGTCGACTTCGCCTACGCCGTACACACCGAGGTCGGCCACCGCTGCATCGGCGCCCGGGTCAACGGCCGGCTGGTCGCGCTGGAGAGCGAGCTCGACAACGGCGACGTCGTCGAGATCTTCACCTCGAAGTCGGAGAACGCCGGGCCGTCCCGCGACTGGCGGACCTTCGTCGCCAGCCCGCGCGCGAAGACCAAGATCCGGCAGTGGTTCGCGAAGGAGCGGCGCGAGGACGCGATCGAGTCCGGCAAGGACGCGATCAGCCGGGCGATGCGCAAGGAGGGTCTGCCGCTGCAGCGGCTGACCGGCGGCGAGGCGCTCACCACGCTCGCCCGGGAGCTGCGTTACCCCGACGTCTCGGCGCTCTACGCCGCGGTCGGGGAGAACCACGTCTCGGCCCAGTCGGTGGTGCACAAGCTGGTCACGTCGCTCGGCGGGCCGGAGGGCGCGACCGAGGACATCGCCGAGACCGCGATGCCCAGCCACACCCGGCGTCCCGCCCCGGGCGACCCCGGCATCGTCGTCAAGGACACCTCCGGCGGCAGCGGCGACGTGTGGGTGAAGCTGGCGAAGTGCTGCACACCGGTGCCGGGCGACGACGTACTCGGCTTCGTCACCCGTGGCGGCGGCGTGTCCGTGCACCGCCGCAGCTGCACCAACGCCGCGGCCCTGCACGCCCAGCCGGAGCGGCTGGTCGACGTCGAATGGGCGCCGTCGTCGGGGTCGCTGTTCCTCGTCGCGATCCAGGTCGAAGCGCTCGACCGGCACCGGCTGCTCTCCGACGTCACCCGGATGCTCTCCGACGAGAAGGTCAACATCCTCTCCGCGTCGGTCACCACCACCCGCGACCGGGTGGCGGTGAGCCGGTTCACCTTCGAGCTCGGCGACCCGAAGCACCTCGGCCACCTGCTGCGCACCGTCCGTGGCGTCGAAGGCGTCTACGACGTCTACCGCGTGACCTCCGGCACCTGACCCGAGCGCCGGGCCCCGCCCCGCCCGCCGCTGCCCACCCTCATGATCAAGAGGGGATTCCGGTACGAAACGCCGGACGAATCCCCTCTTGATCATGGAGCCGGGGGCCGGCTATCGCGTGGGTCAGCCGGACGTCGTCGCGGTGGTGATCGTCATGCCGAGGACGGGCTTGCCGTCTCCCGCGGCCTGACCGCCGGCGGCACCGGCCTTCGCGACCTTGGCGACCGTCGCCAGGCCCTTGCTGACCGTCCCGACGACCGAGTAGCTCTTCTGCAGCCCGCTGTTGCTGTTCTTGTAGATGATGAAGAACTGGCTGCCGGTGGAGTTGGGGCGGCCGGTGTTGGCCATCGCCACGACGCCGGGGGAGTAGTCGGTCGTCTTCGTCGTCTCCTGCTTGAAGTCGTACGTCGGCCCGCCCTGCTGGCTGTTCGACGGGTCGCCGCACTGCAGCACGTAGATCCCGGTCGTGGTGACCCGCGGGCAGGTCGATCCGTCGTAGAGACCCTTCTTCACGAGATAGAGGAAGCTCTGCACGGCGCACGGGGCCTTCGCGCGGTCCAGGCTCAACGTCATCGGGCCGTCGGTGGTCGACAGCGATACGGCGACGGTGCCGGAGTCGGGCGTGGGTTTGGGATCGGGCGGCAGCCCGACGTCCTTGGTGTACGGCGATTTCAGCGACTGCGCGGTCTCCGCGTAGCCGCACGGCCCGCTCGTCCTGCGGACGGCGCGAGCGGCCTTGGCGAAGGTGCGGGTGGCGAACGGCGACGGCGTCGCGGTCGGCTTGGCAGTTCCGGTGGCCGTGGCCTTCGAGCTGGGTACGGCGACCGCCGCCTTCTTGCTCGACCCGCCGAAGACCCCGGTCGTCAGGAGCAGCACCACCACGACCACGACGACCACGGCGGCGACCGAGCCGCCGATCGCGGCGCGCCGGCGGCGCTTGGCCGCGGCCTCCTGCCGACGCTGGAGCTGGCGGCGGAGATGGCGCTCGGCGGCCTCCCGGCGTTGCCTGTTGCTCGGCACGGGCTGGCCTCCTCCGGACGTGGTGGATCGCGCCGAGAGTCTACGAGTCGAAGCTGAGAGAAGCCTGTAGGCCAGGGTCGGTAGGCTCGACGGAGTCCCCGCCTCCTCGACCGAAGGGCGTCGCCGTGCTTGTCGCCGGGTTCCCGGCCGGACCACCCGGCACCAACTGCTGGGTGCTCGCCCCCGGACCCGGTGAACAGTGCGTGATCGTCGACCCGGGCATCGACGCCGTCGGGCAGCTCGACGAGTTGCTCAGCGAGCACCGGCTGCACCCGGTCGCGGTCGCGCTCACCCACGGCCACATCGACCACACGTTCTCGGTCGTCCCGGTCTGCGACGCCCGCGAGGTGCCGGCCTACGTGCACCCCGCCGACCGCGGCCAGATCGCCGACCCGTGGAGCGGGCTCGGCGCCGCGCCGGGTACGCCGATCTTCGGCCGGTTGAGCTTCGCCGAGCCGGACGACGTCCGCGAACTGACCGACGGCTCCACCGTGTCGCTGGCCGGGCTCGACCTCACGATCCGGCACGCCCCCGGGCACTCCCCGGGCTCGGTCGTGTTCGGCCTGTCCACCCCGGACGCCCCGGTGCTCCTCGCCGGCGACGTGCTCTTCGCCGGCTCGATCGGCCGGGTCGACCTGCCGGGCGGCAGCGAGGAGGAGATGTTCGACTCGCTGCGCGACGTCGTACTCCCCATGGACGACGCGACGGTGGTCCACCCCGGTCACGGCCCGTCGACCACCATCGGCCGGGAACGCGCCACCAACCCCTACCTGCAGATGGCCTCCGGCGCGATCCCGAGGGCCGGGCTGTGACCCGGCCGCAGCCGCTGAGCGGGTTCCCGGAGTGGCTTCCGCACGAGCGGATGATCGAGCAGCAGGTGATCGCCACCATCGCGTCGACGTTCGAGCTGCACGGGTTCGCGCCGATCGAGACGCGGGCGGTCGAGCCGACCGAACGGCTGGTGCACCAGGGCGAGACGGACAAGGAGATCTACCTCCTGCACCGGCTGCAGGCCGGCGAGGACGACGACCCCACCCGGGCCGGCCTCGGCCTGCACTTCGACCTGACCGTGCCGTTCGCCCGCTACGTGCTCGAGAACGCCGGGAAGCTGAACTTCCCGCTGCGCCGCTACCAGATCCAGAAGGCGTGGCGCGGTGAGCGGCCGCAGGAGGGCCGCTACCGCGAGTTCTGCCAGGCCGACATCGACGTGGTCGGCGTCGACACGCTGCCCGACCACTACGAGGCCGAACTGCCGCTGGTCGTCCTCGATGCGCTGTCCGCGCTGCCGATCCCGCCGATCCGGGTGCACGCCAACAACCGGCGGCTGACCGAGGGCTTCTACCGCGGGCTCGGCATCGACGACCCGGCACCGGTGCTGCGCGCCGTCGACAAGCTCGACAAGGCCGGCCCCGCGGCGGTGGAGGAGATGCTCCGCGACATCGGCCTCTCCGCCGCCCAGGCGACGGCGTGCCTGCAGCTCGCCGAGATCGCCACGGAGGACGCGTCCTTCGCCGACCGGGTGCGCGCCCTCGGCGTCAGCGACCCGCTGCTCGACACCGGGATCGAGGAGCTCACCCGGGTGGTCGAGACGGCGCGGGAACACGCGCCCGGCCTGCTGCTCGCCGACCTGCGGATCGCGCGCGGCCTGGACTACTACACCGGCACCGTCTACGAGAGCTTCCTCACCGGGCACGAGAGCGTCGGCTCCATCTGCTCCGGCGGCCGCTACGACACGTTGGCGCGGGCCGGCGACACCACCTATCCCGGGGTCGGCATGTCCATCGGGATCACCCGGATCATGGGCCGGCTCTTCGGTGCGAAGGCGCTCACCATCAACCGGAAGGTGCCCACCTGCGTACTCGTCGCCGTCCCGGACGAGCCGGCCCGGTCGGCGTGCAACCGGATCGCGGCCGGGCTGCGGCGGCGCGGCATCGCCGCCGAGGTGGCACCGGAGCCGGCGAAGTACGGCAAACAGATCCGCTTCGCCGACCGGCGCGGGATCCCCTACGTCTGGTTCCCGCACGGGGAATCCGGCGACGAGGTGCGCGACATCCGGTCCGGGGAGCAGCAGCCGGCCGATCCGGATACCTGGGCGCCACCGGCGCCCGACCTTCGCCCGACGGTATCCGCTTCGAAGGAGACAGCTACATGATCCGCACCCACCCCGCCGGCTCACTCAACGCCGAGCACGTGGGCGAGACCGTCACCCTCGCCGGCTGGGTCGCGCGCCGCCGCGACCACGGCGGGGTCATCTTCGTCGACCTGCGCGACTCGAGCGGGGTCGTGCAGGTCGTCTTCCGCGAGGAGGACGCCCACCACCTGCGCGCCGAGTACTGCGTCGCGGTGGTCGGCACCGTCGGGCGCCGGCCGGAAGGCAACGAGAACCCCAACCTGCCCACCGGACAGATCGAGGTCACCGCGACCGAGCTCGACGTACTGTCCGAATCGGCGCCGCTGCCGTTCCCGCTCGACGAGCATGTCGACGTCGGCGAGGAGATCCGGCTGCGCTACCGCTACCTCGACCTGCGCCGGGCCGGACCGGCGGCGGCGATCCGGCTGCGGTCGGACGTCAACCGGATCGCCCGGGCCGTGCTCGACGCGCAGCAGTTCGTCGAGGTCGAGACGCCGACCATGACCCGGTCCACACCGGAGGGTGCCCGCGACTTCCTGGTGCCGGCCCGGCTGCGGCCCGGCAGCTGGTACGCCCTGCCGCAGTCCCCGCAGCTGTTCAAGCAGCTGCTGATGGTCGCCGGGTTGGAGCGCTACTTCCAGATCGCCCGCTGCTACCGCGACGAGGACTTCCGCGCCGACCGGCAGCCGGAGTTCACCCAGCTCGACATCGAGATGTCCTTCGTCGACGAGGACGACGTGATGGCGGTGGGGGAGGCGATCGTCGCCGCGCTGTGGTCCGAGCTGGCCGACTACGAGATCCCGCTGCCCATCCCGCGGATCACCTACGCCGAATCGATGGCCCGCTACGGCACCGACAAGCCGGACCTGCGCTTCGACCTCGAGCTCACCGACCTGACGAAGTACTTCAGCCAGACCCCGTTCCGGGTGTTCCAGGCGCCGTACGTCGGAGCCGTGATTCAGCCGGGCGGCGCCGCGCAGCCCCGCAAGCAGCTCGACGCGTGGCAGGACTTCGCCAAGCAGCACGGGGCGCCGGGCCTGGCCTACGTCCTCGTCGGCGACGACGGGACCCTGGGCGGCCCGGTGGCGAAGAACCTCGCCGAGCACGAGCGGGACGGGCTCGCCGAAGCCGTCGGCGCGGAGGCCGGCGACGCGATCTTCTTCGCCGCGGGCGACCCGTCCGACGCCCGCGCCCTGCTCGGCGCGGCCCGGTTGGAGATCGGCCGGCGCGGCGGACTGATCGACGAGAGCCAATGGTCGTTCGTGTGGGTGAAGGACGCCCCGCTGTTCGAACTGGCCGAGAAGACCACCGACGTCGCGGTCGGCTCCGGGCGTTGGACGGCGGTGCACCACGCCTTCACGTCGCCGAACGCCGACTGGATCGACCGGTTCGAGGAGGCGCCGGGCGAGGCCCTGGCCTACGCCTACGACATCGTCTGCAACGGCAACGAGATCGGTGGCGGCTCCATCCGTATCCACCAGGCCGACGTCCAGCAGCGGGTCTTCTCGATCATGGGCATCACCCCCGAGCAGGCGCAGGAGAAGTTCGGGTTCCTGCTCGAGGCGTTCAAGTTCGGTCCGCCGCCGCATGGCGGGATCGCCTTCGGCTGGGACCGGGTCGCCATGCTGCTCGCCGGAGGTACGTCGCTGCGCGACGTCATCGCCTTCCCGAAGTCCGGCGGCGGCTACGACCCGTTGACCGGCGCGCCCACGCCGATCACGCCCGAGCAGCGCAAGGAAGCCGGGATCGACTCCCGCCCGCCCGACAAGTCGGCCAGCTAGTCCGTGGCGGGTGCCGGGACCTCGTGCCGGTCGACCTCCATCAGCGAGCCGGTCTCGCTGTCGACGTAGCCGGTGATCTGCAACTGCGCGGTCCCGTCGGCCGGCTCCGCGCCCATCAGGAGGGTGAGCGCGTGACCCAGCGCCTGCGGCAGGTTCGCGGCCGACACGGTGGCGGTGGCCACGACGTCGCCGAGCCGTCCGCGGAGCACCACCGACCCGCCGCCGATGGCGAAGTCGTCGGTGTAGGCGCCGTCGACGATCGAATAGCTGTCGACCTCGTAGTCGAAGCCGTCGACGGTCAGCGCTCGGGTGGGTTGCACCTCGCCGAGCGTAGCTGACCGGTTTTGCCCGCTCGGGCTGAGACACTGCCGCCGTGCTGCACCTGCGCGTCATCACCCCGGCGGACCTGGCCGACCGCGTCCTCGACCTGCTCGACACCGATGTCGGCGCCACGAACGTCGTCGTGCTGCGCGGCGTCGCCCGCGATCCGGCGGGCGACCTGATCAGCGCCGACGTCGCGCGCGAGGCGGCGAACGACGTGCTGGGCGGGCTGTCCGATCTCGGCCTGCGCGAGCGGGGGTCGATCACCCTCGAGGAGATCGACACCGCCCTGTCGGCCGCGGTCGACCGGGCGGAGGCGCGGGCGCCCGGTCACGGCCAGGACGCGGTGGTCTGGGAGCAGGTCGAATCGACCATCAACGAGGAATCCGCGCTGTCCGTGGCCTTTCTGGCCTTCCTGACCATCGCCACCATGATCGCCGGCATCGGCGTACTGCTCGACGAGCCGATCCTCATCGTCGGAGCGATGGTGGTCGGGCCGGAGTTCGGCCCGCTGGCCGGGATCTGCGTCGCGCTCGTGCAGCGGCAGTGGCACCAGCTGCGCAGGTCGGTACGGGCGTTGGTGGTCGGCTTCCCGACCGCGATCGCGGTGACGATCCTCGCGACCCTCATCGGTCGGGCGGTGGGTCTGGTCGACCCGGAGATGCTCGACCGGAACCGGCCGTTCACCGACTTCATCTCGCACCCGGACTGGTTCTCCTTCATCGTCGCGTTCCTCGCCGCCATCGCCGGGATGATCTCGTTGACCTCGTCGAAGTCCGGCGCACTGATCGGGGTGCTGATCTCGGTCACGACGGTGCCCGCGGCCGGGAACATCGCGGTCGCCCTGGCGCTCGGCAACCCGGGCCTCGCCGGCGGATCGGCGCTGCAGTTGTTGATCAACCTGTCCGCGATCATCGTCTCGGGCACCTCGACCCTGCTCGTCCAGCGATGGGCGTGGCGGCGTACTCCTGCCACGAGCCCGTGAAGACGTGCGGTAAGCGGATCTTGGCCGGTCCATTGCCTGTTCGCGGTATTCGGCGGGTTCACCTCTTGGGGGTTTTGTCATTGCGTCGTCGCCGGACCGAGCCATTGGTGTCGTACATCGCATTATCGTGCGGGATGCCCCAGCGGCGACCTAACGTGATCTGGTGCGCATGAGACGGAGATCGTCGGCTGTTGTCGGGACCGTCGTCGCCGGGCTCCTGCTCGCGGGGTGCTCCACGGCCGTGGCCCACTCGCAGAGCACCACAGGCCGCCCCGCACACGCCCTCGGTGCGGCGGCGCACCCCACACCGACACCTTCACCGCACCCGACCCGCCCGGCGCCGCCCAAGCCACGACGGGGGTCGGGAACGCCGGTGCACGTGACCTTCCTCGAAAGCGACGGGCAGTCCTACGGGATCGCGATGCCGATCATCGCCTACTTCTCGCAGAAGCCCACCGACGCATCCGTATTCGACAAGGTGGTCCGGGTCACCGTGAACGGGGCACCGGCGCACGGCGCCTGGTACTTCGAACACTCGTCGCAGGCGGCGCAGGCGCTGGAAGCGCATTACCGGCCGCAGCACTACTGGCCGGCTCACTCGGTCATCAAGGTGACCATGCCGATCAAGGGTCTGTGGGCCGGTCGCGGACTGGTGTTCGACAACAGCCCGGCGCTCACCATCAGGACGGGTGCTGCGCACATCGTGCAGATCAACGGGAAACCCGGCGTCGACAAGATGTGGGTGTACGACGGCGGCAAGCTCATCCGGACGTTCCGCATCTCACTCGGCGCGCCCTCGACGCCGACCTATCTCGGCACCGCCGTCGACATGGCCAAGTCCAATCCGGAGCTCATGACCAGCTCGCCGGGCGAGCCGTTCTACAGCATCGAGGTGCCCTGGTCGGTGCGCGTCAGCTACGACGGCGAATTCCTGCACGACGCCTACTGGAACGGCGAACTCGGGCAGGCAAATCTCTCGCACGGCTGCACCAACATGGCGCCCGCCGACGCCGAGTGGTATTACAACTGGTCCCAGATCGGCGATCCGGTTACCTGGACCCACACCGGCACCTCTCAGGTGCTCCCAGTCTGGGACGGCTACGGCGACTGGAACCTCTCCTGGGCCGACTACCAGAAGGGCGGACTGCTCGCTCCGCGAGCATGACCGCGACGACAGACACCCGGCGTAGTCCAGCAACGTCCGGACGGTAGAGCCGACTGCCCGACATCCGGGCGCTGCGGCGATCAGGGGGGCATGCGAAACTGCCCGGGTGCCCATGTTCGTCCGCCCAGAACTTCCCGGTGACCGCGTCGACGTCCGTACCGTGCATACCGCCGCATTCGGGCGATCGGCCGAGGCGGACCTGGTCGACTCGCTGCGGGCGACCGAAGGGTGGCTGCCGTCGCTGTCCCTGGTCGCCGAGCAGGACGGCACGATCGTCGGCCACGTGCTCTTCAGCGACGTCCTGCTCGCCGGCCGTCCGGTGCTGTCGCTCGCGCCGCTCGGCGTCCACCCCGACCATCAGCGCGCCGGGATCGGCAGTGCGCTCGTGCGGACCGGCCTGGCGATCGCCGAGCGGACCGACCGCGGAATGGTCGTCGTCCTCGGCAATCCCGCCTACTACGGCCGTTTCGGGTTCCTGTCCTCCGGCGCGCAGGGCGTGATCGATCCCTTCCAGGGACCGGACGGGCACTTCCAGCTGCGCCGGCTGCCCGGCTACAAGGCGGGATTGATCGGCACGGTGATCTACCCCCCGGTCTTCGCCTCGCTCTGACGGCGCCGGATTCGGGCCGGCCGCCCCGCCGGGTTAGGGTCAAGAACCATGACCATGGTCGAACGCACCCTGCTGGGCCCGGGCCCGTCCAACCCCTATCCGGAGGCGACGGCGGCGCTCGGCGCGCCGTTGCTGGGGCATCTCGACCCGCTCTTTCTGGGCATCCTGGACGAGACGTGCGACCGGTTGCGCACCGTCTTCGGTACGGCGAACCCGCTCACCCTCCCGCTCTCCGGCACCGGCAGCGCGGGGATGGAGGCGGCGTTCGTCAACACCGTCCATCCCGGCGACGTCGTCGTGGTCGCGGCCAACGGTCAGTTCGGCGAGCGGATGATCGACGTCGCGTCGCGGTGCGGCGCGCAGGTCGTGCCGGTGCGCTTCCCTTGGGGCACCCCGGTGGACGTCGACGCCGTGCTCGCCGCCCATCCCGCGCCGGCGCTGGTGGCGGTGGTGCACGCCGAGACCTCGACCGGCGTACGCAACGACGTGGCCGCCCTCGCCGCCGCGGTGCACGACCGCGGCGACGCCCTCGTGCTGGCCGACTGTGTGACCTCCCTCGCCGGGATCGACGTCGCTCTCGACGCCTGGGGCGTCGACCTGGCCTACTCCGGCACTCAGAAGTGCCTCGGTGTGGCGCCCGGGCTGGCGCCGTTCTCGATGGGCGAGCGGGCCTGGTCGCGGCGGGTGGTCGACCCGCGCTCGTGGTATCTCGACCTGGGCATGATCGGTGCCTACGTCGCCGGCGAAGGCGGCGGACGCAAGTACCACCACACCGCGCCGGTCGCGATGGTCGCGTCGCTGCACGCGGCGCTCGGCCGGATCCTCGAGGAGGGCCTGACCGCCGTACACGCCCGGCACCAGGAATGCGGCGAGGCGCTGCAGGACGGCCTGGCCAAGATGGGGCTGGAGCTCTTCGCGCAGGACGGCTCGCCGGCTGCCGGAGCTCACGACGGTCCGGGTGCCCGACGGTGTCGACGCGGCGCAGGTACGCCGCCGGCTGCTGGACGACTACGACATCGAGATCGGCGCCGGGGTCGGCGACTTCGCCGCCACCGTCTGGCGGATCGGCCTGATGGGCAACAACGCCCGCCTCGATCGCGTCACCCTGCTGCTGGGCGCGCTGCGCGACGTCCTCGGCTAGAAGAGCGTGTAGCCGCCGTCGATGACGAGCACCGACCCGGTCATGAACGACGACGCGTCGCTGGCCAGGAACACCACGGTCGGGGCGATCTCCTCGGGAGACGCGTAGCGCCGCTGCGGGGCGTCCTCGATCCAGTTCTGCCGGAACTCCGGGCGGTCGACCGGGGCCATCTCGGTCTTCACGTAGCCGGGCGCCACGGCGTTGACGCGGATCCCGAGCGGCGCCCATTCCGCGGCGAGGGACTTGGTGAGTTGGTGGACGGCCGCCTTCGACGCGTTGTACTCCGCCTGCCACTGCGGCCGGTTGACGATGATTCCCGGAGATCGAGCCGATGTTGACGATCGATCCGCCACCGTGCGCGGCCATGTGCCGTCCCGCCACGACGCTGCATTTCCACAACGCCCGCAGGTTGACGTCGAAGACGTGCGACCACTGCTCGTCCGAGACGTCGAACGAGGACTTGTTGTGGTAGCCGACCCCGGCGTTGTTGACCAGGATGTCGAGGCCGCCCAGCCGCTCGGTCGCCTCGGCGATCATCGCCTCGACCTGGGCGTCGTCGGAGACGTCGGCGGCGATCGGATGGACGACGTGGCCGGCGTCGGCCAGTTCGGCGGTGACCGCGGCGTTGAGGTCGGCGTCCCGCGAGGCGAAGGCGACCCGGGCGCCGGCCTGGGCCAGCCCGGCGGTGAACGCCTTGCCCAGTCCCCGGTTGCCGCCGGTCACGAGCGCCGTACGCCCGGTCAGAGTGAAGCTGTCGAGTACGTCCACGCAGGCCTCTCCTCGCCCCGGCGTCCGATCCGGTGCAGATTACCGCCCTGCTAGATTTCGGCCAGCACGAGTAATCGATCTGGGCGATCGATCTGAGCAATCGATCTGGGTGCGGGGAGAGGCGCATGGTCACCGACCCCGCGGCGCAGGTCGCCGAGCACCAGGTGTTGCTGGAGAAGGTCGGCGGGCTCCTCCCACACCTGCGCGATGTCGCGGCTCGGCTGATCGCGGTCTATGAGGCCGACGGGCGGCTGTTCACCTTCGGCAATGGCGGCAGTGCCGCCGACGCGCAGCACCTGGCGGCCGAACTGGTCGGGCGTTACCTGCGCGACCGGCGCCCGCTTCCGGCGCTGGCCCTGACGGTCGACCCGTCGGTGCTGACCTGCATCGGCAACGATCACGGGTTCGACGACGTCTTCGACCGTCAGGTGCGGGCGTTCGCGCGCCCGGGAGACATGGTCATCGGGTTCACCACCAGCGGCCGGTCGACGAACGTCGTACGCGGCCTCGCCGCCGCCCGGGAGCAGGGTGCGGCGACGGTGCTCTTCGGCGGCGGTGACGGCGGGCCGGCTGCGGAGCATGCCGACGTCGCGCTGATCGTGCCGTCGTCGAGCACGGCACGGGTCCAGGAGATGCATCTACTGCTGTTGCACCTGCTCAGCGAGCAGGTCGACGGCTGGGCGGCGGGGGAGGACGGCAGATGACGACGTCGAGCAGGCCGGACCGGACGTTGCACATGATCGGCAACGCACACATCGACCCGGTGTGGCTCTGGCAGTGGCCGGAGGGCTACCAGGAGGTGCGGGCGACGTTCCAGTCCGCGATCGACCGCATGGAGGAGTACCCGGACTTCGTCTTCACCTGCGACTCCGTGCTCTACCTCGAATGGGTCGAGGAGACCGACAAGGCGCTGTTCGAGTCGATCCGCAAGCGGATCGCCGACGGGCGTTGGCAGATGGTCGGCGGCTGGTGGATCGAGCCGGACTGCAACATCCCGGCCGGCGAGTCGTTCGTGCGGCAGGGGCTCTACGCCCAGCGTTACCTCGCCGACCGGTTCGGTGTCACCGCCACGGTCGGCTGCAACGTCGACCCGTTCGGGCATGCCGCGTCGCTGCCGCAGATCCTGCGCAAGAGCGGGATGGACTCGTACATGTTCCTGCGGCCGGGCCCGCACGAGATGGCGCTGCCCGGCCAGTACTTCTGGTGGGAGGCGCCGGACGGCTCCCGGGTGCTCGCCTACCGGATCCCCAACGAGTACTGCAGCCCCGGCCAGGACATCGGCTACCACATCGACAAGTCACTCGCGCTGCTGCCGCGGGACGCCGCCGACCTGATGGTCTTCTACGGCGTCGGGAACCACGGCGGCGGTCCGACCCGGGCCAACCTCGACAGCATCCAGCGGCTCGACTCCGTCAACGGGCTGCCGCATCTCGCGCTCAGCTCACCGCGGCGGTTCTTCGACGCCCTCACCGACTCCGGTGCGCAGATCCCGGTGCACGGCGGGGAACTGCAGCATCACGCGGTCGGCTGCTACTCGGCGCATTCCGGCGTGAAGCAGTGGAACCGGCGGGCGGAGAACCTGCTGCAGCGGGCGGAGAAGTGGGCGGTGGTCGCCGACGTCGTCGCGGGCCTGCCCTACCCGCGGCGGGAGTTGACCGAGGCGTGGAAGCTGGTGCTGTTCAACCAGTTCCACGACACCCTCGGGGGTACGGCGATCGCCCCGGCGTACGAGGACAGCCGGGACCAGTTCGGGCATGCCAGTTCGATCGCCGCGCTGGTCTTCAACCGCGCGGTGCAGTCGATCAGCCGTCGCATCGACATTCCGGCCGAGCCGGGGATGACACCGGTCGTGGTCGTCAACCCGCACCCGTGGCCGCTGCAGACCGACGCCGAGTTCGAGTTCGCCGGTTTCGCTGGGGAGGCGCGGATGGTCGACGACGACGGCGTCGACGTACCCGTGCAGCGCACCCGATCCCACGCCACGATGGCCGGGGGTCGGCGCCGGCTCGTCTTTCCCGCCGACATGCCGCCGCTGGGCTACCGGGTCTACCGCATCTACCCGACGGAGGCGCCCGCCGCACCCGCCGTACCGGCCGCGTCGGCTGCGCCGGGGCACCGGCCGCCGGCGCGACTGGAGAACGACCACCTCCTGATCGAGGTCGACCCGCGGACCGGATGGCTGTCCCGGCTGCACGACAAGGGGACCGGGGCCGATCTGCTCCCGGCCGAACCGGGACCGCATGCGGTGGTCATCGACGACCCGTCCGACACCTGGTCGCACCGGGTCAAGGCGTTCGACGACGTGATCGGGTCGTTCCGGTGCACGTCCGTGCGGCTGATCGAGGCCGGACCGGTCCGCTCGGTGCTGCGGGTCGAGAGCAGCTTCGGTGCGTCGACCCTGACCGAGGAGATCTCGCTCGGCGCCGGGTCGAGGCACATCGATGTGCGGGTCACCGTCGACTGGCACGAGCGGCTGCGCCTGCTCAAGCTCCGGTTCCCGACCGCGATCGCCGCCGAGTCGGCGACGTACGACGTGCCCTACGGCCACCTGGAGCGGCCGACCGACGGGGCGGAGGAGCCGACACAGGCGTGGGTCGACGTCAGCGGCCCGCTCCCCGACGGGTCGCGCGCCGGGCTCTCGGTGCTCAACGACGGCAAGTACGGGCACAGCGTGCTCGGCGGCGAGATCGGCATGACCGCGCTCCGCAGCCCGGCCTACGCGTGGCACGAGCCAGCCACCCTCGACCCGGACGGCACCTACGACTATCTCGACCAGGGCCGGCAGGACTTCCGCTACCGGCTGGTGCCGCACGGTGGTGACTGGCGTGACGCCGGCACGGCGCGGCTCGCCGCCGAGCTCAACCAACCCGCCTTCGCCCTCCTCGAGTCCTACCACCCCGGTGATCTTCCGCAGCGCGTGTCGTACGCGGCCGACGGCGATGGCCCCGTCCTCGTCACGGTCATCAAGGGCGGCGAGGACGACGACGGCGACGTGATAGTGCGTGCCTACGAGAGCTCGGGCCGACCAGCGCACGCGCGCATCGACCTGCCGCTGCTCGGTCGCACCGTCGAGGCCGATTTCGGGCCGGCCGAGATCAAGACGTTCCGGGTGCCCCGGGATCCGGCCGCACCGGCCCGCGAGACCGACCTGCTGGAATGGACGGCGGGCCTGGACACCGAGCAGACGCCCGAGACTGTGCAGGAATCCGCGCCGGAGACCCAGCCGGAGCAGGCGCCGGGGACCGGGTGATCGGCTCAGGGCTGGCGCCGGGGGCCGGGTGACCGAGCGGGCGCCGCACGGGTTCAGCCTCGACGAGGACGAGCACCGGTTGCTCCGCGGGCGGCCCCCTGCCGCAGCGCTGGACTGGGTGTGCGCCGCCGTCGGCGACGGTTCGCGGGTGGCGTCGGTGCGGGCGCAGGCCGGGGGGAACTCGTCGGCCGTGCACCGCGTCGTCGTCGAAGATTCCCGCGGCGCCGCCCACCGCATGGTGCTGCGCCGCTACGTCCGGGCGGATTGGCTCGCCGAGGAGCCGGACCTGGCCGAACGGGAGGCCGAGGCACTCGGTGTCCTCGCCGCCGGAGCCGTGCCCGCGCCGCAGCTGATCGCGGTAGATCCGACCGGTGACCGCGCCGGTGTGCCCGCCGTGCTGATGAGCACCCTGCCGGGCCGGGTCGACTGGGCACCGACGGACGTGGACCGGTGGATCGATGGTCTCGTCGACGTGCTGCCGATCATCCATGCCACACCGGTTCCGGATCATCCGCAGCTGCGCCCCTACCGTCCGTACGAACTCGGCAAGCCGCTCGCGCCACCGCCGTGGACCGAACACCCGAAGGTCTGGGAGCGGGCCATCGAGATCTACGAGGGTCCGGCGCCCACGGAGGAGAAGACGTTCGTCCATCGCGATTACCACCCGGGAAATGTGTTGTGGTCCCGACGCCGCGTCAGCGGGGTCGTGGACTGGGCAAATGCGAGTGTCGGTGCGCCCGAGGTCGACGTCGGGCACTGCCGGGCCAACCTCGCCGGTTACCTCGACCAGTCCGTGGCCGACCAGTTCCTCGCCCGGTACCAGGTGGTCAGCGGCCGCGCCGACTACCACCCGTACTGGGACATCGTCGTCGTCGTCGTTCCGCCGGAGTCCTGTCCTGAACCCGATCCGGGTCTCGACGACTTTCTCGCGCGCGCAGTCGCGCGGCTCTAGCAACCGACCGGTCACGGGTAGCCAGGCGGTGTCACGCGGTAGGTCTTTCCGGTGGGGCTGGTCCAGGTGGGGGTGCCGTCGGGGGTGCGGGTGAGGGTCCAGCGGGCGTGGTGTTTGGCGCGGTGGTGGCGGCGGCAGAGGGCGCCCATGTTGGCGGGGTTGGTGGGGCCGGCCGGGTAGGGGGTGGTGTGGTCGAGGTCGCAGCGGTGGGCGGGGATGTTGCAGCCGGGGAAGCCGCAGACCCGGTCGCGGGCGTGTAGGTATCGGGTGAGGTCGGCGGGGGGCCGGTAGGTGCGGGTGCCGTAGTCCAGCAGCCGACCGGTGGGGTCGGTGAGCAGCCGCCGCCAGGTGCCGTGGCGGCGAGGCGGCGGGCGACGCCGGCGGTGACCGGCCCGTACCCGGCGAGCTCGCCGGGCTGGTCGTCCATCCCGGCCAGGGTGGTGGCGGCGACGGTGACGAGCACCCGGGCCGCCGTCGCCGGCCTCCCGCGCCGGCCGCGTCGCCGAGGGTGAGGTCGCGGAGGGCGTCGGCGCGGCGGGCGTCGATCCCGCGGTGATCGCCGGGCCGGCGGGGGTGGGCGATCTTCTCGATGGCGGTCATGATCCGGGTGGCGTCGTCGGCGGGCAGGTGCGCGAACAGGTCGGCCATGCCGTCCTCGGCCGGGGTCAGCCGCAGCCACCGGCCGGCCCGGGCCCGCTCGTGCCTGACCTCGGCGGCGGCGGGGTCGGCGGCCAGCACCGCGCGGCGCACCGCGCGGGTCAGCTCGGCCAGGGTCTGCCCGGCCGCCTTCGGCAGCACCGTCGGTCTCCACCCGGCCGGCCTGCTCGGCGGTCAGCGGTTCGGTGGCCTCCGCGATCGCGGTCGCCTTCCGCCCGTCGATCCGCCCGGCGGCCAGCGCCGCCCGGGTCTGTGGGAGCCGGTCCCGTAACCCGCGGGCGACCTGCAGCCGGCGGTCCGCGGTGACCGCGGACAGGTGCAGCGCCGCCGCCACCTCTTCGCGCAGCCAGTCCTCCTCGGCGGGGCCGGGTGGGCCGTCCGGGGCGTCCAGGGCGGCCAGCACCCGGTACTGGCAGGCGGCCACCCAGGCCGCCTGCGCCTCCCACGCCGCCAGCAGATCCACCCGCACCCCGGCCGGCAGCACGGCCGCGTCGACCGCGGCCAGCCAGCCCATCGCCGCCGGCCCCGGCGGGCCGCCGGCGTACCCGGCGAGCAGCGCCGCCACCGACGACGACCCACCCACCGACTCACCATCATCATCGAACATGTGTTCGATTATGGACCCAACCCGCCGACCAGAAAACGGGTTGTCCACAGGTCAGCTCAGCAGTCGAACACTGACCAGCAGATCGCGTTCCGCAACCGCTGGTCGTCAAGTACGAGCTCGCGAATCGGTTCCGGCAGCCGGTCGCGCTGCCACCGGCACTCGAGTCGCCCCGCGGTCTCGCCCGCGCCTTCCGGGGCGGCAGCGCGTGCGGCCTTGATCGCGTAGGCGGCAGCGCCAAGCTCGTGCGCGGCGACGTGCGCGACAGCGCCGGCTTGGCCCGCAGCGTAGGCGGCGTGCCGTGCTGCTCCGCGGAGGTCTCTCGCCGCGCCCATTGCGTGGCCACCCGCCGCGCGAGCCTGGGTCATGGTGGCCTTGCCACGCGCCCACGCGCGGGCCTGCTCGATCGCCTGCCGCGGTCGTGGGTCCTTCGGCTGAGCTGACTCGAACAGGTCAAGGACGTGCTCTGCGCAGGTCGCCGCCCACAGCGCGAGGAGATGGTGATCGGAGTCGGAGAGGGTCCCGCCGCGGCGGATCGTGACGAAGCGAGGGTCTCGGACTTTCGGGAGGATCACGAGAGGCACTTCTATCACCTGCATCCGCCCAACGCCCGAGAGCGATGTGCGCGCAGTCTCAGCTATTCGGCCAGCGGAGAGGAGGCGGGATCGAGCAGCCGCCGCAGCGTCGCCGTGTAGCGCTCCAAGGCAGCCCGCCCGGCCATGGTGAGGTGGACCGACGTTCGGGCCGTACCGTCCTGCCGGGACTTGACGTTGGCCACGTAGCCGGCGTCCTCGAGCTTGCGCAGGTGGGTGATGAGGTTGCCGGCGGTGAGGTCGAGCAGCTGCTGCAGGCGGGAGAAGGAGAGGCTATCACCCGCCGGCAGCGCCGCCAGGGTGACGACGATGCGCAGTCGGGCCGGCACGTGGATGACCGGATCGAGGTCGGCCTCCGGGGTCGTCATGGAGAGTGCCGGCGGGACAGCAACGCGGCCGCCACCAGGAATCCACCGCCACCGGCCAGGGCTTCGACCAGCAACACCGTGACCGGGCCGGTCTGGACAGCGACGCCCGTCACGATCGCCAGCCAGACGCCGAGCGCGAACATCGACCGGTCGAGCCAGATGGCCGACGCGACCAGATAGATCACGGCGGTGACCAGCAGCGGTCCGGCTGCTCCGATCAGGCCCATGACCGCATCGTTCGCGCCGTGCGACGCGAGCGATCCCTCGATCGCAAACAGCGCCGCGAATCCGATTGGCCAGGACAGGCCGTAGAGGTGGCCCTGCATCTCCGACGTTCCCTGGACGCCCCTCGTCGCCCGCATCACGACGACCATCGTGACGGCGATCGCCGCGACGATGAGGATCCCCAGCAGTACGGCGGATGCGGTCGACGGGCCGTGATAGTGGCGCCGGCCCCGCACCGACAGCCACATCGCACCGAGGCCAAGCAGCCAGGCGACACCCCACGCGGCGTAGACCCACGGCAGTCTGATCCGCAACGCGTCGCGGGTGTGCTGTCGGGTCCGCTGCATCAACGCGGCGGCCGCCCGCGGGTCCAGCGTCTCGTCGTCAGGCATCGCGTCGATACGCCCGAAGCTGGTAGGTCGCGCCGCAGACGAGGCAGACCAGTCCGCCGCCCGCACCCGCCACCGCGCTGGGCGCGGCAACACCGACCATTCCGACGACGGCGGCGCCGACCGCCACGACCATGAGTACGACGCCGGCGACGGCGAAGCCGGGGCTCCCGAACACCCGGGCCATCGGCAGGAAGTGGGCGCCGACCACGAACAGCGTCCACGCGGCGGCGTACGCCGGCCGCCCGGACAGCCCGAGCAGGACGTTGCCGAGCAGGATCGAGACCACCTCGACGCCGACGATCTGACGCCAACTCCGGCGGATCCGCGGGTCGCTCATCGCCGATTCGCCGGTGGAGCGGTGCCGCCAGAGGAGCAACCCGCCGGCGATGGCGACGAGGAGCCCGACGACGGAGCCCGTCAGCAACGGAATCGACCAGCCGGACGGCGGATCCTGCCGTCCCCACCCGAACCACATCGAGGCGGCGACACCCAGGATCACCCCGGTGACCGCCAGGTCCCGGACAGGGGTCGACGTCTCGACCGGTCTGTTCGGGACCCCGACAACTCCGACGCCACCCATCGCCTACTCCCTCCGGCCAGGCCGACGTGCACGGCCACAACTTTGTACCGCAAAGCTACCGAGCTTTGTGTCGCAAAGTCAAGGGACGGCCTGCCGACAGACGACTCGGGCGGCGCCAGAACGGCGCCGCCCGAGCGGAGGTGGAAAGGAGGGTCAGGCGGCGTCGAGCTGCGCCAGCTCCTCCGGGGACAGCGTGAGCTCGGCGGCCTGCGCCGAGTCGAGGATGGTCTCGGGCCGTGACGCACCCGGAATCGGGATGACGACCGGCGCCTTGGCCAGCTCCCAGGCCAGTGCGATCTGCTGCGGGCTCACTCCGTGCGCGTCGGCCACCGACTGGAACGCCGCGTGGGTCGAGCCGAGACCGCCGGCGTTGCCGATGCCGCCGAGCGGGCTCCACGGCAGGAACGCGAGACCCTGCGCCGCGCAGTACTCGAGCTCCGGCTCCGAGGAGCGGAAGTTGGGCGCGAACTGGTTCTGCACACTGACCAGCGCCGAGCCCAGAATCTCTTGTGCCAGGCCGATCTGCGGCACCGTCGCGTTGGAGATCCCGGCGTGCCGGATCTTGCCGGCGTCGTAGAGCTCCTTGATCGTCCCGATGGCGTCGGCGTAGTCGACCTTGGGGTCGGGCCGGTGGTGCTGGTAAAGCCCGATCGCGTCCACGCCGAGCGCGATGAGGCTGGCGTCGCAGGCCTTGCGCAGGTACTCCGGCGAGCTGTCCACCTGCCAGGAGCCGTCGCCCGGCCGGAAATGGCCGCCCTTGGTCGCGACGAGCACCTGGGAGGTGTCGCCGCCGTACGACGCGAGCGCCTTGGCGACCAGCCGCTCGCCGTGACCGGCCTCGTCGAGCGAGACGCAGTACGCGTCCGCGGTGTCGATCAGGGTGATGCCGGCGTCGAGTGCGGCATGAATGGTGCGGATGGAGCGCGCCTCGTCGGGGCGGCTCTCGAGCGACATCGGCATCTCGCCGAGCCCGATCGCACTCACCTTGACGTCGCCGATTGTCCGGATCTGCATGGGTCTCCTTCGGTCAGATGTCTTCGGGTCACTACCCGGCCCGCCCGTCCGGTATTCCCGGAGACGCCGAGCCGACGGGTAATGTCGCTCACCGTGGCAGGCGACAGCCTTTTCGACGACGCCGCCGAACAGGCGACGGCGGAGCACGCTCCGCTGGCCGTGCGAATGCGCCCGCGCACCCTCGACGAGATGGTCGGGCAGCAGCATCTCCTCGGCCCCGGTACGCCGCTGCGCCGCCTGGTCGAGGGTGACGCCCCGATGTCGCTGATCCTGTGGGGGCCGCCCGGGACCGGCAAGACCACCATCGCCCACGTCGTCTCGCGCGCCACCCAGCGCCGGTTCGTGCCGCTGTCCGCCCTCAATGCCGGGGTGAAGGACGTGCGCGCCGTGATCGAGGAGGCTCGCCGCGAACTCGGTTTCTCCGGCCGGCAGACCGTTCTCTTCATCGACGAGGTGCACCGGTTCTCCAAGACCCAGCAGGACTCGTTGCTCGGCGCCGTCGAGGACCGGGTCGTCACGCTGGTCGCGGCCACCACCGAGAATCCGTTCTTCTCCATCGTCAGCCCGTTGCTCTCCCGCTCGCTGATGCTGACCCTGGAGCCGCTCACCGACGAGGACATCCGCCTCCTGGTCCGCCGGGCGCTGGTCGACGAACGCGGCCTGGGCGGCGCCGTCACCCTCGACGACGACGCCTTCGACCATCTCGTCCGCCTCGCCGCGGGCGACGCCCGCCGGGCACTGACGGCCCTGGAGGCCGGCACCGGCGCGGCGATCGCGGCCGGAGCCGACCATGTCGACCTCGCCACCCTGGAAAAGGCGGTCGACACCGCCGCGGTGCGCTACGACCGGGACGGCGACCAGCATTACGACGTCATCAGCGCCTTCATCAAATCGATCCGCGGATCGGACGTCGATGCGTCCCTGCACTACCTGGCCCGGATGATCGTGGCCGGCGAGGATCCGCGCTTCATCGCCCGCCGGCTGGTCATCCTCGCCAGCGAGGACATCGGCATGGCCGACCCGACCGCACTGCAGACGGCCGCCGCGGCCGCCCAGATCGTCGCCCTGATCGGGATGCCGGAGGGCCGGATCACGCTGGCCCACGCGGTCGTCCACCTGGCGCTCGCGCCGAAGTCCAACGCCGTCATCGTCGCCGTGGACCAGGCGCTGGCCGACGTGCGGCAGGGACTCGCCGGCACGGTGCCGCCGGCCCTGCGGGACGCGCACTACGCCGGTGCGGGCCGGCTGGAGCACGGAGCCGGATACGACTACGCCCACGACGACCCGACCGGGGTGGTCACCCAGCAGTACCCGCCGGACGCCCTGGTCGGCCGGGACTACTACACCCCGTCCTCCCACGGCGCCGAACGCGGTCTGCAGGCGAGGGTACGAGGCCTGCGGCGCATCGTGCGCGGGGAGGACAACGGCCCGGACGCCGAGGAGGGGCCGGCCTGACCGACCGGAACGGCTTCGGCCGGCCGGCAACCCAGGCGGTAGTCTCGCGCGGGTAAATGTCGCCTCGCCTGGGAGAGTCGCGTGTCCGGTGGAGAGATCGCCGCCTTGATCGCGGCTGTCGCCTTTGTGCTGTTGGTCGGGCTGCTCGCGGTCCCGTTGCTGAAGCTCGGGCGAACCCTCGACGAGGCGACGCTGGCGATCCGGAAGGCGCATGACGGTGCCGGTCCGATCCTCACCAACGCGCAGACGACGGTCGAACGGGTGAACACCCAGCTCGAACGGGTGGACGGGATCACGGCCAACGCCGAGTCGGTCACGAGCAACACCGCCGCGCTCACGTCGCTGTTCGCCTCTACGGTCAGCGGGCCCGTCGTGAAGGTCGCGGCGTTCTCCTACGGCATCCGCAAGGCCGCGGGCAATCGCCGGAAGGCGGCCCTGGAGAAGGACGTCAAGGAGGCCCGTCGGGCGGAGCGCCGCAGCCGCCGGGCGGCCAAGAAGGGTGCGGCGTGATGCGCCGGCTGTTCTGGCTCGCGATGGGCGTCACGATCGGGGCCCTGGTGGTCCGCAAGCTCAGCCGTAAGGCGGAGCAGTTCACCCCGAGCGGCATTACGCGTTCGCTGTCGGAATCGACGGGACGTCTGGTGGAATCGGTCCGAGAGTTCGTCGACGATGCGCGCGCGGCGAGCACGGCACGGGAGATCGAGCTGAAGGAGAGCAGCGGGCTCGACGGCGACCTCGGCGCGCGGCCGGAGGATTTCCAGGCACGATGAGGACAGCCGAGATCCGCCGCCGTTACCTCGATTTCTTCGAACGCCGCGGCCATACGCCGGTGCCGAGCGCATCGTTGGTCGTCGACGACCCCAACCTGCTGTTCGTCAGCGCCGGCATGGTGCCGTTCGTGCCCTACTACGTGGGCCAGCTGTCGCCGCCGTACCCGCGGGCGGTGAGCTGCCAGAAGTGCGTGCGCACCACCGACATCGAGGAGGTCGGCAAGACCAGCCGGCACGGCACGTTCTTCCAGATGAACGGCAACTTCTCCTTCGGCGACTACTTCAAGGAAGACGCGATCCGCTTCGCGTGGACGCTGCTGACCTCGCCGCAGAGCGAGGGCGGGCTGGGCTTCGATCCCGATCGCCTGTGGGCAAGCGTCTTCCAGGACGACGACGAGGCCGCCGCACTGTGGCACGACGTGACCGGCCTGCCGCGGGACCGGATCCAGCGTCGCGCGGCGGAGCACAACTTCTGGGACATGGGCATCGCCGGTCCCTGCGGGCCCGACTCGGAGATCTTCTACGACCGCGGCCCGGAATTCGGCCCGGAGGGTGGCCCGGAGGTCGACGAGGACCGCTTCGTCGAGCTGTGGAACCTCGTGTTCATGCAGCAGGTGCGCGGTCCCTCCGACGAGCACGGCAACTTCGAGATCCTCGGCGACCTGCCCAACCGGAACATCGACACCGGCATGGGCCTGGAACGCGTCGCCGCGCAGTTGCAGGGCGTCGACAGCATCTACGAGATCGACGAGATCTACCCCGTGCTCGAGCGGACGGAGCAGCTCACCGGGAAGCGTTACGGCGCGGTGCACGAGGACGACGTGCGGTTGCGGATCATCGCCGACCATGTCCGCTCCGCGCTGATGCTCATCGCCGACGGCGTCACGCCGTCCAACGAGGCGCGGGGTTATGTGCTGCGCCGGATCATCCGGCGCGCGGTGCGCTCGGTCCGCCTGCTCGGTATCGAAGAGCCGGTCATGCCCGAACTGCTGCCGGTCTCGCGGGACAACATGAAGGCGTCCTACCCCGAGGTCGAGTCCGACTTCGGCCGCATCTCCACCTACGCCTACGGCGAGGAGGAGGCGTTCCTTTCGACCCTGCGGTCCGGGACGACGATCTTCGACACCGCGGTGCGGCAGACGAGGGCGGCGGGGCGTTCGCAGCTGTCCGGCGACGAGGCCTTCACCCTGCACGACACCTACGGCTTCCCGATCGACATCACCCTGGAGATGGCCGCGGAGCAGGGCCTTTCGGTCGACGAGCCGGAGTTCCGCCGGCTGATGACCGAGCAGCGCGAGCGGGCCAAGGCCGACGCCCAGGCGCACAAGTCCGGCCAGGCCGACCTGTCGGCCTATCGCGCGGTACTCGACGACAGCGGGCCGACCCGGTTCACCGGTTACGCCGAGGCGGCGCGGGAATCGCGGGTCACCGCGCTGCTCCGCGCGGACGGCGCGTCGTTGGCGGCGGCCGGCGAGGGCGACGAGGTCTCGGTGGTCCTCGACGCGACGCCGTTCTACGCCGAGGGCGGTGGGCAGCAGTCCGACACCGGCACCATCGTCGTCGACGGCGGCGAGCTCGAGGTCATCGACGTACAAACCCCGCTGCCGGGCGTCATCGTGCACCGGGCGCGGGTCCGCCGCGGTGAGGTGCGGCCGGGCGCGCCGGCCTACGCCGCGATCGACATCGACCGCCGCAAGGCGGTCTCCCGCGCGCACACCGCCACCCACCTGGTGCACCGCGCGATGCGCGGAGCGCTGGGGGAGTCCGCGGCACAGGCCGGTTCGCTCAACGCGCCCGGCCGGCTGAGATTCGACTTCACCACGCCCCAGGCGGTGCCGCCGTCGGTGCTCGCCGACGTCGAGGCCGAGGTCAACGCGACCCTCGCCGACGACCTCGAGGTCCGGGCGTTCCTCACGGATCAGGCCGAGGCGCGGCGGATCGGCGCGATCGCGCTGTTCGGCGAGAAGTACGGCGACGAGGTCCGGGTCGTCGAGGTCGGCGACTACGCGCGGGAGTTGTGCGGCGGCACGCATGCGCTGCGGTCCGGCCAGCTCGGCATCGTGAAACTGCTGAGCGAATCCTCGATCGGGGCCGGCGTACGACGGGTCGAAGCACTGGTCGGGCTCGACGCGTTCCGCTACCTCGCCCGCGAACACGTGCTGGTGTCCCAGCTGGCCGAGACGTTCAAGGCGCCGGTCGACGAGGTACCCGGGCGGGTGCAGTCGCTCATGGAGCGGCTCCGGTCGGCCGAGCGCGAGCTCGCCCGGCTGCGGGCGGAGTCGGCGCTGGCCGGCGCGGCCCAATTCGCCGCCGGCGCCCGCGACGTCTTCGGCGTCGCGTTCGTCGGCGCGCAGGCCCCGGACGGCCTGACCGGCAACGAGTTGCGGGCGCTGGCAACCGACGTCCGCAACCGCCTGGACTCCGGACGGCCCGGCGTCGTCGTCATCGTGGGTGCCGCCGACGGCAAGGTCTCCTTCGTCGCGGCGACCAACGAGACCGCGCGGTCGTGGCGGCTCTCGGCCGGCGACATCGTGCGGGCGTTCGCCCCCGCCGTCGGCGGTCGGGGCGGCGGCCGCGAGGACATGGCGCAGGGCGGCGGCAGCGACCCCGCCGGCGTCGACGAGGCACTCCGGCTCGCCGAGCACTTCGTCGGGCAACGCGTCACCGGGTCGGCGTGATGGTCAGGGCGAGACCGGACGGCCCGGCCCACCGGTGACGGGGCGCGGGCACGAGCAGGACGCCGGTCCGGGCGTCCGGCTCGGCGTCGACGTGGGCACGGTGCGGGTTGGTGTCGCGGTGAGCGACCCCGCCGGGGTGCTCGCCACGCCGCTGGTCACGCTGGCCCGTGACAACGGGGGAGAACGCGATCTCGACGAGCTCGCCGCGTTGGTCGCTGAGCGGTCCGCCGTCGAGGTGGTCGTCGGGCTGCCGCGCACCCTCGCCGGCCGGTCCGGGTCGGCTGCCCTCGCGGCGCAGGACTACGCCGAGAAACTGCGCGCCAAGGTCGAGCCGGTGCCGGTGCGGCTCGCCGACGAACGGCTCACCACCGTTGCGGCGAGCCGCACCCTGTCCCGGCAGGGTGTCTCGACCCGTAAGCAGAAGCCGCGCATCGACCAGGCCGCGGCGGTGCTCATCCTGCAGGGCTGGCTGGACCGGGCAAGGCAGGTCCGATGAGCGACCTGTCCATCCTCGGCAGCGGCGACGACGGTGAGCCGCCCCGACGGCGGTCCCGTCGGCGCCGGCGTCGGGTGCGTGGCCCGCTGCTGTCCCTGCTGGTGATCGTGGTCCTGGCTCTGGGCGCGTTCTACGGCGGGCGCCTGATCCTGCACCGGGTCGGTTCGGCGCCGGACTACAGCGGCCAGGCCGGCGCCCTCGTCTACGTCCAGGTGCACGACGGGGACACGGCGAGCGACATCGGCACCACGTTGGTGAGCTCCGGTGTGGTCAAGAGCTCCCGGGCGTTCCGGGTCGCCGCGGAGAAGGACCAGCGGTCGCGGGCGATCCAGCCGGGCACCTACCGGCTCCGCAAGCACATGAGCGGTTCGGCGGCCCTTGCGCTCATCCTCGACCGTGCATCCCTCGTCGGCCGGGTGACCGTGCCGGAGGGTCTCAACGTCCGACAGACCCTCGCGCTGCTGGCGAAACGCACCAAGATCCCGCTCGCGAAGCTCACCGCCGCGGCCGGCGCACCCGGCACGCTCGGGCTGCCGTCCTACGCCCGGGGACATCTCGAGGGCTTTCTCTTCCCGACGACGTACGACGTCCCGAGGACGGCGACGGCGCACGACGTCCTGCACATGATGGTGTCGACGGCGAACCGCAACCTCGACCCGGGCGCGCTTACGGCGCCGGGCGTGCACCTCACGCCGTACCAGGTCGTCATCGTCGCGTCCCTGCTCGAGGAGGAGGGGATCACCTCCGACTTCGGCAAGATCGCCCGGGTGATCGACAACCGGCTGGCGGCCGGAAAGCCGCTGCAGCTCGACTCGACCGTCAACTACGCGCTCGGTCGCAACGACGCGCGGGTCACCCAGCAGCAGATCCAGGTCGACTCGCCGTACAACACCTACCGCCACCCGGGCCTGCCTCCGACCCCGATCTGCAGCCCCGGGATGGCCGCGGTCGACGCGGCGCTGCACCCGACTCCCGGGCCGTGGCTGTATTTCGTCAAGGCCGACCGGGCCGGGCACTCCTTCTTCACCGACGACGATCGCGCGTTCGAGCGGCAGAAGCGGAAGTCCCAGGCAGAAGGGGTCTACTGACCGGCATGCCTTACGTAGCAGTGGTCGGCAGTCCGATCGGGCACTCACTCTCCCCGGTGCTGCACCGTGCCGCCTACGCGGCACTCGGGCTGTCGGACTGGACGTATCAGGCCGTCGAGTGCACGGAAGAGCGGTTTCCGGCGTTGTTGTCCGGACTCGACGGCGACTGCGCCGGCCTGTCGGTGACCATGCCGCTGAAGCGGGTCGCCCTCACGGAGGCGACAACCCGAAGCGCATTGGCCGATGCGGTCGGCGCCGCGAACACGCTCGTCCGCCGCGACGACGGGTGGTACGCCGACAACACCGACGTCGCCGGCGTCGTCGGCGCACTTGCCGAAGCCGGCGTGCACTCGGCGGCCGGTGCCGTGCTGCTCGGCGCCGGGGGCACTGCGCAGGCCGCGCTCGCGGCACTGCGTGAGCTCGGTGAGCCGAAACCGACTGTCCTGGTGCGTGAGCCGGCCCGGGCCGCCGCCCTGATGGAGACCGCCGCCCGGCTCGGCGTGCACCCGCAGGTGGTGCGCGGCTTCGACGACGCGGTCGTGGGCGATGCGCCGGTGGTGATCTCCACGTTGCCGCGCGGCGCCGCCGATCCGGTGGGCCGCACGACCCGGTGGGCCGCCGGCGGAGTATTGCTCGATGTGATCTACGACCCGTGGCCGACGGTGCTCGCGGCGTCGGCCACGGCCGCCGGCCGGTCGGTGGTCAGCGGGCGTTCCATGCTCCTGCACCAGGGCGTGCGGCAGGTCGAGCTCATGACCGGGCACGTGCCGCCGATCGCCGCGGTGCGGGCGGCGCTTGTGGAGGCCACTGGTCAGGGCTGAGCGAGCTGTGCCAAGCTCGGCAGGTCGGCCCACGTCCGCTCCATCGACCCGCGGAGATGCCATGACCGTCACCCACGACGACCACGACTCGCCGAGCGACCCGACGTTCTACCGGACGCCGACCGACGCGATCGGCGCGCCGCCGGAGCGACTTGCGTATGTGGTCGGCTTCGACCGCGCGGGAGCGCAGCCCGACGCGCTGACCGTCGTCGACACCGACCCGGCGTCGTCGACGTACGGCGAGGTCGTCGGCTACAGCGAGCTGCCCACCCGCGGCGACGAGTTGCACCACTTCGGCTGGAACGCCTGCAGCAGCGCCCTGTGCCACACCGGGCACGGCGGGCACGAGGGTCCGCAGCGGCGCTACCTTCTCGTGCCGGGCCTGCGGTCGTCGCGGCTCAACGTCTTCGACACCCAGCCCAACCCGGCCAATCCCCAGCTGGTCAAGGTGATCGACGCCGACGAGTTGGCGAGCAAGGCCGGCTACTCCCGTCCGCACACCCTGCACTGCGGACCCAACGGCCTCTACATGTCCTGCCTCGGCGGCGCCAATGGCGCCGACGGTCCCGGTGGCATAGCGCTGCTCGACCACGACAGCTTCGACGTCATCGGCACGTGGGAGACCGACCGCGGACCGCAGTACTTCGCCTACGACATGTGGTGGCACCTCAACGAGAACACGATGGTGACCAGCGAGTGGGGTACGCCGTCGATGATCGAGGAGGGCATCAACCCCGAACTGCTCCTCGGCCGCAAATACGGGCACTCCCTGCACTTCTGGGATCTTGCGAACGGGCGTCACCAGCAGGAGATCGACCTGGGCGACGCCAACCAGATGGTGCTCGAGCTCCGGCCCGCGCACGACCCCGCCCAGACCTGGGGTTTCGTCGGCGTCGTCACCAACGTCGAGGACCTGTCCTCGTCGATCTGGCGGTGGCACCGCGATGGCGACCGGTGGGCCGCGGAGAAGGTGATCACCATCCCGGCCGAGCCGGCCGACGCCGCCGATCTGCCGCCCCTGCTGCAGGGCTTCGGCGCCGTTCCGCCGCTGGTCACCGACATCGACCTGTCCGTCGACGACAAGTGGCTCTACGTCTCGTGCTGGGGGACGGGTGAGTTGCAGCAGTACGACGTGAGCGATCCCGCGCACCCGCGCCTTGCCGGTTCGGTGCACCTGGGCGGCATCGTGCGCCGCAGCGGGCACCCGACCGCGCCGCACACCCCGCTTACCGGCGGCCCGCAGATGGTCGAGATCAGCCGGGACGGGCGCCGGGTCTACCTCACCAACTCGCTCTACGGCTCCTGGGACGACCAGTTCTACCCGGGCGGCATCGATCCGTGGCTGGTCAAGCTCGACGTCGACGTCGATAGCGGCGGCATGACGCTTGATGAGCGATTCTTCCCGCACGGCGGCGACTTCCGTGGCCTGCGGGTGCACCAGACGCGGCTGCAGGGCGGCGACGCGTCCTCGGATTCCTACTGCTTCCGCTGACGCGGCGGATGAAGAGAACGACTGCGGGAGGTCGACATGCCGAAAGTACTGCTGCTCACTGGTGACGCGGCCGAGTCGTTGGAGGTGATGTATCCCTACCAGCGGTTGCTGGAGGAGGGTTACGAGGTCGACATCGCGGCACCGGAGAAGAAGAAACTGCAGTTCGTCGTGCACGATTTCGTCGACGGATTCGACACCTATACCGAGAAATTGGGCTACACCTGGCCCGCCGACCTCGCGTTCGCCGACGTACGACCGGCCGACTACGTCGCCGTCGTGATCCCCGGCGGCCGGGCACCGGAGTACATCCGCAACGACCCCGATGCGCAGCGCATCGTCCGCCATTTCGTCGACGAGGACGCCCCCATCGCGGCGCTGTGCCACGGCCCGCTGCTGCTGGCCGCCGCCGGAACCCTCACCGGGCGCCGCTCGGCGGCCTACCCGGCGCTGGAGCTCGACGTGCAGGCCGCAGGTGGCGAATTCGTCGACGGTGAGGCGGTTGTCGACGGCCAACTCGTCACCGGTCGCGCATGGCCCGATCACCCAGCGTGGATGCGCGCCTTCCTGGAGTTGCTGCGCAAGACCCACCCCGTCGCCTGACCGAGGGTCGTGGTTGGATCAGCCGTCCGTGCGACGGCCGGTGAACCGGCCGATGCCGGGAGAGGGGGGTGCCGGATCGCAGGAGATGTGGAGTGTCATGGCTGACCCAGCTGAGTGGTTGCTCGCCCGGATTGCCGAGGACGAAGAGGCCTACTGGATGTCGATGCAGACGGCCGGCGACTTCACGGGCAAGACCGGGCCGGTCGACCCGGGCCGGCTGTTGCGCGACTGCGAAGCCAAGCGACGCGTGGTCAATCTGCACCGCGCCGTCGGGCCCACCGGCAGCTGCCTCACCTGCGACTCCGCCTTCCCGTGGCCGTGCCCGACGTTGACGGCGCTGTCGGTCGCCTACGACTGGCACGACGAATACAACGCCGTGTGGCGGGCGTGACGACTTAGCCGGCGTTGTCGATGCACGTCGTCTCCGGTCTGGCCGGCGCAGCCCTCGGACTGCTCGCCGGGCCGTTCGTCGGCCGGCTGGCGCTGCAGGTGCCGGTCGACGTCTCGATGTGGTCGACCCCGTGGTGGCGGGCTGATCCGGGCGGCCGACGGCGCCGAGTGCTGATCACCGCGGCCGCCGCCGTCGTCCTCGGCCTGCTGGCCGCCGCGCTCGGCCCGCAACCCGCCCTGCCGGCCTACCTCTGGCTGGGCGTCGCCGGCATCGCACTTGCCGTCATCGACCTCGACCACCACCGGCTCCCGGACGTGCTGACCCTCCCGACGTACGGCGTGGGGCTCGTCCTGTTCGGCGTCGCCGCCGCCACCGACGGCGACGGTGCCCGTTACCTGCGTGCGCTGCTGGCGATGGCGGCCGTCTTCGCCGTGTTCTTCGTGCTCGCCTTCCTCGGCGGCGTCGGCTTCGGCGACACCAAGCTGGCCGGGGTCCTGGGGCTCTACCTCGGGTGGATCGGCTGGGGCACCGTCCTGCTGGGCCTGGTGGCCGGTTTCGTCATGGGTGCGGCGGTAGCCGTCGTGCTGCTGCTCCGGCGGCTCGCCGGCTGGCGGACCGATTTCGCCTTCGGCCCGGCGCTGCTCCTCGGCGCACTGGTCGCCGTGGTCTCCGGCGGCCCGCTCGTCGACGCCTACGTCTCGGGCGTCGCCGGGTGAGTGCCACGCTCTGCATGAAAGACTTGCGGCCGTGCTGCGCTGGATCACTGCGGGTGAATCGCACGGGCAGGCGCTGGTCGCGGTCCTGGAGGGACTGCCGGCCGGCGTCGAGGTGACGACCGCCGACATCGCCGACGAACTGGCCCGCCGGCGCGGCGGTTACGGCCGCGGGGCCCGGATGTCCTTCGAACGCGACGAGGTCGAGCTGACCGGCGGCGTGCGCCACGGCCGGACGATCGGCGCACCGGTCGCCATCCGCATCGCCAACACCGAATGGCCCAAGTGGGAAACGGTGATGGCGGCGGACCCGGTCGACGAGGAGGAACTCGCCGGCCTCGCCCGCAACGCGCCGCTGACCCGCCCGCGCCCCGGGCACGCCGACCTGGTCGGTATGCAGAAGTACGGCTTCACCGACGCCCGGCCGGTGCTCGAGCGGGCGAGTGCGCGCGAGACCGCCGCGCGGGTCGCGCTGGGTTCGGTGGTGCGGGCCTTCCTCCGGCAGGCGCTCGACGTCGAGGTGCAAAGTCACGTCATCGCCCTCGGCACGGTGTCCGCACCGGCGGGCGTCATCCCGACGCCGGCGGACCGTGACGCGGTGGAGGCCAGCCCGGTCCGCTGTTTCGACCCCGGCGCCGGCGATGCCATGGTGACCGAGATCGACACCGCGAAGAAGGAGGGCGACACCCTCGGCGGAGTCGTCGAGGTCGTCGTGCACGGCCTGCCGCCGGGCCTCGGCAGCCACGTGCACTGGGACCGTCGCCTCGACTCCCGGCTGGCCGGTGCACTCATGGGCATCCAGGCAATCAAAGGTGTCGAGGTCGGCGACGGCTTCGAGACCGCGCGCCGCCGCGGCTCGCAGGCGCACGACGAGATCGAGCAGGGGCCGGACGGCGTACGCCGCAGGACCGGCCGGTCCGGCGGCACCGAAGGCGGGATGTCGACCGGCGAAGTGCTGCGCGTCCGCGCGGCGATGAAGCCGATCTCTACCGTTCCTCGCGCACTGTCCACTGTGGACGTCGCGACCGGCGAACCGGCCGTCGCGATCAATCAGCGCAGCGACGTCTGCGCCGTACCCGCCGCCGGCGTCGTCGCCGAGGCGATGGTCGCACTCGTGCTCGCCGACGCCGCGATGGAGAAGTTCGGCGGCGACGCGGTCGCTGAGACCCGGCGCAACGCGAAGGCCTACCTCGACAGCCTGGCGGTGCGCTGATGGCCGGGCCCCGACTCGTCGTGGTCGGGCCGCCGGGAGCCGGCAAGACGACCGTCGGGCAGCGGGTCGCCGACCGGCTCGGTCTGCCGTTCCGCGACACCGACGCCGACATCGAAGCCACCGCGGGCAAGCCGATCTCCGACGTGTTCATCGACGACGGCGAGGAGGCGTTCCGCGCACTGGAGCGCGCCGCGGTCGTCGACGCGCTGGCCGGACACGACGGCGTGCTCGCCGTCGGCGGCGGCGCCGTACTCGACGAAAACACCCGGGCCGACCTCGCCGATCGCACCGTCGCGTTCCTCTCGGTCCGGCTCGCCGATGCCGCGAAGCGCGTGGGGCTGGCCCGCGACCGGCCGGTGCTGACCCTCAACCCGCGCGCGCAGTTGCGGGTGCTGCTCGAGGCGCGCCGGCCGTACTACGAGCAGGTCGCGACGTTCGAGGTCAACACCGACGGCCGCGAGGTCGACGCGGTGGCCGACGACGTCATGGCGGCATTGCGATGAGCGGGGCGCCGACGCGGATCGGGGTCGGGGGAGCGGCGCCGTACGACGTCGTCATCGGCTCCGGCCTCACGGGAGAGGTCGCCGGACCGCTCGACGGTGCCGCGCAGGTCGCCGTCGTGCACGCGCCCTCGCTGGCCGCACTGGCCGGGCAGGTGCGCGACGCCCTGGCCGCGGCGGGCCACCAGTTGACGCTGATCGAGGTTCCCGACGGGGAGGCGGCCAAGAGCCTGGCCGTCGCCGGCCACTGCTGGGACGTGCTGGGCGCCGCCGGCTTCACCCGCTCCGACGCGGTGGTCGGGCTGGGCGGCGGGGCGGTCACCGATCTGGCCGGCTGGGTGGCGGCCGCCTGGCTGCGCGGCGTGCGTCTGGTGCAGCTGCCGACAACCCTGCTCGGCATGGTCGACGCCGCGATCGGCGGGAAGACCGCGATCAACACCGCCGCCGGGAAGAATCTCGTCGGGGCCTTCCACCCGCCGGCGGCCGTGCTCTGCGACCTCGCGACGCTGGCCACGCTGCCCGCCGCCGACTACGTCAGCGGGCTGGCCGAGGTCGTCAAGGCCGGATTCATCGCCGACCCGGCGATTCTCGACCTGATCGAGGCCGACCCGGCCGCCGCGGCCGACCCGGCGTGGGACCGGACCGCCGAACTGGTCGAGCGCGCCGTGCGGGTCAAGGCCGACGTCGTGGGCCGCGACCTGACCGAGGCCGGGCCGCGGGAGATGCTCAACTACGGCCACACCCTCGGCCACGCGGTCGAGCGGACCGAGAGCTACCGGTGGCGGCACGGCGCGGCGGTCTCCGTCGGCCTCGTCTACGCCGCGGCGCTCGGCCGGGCAGCGGGCCGGCTCGACGACGCCACCGCGGACCGGCACCGCGCGGTGCTCGCCGCGCTCGGCTTGCCGACGACCTACGCGAAGGACGCCTGGCCGCAGCTGCACGCCGCGATGCGGGTCGACAAGAAGGCGCGGGGGGCCACGTTGCGGTTCGTCGTACTCGACGGGCTGGCCCGACCGGCGATCCTGGAGGGACCCGGTGAGGAGCTGCTCACCGCGGCCTACGCGGAGGTGGCGGCATGATCTGGGTGCTCAACGGCGCCAACCTCGGCCGGCTCGGCATCCGGCAGCCGGAGATCTACGGCGCGACGTCGTACGACGACCTGGTGGCCCTGTGCCGCCGTACCGGTGACGAGCTCGGCGTCGAGGTGCAGGTGCGCCAGACCGACGACGAGGCCGAGCTGCTCGGCTGGCTGCACGAGGCCGCCGACCGCTCGCTGCCGGTGGTCCTCAACCCGGCGGCGTGGTCGCACTACTCGATCGCGCTGCGTGATGCGTGCGCGATGCTCACCGCCCCGCTGGTCGAGGTGCACCTGTCCAACATCCACGCCCGCGAGGAGTTCCGGCACCGCTCGCTGGTGTCGCCGGTCGCGACCGGGGTGATTTGCGGGCTCGGCGTCGACGGCTACCCGCTGGCGCTGCGCTGGCTCGCCGCCCACGCCGGCCCGGCGCCCAAAACGCACTAGGCGCCGTGCCCAAAACGCACGAGGAGCGCCGCGCCCAAAACGCACTAGGAGTGCGTTGTGGTCCGCGACACGCCGTGCCGGACCCCCAAAACGCACTAGGAGTGCGTTTTGAGCGGGGCGATACGGTCGCTGCATGCCTGCTTCCCACGCCGTACGCCGAGAGCGCCTGCACGCCGCCGCCACCGCGGACGGCCTCGACGCCGTCCTGATCAGCTCGCTGATCAACGTCCGCTACCTCACCGGCTTCACCGGATCCAACGGCGCACTGCTGCTGACCGGCGACGGCGCCGCGGTGCTCGCCACGGACGGCCGCTACACCACCCAGTCCGCCCAGCAGGCGCCCGACGTCGAGCGGCTGATCGACCGGAGCGTGGGGGCGGCACTCGCGGCGCGGGCCGCTCGCGACGGCGTCCGCCGGCTCGGCTACGAGTCGCACGTGGTGACCGTCGACGGACGGAATGCACTCGCCTCGGCCGCCGAGGGCGTCGACCTGGTCAGCCTGAAATATGCCGTGGAGAAGCTCCGCCGGATCAAGGACGAGGACGAGATCGCGCTGCTGCGGGAAGCCTGCGCGATCGGTGACCGGGCGCTGGCCGACCTGCTGGCCGCCGGGGGCCTCGCGATCGGCCGCACCGAGCGGGCGGTGGGCCGCGACCTGGACGGTCGGATGCTCGACCACGGCGCGCAGGCGCCGTCGTTCGAGACCATCGTGGCCAGTGGCCCCAACTCCGCGATTCCCCACCACCGGCCGGCCGACCGGGCGCTGCAGGCCGGGGACTTCGTCAAGCTCGACTTCGGCGCCGAGTACGACGGCTACCACTCCGACATGACCCGCACCCTGGTGCTCGGTGAGCCGGCCGACTGGCAGCGCGAGATCTACGCCCTGGTCGCCGAGTCGCAGCGGGTCGGGCGGGATGCCCTGGCAATCGGGGCCGACGTGCAGGACATCGACAAGGCGGCCCGCGAGGTCATCGCCGCGGCCGGACACGGTGAGCATTTCGGGCACGGCCTCGGCCACGGCGTCGGCCTGGAGATCCACGAGGCGCCCAGCCTCGGACCCACCGGCACGGGTAAACTGGAAGATCGGATGCCGGTGACCGTGGAGCCCGGGGTGTATCTCGAGGGCCGGGGCGGTGTCCGCATCGAAGACACGCTCGTCGTCCGGTCCTCCGGATCCGAGTTGCTCACCATGACGACCAAGGACCTACTCGTCCTGTAGGAGACGCATCCCCGTGGCCACCACGAACGAACTCAAGAACGGCATGACGCTCGACCTCGACGGCGCGCTGTGGAACGTCGTCGCGTTCCAGCACGTGAAGCCCGGCAAGGGCGGGGCGTTCGTCCGGACGACCCTGAAGAACGTCCTGACCGGCAAGGTGGTCGACAAGACCTTCAACGCCGGGGTCCGCGTCGACGTCGCGACCGTCGACAAGCGGTCGATGACCTACCTCTACCGCGACGGCGCCGACTTCGTCTTCATGGACGCCGAGACCTACGACCAGGTCCATGTGCCGGACAACACCGTGGCCGGCGGCGCCGACTACCTGCTGGACAACGCCGAGGTCACCATCGCGGTGCACGACTCGATCCCGCTCTACGTCGAGCTGCCCACCAGCGTGGAGCTCACGATCGCCCAGACCGACCCCGGCCTGCAGGGCGACCGGTCCACCGGCGGGACGAAGCCCGCCACCCTCGAGACGGGTGCGACGATCCAGGTGCCGCTCTTCGTCGGGACCGGCGAGAAGGTCAAGGTCGACACCCGCGACGGGCGTTACCTCGGCAGGGTGTCCAGCTAGATGACGGCCCGTCGTAAGGCCCGCAAACGGGCGCTGGACCTGCTCTACGAGTCCGACCTGCGCGGCACCGACCCGCTCTCCACGACCGCCGAACGGGTGGCCGCGGCCGACCCGCCCGTGTCGGACTACGCGGTCACCCTGGTGGAAGGCGTGGTCCGGGAGCGCGACCGCATCGACGAGACGATCGCGACCTACGCCGAGGGCTGGAGCCTGGCCCGGATGCCCGCCGTCGACCGCACGCTGCTCCGGCTCGCGGTCTACGAGCTGATGTGGTGCGACGACGTGCCCGACGGCGTCGCGATCGACGAGGCGGTGGAGCTCGCCAAGACGCTGTCGACCGACGACTCGCCACGCTTCGTCAACGGCGTGCTCGGGCGCATCGCCCGGGCCAAGCCGCAGCCCGGCCCGGTCGGCGGCTGACCGGCCGACCCGGACCGGGCCGGAGGAGCCCTGGCCGGTTACTCCGCGACGGCGTCGCGGGCGTCGGAGGTCAGCACGCCCCAGGCGATCAGGCGCTCGGTGAGCTCGCCGGGGGACAGGTCGTAGATGATCGCCAGCGACCGGACGTCCTCGGCGCGGATCGAGAGCACACGCCCGTTGTAGTCGCCCCGCTGGCTCTGGATCGCCGCGGCGTAGCGCGCCAGGGGCCCGACGTGGGCGGCCGGCAGGTGCCCGAGCCGCTCGAGGTCGATCACGACCCGCTCCGACGGCCCGGCGGCCGCGGACTGGCGGGCCTCCGGCAGCAGCTCGCTGACCGGTACGCCGTAGAAGTCGGCCAGCTCGGCCAGCTTCTGGACGGTCACCGCACGGTCACCGCGCTCGTAGGATCCGACGACGACGGCCTTCCACCTGCCCTCGGACTTGTTCTCCACACCGTGCAGCGACAATCCCTGCTGCGTGCGGATGGCCCGCAGGCGCGCCCCGAGCGACCTCGCGTATTCACTGCTCATCCTCGGTTGCTCCCGTCGCGTACGTCCGTGGGCACGTGGCCCACTGGATCATCGTATCTCCCCATGACTACGGAGCGTGACCGTACGGGGAAATACCACCGTCGGTCAAGGGTCGATGGGCGAACTGGGAAAAAGACGGCCCGGACTGCTACGGTTCGAGCGGTCGACATCCTTTAACGACCCGTCCCGTGAGGCGGGGAAGGAGGTCCGCAATGCCACCTGTCTCGCACCCGGATCAGCCGGGGGAGCGACCGTCCGGCCCACCGGCCCGCGACCTGCTCGACGCGGCCGACGTGGGCCGCATCATCGATCGCATCGCGCACCAGATCCTCGAGAAGACCAGCGGCGCGCAGGACACCGCCCTGGTCGGAATCCCGACCCGCGGCGCCCCACTCGCCCGCCGGCTCGCGGCGCGCATCCGGGCCTTCACCGGGATCGAGGTCCCGGTCGGCTCGCTCGACGTCACCCTCTACCGCGACGACCTCCGGCTGCGCGGCGTCCGGCCGCTGGAGCCGACCGCCGAGCCGGCCGGCGGCGTCGACGGCACGCTGGTGGTCCTGGTCGACGATGTGCTCTTCTCCGGCCGGACCGTGCGGGCCGCGCTCGATGCGCTCGGCGAGCTCGGCCGGCCCCGCGCGGTGCAACTCGCCGTCCTCGTCGACCGCGGCCACCGGGAACTGCCGATCCGGGCCGACTACGTCGGCAAGAACATCCCCACCGCGGTCGAGGAGAGCGTGCACGTGCGCCTCGCCGAGGTCGACGGTGTCGACGGGGTCTCCCTCGGCGGTCCGGCCCGGGGAGGGCTGCGATGAAGCACCTGCTCTCGGCCGGCGACCTCGACCACGAGGCGGCGCTGCTCGTCCTCGACACCGCCGAGGAACTGGCCCGGGTCGCCGACCGCCCGGTGAAGAAGCTCCCCACCCTGCGCGGGCGGACCGTGGTCAACCTCTTCTTCGAGGATTCGACCCGCACCCGGATCTCTTTCGAGGCCGCGGCGAAGCGACTCTCCGCCGACGTCATCAACTTCTCCGCGAAGGGGTCGAGCGTCTCCAAGGGCGAGAGCCTCAAGGACACCGCGATGACCCTCGAGGCGATGGGCGCCGACGCCGTCGTCGTCCGGCACGCCGCCTCCGGCGCGCCGCACCGGCTGGCCACCAGCGGCTGGATCGGCGGGCACGTCATCAACGCCGGCGACGGCACCCACGAGCACCCCACCCAGGCCCTGCTCGACGCGTTCACGATGCGACGGCGGCTCTGTGACGGGCGCGGCGACCTCACCGGACGGCAGGTCGCCGTCGTCGGTGACGTGCTGCACAGCCGGGTGGCCCGCTCCAACGTGCTGCTGCTGCACACCCTGGGCGCCGAGGTGACCCTGGTCGCCCCGCCGACGCTGCTGCCGGTGGCCGTCGACTCCTGGCCGTGCGCGACGGCGTACGACCTCGACAGCGTGCTGCCGAAGTGCGACGCGGTGATGATGCTGCGGGTGCAGCGGGAGCGGATGAACGCCGCGTTCTTCCCCACCGCCCGGGAGTACTCCCGCCGCTACGGCCTCGACGCCAGGAGGATGGCGATGCTCCCCGAGCACGCCATCGTCATGCACCCGGGCCCGATGATCCGCGGCATGGAGATCACCCCGGCGGTCGCGGACTCGGCGCGGTCGACCATCGTGGAGCAGGTGACGAACGGAGTGAGTGTGCGGATGGCGGTGCTCTACCTGCTGCTCGGCGGCGGGCGTACGACGGTCGAGCCGGTATGACCGGACCGACGCAGGAATGGCTGCTGCGCGGGGTGCGGCCCTACGGCGAGGAGCCGGTCGACCTGCTGCTGCGCGACGGCGTGATCGCCGCGGCCGGCCGGAAACTGTCCGCGCCCGGGGCGGAGCGGATCGACGCCGACGGGCTGGTGGCATTGCCCGGACTGGTCGACCTGCACACCCACCTGCGGGAGCCGGGGCGAGAGGACGCCGAGACCGTCGAGACGGGCAGTCGGGCCGCCGCGCTCGGCGGCTACACCGCCGTACACGCCATGGCCAACACCGAACCGGTCGCCGACACCGCCGGCGTCGTCGAGCAGGTCTGGCGGCTCGGCCGGGAGGCCGGGCTCGTCGACGTCCTGCCGGTGGGCGCGGTCACCATCGGGCTGGCCGGCGCGCGGCTGGCCGAGCTCGGCGCGATGGCCGACTCCGCCGCGCGGGTGCGGATCTTCTCCGACGACGGGCAGTGCGTCTCCGACGCGGTGCTCATGCGCCGGGCGCTGGAATACGTCAAGGCGTTCGACGGGGTCATCGCCCAGCACGCCCAGGAGCCGCGGCTCACCGAGGGTGCCCAGATGAACGAGGGCGAGCTCTCCGGCATCCTCGGCCTGCAGGGCTGGCCGGCCGTGGCCGAGGAGACGATCATCGCCCGCGACGCCCTGCTGGCCGCCCACGTCGGCTCCCGGCTGCACATCTGCCACGTCTCCACGGCGGGTTCCGTCGAGATCATCCGCTGGGCGAAGGCCAAGGGTGCCCGGGTCACCGCCGAGGTCACGCCGCACCACCTGCTGCTCACCGACGAGTTGGCGCGGAGCTACGACCCCGCCTTCAAGGTCAACCCGCCGCTGCGCACCGCCGCCGACGTCGAGGCGATGCGGGCCGGCCTTGCCGACGGGACGATCGACGCCGTCGCGACCGACCACGCGCCGCACACCCCGGAGGCCAAGGACTGCGAGTGGGACGAGGCCTCGCCGGGAATGCTCGGCCTGCAGACCGCCCTGTCCGTAGTGATCGAGACCATGGTCGAGACAGGTGCCCTCGACTGGCGCGGGGTCGCTGAGCGGATGTCCGGGCGGCCGGCGCGGATCGCCCGGCTCGACGGCCACGGCGGTGCGCTCGAGGAGGGCACCGCGGCCAACCTGCTGCTCGTCGACCCGCAGGCCCGGGCGACGGTCGACCCGACCGAGCTCGCCAGCGTCAGCCGCAACACGCCCTTTGCCGGGATGACCCTGCCGGGCCGGGTGGTGGCGACGTTCCTGCGCGGGACCGCGACGGTGCTCGACGGGAAGGCGACCCGGTGAGCCAACGCGCGCTGCTGGTGCTCGAGGACGGCCGCACCTTCACCGGCGACAGCTACGGCGCGGCCGGGGAGACATTCGGCGAAGCAGTGTTCGCGACCGGGATGACCGGCTACCAGGAGACGCTCACCGACCCGTCGTACCACCGGCAGGTCGTCATCCAGACCGCTCCGCACATCGGCAACACCGGGGTCAACGACGAGGATCCGGAGTCGGCCCGGATCTGGGTTGCCGGTTACGTCGTCCGCGATCCGGCCCGGCGGGCCTCTTCGTGGCGGTCCCGACGCGGCCTCGACGAGGAGCTCACCGCGCAGCGGATCGTCGGCATCGCCGGCATCGACACCCGCGCGCTCACCCGGCACCTGCGCGAACGCGGCGCGATGCGGGTCGGCATCTCCACCGTCGAGCGCGAGCCGGCGGCGCTGCTCGAGCGGGTGCAGGCCAGCCCCGGCATGGTCGGCGCCGACCTCACCGACGAGGTCACCACCGCGAGCCCCTACGTCGTCCCGGCGATCGGCGAGACCCGGTTCCGGGTGGCCGCGATCGACCTCGGCATCAAGGCGATGACCCCGCGCCGGCTCGCCGAGCGGGGCGTCGAGACCCACGTACTGCCCGCGGGGTCGACCCTCGACGACGTGCTCGCCGTCGCCCCGGACGGCGTTTTCCTGGCCAACGGCCCGGGCGACCCGGCCGCGGCCGAACGCGCGGTGCGGCTCACCCGCGAGGTGCTCGACCGCCGCATCCCGCTGTTCGGCATCTGCTTCGGCAACCAGGTGCTCGGCCGGGCGCTGGGCTTCGGCACCTACAAGCTGCGTTACGGCCACCGCGGGATCAACCAGCCGGTCGCCGAGCGGGCCACCGGGCGGGTCGAGATCACCGCGCACAACCACGGCTTCGCGGTCGACGCGCCGCTCGACGGGCCGACGCAGACGCCCTACGGCCGGGCCGAGGTGAGCCACGTGTGCCTCAACGACCAGGTCGTCGAGGGCCTGCGCTGCCTCGACGTACCGGCCTTCTCGGTGCAGTACCACCCGGAGGCGGCGGCCGGCCCGCACGACGCCGAGCACCTCTTCGCGCGATTCGCCGCGCTGATGGACGGGGGTCGCTGATGCCCAGGCGTACCGACATCGACCACGTGCTGGTCATCGGCTCCGGCCCCATCGTCATCGGGCAGGCCTGCGAGTTCGACTACTCCGGCACCCAGGCGTGCCGGGTGCTGCGCGCAGAAGGGCTGCGGGTCAGTCTGGTCAACAGCAACCCGGCGACGATCATGACTGACCCGGAGTTCGCCGACGCCACCTACGTCGAGCCGCTCACCCCGGAGTTCGTCGAGCAGGTCATCGCCAAAGAACGACCCGACGCGCTGTTGGCGACGCTCGGCGGGCAGACCGCGCTCAACATCGCCGTCACGCTGCACGAGCGCGGTGTCCTCGAGCAGTACGACGTGGAGCTGATCGGCGCCGACGTCGAGGCGATCCAGCGCGGTGAGGACCGGCAGCGGTTCAAGGACATCGTGCGGTCGGTCGGCGGCGAGGTGCCCGACTCCGCGGTCTGCCGCAACATCGACACCGTCCTGGAGGCGGCCGCGACGTTCGGCTACCCGCTCGTGGTCCGGCCGTCCTACACGATGGGCGGCTCGGGGTCGGGCATGGCCCACGACGAGGCCGACCTGCGCCGGATCGCCGCGGCCGGCCTGGCCGCCAGTCCCGTGCACGAGGTGCTCATCGAGCAGAGCGTGCTCGGCTGGAAGGAGTTCGAGCTCGAACTCATGCGTGACCGGCACGACAACGTCGTGGTGGTCTGCTCGATCGAGAACGTCGACGCGATGGGCGTGCACACCGGGGACTCGGTGACCGTCGCGCCGGCGCTGACCCTCACCGACCGCGAATACCAGCGGATGCGCGACCTCGGCATCGAGGTGCTGCGGGCGGTCGGCGTCGACACCGGCGGGTGCAACATCCAGTTCGCCGTACACCCGCAGACCGGGCGGCTGGTCGTCATCGAGATGAACCCGCGGGTCTCCCGGTCCAGTGCGCTGGCCTCCAAGGCGACCGGTTTCCCGATCGCCAAGATCGCCGCGAAGCTGGCCATCGGCTACGCCCTCGACGAGATCCCCAACGACATCACCGGGGAAACGCCAGCGTCGTTCGAGCCGACACTGGACTACGTCGTGGTGAAGGTGCCGCGGTTCGCGTTCGAGAAGTTCCCCGGCGCCGACCCGGAGCTCACCACGACGATGAAGTCGGTCGGCGAGGCCATGGCGCTCGGCCGCAACTTCAGCGAGGCGCTCGGCAAGGCGCTGCGTTCGATGGAGACCGGTGCGGCCGGCTTCTGGACCCGACCCGACCCCGAGGGCGGCACCCGGGACGGTGCCCTCGACGCCCTTCGTACGCCGCACGACGGCCGGCTCTACACCGTCGAACGCGCGCTGCGGCTGGGCGCGAGCATCGAGGAGGTCAGCGACGCCAGCGGCATCGACCCCTGGTTCGTCGACCAGATCGCCGCGCTGGTCGAACTTCGCGACGACATCGAAGGCGCGCCAGCCCTGACCCCCGACCTGCTGCGCCGGGCCAAGCGGGCCGGCTGCTCGGACCGGCAGATCGCGGCGCTGCGCCCCGAACTGGCCGGGGAGGCCGGGGTCCGGGCGTTACGGCACCGCCTCGGCATCCGCCCCGTCTACAAGACCGTCGACACCTGCGCGGCCGAGTTCGCCGCGCGCACGCCGTACCACTACTCCTCCTACGACGAGGAGACCGAGGTCGAGCCGGGCGACCGGCCCAAGGTGCTGATCCTCGGCAGCGGGCCCAACCGGATCGGGCAGGGCATCGAGTTCGACTACTCCTGTGTGCACGCCGCGATGGAGCTCCGCGCCGCCGGCTTCGAGTCGGTCATGGTCAACTGCAACCCCGAAACCGTGTCCACCGACTACGACACCTCCGACCGGCTGTACTTCGAGCCGCTCACCCTCGAGGACGTGCTCGAGGTGGTCGCCGCCGAGCAGACCTCCGGGACGGTGGCCGGCGTGATCTGCCAGCTGGGCGGGCAGACGCCGCTCGGTCTCGCGCAGGCGCTGAAGGACGCCGGGGTGCCGATCGTCGGCACCCCGCCCGAGGCGATCCACCTGGCGGAGGACCGCGGCTCGTTCGGCCGGGTCCTGGAGAAGGCCGGGCTGCCGGCACCGAAGTTCGGGACCGCCACCTCCTACGCCGAGGCCAAGGCGATCGCCGACGAGATCGGCTACCCGGTGCTGGTCCGCCCGTCCTACGTGCTGGGTGGGCGGGGCATGGAGATCGTCTACGACGACGACACCCTGCGGTCCTACATCGGCCGGGCCACCGAGGTCTCCCCGGAGCACCCGGTCCTGGTCGACCGATTCCTCGAGGACGCCATCGAGATCGACGTCGACGCGCTCTACGACGGCGCCGACCTCTACCTCGGCGGGATCATGGAGCACATCGAGGAGGCCGGGATCCACTCCGGCGACTCGGCCTGCGCGCTGCCGCCGATCACCCTGGGGGAGAGCGACGTCGAGCTGGTACGCCGGTCCACGGTCGCCATCGCAGCCGGCGTCGGGGTCCGCGGACTGCTCAACGTGCAGTACGCGCTCAAGGACGACGTGCTCTACGTCCTGGAGGCCAACCCGCGGGCGTCGCGCACGGTTCCGTTCGTGTCCAAGGCGACCGCGGTGCCGCTGGCGAAGGCGGCCGCGCGGATCGCGCTGGGCGCGGGGATCGCGCAGCTGCGCGAGGAGGGGCTGCTGCCGGCGTCCGGCGACGGCGGCGACCTGCCCGACGACGCGCCGATCGCGGTCAAGGAGGCGGTGCTCCCGTTCCACCGGTTCCACACCGTCGAGGGACACGGCATCGACACCATCCTCGGCCCGGAGATGAAGTCGACCGGCGAGGTCATGGGCATCGACGCGGTGTTCGGTACGGCGTTCGCCAAGTCGCAGGCGGCCGCCTACGGCTCGCTGCCGACCAAGGGCCGGCTCTTCGTCAGCGTCGCCAACCGCGACAAGCGGGCGATCATCTTCCCGGTCAAGCGCCTGGCCGACCTCGGCTTCGAGGTGCTGGCGACCGCCGGAACGGCGAAGGTGCTGCGCCGGCACGGCATCGACGCCCAGATCGTCGGCAAGTACAGCGACGGCCCGGGCAACTGCGTGGAGCGGATCCTGGCCGGCGACGTCGACCTGGTCGTCAACACCCCGTTCGGCAGCCCGGGCAACGCCGGGCCCCGGCTGGACGGCTACGAGATCCGCACCGCGGCGGTCAATACCGCGATTCCCTGTATCACCACGGTGCAGGGTGCGGCAGCATGCGTGCAGGGGATCGAAGCGATGCTCCGGGGGGACGTCGGCGTCCGGTCGCTGCAGGAGATGCACGAGGCGATGCGCACCCGTCGCGACGAAGGGGGGAATTGATGCCGCCGGTACAGGTCCGTGGCGAGGTGCTCACCCGCAAGCGGGTCGGCGCCTACCACCTGATGACCCTCATCGCGCCGGGCATCGCCGAGCCGTCCCGACCGGGACAGTTCGTGTCTCTCGCCGTCGGCGGCGCGTCGAGCGGGATGATGTTGCGCCGCGCGTTCGCGATCTACTCCGCCACCCCGGCCGGGGTCTACGGCGGCACCGTGCAGTTCGTCGTCGCGGTCCGCGGCCCCGGCACGGCGTGGCTGGCCGGCCTGCGGCAGGGCGACCAGGTCGACGTCGTCGGGCCGCTGGGGGCGCCGTACCGGCTGCCGGCCCGGCCGGTCACCGCGGTGCTCGTCGGCGGCGGCTACGGCAGTGCCTCGTTGTTCCCGCTGGCCGAGAGCCTGCGGGCGCGGGAGTGCCGCGTCGACTTCGTGCTGGGCGCGTCGACCGCGGAGCGGCTCTTCGGCGAGCTGGAGGCCAAGCGGGCGGCGACCAGCATCGAGGTCACCACCGACGACGGCAGCTCCGGGCGGCAGGGCATCGTCTCCGACGTCCTGCCCGAGGTCATCGAGCGGTCCGGCGCCGGCGTGATCTACGCCTGCGGGCCGATGGGGATGCTCAAGGCCTGCGGCGACATCGCGGCTTCCTACGACGTGCCGTGCCAGGCGGCGGTCGAGGAGTCCATGGCCTGCGGCATCGGGGTGTGCATGACCTGCGTGCTGCCGGTCATCGGCGACGACCAGGTCACCCGGATGGTGCGGTCCTGCGTCGAGGGCCCGGTGTTCCCCGCCGACCGGGTGCGCTGGGACGACATCGGCACCGTGCCGGTCGACGCGCTCGGTGCCGGCTCCTCCGGCGTCGCCGTGACGAAGGGACGCTGATGGCGCAGCCCGAGATCGCCGCCGCGCCCGCGGTCGACATGGCGACCCGCCTCGGCCAGGTGCGGATGCCCAACCCAGTGTTCACCGCGTCCGGGTGCGCTGCCGCCGGGCGTGAACTCGACCAGTTCTTCGACGTCGCCGACCTGGGCGGGATCGTCACCAAGTCGGTCATGCTCCGGCCGCGGGCCGGCCGGCCGACGCCGCGCATGGCCGAGACCGCCTCGGGGATGCTCAACTCCATCGGCCTGCAGGGACCAGGGATCGACGCCTTCTGCGACTCCGACCTGCCCTGGCTCGTCGAGCGGGGTGCGCGGGCGGTCGTGAGCATCGCCGGCACCAGCGTCGAGGAATATGCCGAGCTCGCCCGGCGGCTGCGCTGGCAGCAGGGCGTGGCGATGCTCGAGGTCAACATCTCCTGCCCCAACGTCGAGGACCGCGGCCATGTCTTCGCCTGCGACCCGGGCGCGGCGTCCGCCGTGATCCGCGCCGTCCGGGCCGAGACCAACCGCGGCGTACCGCTGTTCGCGAAGCTCTCGCCGGACGTCACCGACATCGTCGCGATCGCCCGCGCCTGCGTGGAATCCGGCGCCGACGGGCTGTCCCTGATCAACACGATGCTGGGTGCGGCGATCGACACCGACACGATGCGCCCGGTGCTCGCCGGCGTCACCGGCGGACTGTCCGGCCCGGCGATCAGGCCGGTCGCCGTGCGCTGCGTCTGGCAGGTCCACGAGGCGCTGCCCGACGTCCCGATCCTCGGCATGGGTGGCATCCTCACCGGCCTCGACGCGCTGCAGTTCGTCCTTGCCGGCGCGTCCGCGGTGTCGGTCGGCACGGCCGTCTTCCACGACCCGCACGCCCCGATGCGGGTGCTCAGCGAGTTGCGCAACGCCCTGGCCGAGCGCGGGTTCGCACGATTCTCCGACGCCGTCGGTCATGCCCACCGGCCGGTCGAGCCGGCGCCCGACGCCGCGGCCGCCACCGAGCCGGCGCCGGAGAACGAGTGACCTCGTTCGGTTCCCGGCTGCTCTCGGCGTTGGCCGAGCGCGGTCCGCTGTGCGTCGGGATCGACCCGCACCCGGGCCTGCTGGGGTCCTGGGGGCTCGACGACGACGTCGACGGACTCGAGCGGTTCAGCCGCGGGGTGGTCGACGCCCTGGCCGCCGACGTCGCCGTACTGAAACCGCAGTCCGCCTTCTTCGAGCGGTTCGGGGCCAAAGGGATCGCGGTCCTCGAGCAGGTCGTCGCCGACGCCCGCGCGGCCGGTGCGCTGGTGTTGCTCGACGTCAAACGCGGCGACATCGGCAGCACCGTCGCGGCGTACGCCGCCGCCTACCTCGATCCGGCGAGTCCGCTCGCGGCCGACGCCGTGACCGCGAGCCCCTACCTCGGCTACGGCGCGCTCTCGCCGCTGGTCGACACCGCCCGCGAACACGACCGCGGCGTCTTCGTCCTGGCGCTGACCTCCAACCCGGAGGGCGCGGCGGTGCAGCGCGCAGTGGCCGGCGACTCCACCGTGGCGCAGCAGATCGTCGACGCCGCGGCCGCGGACAATGCCGTCGACACCGCCGTGGACAGCGCCGCCGCGGCACCGCTCGGCCCGGTCGGGCTGGTCATCGGCGCGACCGTCGGCAGGCTCGGCGTCGACGTGTCGGCGCTGCACGGGCCGGTGCTCGTCCCGGGTCTCGGCGCGCAGGGCGGAACGCCCGCCGACCTACGCCGACTGTTCGGGACGCTGCCCGGGGTGCTGCCCTCCGCGTCGCGCTCCGTGCTGGGCGCCGGACCCGACCCGATCGCGCTGCTCACCGCCGCGCGCGTGCAGGTCGACGAACTGCGCGCTGCCGGGATCGGCATCCAAACGCACGCGTAGTGCGTTTGTCCGATCGCGGCGGGTGCGGCACGTTGCCGGTCCGCGACGATCCTCGCTAGGTTGCCTTCAACGGAACCGTCCAGCCGAAGCGAGGTGACCTGTGGCTCTGCCGCCGCTGACCGCGGAGCAGCGGGCGGCCGCCCTGCAGAAGGCCGCGGCCGTACGCCGGGCCCGCGCCGAGCTCAAGGACCGGCTCAAACGCAACGGCACCTCCCTCGACAGCGTGCTCGAAGCCGGCGAGACCGACGAGGTCGTCGGCAAGATGCGCGTGTCGGAGGTGCTCGAATCACTGCCCGGGGTCGGCAAGGTCCGGGCTCAGCAGATCATGCAACGCCTGGACATCGCGCCCACCCGCCGGCTTCGCGGGCTGGGCGCCAACCAGCGTCGCGCGCTGCAGCGCGAGTTCACGTCGGACCGGGCCTGACCCCGGGTGGCCGCGTGACGGCCCTCACCGTGCTCTCCGGACCGTCCGCAGTCGGCAAGGACACGGTCATCGCCGAGGTACGCCGGCGCCATCCGCACATCTGGGTGTCCGTCTCGGCGACGACCCGCCCGCCGCGACCGGGGGAGACCGACGGCATCGAGTACTTCTTCGTCGACCGCGACCGGTTCGCGCAGATGGTGGCCGCGGGCGACCTGCTCGAGCACGCCGAATACGCCGGCAACCTCTACGGCACGCCGCGGCAGGCGGTCGAGAGCCGCCTCGCCGCCGGCATCCCGGTGCTGCTGAAGATCGATCTGCAGGGCGCCCGGCAGGTCCGGGCGGCCAAACCGGACGCCCAGCTCGCCTTCCTCACCCCGCCGTCCTGGGCGGAATTGGAGCGCCGGCTGCTCGGCCGGGCCACCGAGCCGGACGAGGCGCAGCGGGCCCGGCTGGAGCTCGCCCGGGTGGAGCTCGCGGCCGAGAAGGAGTTCGACGTGGTGATCGTCAACCGCGACGTCGGGCGGGCCGCCGACGAGTTGGTAGCATTGGTATCGAATCCCGTTCGTTGACCCCGATAGCTGCCCCCGATAATTGACATGGTCGCGCCCGTGCGGGTCGCGGCCGAACCGCGAGAAGGCTGGTCCGAGTTGTCCGGAATCGTCGCTACGCCCGAGGGCATCACCAAGCCGCCGATCGACGAGCTGCTCACCCACGCCAGCTCGAAGTACGGCCTGGTGATCTACGCCGCCAAGCGGGCCCGGCAGATCAACTCCTACTACAGCCAGCTCGGTGAGGGCCTGCTCGAATACGTCGGCCCGCTGGTCGAGACCGCGCCGCAGGAGAAGGCGCTGTCCATCGCCCTGCGCGAGATCGACGCCGGCCTCCTCACCTACGAGCAGGCGGACGCCTGAGCGAGCCCCGGTGACGCCGCCGCGGGTCGTCCTGGGGGTGGCCGGCGGCATCGCGGCCTACAAGGCCGCCGAGCTGTGCCGACGGCTCACCGAGGACGGCCTGAGCGTCCGGGTCGTCCCGACCGAGGGCGCGCTGCACTTCGTCGGCGAGGCCACCTGGGCCGCGCTGTCCGGGAACCCCGTCACCACCGACGTCTGGGCCGACGTCCATGAGGTCCCGCACGTGCGGCTCGGCCGGGAGGCCGACCTCGTCGTCGTCGCCCCAGCCACGGCCGACCTGCTCGCCCGGGCCACCGCCGGACGAGCGAACGACCTGCTGACGGCCACGCTGCTCACCGCACGCTGTCCGGTCCTCTACGTCCCGGCGATGCACACGGAGATGTGGGAGCACCCGGCGACCCGGGCCAACGTCGCGACCCTGCGCTCCCGCGGGGCCGTCGTGCTCGATCCCGCCGTGGGCCGGTTGACCGGCCCGGACACCGGCCGCGGCCGGCTGCCCGACCCGGACGCGATCGCGGCGGTCGCCCGCCGGCTGCTCGCCCGCGGGCCGCAGCCGCCCGACCTCGCCGGGCGCCGGGTGGTCATCACCGCCGGCGGCACCCGCGAGCATCTCGACCCGGTGCGGTTCCTCGGCAACAACTCCTCCGGCCGGCAGGGTTACGCCTTCGCCGAGACCGCCGCCGCCCGCGGAGCCGCGGTGACGCTCATCGCGGCCAACGTCTCGTTGCCCGATCCGGCCGGCGTCGACCTGGTCCGGGTGACCAGCACCGAGGAGCTGCGCACCGCCGTACTGGCCGCCGCCGAGGGTGCCGACGCGGTGGTCATGGCCGCCGCCCCCGCCGACTTCCGACCGGCGTCGTACTCCCCGTCGAAGATCAAGAAGACCGGCGACGCCGACCCGGCGCCCCTGGTACTGACCCGGACGCCGGACGTTGCCGCCGAGGTGGGCCGAAAGACCGGGCCTGGCCGGCTGCTGGTTGTCTTCGCCGCCGAGACCATGGCCGCGACACACGACGCCCTGGCCAGCGCCGCGGCGAAGCTGGCCGCGAAGAACGCCGACCTGATCGTCGTCAACGACGTCTCCGGCGGTGCCGTCTTCGGTGCCGCCGGCAACGCGGTGACCGTGCTCGACGCCGACGGTGTCGTCGCCGAAATCGGACTTCGGCCCAAGGAGGAGGTCGCCGACGCGGTGTGGGACCTGCTCGTGCCGCGCTGGGCGTCCGCCTCCCGACCGGACCGGTAGACTTTCGCGCGACGTTGTCCCCGCCAGCTCACCAGGAGTCCCGTGTCCCGGCGTCTGTTCACCTCCGAGTCCGTCACCGAAGGCCATCCGGACAAGATCGCCGACGCGATCTCGGACTCGATCCTTGATGCCCTGCTCGAGCAGGACACCCGGAGCCGGGTCGCGGTCGAGACCCTGATCACCACCGGCCAGGTCCACGTCGCCGGCGAGGTGACGACCGAGGCCTATGCCGACATCCCGGCGATCGTGCGCAACCGGATCCTCGAGGTCGGCTACGACTCGTCGAAGAAGGGATTCGACGGCGCCTCCTGCGGGGTCAGCGTCTCGATCGGCTCCCAGTCGCCGGACATCGCCCAGGGCGTCGACGCCGCCTACGAGGCGCGCCGCGGGGAGAGCGTCGAGGACGTGCTCGACCGCCAGGGCGCGGGCGACCAGGGCCTGATGTTCGGCTACGCCTGTGAGGACACGCCCGAGCTGATGCCGTTGCCGATCGCGCTGGCACACCGGCTCGCGCAGCGGCTGACCGCGGTCCGCAAGGGCGGCACCGTGCCCTACCTGCGCCCGGACGGCAAGACCCAGGTGACGATCGAGTACGACGGGCACCGCCCGGTGCGCCTCGACACCGTGGTCGTCTCCAGCCAGCACGCCGCCGACATCGACCTCGACACGCTGCTGGCGCCGGACATCGTCGAGCACGTGATCGAGCCGGAGATCGCCAACCTCGACCTCGACACCACCGGCTACCGGCTGCTGGTCAACCCGACCGGCCGGTTCGAGATCGGCGGCCCGATGGGTGACGCCGGGCTCACCGGCCGCAAGATCATCGTCGACACCTACGGCGGCATGGCCCGCCACGGCGGCGGCGCGTTCTCCGGCAAGGACCCGTCGAAGGTGGACCGGTCCGCCTGCTACGCGATGCGCTGGGTGGCGAAGAACGTCGTCGCCGCCGGCCTGGCCGCCCGGTGCGAGGTGCAGGTCGCCTACGCGATCGGCAAGGCGCAGCCGGTCGGCCTGTTCGTGGAGACGTTCGGCACCGAACGGGTCGCCGCGGACAAGATCGCCGACGCGGTCGGCGAGGTGTTCGACCTGCGCCCGGCCGCGCTGATCCGCGACCTCGACCTGCTCCGGCCGATCTACGCCAAGACCGCGGCCTACGGCCACTTCGGGCGCGAGCTGCCCGAGTTCACCTGGGAGCGCACCGACCGGGCCGACCAGCTGAAGAAGATCGCGACCGGCTGATCGGCGCGATGTCCGGGTCGTCTGATAGACCCGGCGAGTGAGTACGCGGCGCAGCAGCCCGCGGACCCGGGAGCCGGCCGAGCACGACCCGATCGCCCGGCTGTGCGTCGACGTACCGCTCGCCCACCTCGACCGGCTCTTCGACTACCAGGTCCCGGCTGACCTCGACGAGTCGGTCGTGCCTGGCTCCCGGGTGCGGGTGCGCTTCTCCGGCGCCCTGGTCGACGCCGTCGTCCTCGACCGCACCGCGGCCAGCGAGCACGCCGGGCGGCTGTCGTACGTCGAGCGCTCGGTGTCCGCCGAGCCCGTGCTCTCGCCGGAGATCGCCCGGCTCGCGCGGGCCGTGGCCGACCGCTACGCCGGCTCGCTGACCGACGTGCTGCGGCTCGCGCTGCCGCCCCGGCACGCCCGGGTCGAGGCCGAGGCGCCCGGCGAGCCCGCAGCCGCACCCGAGCCGCCCGACCCTGCCGGATGGAGCCGGTACGGCGCCGGTCCGGCCTTCCTGCGGGCGATCGGCGAAGGGCGCCCGGCCCGTGCGGTCTGGTCGGCGCTGCCCGGCGAGGACTGGCCGGCCCGGATCGGCGAGGCGGTGCGCGCTGCGCTCGCGGTCGGGCGCGGGGCCGTCGTCGTCGTCCCCGACCACCGCGACCTCGACCGGGTCGACGCGGCGCTCGGCGCCGTCCTCGGCAAGGGCCGGCACGTCGCGCTGTCGGCGGACCTCGGCCCGGCCGAGCGCTACCGGCGGTGGCTGGCGGTGCGCCGCGGCGGTGTCCGGGCCGTGGTCGGCACCCGCGCCGCGTCGTTCGCCCCGGTCGCCGACGTCGGGCTGGTGGTGATCTGGGACGACGGCGACGACCTGCACGACGAACCCCGCGCTCCCTACCCGCACGCCCGCGAGGTGCTCGTCGCCCGCGCGCACCTCGCCAACGCCTGTGCGCTCGTCGCCGGCGGCGCCCGCACCGCGGAGGCCCAGTTGCTGGTCGACTCCGGGTGGGCGCACGAGATCGCGGCCGAGCGAGCGGAGGTACGCCGCAGCGCACCCCGGGTCGTGCCGGCCGGTGACGACGTGGAACTGCTCCGCGACGCGGCGGCGCGCAGCGCCCGGCTGCCGACGGTCGCCCTGCGCTCCGCCCGCGCCGCGCTCGGCTCCGGCGCGCCGGTGCTGGTGCAGGTGCCGCGGCGCGGCTACGCGCCCGCCCTCGCCTGCGACACCTGCCGGGCCCCGGCCCGCTGCACGACGTGCCGGGGACCGCTGGCCACGACGTCGGGTCATGCCATGCCCAGTTGCCGGTGGTGCGGTCGGCTGGCCGGCGGATGGCGCTGCCCGACCTGCGACGGCACCCGGTTGCGGGCCACCGTCGTCGGGGCCCGGCGTACCGCGGAGGAGCTCGGCCGGGCCTTCCCGGACGTGCCGGTCCGCACGTCGGGACGCGACGGCATCCTCGACACCGTGCCGGCCGGTCCGGCGCTGGTCGTGGCCACGCCGGGCGCCGAACCGCTCGCCGAGGGCGGCTACGGCGCGGCGCTGCTGCTCGACGCGTGGGCGATGCTCACCCGGCCCGACCTGCGGGCCGCCGAGGAGACGCTGCGCCGATGGGCCAACGCGGCGGCGCTGGTGCGGTCGGCGCCGGCCGGCGGCACGGTGGTCGTGGTCGCCGACGGCGGGTTGCCGGTCGTCCAGGCGCTGCTGCGCTGGGACATGGCCGGCTACGCCGCCCGGGAACTGTCCGAGCGCGCCGACCTGGGCTTCCCGCCGGCCACCCGGATGGCGAGCCTCACCGGTCTGCCGGACGCGGTGGCCGACCTGGTCGCGGCCGCACGGCTGCCCGACTCGGCCGAGCTGCTCGGCCCGGTGCCGGTCGATCCGCCCGGTGCGCCGACATCGACGGCGGCGCCTGCGCTGGAGCGGTTGCTGGTGCGGGTGCCGCGCCGCGACGGTGCGGCGCTCGCCGCCGCGTTGCACGCCGCCGCCGGCGTACGCAGCGCCCGCAAGGCGCCGGACCCGGTGCGGGTGCGGCTCGACCCGGCCGAGCTGGGGTGATCGGTCGCCCGCCGGCCCGGTCCTGGCACAGTGGTGCCCGGTCGGCGGAGTCTTGGCCGGCACGCGTCGGGAGGAATGGAGCACGGTGATCCTCGTCGGCATCGACATCGGAACCACCGGGCTCAAGGCGGTCGCCCTGAGCCCGGCCGGTCGGCTGCTGCGCGAGCGCACCGAGCGCTACGCCACCCGCTTCGCCGGCGCCGCAGCGGAACAGGATGCCGGCGACTGGTGGGGCGCGGCCTGCGCCGTACTCCCCGACGTCGTGGACGGCGACGACGTGCTGGGCCTCGCCGTCACCTGCCAGGCGCCGACCCTCGTCGCGGTCGACGCCGCGGGAGCGCCGCGCGGACCGGCGCTGACCTGGATCGACCGGCGCGCGGTGGCCGAGTCGGCCGAGATCGCCGTCCTGGCCGGCGTGGGCCGCAACGGTGCCGACCCGTTCTTCGGGACCGCGAAGCTGCTGTGGTGGGCGCGGCACCGGACCGACCTCGACGGCGCTGCCGCGGTCCTCGGCGCCAACGGCTTCCTGGTCCGCCAGCTGTGCGGCGTCGACAGCCTCGACGAGAGCACCGCCGGGATGTTGCAGGGCTGGGACGGCGCCTTCCCGCCGGCGCTGGCCGCGGCGGTGCCGGTCGGGCTGCTGCCCACTCCGGTGCCGTGCGTCGACGTGGTGGGCACCGTGTCCGCGACCGCCGCCAAGGCGACCGGCCTGCCGGCCGGAACCCCCGTCGCCGCCGGCGGGATCGACTCGATCGGTGCGGCGCTGGAAGCCGGCGTACTCACGCCCGCCGATCCGCCGGTGGAGATGACCGGCTTCTCGACGGTGACGATGCGCGCCGCGGCTCGCGGCAGTCACGCGCCGGGGATGATCCACACCCGGCACGCCGTCGCGGGCACCGACCTGGTGCTGTCCGCGCAGACCTCGACCGGCTCGGTCGTCGACTGGGTGCACGGGCTGACCGGGACGACGTACGGCGACGCGAGCACCCGCGTCCCGGCCGGGCGGCCGGGCCGAATCCTGATCGTGCCGTCCTTCGCCGGGGAGCGGACACCGACCTGGACACCGCGGGCCCGCGGCGCCGTGGTCGGCCTCGACCTCAGCTGCACCGCCGGTGACCTGCTGCTCGCCGTCTACGAGGGCACCGCACTGGCGCTGCGCGACAACCTGGAGCGGCTCGACGCGGCCGGCGGCCCGATGCCGACGCTGCGTTCGATCGGCGGCGGGGTGAAGAACCGCGAGTGGATGCAGGTGAAGGCCGACGTCCTCGGCCGACCGGTGCAGGTCCCGGTCGCCGGGCACGGCGCAGCGGTCGGCGCCGGGCTGCTTGCCGGCCTCGCGGTCGGCGTCTGGTCCGATCCGGGGGAGCTGCGGGCGTTCTCCGACCCGGTCCGCGAGACCTATCAGCCCGATCCCGGCCGGCACCGCGCCTACACCCGGCGGCTAGCGCTGTTCCGCGAGCTGCAGGCTGGCCTGCCGGCGTACGACGAACTCGCCGACGACGAGATTGATGAGGAGAGTGCGCGATGAGCAGTGACCCCCTGGCCGACCTGGTCGTGCTCTCGCGGTGGCTCGGCGACTCCGGAGCGCGCCCTGGCGATCCTCGGCGAGGGCAACACCTCCGCGGTGGTCGCGCCCGGCCGGATCCGGGTGAAGGCCAGCGGCGCGAGCCTGGGCGCGAGCGGTCCCGGGGACTTCGTCGAGATCGACGTCGCCCGGGCGTTGTCGCTGCTCGAGAAGTCGTCGCTCTCCGACGCCGAGCTGGCGGCCGGGCTCGCGGCGGCCCGGACCGACGGCGAGAAGCGCCCGTCGATCGAGGCGATCCTGCACGCGCTCGCCGTCGACACCGCGGGAGCGTCGTTCGTCGGGCACACCCACCCGGTCGCCCTCAACGAGTTGCTGTGCAGCGACCAGGCCGACGCGCTCGTCGCGGGCGCGCTCTTCCCCGACCAGATCGTGGTCTGCGGCCGACACCCGGTGCTGGTGCCCTACGCCGATCCCGGGCTGCCGCTCGCGCGCGCCGTACGGGACGGCCTGTCCGCGCACTTGCAGCGACATGGCGTCCCGCCCCGGGTGGTCTACCTGCGCAACCACGGCATGCTCGCGCTCGGGCGGAGCGCCGTCGACGTCCGGCAGATCACCGAGATGACCGTGAAAGTGGCCCGGGTGCTCGCGGGCGCGCTCGCCGTCGGGGCGCCGCGCTACCTGACCGACGAACAGGCCGACCGGATCGACAGCCGCGAGGACGAGCACCACCGCCAGCAGATCCTCGCCGAGCAGCAGTGACGCGGCGCCGATGACGAGAGGGGACGCCGTGCGCACGGACCGGCTCGGCCCGGGCGAGCGGGCCGCGACACTGGCCGCGTTGCGCGGGGGCTCGGTCGACGTGCTCGTCGTCGGGGGCGGCGTGACCGGTGCCGGGGTCGCCCTCGACGCCGCGGCCCGCGGCCTGTCCGTCGCCGTACTCGAAGCCGGCGACCTGGCGATCGGTACGTCGTCCCGCTCCGGCAAGACGTTTCACGGCGGGCTGCGCTACCTGCAGCGACTCGACATCTCCCTCGTCCGCACCGCGCTGCACGAACGCGATCTGATGGTCGAGACGCTCTGCCCGCACCTTGCGCGGCCGCAGCCGTTCCTCTATCCGCTCATCCACCGCGGGTGGGAGCGGGCCTACGTCGGTGCCGGTGTGGCGCTCTACGACGCGCTCGGCGGCCGGCTGCGGCCTGGATCCGGTGGGACCGGCGGGACCGGCGGGACCGGCGGGACCGGCGGGGGCGGCGTGCCGCGGCACCGCCACCTCAGCCGGGCGGCGGCGCTGCGGGAGATGCCCGCGCTGCGGCCGGACGCGCTGACCGGCGCGGTGCAGTACTGGGACGTGCGGGTCGACGACGCCCGGCACACCATGACCGTCGCCCGCACCGCTGCCGGCCTCGGCGCACGGATTGCGACCCGCACCGAGGTGACCGGCGTACTCCGCGACGGGTCCCGGGTCGTCGGCGTCCGCGCCCGCGACCGCGACGGCGGTGCCGACTTCGAGGTGCGGGCCCGGGTGGTGATCAACGCCGCCGGCGTGTGGGCGGACCGGGTCGCCGGGCTGGCCGGACCGGCGGGGCTGCGGGTCGCTCCGGCGAAGGGCGTGCACCTCGTCGTACCGGCGGACCGGATCGCCTCGCGCACCGGGCTGATCGCGCGGACCGCGGACAGCGTGCTGGTGGTGCGCCCGTGGTGGCGGCACTGGATCATCGGCACCACCGACACGCCGTGGTCGGGAGCGCGGGACGACCCGGCGGCGACCGGCGGCGATGTCGACTACGTGCTGTCGGAGACCAACCGGTGGCTCACCCGTCCGCTCACCCGTGACGACATCGTGGGCGTCTATGCCGGGCTGCGGCCCTTGTTGTCGCCGGCCGGTGCGGCCGATGCGACGCAGACCGCGGCGCTCTCGCGGGACCACACGGTCGTCGAGACCGCGCCGGGGATGGTCACGGTGACCGGCGGGAAGTACACGACGTACCGGGTCATGGCCGCTGACGCGGTCGACCTGGCCGGGCGCGGGCTCGGTGGCGGCATCCCCGCCTCGCCGACCGCCGCGCTGCCGCTGCTCGGCGCCGCGGGCTGGCCGGCGGTGCGTAACCAGCGGGACGGCCTGGCCGCCGAGTCCGGGCTCCCGGTCGCGGCGGTCGACCATCTGCTGGACCGCTACGGCTCGCGGATCGGAGACCTGCTCGACCTCGTCGCCGACCGCCCGGAGCTCGCCCGGCCGGTCGACAAGGGCGCCGCGTACCTGGGCGCCGAGGTGGTCTACGCCGCGAGCCACGAGGGGGCGCGCCATCTCGACGACGTCCTCGCCCGGCGTACCCACCTCGCGATCGAGACCCCCGACCGCGGCGTCGCGGCGGCGCCGGTCGTCGCCGCGCTGATGGGCGACGTACTCGGCTGGGACGACGCTCGGGCGACGGACGAGGTGGCCGGCTGGGTGGCGGCCGTCGACGCCGACCGCCGCTCGGAGTCCGCACCCGACGACGCGACCGCGCAGGCGGCCCGCGCATCGTGGCCGGCGGGGCCGACCAAAACGCACTCCTAGTGCGTTTTGGTCCACGACACGCCGTGCGCGACCCCCAAAACGCACTAGGAGTGCGTTTTGGTCACCGGCGGCGGGTGGGTGGATGGGCGGGCGGGCTGAGCCCGGCACTCAGCTGCCGTGGACAAAACCCACTACTAGTGGGTTTTGGTCCACGACACGCCGGTCGGAGTGCCCACAACCCACTACTAGTGGGTTTTGTCCACGGTCGCCAGGGTCGCCGCAGGGGGCGCGAAGCGCGCGGAAGCGCACGCGCGCGGCGGTCCCTAGACTGGCGGGCGAGCCGTTCCACGAAAGAGGAGTTCGTCCGTGTCCGTCCAGCCGATCCGTCTGTTCGGTGACCCGGTGCTGCGTACGCCGGCCGAGCCCGTCGTCGACTTCGACCGGCAGTTGCGCCGGCTGGTCCGCGACCTCGCCGAGACGATGCTCGACGCGCCGGGCACCGGGCTCGCCGCCCCGCAGATCGGCGTCGGCCTGCGGGTCTTCGTCTTCCACGTCGACGAGGAGGAGCAGGGCCACCTGATCAACCCGGTGCTCTCGTTCCCCAGCGAGGAGGAGCAGGACGGGCCGGAAGGGTGCCTCTCGATCCCCGACCTGACCTTCGACTGCAAGCGCCACCAGCATGTCGTGGCGACCGGCTTCAACGCCTACGGCGACCCGGTGACCATCAAGGGGAGCGACGTACTCGCGCGCTGCGTGCAGCACGAGACCGACCACCTCGACGGCGTGCTGTTCGTCGACCGGCTCGACCCGGAAACCAAGCGGGAAGCGATGAAGGCGATCCGGGAGGCCGAGTGGGCCGGCGCCGCGACGCCGCGGGTGAAGGCGAGCCCGCACCGGCTGTTCGGGGTGGCACGCTGAGGCTGGTCTTCGCCGGGACGCCCGAGCCCGCGATCCCGTCGTTGCGCGCGCTGCTCGACTCCCGGCACGAGGTGGCCGCCGTCCTCACCCGCCCCGACGCCCCGGCCGGTCGCGGCCGCCGGGTGAAGTCCTCGCCGGTCGCCGACTTCGCCCGGGACCACGACATCGAGGTGTTGATCCCGCGCCGGCCGTCCGAGCCGGAGTTCCTCGACCGGCTCCGCGAGATCGCCCCCGACTGCTGCCCGGTGGTGGCCTACGGCGCGCTCGTCCCGAAGGCGGCGCTGGAGATACCCCCGCGCGGCTGGGTCAACCTGCACTTCTCGCTGCTGCCCGCCTGGCGCGGCGCCGCCCCGGTGCAGCGCGCACTCATGGCCGGCGACGACGTCACCGGCGCGAGCACCTTCCTGCTCGAACCGGGGATGGACACCGGGCCGGTCTACGGCGTCGTCACCGAGACCGTCCGCCCGACCGACACCGCTGGAGACCTGCTCGACCGGCTCGCCGTCTCGGGCGCCGACCTGCTCGTCGCGACCCTTGACGGCATCGAGTCGGGAGAGCTGCAGGCCCGCCCGCAGCGCGAGTCCGGCGTCTCCCTCGCTCCGAAGGTGACGGCCGAGGACGCCGAGGTCGACTGGTCGGCTCCGGCCGTCGCGGTCGACCGGCGGATCCGCGCCGCCACCCCGGCGCCCGGCGCGTGGACGACGTTCCGCGGGCAGCGGATCAAGCTCGGCCCGGTCACCCCGGAACCCGACTCCGGCAGCCTCGGGCTGGGGGAGCTGCGGGTCGGCGACGGTGTGGTCCGGGTCGGTACGGCGACCCAGTCGGTGCGGCTGGGCGACGTCCAACCGTCGGGGAAGCGGGCGATGCCGGCCGCGGACTGGGCCCGCGGCGTCCGGCCCACCCCGGGCGAGCGGCTGCAGTGAGCCCCGATCGACCCCCTCGCTCCGATCGACCCCCTCGCCCGGACCGACCACGCCGCCCGGACCGACCGCGCCGCCCGGACCGACCCCGTCCGGATCGACCCGACACCCCGGCGGCGCCACCGGACCGCACCCGGGCGACGGCGTACGACGCCCTGCGTGCCGTCACCGACCGCGGCGCCTACGCCAACCTCGTGCTGCCGAGCATGCTGCGCGAACGCGGTCTGACCGGCCGGGACGCCGCGCTGGCGACGGAGCTGACCTATGGCACCCTGCGCGCGCAGGGCACGCTCGACGCCGTCCTGCAGCGCTGCTCCAACCGGCCACTGTCCACTGTGGACCCGAACGTGCTCGACGTGCTCCGCCTCGGTGCCTACCAGCTGCTCTACACCCGGGTCCGGGCCCATGCGGCGGTGAGTACGACGGTCGACCTGGCGCCCCGCCGCGCCGCCGGATTCGTCAACGCCGTCCTGCGCGGGGTCGGCCGCAACGACCTCGACGCGTGGTTCGCCGAGATCGCGCCCGGCGCCGACGACGACCCGATCGGCAACCTCGCGGTCCGCTACGCCCACCCGGCCTGGGTGGTCACGGCGTTCCGCGACGCGCTCGGCGGCGACCTCGCCGAGACCGAGGCGACGCTGCGCACCGACGATGCGCGGCCGGCCGTGCACCTCGCCGCCCGCCCCGGCCGGGTCGACCGTGACGCGTTGGCCACCGAGGTCGGCGGTACGCCGGGCCCGTGGTCGCCCTACGCCGTACACCTGCGGTCCGGTGATCCCGGCGCCCTGGCCGCCGTACGCGACGGCCGGGCCGGCGTCCAGGACGAAGGCAGCCAACTCGCCGCCCTCGCCCTCGCCGCGGCGCCGCTCGACGGACCGGACCGACGCTGGCTGGACCTGTGCGCCGGCCCCGGCGGGAAGGCGGCGCTGCTCGGCGGGCTCGCCGCCGGCCGCGACGCCCGGGTGCTCGCCGTCGAACCCCGCGCGCACCGGGCCCGGCTGACCGCCCAGGCGTGCGCCGGGCTGCCGGTCACCGTCGTGCAGGCCGACGGTACGGCGCAGGCGTGGCCCGCCGGGTCGTTCGACCGGGTGCTCGTCGACGCCCCGTGCTCGGGTCTCGGCGCGCTGCGCCGGCGGCCCGAGGCCCGCTGGCGGCGGCAGCCGGAGGACCTGCCGGCCCTCACCCGGCTGCAGCGCAGCCTGCTCGCGGCGGCGCTGGCCGCGGTCCGACCCGGCGGTGTCGTCGGCTACGTCACCTGCTCGCCGCACCTCGCCGAGACCCGCGCCGTCGTCGCCGAGGTCACCCGCACGATGCCGGCCGAGCCGGTCGACGTCCGGCCGCTGCTGCCCGGCGTGCCCGACCTCGGCCCCGGCCCCGCCGTGCAGCTGTGGCCGCACCGGCACGGCACCGACGCGATGTTCATCGCCCTGCTGTCCCGTCCGGCGGCGGCCGACTGACCCGGTCGTAGACTCGCTCGCCGTGGAGCATCTGGTGGCCCCGAGTGTGCTGTCGGCCGATTTCGCCCGGCTGGCCGACGAGGCCGCCTCGGTCGGCAACGCCGACTGGCTGCACGTCGACGTGATGGACAACCACTTCGTGCCCAACCTGACCATCGGCCCGCCGGTGGTCGCGGCGCTGGCCCGGTCGACCGCGCTGCCGCTGGACTGCCACCTGATGATCGACGATCCCGACCGGTGGGCACCGCCGTACGCCGAACTGGGCGCGCACAACGTCACCTTCCACGTCGAGGCGGCCGCCGACGCCGTGCAGACGGCGCGGGCGATCCGGTCGGCGGGCGCGCTCGTCGGTCTGGCGCTCAAGCCGGCGACGCCGCTGGATCCCTACCTCGAGCTGCTCCGGGAGTTCGACACCCTGCTGGTGATGACCGTCGAGCCCGGCTTCGGCGGCCAGGAGTTCATGGCCGAGGTGCTGCCCAAGGTGCGCGAGGCGCGCCGGCGGGTGCAGTCCGGGCACCTGAAGCTCTTCATCGAGGTCGACGGCGGGATCAACGCCGAGACGATCGTCGCCGCGGCCGGGGCCGGAGCGGACGTCTTCGTGGCCGGCTCCGCGGTCTACGACCGCGACGACCGACCGGCCGCCGTCGACGCACTCCGCGCCAGCGCCCACGCCGCCGCTGGCTGACCGGCCGGCCGCGCCGACTCCCAGCCCGCCGTCCGCCCACCTTCCCGCCCATCTCCCATGATCGTGATCGGATTTCGCCGCGTTTCGCGACGGAATCCGATCACGATCATGGAAATCGGGAGGCGGAAGTCGGGGACGAAAGTCGGAGGGGCGGCGAACCGGTCAGAGCAGGCCGCGGCGGCGGCACTCGGCCACCGCCACCCGTCCGTCCGGAACGAACGCCCAGTCCGGATCGGCGATCCGCTCCAGCAGCTCCGGGACCGTCATCCAGCCGCCGGCGGCGACCTCTTCCGGCTGGTGTACGACGGGCCCGTCCCAGCGGGTCGCGTAGACGAACGCGAGGTAGTGGGTGTTGCCGTCGGCGTACCAGAACCGGAACCACGGCTCGAGCGGTACGCCGCTGATCCCCAGCTCCTCGGCCAGCTCCCGGGCCGCGGCGTCGTCGGGACGTTCGCCGGCGAGCACCACGCCACCGGCGAAACAGTCGTGACAGCCGGGGTAGATGTCCTTGGTCTCGGTCCGCCGGTGCACGTAGACCCGGCCGGCCGGATCACGGACCAGCACCGCCGTCGCACCGTGCGGGATGTTCTCCGCCCGGATCCGCGATCGCGGCGCCGCGCCGACCGTCCGCCCGTCGGCGTCCGCCGGGTCGTAGCAGGCCACCAACTCGTCCATTCCGGCCAGTTTTACACGAGTTCACCGCACCGCTTCTCGCGTGCCCGCGGCCGGAGTGTCACACTGGAGGACGACAGTGCAGTTCGCGCGCTCCGGGATCGGTGAAAGTCCGAACCGGCGGTAACAGTCCGCGACCCGCCCGTCGCCCCTACCGGGGTCGGCGTGCGGTGGACCCGGTGGAATTCCGGGACCGACGGTGAAAGTCCGGATGGGAGGCAGCGCGCGGGCCGGCGTGGGTCCGCCCGCGCCGTGGCACGCGGTGATACGTCCGCGTGCGCCCGCGTCTTCCCCTCAGCACCTGGTGTGTGCAGCCGCCCGCCAGGGAGGACACGAGGGTGAGCGATCCGGTCGATGCCGCGATGCGGCGCGCGTTGGCGCTCGGGCGCTCCGCGCTCGGCCGGACGAGCCCCAACCCACCGGTCGGCTGCGTCCTCCTCGACGCGTCCGGTCGGGTCGTCGGCGAGGGCGCGACCGCGCCCGCCGGCGGGCCGCACGCCGAGATCGTCGCGCTCGGCCAGGCCGGTCCCGAGGCCCGCGGGGCCACCGCGGTCGTCACCCTCGAACCCTGCCGACACGTCGGGCGGACCGGGCCGTGCACCCGGGCCCTCGTCGAAGCCGGCATCGCCCGCGTCGTCTACGCCGTCGACGACCCCGACCCGGCCGCCGGCGGGGGAGCGGGCGACCTGCTCGCGGCGGGGGTTGCGGTCGAGGCCGGCCTGCTCGCCGACGAGGCCGCGCGGGGCGCGCTGGAGGCGTGGCTGTTCGCCGTACGCCACGGCCGCGTCTTCGTCACCTGGAAGTACGCCGCCACGCTCGACGGCCGCACCGCCGCGCAGGACGGCACCAGCCGCTGGATCACCGGCCCGATGGCCCGGGCGCAGGTGCACCAGTTGCGCGCCGACAGCGACGCCGTCCTGGTCGGCGTCGGCACCGTGCTCGCCGACGACCCGCAGCTGACCGTCCGCGGCCCCGACGGCGAACCGGGCGACCGGCAGCCGCTGCGGGTGGTCTTCGACCGCTCCGGCCGTACGCCGGCCGACGCCCGGGTCCGCGACGACGCCGCGCCGACCCTGCTCACCACCGAGGCCCCCGCCTGCGTGCTCGCGTCCCTCTACGACCGCGGCGCGCGCAGCGCCCTGCTCGAGGGCGGCGCCACCCTCGCCGGCGCGTTCGTCGCCGCCGGGCTCGTCGACCGGGTGGTCGGCTACGTCGCCCCGAAGCTGCTCGCCGGCGGCCCGCCGGTGCTGGCCGGCGCCGGAATCGACACGCTCGCCGCGGCGTTCGCCCTCGACATCGACACCGTGGCCCAGGTGGGCCCGGACGTCCGGATCATCGCCCGACCGACCCGGGAGGCCTAGCCCGTGTTCACCGGAATCGTCGAGGAGCTCGGGGAGGTCACCGGCCTGTCCCGGTCGGCCGACTCCGGCGTACTCGCCGTACACGCCCCGCTCGTGACCGCCGACGTGCACGACGGCGACTCGATCGCGGTCAACGGCGTGTGCCTCACCGTCATCGACGTCGACCACGAGGTGTTCCGCGCCGACGTGATGGCCGAGACCCTCGCCCGGTCGTCGTTGGCCGGGCTGGCCCCGGGGGATCCGGTCAACCTCGAGCGGTCGGTCCCGGCGGGCGGCCGGCTCGGCGGGCACATCGTGCAGGGTCACGTCGACGGCACCGGCCGGATCGAGTCCCGCACGCCCGGCAGCGCATGGGAATCGGTGCGGATCCGGCTGCCCGACCGACTGTCGCGCTATATCGCGGAGAAGGGCTCGATCGCGGTCGACGGCGTGAGCCTGACCGTCGTCGAGATCACCGACGAAAGCTTCACGGTCGGGCTGATCCCGACCACGCTCGCCCGGACCACGCTCGGCCGGAGACAACCCGGCGATCCGGTCAACCTGGAGGTCGATGTGCTGGCGAAATACGTCGAACGACTGCTCGTCGGGAGGCCGGCATGAGCGGCTGGTTCGGCTGGGCCAACGCGATCGCCTTCACCGTGGGCTCGCAGGCGGTGAGGTGGTCCGACCTGCTCGGCAACATCTGCGCGCTCGCGACGGTCGCCTTCGCGCTACGCCGGCACATGCTGACCTGGCCGGTGCAGATCGCGAGTTGCATCCTGCTCTTCGGCGCCAACGTCAGCGTGCACCTCGGCGGCAACGCCGCCCGGCAGGTCGCGCTCGGCGTGATGGCCGGCTACGGCTGGTGGCGCTGGCGGCGCGGGATCGCCGCGGACCTCCGACGTACCGGTCCGGTTCGCCACCATGCGGGAGCGGATCGTGCTGGTCGCCGCGCTGGCGATCGGCACGCTGGCCTTCGCCTGGCTGCTGTCGGCGACCAACGCGTCGTTCGCGCCGCTGCCCGACGCCTACATCTTCATCGGCAGCCTGGCCGCGACGTTCGCCCAGGCCCGCGGCTGGGTGGAGTTCTGGGTCGTGTGGGTGCTCGTCGACGTCGTCGGCGTACCGCTGGCGGTCAGTCACGGGCTGGTGGTCAGCGGCGCCGTCTACGGCGTGTTCCTCGCCATGTGCCTGTTGGGGATCCGCGACTGGACGATCCGGTCGCGGCAGATCGGGGTGAATGCGTGATGACCGAAGAAGCCGCGGCGAGGGTCGAACGGGCCGTCGCCGAGATCTCCGCCGGGCGCGCGGTCGTCGTCGTCGACGACGCCGACCGGGAGAACGAAGGCGACCTCGTCTTCGCCGCCGAGAAGGCCACGCCGCAGCTGCTGGGTTTCACCATCCGGCACACCAGCGGCGTCGTCTGCGTGCCGCTGGCCGGCGAGGACTGCGACCGGCTCGAGCTGCCGCCGATGTACCACACGAATCAGGACCGGAAGAAGACGGCGTACACGGTCTCGGTCGACGCCCGCGAGGGTACGACGACCGGCATCTCGGCGGCCGAACGCGCCCACACCATCCGGACCCTCGCCAGCCCCGACACCGGGCCGGGCGACCTGTCCCGGCCCGGCCACGTCTTCCCGCTCCGCGCGGCGGAGGGCGGGGTGCTGCGCCGTGCCGGGCACACCGAGGCGGCGGTCGACCTGGCCCGACTGGCCGGCCTGCGTCCGGCCGGTGTCGTCTGCGAGCTGGTCAACGACGACGGCTCGATGCAGCGGCTGCCGGCGCTGACCGAGTTCGCCGACCGCCACGACCTCGCGCTGGTCACGGTGGCCGACCTGATCGCCTACCGGCGCCGGTTCGAGAAGCAGGTGCAGGCCGTCGCCGTCGCCCGGATCCCCACCCGTTACGGCGATTTCCGCGCCACCGGCTACCGGAGCACGGTCGACGACCGCGAGCACATCGCGCTGATCAAGGGCGACATCGGCGACGGGCGGGACGTGCTGGTGCGGGTGCACTCCGAATGCCTCACCGGCGACGTGTTCGGTTCGCTGCGCTGCGACTGCGGGCCGCAGCTGGATGCGGCGCTCGCCGCCGTCGCGGCCGAGGGCCGCGGGGTGGTGCTCTACGTCCGGGGCCACGAGGGCCGCGGCATCGGGCTGATGCACAAGCTGCAGGCCTACCAGCTGCAGGACTCCGGGAGCGACACCGTCGACGCCAACACCGAGCTGGGGCTGCCCGCCGACGCCCGTGACTACGGCACCGGTGCGCAGATCCTGCTCGACCTCGGCGTACACACCATGCGGCTGCTGACCAACAATCCCGACAAGCGCGCCGGCCTCGAGGGTTACGGGCTGGCGATCGTCGGCCGGGTCAGCCTGCCGGTGCACCACAACCCGGAGAACCTGCGCTACCTCACCACCAAACGCGACCGGATGGGCCACGACCTGCCCGGCCTGCCGCACCCCGAGGTGACCGGATGACGGCGTACCGGGCTCTCGAATCCGGTCCCCCATTCCGCTTGAACGTCACGTTCAAGCGCTCTAGCCGCATGAACGTCACGTTCACGCGGAATGAAGCGGGGGGTGCGCGGTGAGCGGTGAGGGGCGGCCCGAGCTGTCCACAGTGGACGCGGCCGGGCTCACCCTGGGGATCGTCGCCACCCGGTGGCACGCCGACATCGTCGACCAGCTGCTCGAACGCTCCCTGGACTGCGCCGCCAAGTGCGGCGTCGCCGAGCCGGTGGTCGTGCGGGTCGCCGGATCCGTCGAGCTGTCGGTCGTGGCGCAGGAGCTCGCCCGCCGCTGCGACGCGGTCGTCGCGCTCGGGGTCGTGATCCGCGGCGGTACGCCGCACTTCGACTACGTCTGCCAGGCCGTCACCGAAGGCCTCACCCGGGTCGCGCTGGACGAGTCGACCCCGATCGGTAACGGAGTCCTCACATGTGACACCGTGGAGCAGGCGCTCGAGCGGTACGGCGGGCGCGACAGTAGCGAGGACAAGGGCTGGGAGGCGACGGTGGCTGCGCTCGAGACCGCGCGCACGCTGCGCGAGCTCCGACATCGCGGCTGAGACCGCCGCCCCGTCCGTCTCACCGAGAGGAATCTCGCGCGTGCTCTCGCTCGTGCTGCCCAAGGGATCGCTGGAGAAGGCGACCCTCGAACTCTTCGCCGCCGCCGACCTCACCGTCCGCCGCGGTACCGACCGCGACTACCACGCCTCCATCGACGACCCGCGCATCGACCGGGTCCGGTTCCTGCGCCCGCAGGAGATCCCGGTCTACGTCGAGCAGGGCCTGTTCGACCTCGGGATCACCGGCCGCGACTGGATCGCCGAGACCGGCTCCGACCCGGTCAGCCTCGGCGAGTTGCAGTACAGCCGGGCCACCGCCAACCCGGTCAAGATCGTCGTCGCGGTGCCGCAGTCGCACCCGGCCCAGCACGCCGCGGAACTCCCCGACGGCGTCCGGGTGTCGACCGAGTTCCCGGAGCTGACCCGCCGCTACTTCGCCGACATCGGGGTGAAGGCGATCGTCGTGCCGTCGCACGGCGCCACCGAGGCGAAGGTGCCCGACATCGTCGACGCCATCGTCGACCTCACCGAGACCGGCTCGTCGCTGCGCCGGGCCGGGCTGAAGATCATCGACACGCTGCTGACCAGCTACACCGAACTGGTCGCCAACAAGGCGTCGTACGCCGACCCGGCCAAGCGCGCCGCGATGGACGACGTCGCGTTGCTGCTGCGCAGCGCGATCCGGGCCCGCGGGCGGGTGCTGCTCAAGCTCAACGTCGCCGAGGCCGACCTGCCCAAGGTGCTCGAGATCATCCCGTCGGCCGGCTCGCCGACGTTGATGCCGCTCGCGTCGGGCGTGCACTCCGCCGTCGAGGCGGTGGTCCCCAAGACCGGGATCAACGAGCTGATCCCCGCGCTCAAGTCCGCCGGTGCGTTCGACATCCTCGAACTGCCGATCGGCAAGATCGTCGACTGAGGCCGTGTCCGACACCGTCGCCCCTTCATGATCAAGCGGGATCCGGTACGCCGGATCGCGCCGAGTCCGCCTGACCGGCCCGGGCCGGCTCACGAGAAGGCCGACATCGCGACTCCGGTCGCGCTCGGGCTGGCGCTGCTCGGCGGGGTCCTGATCGCGACCCAGTCACGCATCAACGCACAACTGGGCGCCGACCTCGGCCAGCCGCTGGTCGCCGCGCTCGTCTCCAACAGCGTCGGGCTGACGGCACTCACCATCGTCTTCGTGCTGCGTCGCGGCACCCGCGCGGCGCTGGTCCGGACCCTGCGCTCGGGGCTGCCCTGGTGGCGGTATCTGGGCGGGCTGTGCGGTTCGGTGCTGGTCGGCGGCGCGACCCTGATCGTGCCGACCCTCGGTGTCGCGGTGTTCACGGTCGGCATCGTCGCCGGCCAGACCAGCGGGGGACTGGCCGTCGACAAGATCGGGCTGGGGCCGGGCGGGCGTCGGCCGGTCACCGGGTTGCGCGTCGCCGGCGGTCTGCTCGCCCTGGTGGCGGTCGCCGTGAGCGAGTTGTCGCACGGCGCCGGTGACGTCACGGCGCCCTGGCTGGTCGTGGCGGCCGCCGGCATCGGCGTACTGAGTGCGATCCAGCAGGCCCTCAACGGCTCGCTGCAGCGGGTCGCCGGCGACCCGTTCGCCCCGGCCGGGATCAACTTCGTGGTCGGGACGATCGGACTCGCGGTCGCGGTCGCGGTCGTGGTGATCGTCGACGGAGCGCCCCTGCATGCGTGGCCGGTCCACTGGTGGCTCTACATCGGCGGCCTGCTCGGGGTCGGCACGGTACTCACCGCGGTCCTGGCGGTACGCCGCCTCGGCGTGCTCCGCCTCGGGCTCGGCGTCATCGCCGGCCAGCTCACCACCGCGGTGATCCTCGACATCGTCACTCCGGCCGCGCACCGCACCCTCACCGCCAGCGTCATCCTCGGCGTGCTGCTGACCTTCGTCGCCGTCGCCATCGCCGGATGGGTCCCCCGGCGCCCGGCGTCCGATCGGGCGGCACACTGAAGCCGTGACCGACGAGCACGCCGTGCTGCGGGTGCGGCCCGAGCGGCTGCGCCGCTGGTGCCTGGCGGCGTCCGCGGTCGTCGTGGTGGCCTGCACGGTGGGGGCGGTGCTGCTGCGCACCCTTCCGGACGGGCATCCCTTCCACCTTTCCGACCAGGTGGCGGTTTTCCTGCTCGGTGTCCTGATCGCGGCCGGCATCATGGTCTTCGCCCGGCCCCGGGTGCGGGCCGACGCCGGGCAGTTGTGGGTGCGCAACATCCTCGGCTCCCATACCGTGCCGTGGTCGGTGGTCACCGCCGTACGGTTCGAGGACAAGGCGTGGTGGGCGTCACTGGAGCTCGTCGACGGCGACGTGCTCGCGCTCGTGGCGGTGCAGGCCATCGACGGACCGCGGGCGGTCGAGGCGGTCACCGGCCTGCGTGCGCTGCACGCACAGGCGGCCGCCGGCCATCCCCGGCCCTCTGCGTGAACTGGTAAACTGAACATGCGACCGCCTCCGCTTCGGCGGAGGGAAGCAAGTGGAGCCCCGCTCCCACCCGCGCCGCCTTCGGTGGACGGGTCCGGTTCGCTCCGGGGAGACCCGGAGTGCTCGCCGTCGGATCACTCCGACGACGGCCGGTCGAGAGCGGGCCCCGTGAGCTCACGTTCGCGGGGCCTTCGTCGATATCGACGTATCTACGAGGGCCTGCGGACGTCCGGACGCTCCGGTACATACCGTCTCGAGGAGGCCCCATCAGCGTCGAACCCCGTATCAACGACCGCATCCGTGTGCCCGAGGTCCGGCTTGTCGGACCCGAGGGTGAGCAGGTCGGCATCGTCCGTATCGACGACGCCCTGCGGTTGGCGCGTGAATCCGATCTCGACCTGGTCGAGGTCGCACCGATGGCCCGTCCGCCGGTCTGCAAGCTCATGGACTACGGCAAGTTCAAGTACGAGAGCGCACAGAAGGCGCGGGAGGCTCGGCGTAACCAGAGCCTCACGGTCATCAAGGAGATGAAGCTCCGCCCCAAGATCGACCCACACGACTACGCCACCAAGAAGGGCCACGTCGAGCGGTTCCTCAAGGCGGGCGACAAGGTCAAGATCACGATCATGTTCCGTGGACGTGAGCAGTCCCGGCCCGAGCTGGGCTTCCGACTGCTGCAGCGCCTCGCGGAGGACGTCGACGAGCTCGGTTTCGTCGAGTCCGCGCCGAAGCAGGACGGCCGCAACATGATCATGGTGATGGCACCGCACAAGAACGCCCCGAAGACCACTCGGGTCAGGTCCACGCCGAGCGCCGAGACCGAGGCGCCCGCGACGACCCGGGCCTGAGAGACTGACCGACTGACTGACCGACCGGCCGACCCCGCAGCGGGCCGGTCGGTGCCGATCCGAGCCCGATGTCGCTCGGCCGACCAGAGAGCGAAGCATGCCCAAGAACAAGACCCACAGCGGCGCCGCCAAGCGAGTCAAGGTGAGCGCGCGCGGCAAGCTGCTCCGCCAGCAGGCCGGACTCCGGCACAAGCTGGAGAAGAAGTCCTCCCGGCACACCCGCCGGCTGACCGGAGTCGTCGAGGTCGCCCCGTCCGACCGCGCCACGCTGCGCCGGCTGCTCGGCCGCTGACCCCGACGTCCGTCAAGATCCGATGACCCCCCGCCGGCTCTGGCCGGCGCGAGATGAGAAGCAGGTGCACCCGTGGCACGCGTGAAGCGGGCGATCAATGCCCAGAAGAAGCGCCGTACGACGCTCGAAGCGGCCAGCGGCTACCGCGGCCAGCGTTCGCGCCTCTACCGCAAGGCGAAGGAGCAGCTGCTCCACTCCGCGACCTACTCCTACCGCGACCGGAAGGTCCGCAAGGGCGACTTCCGCCGGCTGTGGATCACCCGGATCAACGCCGCGAGCCGGGCGAACGGCATGACCTACAACCGATTCATGCAGGGCCTGCGGGCCGCTGGCATCGAGGTGGACCGCAAGGTCCTCGCCGACCTCGCGGTCACCGACGAGGTCGCCTTCGCCGCGCTGGTGGAGACCGCCCGCGCCGCGCTGCCCGCCGCCGCCACCGACTCCGCGGCCTGAGCCACCGGCGACAGCCGCCGGTGCGACGCCGGGCACCGCAGCCGAGGTGAACACCGACTCGCCGCCGGTGACCGAGCGGACCCCACGGGTCGCCGCCGCGCGGGCGCTGACCCGACGGGTCGGGCGCGAGCGGGCCGGCGCGTTCCTCGTCGAAGGTCCGCAGGGGGTGCGTGAGGCGGTCGCCATGGCGGCCGCTCGACCCGGCGTCGTGCGGGAGATCTTCGGCACCGATGCCGCCCTCGCCCGCCACTCCGGCATCGTCGACGCCGCCCGCGACGCCGGGACCCGGGTCTCCCGGGCCACCGAGCGGGCGGTCGCCGGTCTGGCCGAGACCGCTCACCCGCAGGGGCTGGTTGCGGTCTGCGCCGCGGTCGACGTACCGCTGGCCGAGGCGTTCTCCGGCCCACCGCTCCTGGTCGCCGCGCTGATCGAGGTCCGCGACCCCGGCAACGCCGGTACCGTCTTGCGCTGTGCGGACGCGGCCGGCGCGGACGCGGTGATCTTCGCCGGCGACGTCGTCGACCCCTACAACGGCAAGTGCGTCCGGTCCTGCGCCGGAAGCCTCTTCCACCTGCCCGTCGTGCGTGACGTGACGTCCCGGAACGCGGTCGAGACGGCCCGCGCGAACGGGCTGCAGGTGCTCGCGGCCGACGCCTTCGGTGAGTGCGACCTCGACGACCTCGCCGACGCCGGCGGGCTGGCGCCGCCGACCGCCTGGCTGTTCGGCAACGAGGCGCACGGCCTGCCGGACGACGTCGCGGCCGCCGCCGACCGCCGGGTGCGGGTGCCCATCCATGGCCGGGCCGAGAGCCTCAACCTCGCCGCGGCGGCCGCCGTCTGCCTCTACGCCTCCGCGCGGGCCCAGCGCGGGCGGAATCCCGGCGGCGCCGGAACCGATCAAGGCATAGGCTGACGCCCGTGACCGCCACCCAGCGATTCTGCCGGCCCGCCGGGGCCGGTCGCTGACGCGGCAGCTGCCCCGTCGGGCTGCGGCCAAGCCGCTCGGGCCCAGTCAATAGACTCCGTAGCCGGCGCCGTGGGCGCCGTACCGGAGCCGGCCCACGGGAGCGATCAATCCATGTCAGGCGTCAACGATCCATACGACCCCAAACAGGTCGCCGCGCTCGAACCGGCGGCGCTGTCCGGCGCGGTCGCCGCGGCCGAGAAGGCCTTCGCCGCCGCCGCCGACCTCGACGAGCTCACCGCGCTGAAGGCGCCGCACCTCGGTGACCGGTCGCCCATTCTGCTCGCGCGGCGCGAGATCGGCGCGCTGCCGCCGCAGGCACGCAAGGACGCCGGCCGGCATGTGAATGAGGCACGTACCGCGGTGCAGGCCGCCTTCGACGGGCGCCGCGCCGCGCTGACCGCCGAGCGGGAACAGCGGGTGCTGCGCGAAGAGGCGGTCGACGTCACCCTGCCGACCGGCCGCCGCCCGGTCGGGGCCCGGCACCCGGTGACCACCGGCTCCGAACGGATGGCCGACATCTTCGTCGCGATGGGCTACGAGGTCGCCGAGGGCCCGGAGGCCGAAACCGAGTGGTTCAACTTCGACGGGCTGAACTTCCTCCGCGACCACCCGGCCCGCGGCCTGCACGACACCCTTTTCCTCGACCCGCCGGAGGACGGCGTGGTGCTGCGTACCCACACCTCGCCGGTGCAGCTACGCAGCCTGCTCACCCGTGAGCCGCCGGTCTACGTCGTCGTACCCGGCCGCGCCTACCGGGACGACCCGTTCGACGCCACCCACCTGCCGGTCTTCGCCCAGCTCGAGGGGCTCGCGGTCGACCGTGGGCTGACGATGGGGCACCTGCGCGGCACGCTCGACCGGCTCGCGCAGGGGATGTTCGGCGATGAGGCCCGCACCCGGCTGCGGCCGCACTACTTCCCGTTCACCGAGCCGAGCGCCGAAGCCGATCTGTGGCACCCGCAGGCCAAAGGCGGACCGCAGTGGGTCGAGTGGGGTGGCTGCGGAATGGTGCACCCCAACGTGCTGCGCGCCGCCGGTATCGACCCCGACGTCTACACCGGGTTCGCGTTCGGGATGGGAATCGACCGGACCGTGATGGTGCAGCACGGGGTCGCCGACCTCCGCGAGTTCGCCGAGGGCGACGTCCGCTTCACCCGTCACTTCGGTCTGGAGGCGTAATGCGGGTCCCGTTGTCCTGGCTGGTCGAGGCCGTACCGGCGCTGCGCGACGAGTCGGCGCCCGAGGTCGCCGACCGGCTGACCCGCGCCGGGGTGGAGGTCGAGGAGATCCACGTCACCGGGCCAGCCGAGATCGACGGACTGGTCGTCGGTGAGGTGGAGCAGCTCGAGGAGCTGACCGGGTTCTCGAAACCGATCCGGCACTGCCTCGTGCGACTGTCCACATCGGACTCCCCGGACGCGGTGCGCAGCATCGTGTGCGGCGCCACCAACTTCGCGGTCGGCGACCGCGTCGTCGTGGCGACCCCGGGCGCCGTACTCCCCGGCGGGATCCGGATCGGCTCCCGCAAGACCTACGGGCACCTGTCCGACGGGATGATCTGCTCCGCCGCCGAGCTCGGCCTCGGCGATGACCACACCGGGATCCTCGTCCTCCCGCCGGAGGCGCCGATCGGCGCCGACGCGGTCGACCTGCTCGGCCTGCACGACGCGGTGCTGGTCACCGAACCGACCCCGGACCGGGGCTATCAGCTGTCGGTCCGCGGACTCGGCCGCGAGCTCGCCGCCCTCACGGACACGCCGTACGACGACCCGGCGCAGGTCGAGCCGCTACCCGCGGCCGGCGACGGCTTCCCAGTGCGGCTGGCCGACGACGTCGTGCGCGACGGGGCGTGCGACCGCTTCTGCGTCCGGGTGATCCACGGTTTCGACCCGGTGGCGCCGAGCCCGCTGTGGCTGCAGGCCCGGCTGGCGAAGTCCGGGATGCGGCCGATCTCGCTCGCCGTCGACGTCACCAACTACGTGATGCTGCTGCTCGGCCAGCCGATGCACGCCTACGACCGGGCCCGGCTCGCCGAGCCGATCACCGTGCGTCGGGCGGCGACCGGCGACACGCTGACCACGCTCGACGGCGTAGCGCGTGACCTCGCGATCGGCGACGACCTTCTCATCACCGATGCGAAGCGGGTGCAGGGCATCGCCGGGGTGATGGGCGGCGCCGACAGCGAGGTGTCGGCGGCCACCACCGAGCTGCTGCTGGAGGCCGCGCACTTCGGCCCGCGGGTCACCGGCCGATCGGTCCGCCGGCACGCACTGCTCTCCGAAGCGGGCCGGCGGTTCGAGCGCGGCGTCGACCCGCAACTGCCCCCGGCGGCCATCGAGCTCGCGACGCGACTGCTCGTCGAGTACGGCGGCGGCACCGCCGAGGACGTCATCACCGACGTCGGCGCCGTACCGCCGGTCGAGCCGATCCGGGTCGACCCGGCAGGCATCGGCCGCTTGGTCGGCGTGCCCTATCCGACCGAGGTCGTCACCCGCCGGCTGACGCAGGTCGGATGCGCGGTCCGGGACGCCGGCATCGTCCTCGACGTGGCCGCACCGCCCTGGCGGCCGGACCTCGTCGAGCTGCCCGACCTCGCCGAAGAGGTCGCCCGGCTGGAGGGTTACGACACGATCCCGCCGGTGCTCCCGCGGGCGGCCGCCGGGCACGGCCTGACCACCCGCCAGCGGCGCCGTCGTTCGGTGTCCCGCGGGGTCGCCGACCACGGCTACGTCGAGACGCCGTCGGCGTCGTTCCAGTCGGCGGAGGTGCTCGACGGGCTGCGGCTGGCCGCCGACGACCCGCGGCGTCGGCTGGTGCGGATCGCCAACCCCATCTCGGCCGAGCAGCCCTACCTGCGCTCGACGCTGCTGCCCGGACTGCTCGCCACCCTGGTGCGCAACCTCGGCCGCGGCGCGGAGGATCTCGCGCTGTTCGAGACGGGGACGGTTTTTTCCGAACCGGAGGGCGGGCGGCCGCCCGCTCCGGTGCTGGCGGGCGCCCGCCGGCCGAATCCGGACGAGCTCGCCGCGCTCGACGCGGCGCTGCCGATCCAGCGCGAACATCTCGCCGTCGCCCTCAGCGGCCGGGTCGAACCGGCCGGCTGGTGGGGTCCGGGCCGGGCGGCGTCCTGGGCCGACGCCGTCGACGTGGCCAAGCTCGCCGTTTCGGCGGCCGGTGCGCGGAGCGACGTACGCGCCGCGAACCGGGCGCCATGGCATCCGGGTCGGTGCGCCGAGCTCGTCGTCGGCACACCGGAGGGTGAGGTCGTGGTCGGATACGCCGGCGAACTGCACCCGGCGGTGTGCGAGGCGCTGGAACTGCCCCCGCGCACCGTCGCCGCCGAGATTGAACTCGGCGCAGCGCTCGACGCCGCCGTCGACGAACCGTCGGCCCCGCGGGTGTCGCCGTACCCGCCCGCCACCCGCGACGTCGCGCTGGTCGTCGACGCGGACGTCCCGGCGGCGCAGGTCGAGGCGGCGCTGCGGGCCGGCGCCGGCGACCTGCTCGAGGACGTGCGGCTCTTCGACGTCTTCTCCGGCGCGCAGGTGGGGGAGGGGCGCAAGAGCCTCGCCTACACGCTGCGGTTGCGGGCTCCCGACCACACTCTCACCGCGGAGGAGGCGACCGCACTGCGCGACGCAGCGGTCGCCGAGGCGGCTCGACGTACCGGCGCCGTCCTGCGCACCTGACCGCCTCGGCCCCGCCCACCATTCCGCTTGAACGTCACGTTCACGCGCTCTAGCCGCATCAACGTCACGTTGAGGCGGAACGGGGGCCGAGGTCGGCGTACGCCGGAGTGCCGGGCGACATCGTGCGTCCTACTCGCCGATCTGCCCCGTCGATGCGAGTACGGCGCACGATGTCGACCCGGTGGCCAGGCTCAGGGCCCCACCATTCCGCGTGAACGTCACGTTCACGCGCTCTAGCCGCATCAACGTCACGTTGAGGCGGAATGGGACGCGGGCGACGCGGGAACTCGTTTTGCATAGGAACCCGGGCTAGTGAATAATCTTCCGCATGGGTGTCAGGGTCGCGGTTGCCGGTGCCAGCGGGTACGCCGGTGGTGAGCTGCTGCGCCTGATCGAGGGGCATCCGGAGTTCGAGCTCGGCGCGGTGACCGCACACTCGCAGGCCGGCCAGACCCTCGGCACCATCCACCCGCAGCTGCCCGCACTCGCCGACCGGGTGCTGGCCGACACCACGCCCGACGCCCTGGCCGCCGCCGATGTCGTCTTCCTGGCGCTGCCGCACGGCGAGTCGGCCGCGCTGGCCGGCGCGCTGCCGCCCGACGTCCGGATCGTCGACCTCGGCGCCGACCACCGCCTGACCGACCCAACGGCCTGGTCGGCCTACTACTCCGGCCCGCACGCCGGCGCGTGGACCTACGGCCTGCCGGAGCTGCCCGGCCAGCGGGCGCACATCGCGCACTCCACCCGGGTCGCCAACACCGGCTGCTACGCCGTCTCGGTCATCCTGGCCCTCGCGCCGCTCATCGCCGCCGGTCTCGTCGAGCCGGACGACGTGGTGGTCGTCGCTGCATCTGGTACGTCGGGCGCCGGGCGGGGCAGCAAGCCGCACCTGCTCGGCAGCGAGGTGATGGGCGACCTGTCGCCGTACAAGGTCGGCTGCCACCAGCACGTGCCGGAGATCAAGCAGGCGAGCGGGGCCCGGTCCCTGACGATGACACCGGTGCTCGCGCCGATGCCGCGGGGAATCCTCGCCTCGGTGTCCGCGCGCCCCCGTCCCGGCGTGGACGACGTGCAGGTCCGCGCCGCGTTGCAGCAGGCCTACGGCGAAGAGCCGTTCGTCCACCTGCTCGCCGAGGGCTGCTGGCCGCACACCGCGGCGACCTCCGGTTCCAATTCCTGCCACCTGCAGTCCACTGTGGACATCGATTCCGGACGCGTCGTCGTCGCTTCGGTGATCGACAACCTCGGCAAGGGCGCCGCCGGTCAGGCCGTGCAGAACGCCAACCTCGTGCTCGGTCTCCCCGAGACCGCCGGGCTGTCCGCCAACGGCGTCGCCCCGTGAGAAACGGAGCAACGGAGTGAGTGTCACCGCCGCGGCCGGGTTCCGCGCTGCCGGTATCGCTGCCGGATTGAAGACCTCCGGCGCGCTCGACCTCGCGCTCGTCGTCAACGACGGGCCGTCCGACGCCGCCGCCGGAGTCTTCACCGCCAACCGGGTCAAGGCCGCGCCGGTGCTCTGGTCGCAGCAGGTACTCACGACAGGCCGGCTGCGCGCGGTCGTCCTCAACTCCGGCGGCGCCAACGCGTGCACCGGCCCGGACGGCTTCGTCGACACGCACGCCACCGCCGAACACGCGGCAGACGTGCTCGGCATCGGTGCGCTCGACGTCGCCGTCTGCTCCACCGGCCTGATCGGCGTACGGCTGCCGATCGACGCCGTGCTGGCCGGCGTCGGCAAGGCGGCCGGTGCGCTCTCCCGCGACGGGGCCGACGACGCCGCCCACGCGATCATGACGACCGACACCGTGCCGAAGACCGCGCAGGTCGACGGCGACGGCTGGACCGTCGGCGGCATGGCGAAGGGTGCCGGCATGCTGGCTCCCGCGCTGGCCACCATGCTGTGCGTGCTGACCACCGACGCCGACGTCGACCCGTCCACATTGGACGACACCCTGCGCGCGGCCACTAGGGTCACGTTCGACCGGGTCGACGCCGACGGCTGCCTGTCGACCAACGACACGGTGCTGTTGCTCGCCAGCGGCGCATCGGGCCGCCGACCCGACACCGACGAATTCGCCGCGGCCGTGCAGGAGGTCTGCCGCCAACTTGTCATGGCGCTGTTGGCCGACGTCGAAGGGTCGACCAAGAAGATCGCGATCACCGTCGACGACGCGGCCACCGAAGACGAGGCGGTCGACGTCGGCCGCGCCGTGGCCCGCAGCGCACTGCTCAAATGCGCGCTCTACGGCAACGACCCCAACTGGGGCCGGGTGCTGGCGGCTGTCGGTACGACGAGCGCCACCTTCGACCCCGACGCCCTCGACGTGTCCATCAACGGCGTGCAGGTGTGCCGGTCGGGTGCGGCCGGCGACGACCGCGGTCTGGTGGATCTCACCGGCGACGACGTCGACATCCGGATCGGTCTGCACGCCGGTACGGCGCAGGCCACCGTCTGGACCACCGACCTCACCGAGGGCTACGTGCGCGAGAACTCGGCGTACCCGTCATGACCCGGCACGCGACCGCACTCGCGAAGGCGGCCACCCTCGTCGAGGCGTTGCCGTGGCTGGAGCGGTTCCACGGCGCGGTCGTCGTCGTGAAGTACGGCGGCCACGCGATGGCCGACGAGTCGCTGCGCGAGGCCTTCGCCCAGGACATCGTCTTCCTCCGTTACGCCGGCCTGCGGCCGGTCGTCGTGCACGGCGGCGGCCCGCAGATCACCGCACATCTCGACCGGCTGGGCATCGCCTCGGAGTTCCGCGCGGGGCTGCGGGTCACCACGCCGGAGGCCATGCAGGTGGTGCGCATGGTGCTGGTCGGCCAGGTCAACCGCGAGGTGGTCGGCGGCGTCAACGCGCACGGCACGTTCGGCGTCGGTCTGTCCGGCGAGGACGCCGGGCTGCTCACCGCCGAACGGCGTACCGCTGTCGTCGACGGCGAGCCGGTCGATCTCGGTTCGGTGGGCGATGTCGTCGACGTCGACCCCGGTGCGGTGCACAGCCTGCTCGACGACGGGCGGATCCCGGTCATTGCGACCGTCGCCCGCGGCCGCGACGGGGAACTGTTCAACGTCAACGCCGACACCGCGGCGGCCGCGCTCGCGGTGGCGCTGCAGGCGCAGAAGCTGGTCGTCCTCACTGACGTCGAGGGCCTCTACGCCGACTGGCCGGCCACCGACGACATCATCAGCGACATCCGGGCGAAAGAGCTCGCCGACCTGCTGCCGACCCTGTCCGCCGGGATGGTGCCGAAGATGGAGGCCTGCCTGCGCGCGGTGCACGGCGGGGTGCCGCAGGCGCACGTCCTCGACGGCCGCGTGCCCCACGCGCTGCTGCTCGAAGTCTTCACCGACGAGGGAGTGGGAACCATGGTCCTGCCCGACGAGGAGACGGCCGCATGAGCGAGATCGATCTGCAGGCCCGCTGGCATGCAGCCTTCATGGACAACTACGGCACGCCGCCGCTCGCCCTCGAGCGCGGCAAGGGCGCCCGGGTATGGGACGTCGACGGCACCGAGTACGTCGACCTCTACGCCGGCATCGCGGTGAGCGCGCTCGGGCACTCGCACCCCGCGGTCGTCGACGCGGTGACCCGGCAGGTCGCGACGCTGGCCCACACCTCCAACCTCGTCCTCAACCTGCCCGCGTTGCGCCTCGGGGAACGGCTCAGCGCGCTGTGTGGCTCCGACGCCCGCGTCTTCCTCTGCAACTCCGGCGCCGAGGCGATGGAGGCGGCGATCAAGGTCGTCCGCCGTCACCACGCCGACCGGGTACAGATCGTCGCCGCGGAGGGCGGCTTCCACGGCCGCACCCTGGGCGCCCTGTCGGTCACCGGTCAGCCGGCCAAGCGGGCGCCGTTCGCGCCGCTGCTCCCGGACGTGACCTTCGTGCCGTACGGCGACGCCGACGCGCTGCAGCGGGCCGTCACCGACGACACCGCGGCCGTGATCCTCGAACCGGTGCTCGGCGAGGCCGGCGTGATCCCCGCGCCGACCGGATACCTCGAGGCCGCACGTGCCGCGTGCGACCGGACCGGCGCGCTGCTGGTGCTCGACGAGGTGCAAGGCGGGATCGGGCGGGCCGGCGCGTGGTTCAGCCACCAGGTCGTCGCTCCGGGGGTCACGCCCGACATCGTGACGCTGGCCAAGGGGCTCGGCGGCGGCCTGCCAATCGGCGCCTGCATCGCCCGCGGTGCCGCCGGTACGGCGCTGCAGCCGGGCGACCACGGCACGACGTTCGGCGGCAACCCGGTGTCCTGCGCCGCGGCGCTCGCCGTACTCGACACCGTCGAGCAGGACGGACTGCTCGACACCGCCCGGGTCTACGGCGACCATCTCGCCGACGCGGTCGCCGCACTGCACGACCCGCTCGTCGACCACGTGCGTGGCGTCGGGCTGTGGCGCGCGGTGGTCCTGACCGAACCGGTGGCCACACAGGTCGAGGCGGCGGCGCGGAAGCACGGGGCCCTGGTCAACGCGGTCGCACCCGACGCCGTCCGCCTGGCGCCCGCACTGGTCATCAGCCGCGAGGAGATCGACACGGGTGTCGCGGCGCTGGGCGCCGCGCTTGCGGAGGTGTCGGCCTGATGCCTCGGCACTTCCGGCGCGACGACGACCTCAGCCCGACCGAACTCACCGAGGTGCTCGATCTCGCCGACCGGCTGAAGCGCGAACGCTTCGACCACCATCCCCTCGCCGGCCCGAGGTCGGTGGCGGTGATCTTCGACAAGCCGTCCACCCGGACCCGGGTGTCGTTCGCCAACGGCATCGCCGAGCTCGGCGGCTACCCGCTCGTGATCGACGCGCAGTCGAGTCAGCTCGGCCGCGGCGAGCCGGTCGAGGACACCGCCCGGGTGCTTGACCGGCAGTGCGCCGCGATCGTGTGGCGGACCTTCGCCCAGGACCGGCTCGAGGCGATGGCCCGGGTCAGCCGGGTGCCGGTGGTCAACGCGCTCACCGACGCCTTCCACCCGTGCCAGCTGCTCGCCGACCTGCAGACCGTGCGGGAACGGTTCGGGTCGCTCGCCGGGCGCACTCTCACCTACCTCGGCGACGGCGCCAACAACATGTCGCACAGCTACCTGCTGGCCGGAGCGTCGGCCGGGATGCATGTGCGGATCGGTTCGCCCGAAGGCTACGACCCCGATCCGGCGATCCTCGCCACCGCGGAGCAGATCGCCGCCGGGACCGGTGGCTCCGTCGCCGCGGTCCGCGACCCGCAGGCGGCCGCCGACGGCGCCGACGTACTCGCCACCGACTGCTGGGTGTCGATGGGGCAGGAGAAGGAGACCGACGCGCGGTCCCATCCGTTCGTGCCGTACGCCGTCGACGAGGCAGCGCTCGCCCGCGCGTCGGACAAGGCGATCGTGCTGCACTGCCTGCCGGCGTACCGCGGCCAGGAGATCGCGGCGGCGGTGATCGACGGCCCGGCCAGTGCGGTGTGGGACGAGGCGGAAAACCGGCTGCACGCGCAGAAGGCGCTGCTGACCTGGTTGCTGGAGCGCTCATGACCACCAAGACCGCGGCGTCGGTGCTGACCAAGGCGGCCCGACACGCCCGCATCGTCGACGTCGTGGCCCGCCAGCCGGTGCGCTCGCAGTCCGAGCTGATCCGGCTGCTCGCCGAGGACGGCGTCGCCGTGACGCAGGCGACGCTGTCCCGCGACCTGGAAGAGCTCGGCGCGGTGAAGCTGCGGGGCCCGGACGGTGGCGCGTCGGCCTACGTCGTCCCCGAGGACGGCGTACCCGTCCCGATCAGGGCGCTGACCGGACCGGCCCCCGCGCTGCTCGCCCGCCGCCTCGCCGAACTGCTGGTGGCGGTCGACTCCAGCGGCAACCTCGCCGTCCTGCGTACGCCGCCCGGCGCCGCGCATTTCCTCGCCTCGGCGCTGGACCGCGCCGGACTGCCCGACGTCGTCGGCACGGTGGCCGGCGACGACACGGTCCTCGTCATCGCCCGCGAGCGGCTCGGCGGAGCCGGTCTCGCGGACCTGCTACGCCGGTTGTCTCAGGGAACAGAAACCATGAAGGAGCACACGTGAGTACCACCAAGCGGGTCGTCCTCGCCTACTCAGGCGGTCTGGACACGTCGGTCGCGATCGGCTGGATCGCCGCGGAAACTGGCGCCGAGGTCATCGCCGTGGCCGGTGACGTCGGCCAGGGCGGGGAGGAGCTCGACGCGATCCGGGACCGCGCGTTGAAGTGCGGAGCGGTCGAGGCGGTCGTCGCCGACATGCGCGACGAGTACGCCGACGAATACTGCCTGCCCGCGCTCAAGGCCAACGCGCTCTACATGGATCGCTACCCGCTGCTGTCCGCGCTGTCCCGTCCGGTGATCGTCAAGCACATGGTGGTGGCCGCCCGCCGCTACGGCGCAGACGCGATCGCCCACGGCTGCACTGGAAAGGGCAACGACCAGGTGCGGTTCGAGGTCGGTATCGGCGCGTTGGCGCCGGATCTCGACGTGCTCGCGCCGGTCCGCGACTCCGGCATGACCCGCGACAAGGCGATCGCGTTCGCCGAGGAGAAGGGGCTGCCGGTCGACGTCACGAAGAAGTCGCCGTACTCCATCGACCAGAACGTGTGGGGCCGCGCGGTGGAGACCGGCTTCCTCGAAGACATCTGGAACGCGCCGACCGAGGACGTCTACTCCTACACCGCCGACCCGTCGGTGCCCCGCGCCGCGGACGAGGTGGTCATCACCTTCGAGCAGGGCCGGCCGGTGGCCATCGACGGGCACCCGGTCACGATGCTGCAGGCCATCGAGGAGCTCAACCGCCGCGCCGGTGCCCAGGGGATCGGGCGGATCGACATGGTCGAGGACCGGCTGGTCGGCATCAAGAGCCGGGAGATCTACGAGTGCCCCGGCGCCGTCGCGCTGATCACCGCGCACCAGGAACTCGAGAACGTCACCGTCGAGCGTGACCTGGCCCGCTTCAAGCGCACGGTCGACCAGCGCTGGGCCGAGCTGGTCTACGACGGGTTGTGGTTCTCCCCGCTCAAGCGGGCTCTGGACGCGGTCATCGACTCGGCCAACGAGCAGGTCCACGGCGACGTACGGATGACGCTGCACGGTGGCCGGGCGGTCGTCACCGGCCGGCGCAGTGAGCGGTCGTTGTACGACTACAGCCTCGCGACCTACGACTCCGGCGACACCTTCGACCAGCGGCTGGCCAAGGGCTTCGTCGAACTGTGGGGACTGCCGAGCAAGATCGCCGCGCAGCGCGAGCAGCGCCTCGCCGCCCCGGGCGGAGGCGATGTGGGAGGTCCGGCGGGTGGCTGACATCCCCACCGGAGCGCCGAGTCGGGGGACGACCGGGCCGGCCCGGCTGTGGGGCGGTCGCTTCACCGGCGGGCCGGCGGAAGCGCTCGCGCGGCTGTCGCTGTCGGTGCAGTTCGACTGGCGGCTCGCGCCCTACGACCTGGCCGCCTCCCGGGCGCACGCCCGGGTGCTGCACCGTGCCGGACTGCTCGACGACGACGAGCTCGCCCGCATGCTGGGCGCGCTCGATGATCTCGACGAGGCGGTCCGCACCGGCGAATTCCGTCCCACCGTCGAGGACGAGGACGTGCACACCGCGCTCGAACGCGGCCTGCTGGAACGGCTCGGTGCCCTCGGCGGCAAGCTCCGCGCCGGCCGCAGCCGCAACGACCAGGTGGCGACCGATCTGCGGCTCTACCTCCGGGACGCTGCCCGCCAGGTCGCCGCGCAGGTCGCCGAGCTCGAGACCGCGCTGGTGGCCAAGGCCGAGCAGCACCGGACGGTGCCTGCGCCCGGCATGACGCACCTGCAACACGCCCAGCCGGTGTTCTTCGCCCACCACCTGCTCGCCCACGTGCATGCGCTGGCCCGCGATGTCGACCGGCTGCTCGACTGGGACCGGCGGGCCGCGGTGTCACCGTTGGGCGCAGGCGCGCTGGCCGGCTCGTCGCTGCCGCTGGATCCGGCCGCGACCGCCGCCGAGCTCGGTTTCACGGCTCCGGCCGGCAACTCGATCGACGCGGTGTCCGACCGCGACTTCGCCGCCGAGTTCCTCTTCGTCGGCGCGCTGCTCGGCGTACACCTGTCCCGCATCGGTGAGGAGATTTGCCTCTGGGCGAGCCGAGAGTTCCGGTGGATCGCGCTCGACGACGCCTACGCGACCGGCTCGTCGATCATGCCGCAGAAGAAGAACCCCGACATCGGGGAGCTGGCCCGGGGAAAGTCCGGTCGGCTCATCGGCAACCTGACCGGGCTGCTGGCGACGTTGAAGGGCCTCCCGCTCGCCTACGACCGTGACCTGCAGGAGGACAAGGAGCCGGTCTTCGACACCGTCGAACAGCTCCTGCTCGTCCTGCCCGCCCTCGCCGGGCTCGTCTCGACGATGACGGTCGACGTGGACCGGCTCGCCGCATCCGCGCCGGAGGGGCACGCCCTCGCCACCGACGTCGCCGAGTGGCTGGTCCGGCAGCGGGTGTCGTTCCGCGACGCCCACGAGATCGCCGGCGCACTGGTCCGCTGGTGCGACCAGCACGGGTGCGAGCTGTGGGAGGTCGGCGACGAGCAGCTGGCCGAGGTCGATGTCCGGCTCACCCCGGAGGTGCGTTCCGTGTTGACCGTGGCCGGTGCCCTGCAGGCCCGCTCGGCCGTCGGCGGTACGGCGCCCGACCGGGTCGCCGAGCAACTGGCCGAGCTGGCCGACGTCGCCCACGGGCACGCCGCCTGGGCGCGGGGTGACCGGACCTGAGGAGAGTCGGGAGACGGTTGCTCGCCCGGCCGGTGCTCGCGGTCGCCCGCGACCTGCTCGGCGCGGTGATCACCGCACGATCGTCCGACGGCACCGTGGCGGTCCGGCTGACCGAGGTCGAGGCTTACGCCGGCCCGCGGGACCCGGCGTCGCACGCCTACCGCGGTCCGACGACCCGTACGGCGGTCATGTTCGGCCCGCCCGGCTACCTCTACGTCTACTTCACCTACGGCATGCACTGGTGCGCCAACATCGTCTGCGACGTCGACGGGACGGCGGCCGCGGTGCTGCTGCGCGCCGGCGAAGTGGTCTCCGGACGCGACCTCGCCCGCAGCCGCAGACCGGCGGCCCGCATCGACCGCGACCTGGCCCGCGGGCCGGCCCGGCTCGCCGGCGTGCTGGGGCTCACCGGCGCCGACTCCGGCGCGGACCTGTGTGCCGCCGACGCCGCGATCCGGGTGCAGCGACCGGACACCGTGGGGGAGCGGGCCGTGCGCACCGGACCGCGGGTCGGGATCCGGGCCGCCGCCGACCGGCCGTGGCGCTTCTGGCTGCCCGGCGAGCCGACGGTCACGGCGTACCGTCCAGCCGCCCGGCCGCGGTCACGCCACAGTGAGCCGGCTGGTGTGATGGAGCAGACCGTCCCTCGCCCGGGAGTCGGCGGCGCAGCGATGAAGGAGGATGCGTGAGCGACCCGAGCGCCCTGCCCGACCATCTGGAGGAGGCGCACCGGCGGCTCGCCGCCGGAGCCGCGCAGATCCTGCCGGAGGGCGGGCTGGCCGAGAAGCTGGCCGTCGCCGACCGCGAGGGCCGACCGCTGCGGGTCAAGCACGGGATCGACCCGTCCGGCACCGAGCTGACGATCGGTCACGCCGTGGTGCTGCGCAAGCTGCGCCAGTTCCAGGACCTCGGGCACCTCGTCGTCCTCGTCGTCGGAGACTTCACCGGGATGGTCGGTGACCCGAGCGGCCAGTCGATCACCCGCAAGCAGCTCACCGCCGCGCAGACCGAGGCCAACTCGGCCACCTACCTCGACCAGCTCATGCGGGTCCTCGACCCGGACCGCATCGAGGTACGGCGCAACAGTGAATGGCTGGCGGGCATGACGCTGGCCGACGTCGTCCGGGAGACGGCGGTGCTCACCGTGGCGCAGCTGCTCGAGCGGGACGACTTCGCCAAGCGCTTCGCGGCGCACCAGCCGATCTCGCTGTCGGAGTTCCTCTACCCGTTCCTGCAGGGCTACGACTCGGTGGCCATCGAGGCCGACATCGAGCTCGGCGGCACCGACCAGACCTACAACCTGCTCGTCGGCCGGGACCTGCAGCGCGCCCACGGCCAAGTGCAGCAGGTGGTGCTCACCCTGCCACTGCTGGAGGGCCTCGACGGCGTGCAGAAGATGAGCAAGTCACTCGGCAACTACGTCGCGATCGCCGAGCCGGCGGCCGAGCAGTTCGGCAAGCTCATGTCGATCCCCGACCCGCTGGTCACGCGCTACGCGACCCTCGCGACCGATCTCGGCCCGGACGAGGTGGCCGGGATCGAGCGGGCGGTCGCCCAGGGTGGGGCCGGGGCGAACGCCGCCAAACGGCAGGTCGCCCGGGCCGTCGTCGCGCTCTACCACCCCGACCCGGCTGCGCGGCAGGCCGAGGCCGCGTTCGACCAGGTGTTCCGGCGGCGGGAGATCCCGACCGACGTCCCCGAGGTCCGGCTGCCCGACGGAGACCCGGTGCACCTGCCCGCCGTCCTCCGCGCGGCCGGGCTGGTGTCCTCGACGTCGCAGGCCCGGCGGCAGCTGGCGGACGGCGCAGTGCGCGTCGACGGGACCCGGGTCGAACCCGACACCCTCGACCTGCCCCGGGCCGACCTGGTCGGGCGGGTCGTGCAGGTGGGACGACGCCACGCAGCCCGACTGATCGACTGAACAAATCCCCGCTGAGGGCGCCCGGCACCCCGTGGTCCGACGGCTCAGACCCTGGTAGACCCCGGATTTGACTGGCGCGACCGGAGACCGTAATGTTCCCTTCGTCGCCAGCAACGGCACTCGGAGCACCTGCGAGAATGCGTTCAGGCGGCAGGCAGTAGCCTGATGGCATCCGTGCCATCGTGGTCGATCGCTACCAATATGGATCGTCTGGGCCGGGTTTGACACCCTGAGCCCGAACCCTTAGGCTGAAACAGTTGCCCCGGAGACCGCCGAAAGGCTGTTGATGGTGCGCGTCCGTCCCTTGAGAACTCAACAGCGTGCCGAAAGTTAGTGCCAGCACAACAACTCCGTCATAGGGGTGATCGGGCACCGTCCGATCACGCTTACTGATGGTTCCTTTGAAATGCCGGCGAGCAGATCGTTTGCTCGGCGGTGCAGATCATGCTGCTCATCGAGCAGCACTTCGTGTGTCACTTCTCCGTCCGCTCGGGTTTCCGGGTGGCGGTTAAGTCATAGACATCTACGGAGAGTTTGATCCTGGCTCAGGACGAACGCTGGCGGCGTGCTTAACACATGCAAGTCGAGCGAGGCCCCTCCTTCGGGAGGGTGCCCTAGCGGCGAACGGGTGAGTAACACGTGGGCAACCTGCCCTCAGCTCTGGGATAACTCCGGGAAACCGGGGCTAATACCGGTTACGACCACAGGTGGCATCACCTTGTGGTGGAAAGATTTATCGGCTGAGGATGGGCCCGCGGCCTATCAGCTTGTTGGTGAGGTAGTGGCCCACCAAGGCAACGACGGGTAGCCGGCCTGAGAGGGCGACCGGCCACACTGGGACTGAGACACGGCCCAGACTCCTACGGGAGGCAGCAGTGGGGAATATTGCGCAATGGGCGAAAGCCTGACGCAGCGACGCCGCGTGAGGGATGACGGCCTTCGGGTTGTAAACCTCTTTCAGCAGGGACGAAGCGAAAGTGACGGTACCTGCAGAAGAAGCACCGGCCAACTACGTGCCAGCAGCCGCGGTAACACGTAGGGTGCAAGCGTTGTCCGGAATTATTGGGCGTAAAGAGCTCGTAGGCGGCCTGTCACGTCGGCTGTGAAAACCCGGGGCTCAACCCCGGGCCTGCAGTCGATACGAGCAGGCTGGAGTGTGGTAGGGGAGACTGGAATTCCTGGTGTAGCGGTGAAATGCGCAGATATCAGGAGGAACACCGGTGGCGAAGGCGGGTCTCTGGGCCACTACTGACGCTGAGGAGCGAAAGCGTGGGGAGCGAACAGGATTAGATACCCTGGTAGTCCACGCCGTAAACGTTGGGCGCTAGGTGTGGGGGCCTTTCCACGGCCTCCGTGCCGCAGCTAACGCATTAAGCGCCCCGCCTGGGGAGTACGGCCGCAAGGCTAAAACTCAAAGGAATTGACGGGGGCCCGCACAAGCGGCGGAGCATGTTGCTTAATTCGATGCAACGCGAAGAACCTTACCTGGGTTTGACATGCGCGGAAATCCGGCAGAGATGTCGGGTCCGCAAGGGCCGCGCACAGGTGGTGCATGGCTGTCGTCAGCTCGTGTCGTGAGATGTTGGGTTAAGTCCCGCAACGAGCGCAACCCTCGTCCTATGTTGCCAGCGAGTAATGTCGGGGACTCATAGGAGACTGCCGGGGTCAACTCGGAGGAAGGTGGGGATGACGTCAAGTCTTCATGCCCCTTATGTCCAGGGCTGCAAACATGCTACAATGGCCGGTACAAAGGGCTGCGATACCGCAAGGTGGAGCGAATCCCAAAAAGCCGGTCTCAGTTCGGATCGGGGTCTGCAACTCGACCCCGTGAAGTCGGAGTCGCTAGTAATCGCAGATCAGCAACGCTGCGGTGAATACGTTCCCGGGCCTTGTACACACCGCCCGTCACGTCACGAAAGTCGGTAACACCCGAAGCCAGTGGCCCAACCCTTTTGGGAGGGAGCTGTCGAAGGTGGGATCGGCGATTGGGACGAAGTCGTAACAAGGTAGCCGTACCGGAAGGTGCGGCTGGATCACCTCCTTTCTAAGGAGCATGCGGCGGCTTTATTGCCGTCCAATGTCCTGTCCGGATGTCCAGGCCGGAAGGGCAGCTCATTAGTGGAACACTAACTAATTCGGCATCGACGTCACCAAGACGATCCAGTACATCCCGAAAGGGAACGGACCGATCGTGGAGGGCGCCGGTGCCGTAGGCGCGCTGTTGGGTCCTGAGGGGGCGGGTACGTTCCGCTCTCCGATGGAGGACTGATCCTGCGCTGTACGGCGCCGCATCGCGGCGTACGCAGCGCGTCCGGTATCAGTACCGCCCGTACCTTGAGAACTGCACAGTGGACGCGAGCATCTTTTATCTTTGTGGCCAAGTTATTAAGGGCACACGGTGGATGCCTTGGCACCAGGAGCCGAAGAAGGACGTAGGAGGCTGCGATAAGCCTCGGGGAGCTGCCAACCGAGCTGTGATCCGAGGGTGTCCGAATGGGGAAACCCGGCAGGAGTCATGTCCTGTCACCCGCGCCTGAACACATAGGGCGTGCGGAGGGAACGTGGGGAAGTGAAACATCTCAGTACCCACAGGAAGAGAAAGCAACCGCGATTCCGTGAGTAGTGGCGAGCGAAAGCGGAACAGGCTAAACCGAACGCGCGTGATAGCCGGCAGGCGTTGCGCGTTCGGGGTCGTGGGACCGTTCTGCATGATCTGCCGATCGTGCAGGGAGTAAAAAAATGGTGTTGTTAGTGGAAGGCTTCAGGAAAGAGTCGGCACAGAGGGTGACACCCCCGTACACGAAAACACACCATCTCCCGAACGGGATCCCAAGTAGCAGCGAGCCCGTGAAATTCGCTGTGAATCTGGCGGGACCACCCGCTAAGCCTAAATACTCCCTGGTGACCGATAGCGGACAAGTACCGTGAGGGAAAGGTGAAAAGTACCCCGGGAGGGGAGTGAAATAGTACCTGAAACCGTGTGCCTACAAGCCGTGGGAGCGTTGCCAGTCCTTGTGACTGGTCGTGACTGCGTGCCTTTTGAAGAATGAGCCTGCGAGTTAGCGGTACGTGGCGAGGTTAACCCGTGAGGGGCAGCCGTAGCGAAAGCGAGTCCAAATAGGGCGACTCAGTCGCGTGCTCTAGACCCGAAGCCGAGTGATCTACCCATGGCCAGGTTGAAGCGCGGGTAAGACCGTGTGGAGGACCGAACCCACCAGGGTTGAAAACCTGGGGGATGAGCTGTGGGTAGGGGTGAAAGGCCAATCAAACTCGGTGATAGCTGGTTCTCCCCGAAATGCATTTAGGTGCAGCGTCGCGTGTTTCTTGCCGGAGGTAGAGCACTGGATGGCCTAGGGGGCCCACAAGCTTACCAAAGTCAACCAAACTCCGAATGCCGGTAAGTGAGAGCGCGGCAGTGAGACTGCGGGGGATAAGCTTCGTAGTCGAGAGGGAAACAGCCCAGATCACCAGCTAAGGCCCCTAAGCGTGTGCTAAGTGGAAAAGGATGTGGAGTCGCAGAGACAACCAGGAGGTTGGCTTAGAAGCAGCCACCCTTGAAAGAGTGCGTAATAGCTCACTGGTCAAGTGATTCCGCGCCGACAATGTAGCGGGGCTCAAGCACACCGCCGAAGCTGTGACATTCGCGCAATAGCCTGTCGTACACCTCGTGTGTACGGCCAGGTGTGCGGATGGGTAGGGGAGCGTCGTACGGCGAGCGAAGCGGCAGGGTGACCTAGCCGTGGATGCCGTACGAGTGAGAATGCAGGCATGAGTAGCGAAAGGGGAGCGAGAAACTCCCCCGCCGAATGACCAAGGGTTCCTGGGCCAGGCTAATCCGCCCAGGGTAAGTCGGGACCTAAGGCGAGGCCGACAGGCGTAGTCGATGGACAACGGGTTGATATTCCCGTACCCGCGAAAGAGCGCCCATACCGAACCTAGCGATGCTAAGCGCCTGAAGTGCTGGTCTCCTTTCGGGGAGGCACGGCGCGGAACGCGCGATCCAGACTGGTATTAGGTAAGCGATGGGGTGACGCAGGAAGGTAGTCCCGCCGGTGAGTGGTAGTACCGGTGTAAGGGTGTAGGACGTGGTGTAGGCAAATCCGCACCGCATATGTCTGAGACCTGATGCATAGCCGAATGAGGCGAAATGGGACGGTCCTATGCTGCCAAGAAAAGCCTCTAGCGAGCTCTGAGCGGCCCGTACCCCAAACCGACTCAGGTGGTCAGGTAGAGAATACCAAGGCGATCGAGTGAACTGTGGTTAAGGAACTCGGCAAAATGCCCCCGTAACTTCGGGAGAAGGGGGGCCAGAGCGCGTGAAGGAGTTTTCCTCCGGAGCGTGAGCTGGCCGCAGAGACCAGGGAGAAGCGACTGTTTACTAAAAACACAGGTCCGTGCGAAGTCGCAAGACGATGTATACGGACTGACGCCTGCCCGGTGCTGGAACGTTAAGGGGACGGGTTAGTCCTTCGGGGCGAAGCTCAGAACTCAAGCGCCAGTAAACGGCGGTGGTAACTATAACCATCCTAAGGTAGCGAAATTCCTTGTCGGGTAAGTTCCGACCTGCACGAATGGCGTAACGACTTCTCCACTGTCTCAACCACAGACTCGGCGAAATTGCACTACGAGTAAAGATGCTCGTTACGCGCGGCAGGACGGAAAGACCCCGGGACCTTCACTACAGCTTGATATTGGTGTTCGGTTCGGCTTGTGTAGGATAGGTGGGAGACTGTGAAGCCGGCACGCTAGTGTCGGTGGAGTCAACGTTGAAATACCACTCTGGTCGAACTGGATGTCTAACCTCGGTCCGTGATCCGGATCAGGGACAGTGTCAGGTGGGTAGTTTAACTGGGGCGGTTGCCTCCTAAAGAGTAACGGAGGCGCCCAAAGGTTCCCTCAGCCTGGTCGGCAACCAGGTGTTGAGTGCAAGTGCACAAGGGAGCTTGACTGTGAGACTGACACGTCGAGCAGGAGCGAAAGCTGGGACTAGTGATCCGGCACCGGCAAGTGGAAGCGGTGTCGCTCAACGGATAAAAGGTACCCCGGGGATAACAGGCTGATCTTCCCCAAGAGTCCATATCGACGGGATGGTTTGGCACCTCGATGTCGGCTCGTCGCATCCTGGGGCTGGAGTAGGTCCCAAGGGTTGGGCTGTTCGCCCATTAAAGCGGTACGCGAGCTGGGTTTAGAACGTCGTGAGACAGTTCGGTCCCTATCCGCCGCGCGCGCAGGAGACTTGAGAAGGGCTGTCCCTAGTACGAGAGGACCGGGACGGACGAACCTCTGGTGTGCCAGTTGTCGTGCCAACGGCACTGCTGGTTGGCTACGTTCGGTAGGGATAACCGCTGAAAGCATCTAAGCGGGAAGCCTGCTTCAAGATGAGGTCTCCCATCCCTTTGTGGAGTAAGGCCCCCGACGAGACCATCGGGTTGATAGGCCGGATGTGGAAGTGCGGTAACGCATGGAGCTGACCGGTACTAATAGGCCGAGGACTTGGCCCATATCTATTACTTTGCTACGCGTCCACTGTGCGGTTCCCGAGGTGCGGTTGTGTAACCACATCTCCATAGAGTTACGGCGGTCATGGCGAAAGGGAAACGCCCGGTCCCATTCCGAACCCGGAAGCTAAGCCTTTCAGCGCCGATGGTACTGCGTGGGGGACCACGTGGGAGAGTAGGTCGCCGCCGGACATCTTCCCGATGGGGGTCACTCATTCGTGAGTGACCCCCATCGTTGTCTTTAGCGGAGGGGCAGATGCCCGACAGAGGTTCCGGCGGCCGGTCCGGCCGTAACGACCGAGGCCGCCAAGATCGGGCTCGCACCGACCGCGGGCGGGCCGATCGCAGTCGTCAGGACCGCGGCCGCGGCGACGGCGGATATGGCCACGGGGGTCGTGCGGAGCACGGCCGCCCGGATCGCAGCCGCACCGATCGTCCGGGCGCGGGCGCCGAGCGGCGCGCCGGCCCGCCCGGTGACCGCGACCGCGACCCACGTCAGCGTGGCGGCAGTCGTCGCGGTGCGGCGGTCCCGGACCCCGCTGTCCCCGACGACATCGATGTACGGGAGCTCGACAAGGATGTGCGCCAGGAGCTGCGCAGCCTGTCCCCGCCGGTCGCCGAGCGCGTAGGTGCCCAGCTTGCGGCCGCCGCGCGTCTGATCGACGAAGATCCGGCGGCGGCGCTGCTGCACGCCCGCGCGGCCCGGCGGATGGGCGGCCGGCTTCCCGTGGTGCGGGAGGCGGTGGGTATCGCGGCTTATCTGTCCGGCGAGTGGGCCGAGGCGCTCACCGAGCTGCGTGCGGCCCGCCGCATGAACGGCGACGCCGCGGTGCTACCCATGATCGCCGACTGCGAACGGGCGCTGGGCCGGCCCGAACGGGCGCTCGAGGTGAGCCGCGATCCGGCGGTCGCCGCACTGCCCACGTCGACCCGGGTCGAGATGATGATCGTCGAGGCCGGGGCGCGTAAGGACCTCGGGCAGCTCGACGCCGCATTGCTTGCCCTGCAGGGACCCGAGCTGGACGCGACCGGCGTCGAGGACTGGACGCACCGCCTCTGGTACGCCTACGCCGACACCCTCGAACGGGCCGGGCGCACCGAGGAGGCGCTGCGCTGGTTCGGTTCGGTGCGCGACATCGATGGCGACGAGACGACCGATGCCGACCAGCGTTACCGCGACCTCGCCGGGAGCATGCCGCCCGGGCAGTGAGATCCGCCCGGCCGAGACCGAGCCGTCTGGCGCCTTCCGGACCTTGCAGAACATGATCCGTTCCCTATGCGATGGCAACGACCGAGACGATTGATTCGAGGGCGTCAGCGCCAGAATCCGGTGAGCCGCTCGGCAAGGGCACTGCCTTGGTCGTAACCGGCTCGAGCGGCGGGCGGACGCGTCGAGTGATCCATCAGATTGCTGCCGAATGCATCGCGGGAGTCGTCGTCCGGGAGGACTGATTCGACTCTGCTGCCGCACGCGCGGAGTTCGTCGACCTGTGCTGCAAGATGCATGCCCCAGGCCAGCGGTGCCCGTGTTCTGCCGCCCAATGGTGAGAGCACCAGCACGCGCCCGTATCCGGCTGCCAGATCGGCATTCTCGCTGGATCGTCGGTAGCCGCCGTCGATGTATCGCCTGTCGCCGATGCCGTAGGGATGGCCACTGGCACAGCTGGCGGCGACGGCGTCCACCAGGTCGACTCCGCTGTGCCGGTCGAACACGACCGGTTCACCGGTCTGGGCATCGACAGCCACGATCAGCACTGGTCGTTCCGGCCAGCGCTGACTGGGCAACCGAGCGGCGACCGTAGCGCGCCACCCCGTTTGCCCGGAGCCATCCGACGCGGCGTCCATCTCGAGTGCCGCCGCACCCAGTCGACGTCGCATGTCGGCCGCATCTGCAGCGGCGGCGATGATCTCGCCTGTCCTCCGCATGTGGTCGGCCACCGGCCCAGTGGGGACGCGTCTTCCGTCGGATCCCACGGGACGAGTCCGCTGCTGGGGCGCAGCGGACAGGATGTCGGCAAGTAACTGGGTCGGGCTCTCGCTGGTTATCTGGGCAGCGGCCGTCGATCCAGCCGACGTTCCGATGGTCAGATCGGCGTCGGCCACATCCAACCCGGCATCCAACAGGCCGGCAATGACGCCGATCAACCACGCATTGCCTGCCGATCCACCACCACCGAGGACCAACGCTCGCTGACCCGCGGCGCGCACCCGCCACATGTCGTCGGAGGGCGTCGTCGAGGTGACGTGCCGAGTGGAAAAAGGTCTGGTGTTCATGGGAGTCGCCTTTCGCGAGTTGCCTGGCGGGCGGCTCCCGGCGGCGACTACCTCAGTCGCGCGATCGTGTACTGCAGGGGAGCACCCACTGCGGACGCTGCGTTCACGGGACTCACCTCCTGCCGATGGATCACGATCGACAGGACGCTAGCACGCCGGCGACGCGGCTGCGGCCCGGAATGCGAGGACGACGCATGTTGATCGCCCACGGAACCACCCGGTCTTCGCACGGTTCGGCCGACGGTGTCAAGCGCCCCTCCACAGCGCCGTAGGGCGTCCACAGATCGGCTCTGGTCGCTCGTCGTCGCCGGTGCCGACAAGCAGGCTGTGCGCATGACCACCAAGAGCGTCGCGACCCCGTCGACCCGCACATCGCCCCCTCATCCGCCGAGGGGAGGTCCGCGCGCGGGCAAGCCGGCGACCCGTAATCCGCCTGCGCGTAAGGCGAATGGCGTCGATTCCGGATCCGATCACTGCAACGACGTGCGGCTGGTGGGTCGCCTGTCGGCGGCTGCGGTCGAGCGCGAACTGCCCAGCGGCGACGTCTGCGCCACGTGGCGGCTGGTGGTGCGCCGCCCGACGACCACCCGCGCCGGCGGCCCGACCGTCGACACCATCGACTGCCTCACCTGGGTCGGCGGCGTCCGGCGACAGTCCCTGCGTTGGCAGCCCGGCGACGTGCTCGAGGTGGAGGGCGCGTTACGCCGTCGGTTCTGGCGTTCACCGGGCGGGCCTGCCAGCCGGTGCGAGGTGGAGGTCCGGCGGGCCCGTCGGGTGCGGGCGGCGGGTGCGGCCTATGCCGCGTCGTAACGCCGGAGGACGAGGCCGCTGCGGGGCTTGGGGGTGAACAAGGTCGACTTGCGCGGCATCCGTTCCCCGGCCGCGGCGACCGCCGCGACCTGGTCCACCGGTGTAGGACGGAGGATCAACGCGGTACCCCCGGCGGCCCGTGCGGTAGCTACCGCCACGTCCAGGTCGTGCTCGAAGTCGACGATGCCCTCCCGGTCGTCGAGCTGCCAGAGTTGCCCGATCAGCAGTCGGTGGGCGACGGTCACGTCGAGCTCGCGCCAGGCGGGAGCGTGGTCGTCGGGTACGGCGGCGGCAAGCTGCGCCGGGTCGGGCCGGGTCAGCAGGTGCCAATCCTCGCCGTCGCTCAGAACGAAGGCGGCCCCGTCGAGGCGGGCGTCGGCGAGCGACTGCAGCGCAGAGTCCGGCCCCGGCTCCAGGCGGGTCACGGTGAAGGCGGCGGAGGCCGCCCGCACCGCCTGGTCGAGCGGAAGCGACGCGACGACCCGGTGGATCGCCTCGACCCGCGGGCCGAACGCGCGGGCGTCCACCAGGTAGACCAGTCCGAAGTCCCACGGCCCCGGCCCGTCGCCGCGGGCGTGCCGATCGGCCTGGTAGGCGAGGTAGGTGGCGTAGCGATGATGGCCGTCGGCGATGAGCGCGTGCCGGGGCAGGAGATCGGCGGCCACCGCCGCCAGTGCCTCGCGATCGGTCACCGGCCACAGCCGGTGACCGATCCCGTCCTCGGTGGTGGCCTCCATCTGGGGGTCGCGGGAGTCGACCTCGGCCACCACGGAGGACGCCGCCCCGCCGCCGTCGTAGACGAGGTAGATCGGTTCGAGGTTGGCGGCCGTCGCCTCGGTCAGCGCCAGCCGGTCACTGACTGTGCCTGTCATGGTGTTCTCGTGCGGCAGGATGATGCCGGCTTCCGGCGCGGCCAGCCCGGCGGCGCCGAGCAGGCCACGGGTCACCGTGTCGCCGGACGCCATCTCGTACACGTAGAGCGACTGCTCACGATCAGTGACCAGGACGCCGGTCGACCGCCACTCCTCGAGGGTCCGCGCGGCGCGCTGATAGCGGCTGAGTCCGCCTCCGCGGTCATCGCGTGGGAGTATGAGGCGAACGAAGTTGTGCGGATCGGCCTCCTCGAGCGCCACGCGCGAGGCGGGGTCGATCACGTCGTAGGGCGGGCTGAGCAGCCGCGCGAGCTGCCGAGGATCGGTGGTCGCGTAGCGCAGCGCACGGAACGGGGCCAGCACGAGGCCACCGGGAGAGGGGATGGACGAGTCGGACGGCACGTGATCGACGGCGGTCATGGCCGCATCGTAGGTGTCCGGTGAACAGCGTCGAGCCCGACGTTGCGGCCGGGCGGGGAGGAGTGATCGCCGGTGGCCGAGTACAGCCGAAACGGGTACGACGAGGAGCCGGTCCGGCGCCCCTACGACGACCTACCGCCGCCGCCACCTGATGTGGTGCCGCAGGGCGAGGTCTACGACTGGTACATCCGCGGTGTGGAGCTGCTCGAAGGCGGCAACCCGGCGGCCGCGGTCACCCTGATCGAGCACGCCGCGGAGGCCGAACCGGAGTCCCGCAGCGTCCGTGAGGCGCTGGCCCGGGCGCAATTCGACTCCGGACAGTTCGCGCAGGCGGCGGAGAGCTTCGCCTGGATCGTCTCGGTCAACCCCGCCGACGACTACGCGCAGTTCGGGCTCGGCCTCGCCGACGCCAAGATCGGCGATCTGCAGGGCGCCGTCGAGCACCTCGCCCTCGCCGCCGCGATGCGCCCCGACATCACCCACTACGCGACCGCCTTGCGCGGCGCCCGGGCAGCGCTCTCGGCCGCCCGCAAATAGGGCTCGGGGCGAGGTCATCGGCGCGGCCCTTTACGGTGGGACCGGCGGATCCGCCCAACCAGCCGACGACCATGGGGAACAGCGTGCCGCAGCCGCTTCAGGGGTCCACCGTGCCGCTCGTCGAGCGCTACGACGTCGCGCTGCTCGACCTCGACGGCGTGATCTACGTCGGCCAAGACCCCGTTCCCGGTGCGGCTGACGCCCTCACCCAGGCCCGGTCGCGCGGGATGCGGTTGGCGTTCGTGACCAACAACGCGTCCCGCACCCCCGCCGATGTGGCGGCCCTGCTGGGCAAGGTCGGCGTACGCGCCGAGACGGACGAGATCGTGACGTCGGCCCAGGCTGCGGCCAGGGTGCTGGCCGAGAAGCTCCCGGCCGGTGCCCGGGTCCTCGTCGTCGGTGCCGACGCCCTGCGGCAGGAGGTCACCGGGCGTGGCCTGGCCGTCGTCGCGAGCGCCGACGACCAGCCGGACGCCGTTGTGCAGGGCTACCACCCCGACACCAGCTGGCGCGATCTCGCCGAGGCGACCGTCGCCGTGCGCCGCGGCGCATGGTGGGTCGCGACCAACATCGATACGACGCTGCCGTCGGCCCGCGGAGCGCTGCCCGGCAACGGCGCCCTTGTCGGCGTCGTCACCGCGGCAACCGGCGCCCGGCCGGTGGTCACGGGCAAGCCGGAGCCGGCGCTGCACCGGGAGTCCGTCGACCGCACCGGCGCGCGGACCCCGCTCGTCGTCGGTGACCGGCTCGACACCGACATCGAGGGCGCCAACGCTGCCGGTTCGGCGAGCATGCTCGTGCTGACCGGCGTGACCGGGGCCGACGAACTCCTCGCCGCCGAGGCCGTCCACCGGCCGACCTACCTCGCCGCCGACCTCACCGGGCTGCTCACACCGCACCCCGCGCCGCAACGGCAATCCGGCGGCGGCTGGCGGTGCGGCGGCTGGCGGGTCTCTGCGACAGCCGACGGCGCGGTCGTGCTGAGCGGAACCGGACCGGACCGGCTGGACGCGTTGCGGGCGCTGTGCGCCACGGCGTGGGAGGCCGGGCGTCCACCCGCCCGGCTGCGCGCCGACGGCGCCGCCGCGGGCGACGTCGCGGCGGGCCTCGGACTCGCCGGCGACTGATTGACGCCGGCAGCCGCACCGGCTCAGAAGTAGCTGCGCAGCCGGATCAGGTCGAGGATGCCGGCGTCGATCCGCACCCGGCCGCCGGCCCAGGCGGACGGCAGCGACAGGCTGCCGTCGCTGAGGGCCAGGAGGTCGTCGCTGGTCATCGTCAGCGTGATCTGCGCCTTGGGGGACTCGGCCAGGGTGATGTCGTGCAGACCGCCGTCGCGCAACGTTCCGGCGAACGCGGCGTCCAAGTCGGTGAGCCGGCAGGCGACGGTCCGGGTCTCGATCCGGCCCCGGGTAGCCCCGTCGGCCCGCTGCAGCCGGCCGGCGAGCCGGTGCAACGCCTGCTCGCACTCCTCGACGCTGGCCATGACCTGCACTCCCTCGGCGTCCCGATCACCGGGCGGGCGGGGGTGACGGTATCGCACCGGGCGTCGGCCTCACGATGATGACGGCCCGGGGCGGTAGCGTGGTCGAGTCGTTGCGGTTCCCGAGGGAGTGGGCATGGTTGCAGACGCGCTGCCGGACGGTTCGTCGCTACCGGACCCGGCGATCGCCCGGCTGCGGGCCTTGACCGGCCGGCTCGACGCGCTCGCCGACCTGCCGGTGGAGCAGCACGCCGCGGTCTACGACGAGGTGCACGCGGTGCTGGTCGAGTCGCTCGAGTCCCTCGATGAGGGCTAGTCGACGGTGGCGCGCCGAGCCCGCCTGGATGCCGAGCTGGTACGCCGCGGCCTGGCCCGCTCGCGTGAGCAGGCCGCGGCACTCGTCGCCGCCGGTCGGGTCAGCGTGAACGGTCAGGTCGCGACCAAACCAGCCACCGGCGTCGACCGCGCGACACCGGTCCTGGTCGCCGAGCCGGCCGACGGCGCGGACTACGTCTCCCGGGGCGGCCACAAGCTGGCCGGTGCCCTCGACGCGTTCGGGTCGCTCGTCGTCGCCGACCGGCGCTGCCTGGACGCCGGCGCGTCGACCGGAGGCTTCACCGACGTCCTGCTCCGCCGCGGGGCGGCGAGTGTCGTGGCGCTCGACGTCGGCTACGGCCAGCTCGCGTGGCCGCTGCGCACCGATCCCCGCGTCCATGTCGTCGACCGCACCAACGCCCGGGCCGTCTCGGCCGACCTCATCGGCGGGCCGGTCGACCTCGTCGTCGCCGACCTGTCGTTCATCTCGCTGCGGCTCGTGCTCCCGGCCCTGGCCGGCGTGGCCCGGCCCGGGGCCGACCTGGTGCCCATGGTCAAGCCGCAGTTCGAGGTCGGCCGCGACCACGTGGGTTCCGGCGGCGTCGTCCGCGAACCTGCGCTGCGTGCCCAGGCGGTTGTCTCGGTCGCCGATGCCGCCGCCGAGCTCGGCTACGGCGTGGCCGGTGTCGTGGCGAGCCCGCTGCCCGGTCCGTCCGGCAACGTCGAATACTTCCTGTGGCTGCGGGCCGACGCGCCGCCGGCATCCCCCGACGAGGTCGCCGCCGCCGTGGCCGCGGGGCCGTCATGAGTACCGGACCGGCGCGCGTCGCGCTGCTCGTCACCCACACCGGCCGGTCGGACATCGTCGACCTCGCCCGCCTCGTCATCGGGCGCCTCGGCGCGGCCGGGTTCGAGGTGCGCGTGCTGGCCGAGGAGGCGACCGATCTGCATGTGGAAGGGGTCCGCGTCGTCGCCGCCGACGACTGCGCGGCCGACGACGCCGAGATCGTGCTCGTCCTGGGCGGCGACGGCACCTTCCTGCGCGCCGCCGAGCTGGCCAGACCCACCGGCGCCGGGCTGCTCGGCGTCAACCTCGGCCGGGTCGGCTTCCTCGCCGAGGCCGAGCCAGAGGCGCTCGACGACACCATCGCCCGCGTCGTCGACAAGAGCTACGACGTCGAGGAGCGGCTCACCGTCGACGTGACCGTGCAGCCGCCGGACGGACCGCCGGTGACCGCGTGGGCGCTCAACGAGGCCTCGGTCGAAAAGTCCGCTACGGAGCGGATGATCGAGGTGTCCATCGAGATCGACGACCACCCGCTTACCAGCTTCGGCTGCGACGGCGTGCTGTTCGCGACACCGACCGGGTCGACGGCCTACGCGTTCTCCGCGGGTGGGCCGATCGCCTGGCCGTCGGTCGAGGCACTGGTGGTGGTCCCGAACAACGCCCACGCGCTCTTCGCCCGGCCGCTGGTCACCTCGGCCGGGTCGGTGCTCGCCGTGCGGCTGCTCGCCCACGGGCACGACGCGGTGCTCTGCTGCGACGGGCGTCGGACGCTCCCGGTGCCGCCGGGGTCCCGCGTCGAGGTCCGCCGGGGCGTGCAGTCGGTGCGGATCGTGCGGGTGCACCCGCGGGTATTCACCGACCGGCTGGTGGCGAAGTTCGCGTTGCCGGTGCAGGGCTTCCGGGACCGGCGGCGCTAGGGTCAGGACGACGTCACCCGTACCCGGAGGTCGTGCGCCGTGCTCGAGGAGATGCGCATCCGCGGTCTCGGGGTGATCGAGGACGCGACGCTGCAGTTCGGCCCCGGCCTGACCGTCCTCACCGGCGAGACCGGTGCAGGCAAGACGATGGTCGTGTCCGGGCTGACCCTGCTGCTCGGGGCCCGCGCCGACACCGGTCTGGTGCGCGCCGGTACGGCACGGGCGTCGGTCGAGGGCCGCCTGCAACTCCCGCCCGGGTCGCTCGTGCTGGCCCGGGCCGCGGACGCCGGCGCCGAGGTCGACGAGGACGGCTCGCTCATCCTGGCCCGGACGGTGCTGCCCGAGGGCCGCTCGCGGGCGCACGTCGGCGGCCGCTCGGTGCCGGTCGGCGTACTCGCCGAACTGTGCGATCCGGTGCTCGCCGTGCACGGCCAGTCCGATCAGATGGCCCTGCTGCGGCCGGTCGAGCAGCGCGCCGCCCTCGACCGCTACGCCGGCGCGCCGGTCGCGGATCTGCGGGAGGATTACCGCAAACGCTTCACCCGCTGGCAGGAGTGCGCCCGGGCCCTCGCGGACCGGACCGGCCGGGTGCGGGAGTTGCGGGCCGAGGCCGAGGTGTTGCGGCGTGGCCTGGCCGAGATCGCCGAGGTCGACCCGCGGCCCGGCGAGGACGACGACCTCGACGCGGAGGCCGCCCGGCTCGCCAACGCCGACGCCCTGCGGGTGGCCGCCCAGACCGCGCACGAGAGCCTGACCGCCGACCCGGCCGACGGTGCCGGCGAGGGCGTCGACGCGACGGTGCTGGTCGCGGCCGCCCGGCGGGCACTCGATCACACCGACGACCCGGAGCTCACCGGGCTCGCCGAACGGCTGGCCGAGGTCGGCCGGCTGGTTGCCGACCTCGCCGCCGATCTCGGCTCCTACCTCGAGGGCCTCGACGCCGATCCCGGTCGCCTGGCGGCCATCGAACAGCGGCGGTCCGAGCTGCGCTCGCTGACCCGCAGTTACGCCGACCCCGGCACCGGCGCGGGCGGCGTCGCCGGGGTCCTCGCCTGGGCCGACGACGCCGAGCGCCGGCTGGCCGACCTCGACCCCTCCGACGACGCGCTCGCCGCGCTCGCCGCCGACCGCGACAGCGCGCGCGAGGAGGCTGCCGCACTCGCCGAGCGGCTGTCGCGGGCCCGCACCAAGGCCGGGAAGCGCTTCGCCGCGGCGGTGACCGCCGAGTTGGCGGGCCTGGCGATGCCCGACGCGCAGGTGCAGGTGCAGATCCGGCCGCGGCCGGTCGAGGCCGGCTCCCCGACGCTGACCGTCGACGGCGCCGAGGTGACCGCCGGCCCTGACGGCGTCGACGAGGTCGCGCTGCTGTTCCGCTCGCACCGCGGCGCACCGGCCCGCCCGATCCAGCGGGCCGCGTCCGGCGGGGAGCTGTCCCGGGTGATGCTGGCCGTGGAGGTCGTCTTCGCCGACGCCGACCCGGTGACCACGATGGTCTTCGACGAGGTCGACGCGGGCGTCGGCGGTCAGGCCGCCACCGAGGTCGGCCGGCGGCTCGCTCAGCTGGCGAGGAGCCACCAGGTGATCGTGGTCACCCACCTGCCGCAGGTGGCGGCCTACGCCGACCAGCACCTCGTGGTCGACAAGGACGACGCGGGCACCATCACCCGGAGTGGGGTGCGGGCCCTCGCCGCCGGCGAGCGGACCCGGGAGTTGGCCCGTATGCTCGCCGGGCTGGCTGACAGCGAGTTGGGGCAGGCGCACGCGGAGGAACTGCTCGACGCCGCCGCACGCGGAAAGGTACGTGGATGACCGAGGTCCGGGAGCTCACCAACGACCAGTTGGAGGTCGCGGGGCGGTTGACCGCGCTGGCCTTCGGCACGGCCGCGGACGTGACGCCGGAACGGCTCCGCCGATGGCAGGACGAGCACGTCGTGGCTCCGCGGCTCGGCGCCTTCGACGGCGACCGGCTGGTTGCGACCGCTCAGATCCGGCCCTACCGGCAGTGGTACCTCGGCCGGACCGTCCCGGTGGGCGGCATCGGCGGGGTCGCCGTGGCTCCGGCCGACCGGGGCCGCGGGATCGCCAGCGACCTCATGCGGGCCCTCCTGCCCCGCATGCGGGCCGCCGGGCAGGTCGTCTCGGTGCTCTATCCGAGCGTGCCCGGGCTCTACCGGCGTACCGGCTGGGAAACCGCCGGCACGTTGACCGAGTTCGAGTTCGCCCCATCCGCCCTCGCGGCGGTGCCCGTCCCGGACCCGACGATCCGGGTCCGGGAGGCCGGCAAGGACGACGTCGAGACGGTGGTCTACCTCTACCAGCAGGTCGGCGAGCAGGGCACCGGGCTGTTCACCCGCGACGGGCCGATGTTCTCCGCGGACGAGTTGCTCACCCTCGACGGCGTGGTGATCGCCGAGCGCGACGGGCAGGCCTGCGGCTACACCAGCTACACCCGCGAGGTCGGCCGCCTCGTCGTGCACGATCTCATCTGCGACGACCTGCCGGCCGGCGCCGCCCTGCTGCGCCATCTCGCCAGCTGGGGCACCGTCACCAAGACGCTGCGAATGCGGGTGCTCGATCCCGACCTGCTGACCTTCGCCCTGCCCTTGCCGCTGGGCGCCCCGGTCTACGTCGACCGCTGGATGGCCCGGATCGTCGACGCGGGTCCGGCGATGGCCGCGCGCGGGTGGCCGGAAGGGCTGTCGATCAGCGTCGACTTCGACGTCACCGACCCGGACGCGCCGTGGAACGCCGGCCGGCACCGGCTCGTCGTCGCCGACGGCGAAGCGCAGTGGGAGCCGGGCGGCGCCGGCGCGGTCGGTGTGCACATCCGCGCCCTGGCGTCGCTCTACTCCTCCTACGCGAGCGCCCCGGCCCTGCGACGGGCCGGACTGCTCACCGGTGAACCGGCCGACCTGGCGGCCGTGGACGCGGCCTTCGCGGGCCCGCGCCCGCAGCTGCTCGACGCGTTCTAGTGACCGGCCGCCGGTGGGGACAGCGTGGTCCGGGCGGCCAGGGCGTGGCATCCAGGGAGGTCGTCGGGTCCGATGGGAGACTCAGGGCCATGAAGGTCGCGACGCTGCGCCGGAACCGGGGTGACCCCGGTCTGCCCGGCGTGGTCGGGGTGGCGCGCCTGGATCGGCGCACCAAGGCCCTCACGCCCCGGCTCAACCCCGGTGACGTCGCGATCATCGACCACGTCGACCTCGATCGGGTCAGTGCCGACGCCCTGGTGACCGCGAAGGTCGCGGCGGTCGTCAACGCCTCGCCGAGCATCTCCGGGCGCTATCCCAACCTCGGGCCGGAGATCGTCGTGTCCGCGGGGATCCCGCTGATCGACGGTGTCGGCCCCCAGGTGTTCGGGGCGATCAAAGAGGGCACCCGGGTGCGGGTCGACGGCAGCGCCGTCTACATCGGCGAGGAGCGCGTCGCCGACGGCACGGAGCAGGACGAGCGGCTGATCGCCGAGCAGCTCAGCGAGGCCCGGGCCGGGCTGTCGACGCAACTCGAGGCGTTCGCGGCCAACACGATGGAGTACATGAAGCGCGAGCGGGCGCTGCTCCTCGACGGGGTCGGCGTACCGGACATCCGGACGAAGTTCGAGGGACGGCACGCGCTGGTCGTCGTCCGCGGCTACGACTACAAGGAAGACCTCGCCGCCCTCCGGCCCTACATCCGGGAATACCGTCCGCTGCTGGTCGGAGTCGACGGCGGGGCCGACGCGCTGCGGGATGCGGGCTACACACCCGACCTCATCGTCGGCGACATGGACTCGGTCAGCGACGACGTCCTCCGCTGCGGCGCGGAGGTCGTCGTCCACGCCTACGCCGACGGCCGCGCGCCCGGTCTCTCGCGGGTGCAGGACCTCGGTGTGGAGGCCGTCACCTTCCCGGCCGCCGGCACCAGCGAGGATGTCGCCCTGCTCCTCGCCGACGAGAAGGGCGCCGCGCTGATCGTCGCCGTGGGCACCCACGCCACGCTGGTCGAGTTCCTCGACAAGGGCCGCGGCGGCATGGCCTCGACGTTCCTCACCCGGCTGCGCGTCGGCGGCAAGCTGGTCGACGCCAAGGGCGTGAGCCGCCTCTACCGCAGCCGGATCTCCACCCGTGCGCTGCTGCTGCTCGTCCTCGCGGCGCTGGTCGCGATCGGTGCCGCACTGGCGGTCTCCGATGCGGGTCGCACCTATCTCGACCTGCTGGTCGACAAGTGGGACAGTCTCGTGTTCTGGATCCAAGGCCTGTTCAAGTGATCGACTTCCGCTATCACCTCGTGTCGCTCATCTCGGTGTTCCTTGCGCTGGCGCTGGGCATCGTGGTCGGTACGACGCAGCTCAACGGCGCCGTCCTCACCGACCTGCACCATCAGGTCGACGGGCTCAAGACCGACAAACACACGCTGCAGCAATCCACCCGCCAGCTGCAGACCCAGATCAAGGCCGACGACGACTTCGCGACCGGCGTCGGACCGAGCGTGGTTGCCGGCCGGCTCAAGGGCGCCGGCGTACTGGTGGTCGTCGCACCCCAGGCCGGCGGCCCACTCGTCGACGGGGTCACCCAGGCGCTCAAGAGCGGCGGGGCCACGATCTCGGGCCAGGTCCAGCTCACCTCCGACTACGTCGATCCGCGATTGGCGACCGGCCTGCGGGACTTCGTCACCTCGCCGGGCGTACTTCCCGCGGGATTCCGCCTGCCGCGCAGCAACGACTCCGGCGTCCTGGCCGGCTCGCTGCTCGCCGACGTCCTGATGCAGCCGACGTCTGGTCACGCCCCCAGCAACTCCGAACGTCAGCAGGTGCTCGCGGGCTTCTCCCAGCTCGGCGTGCTGCGGCTGGTCAGCAAGCAGGTCACGCCCTCCGACTACGCCGTACTCGTCGCCAGCGACGCGCAGACCGGCGCCAACCCGTCGGCGCAGGCGGGCATGCTGTCCGACCTCGCCGGTGCGCTCGACTCGCAGGGCAAGGGCGCCGTCGTGGCGGGCAGCGGAGCCGTCGCCGGTGACGAGGGTGTCATCGGCAACATCCGGCAGGACAAGGCGATCTCGGCCAAGGTGTCCACAGTGGACGACGCCGATCGCGCGTCCGGGCAGGTGATCACCGTGCTCGCACTCGCCGACCAGGGCAAGGGGAAGACCGGGCAGTACGGCATCGCCGGCAACGCCGAATCGACCTTCCCGTCAAACGGGCAGTGAACGCGCTGCGGTCCCCGGCGCTCGCCCTCGCCGGCGCGGGCCTTGCCCGGGCGCTTCTCGCCGTGCCGCCGGATCGGCTGCCGGGCGCCGGCACCTCCTGGACCCGGCTCAACTACCGCGGGCGGCCGGTCAGCCTGCTCGCCGGCCCGGTCGCGGCGCTGGCCGGAGTCGCGTCCGCCGCGGCGGGGGCGCCGTCGACCGGGCTGCGGCGCAGCGTCGCGCTGGCCGGGCTCGCGGCGGGCGTCGTCGGCAGCTACGACGACCGCCGGCCGGATCCCGCGACGGACAAGGGCTTCCGCGGGCATCTGCGTGCGCTGGCCGACGGTCGGGTCACCAGTGGACTCGCGAAGGTTGCCGGGATAGGCGCCGCCGGGATCGCCGCGGCCGGACCCGTGTCGCGGGGACCGGTCGATCGACTCGTGGCCGGCGGGATCGTCGCCGGCACCGCCAACCTGGTCAACCTCCTCGACCTGCGGCCGGGCCGGGCCCTGAAGGCGGCGCTGCTGATCGGCGCGCCCCTGCTGCGCGGTCGCAACGGCGGCCTGGTCGCCGGGCCGATCGGCGTCGCCGTCGCGCTGCTCGGCGACGATCTCGGGGAGCGCACGATGCTCGGCGACGCCGGCGCCAACGCGGTCGGCGCGATCCTCGGCGTCCGGCTCGCGGCGGGCGTGTCCGGCCGTGGTCGGTGGGCTTTGCTCGCCGGTCTCGCCGGCGTCACCGCGCTCAGCGAGGTAGCGAGCTTCAGCCGGGTCATCACGGCCACGCCAGGCTTGCGCGAACTTGACGCGCTCGGTCGACGGCCCGACGGGCCACCCCGATGAGTACGACGGTCCAGCCCGGCGGTCGCGCGCCGAGCCCGGGGCCGACCCGGCTCGCGGCACGGAGCATCGCGCACGGTGCTCTGCTGATCGCCGTCCTGACCGTCTGTGCACGCGTTGCCGGCTTCGGGCGGCAGGTGGTGTTCGCCCGTACCGTGGGCCCGACCTGCGTGGGCAGCACCTACCAGACCGCCAACACGGTGCCCAACATCCTCTACGAGATCGCGGCCGGCGGGGCGCTGGCCAGCCTCGTCGTCCCGCTGCTCGCGGCCGGGGTCAGCGCCGGCGACCGCGCCCGGGTGCGGCACACCGCGTCCGCGTTGCTGACCTGGACGGTCCTCCTGCTCGCGCCGCTCGCCCTGCTGGTGGCGATCTTCGCCCGCCCCGTGGTCGGACTGCTGCTGGGCGGCACGACCTGCGCCGGGGCGGTCGACCTCGGCGCGCGGATGCTGGTCGTTTTCGCCCCACAGATCGTGCTCTACGGCGTCGGGATCGTGCTCGCCGGCGTACTGCAGGCGCACGAACGGTTCGCCGGACCGGCGCTCGCCCCGCTGCTGTCCAGCCTGGTCGTCATCGGCGCCTACCTCACCTACCGGTTCGAGGCGGGTTACTCGTCGTCGATCGCGGGGCTCGGCCGGGGCGCCGAAGCTGACCCTGTCGATCGGCACCACGCTCGGCGTCGCCGTACTGTCCCTCTCGCTCCTGGTGCCGCTCCGCCGCGTCGGCCTGCGGCTCGCTCCGACGCTGCGATTCCCGTCCGGCGCCGCCCGACGGGCCCGGCAGCTGGCGGCCGCCGGCGTGGCCGCCCTCGTGGCGCAGCAGGTGTCGGTGGCGATCGCGCTGCGGCTGGCCAACGAGCGCACCGCCGGCGGCACGGTCGTCGTCTACGCCCTGGCGCAGACGGTGTTCCTGGTGCCGTGGGCGGTGCTCGCCGTGCCGCTTGCCACCGCGGCGTTCCCGCGCCTGTCGACCGCTGCGCAGGACGGTGACGGCAGCGGCTACCGGCGTACGACGGGCCAGGTGACCCGCGCCGTCGTCGCGGTCTCCGTCGTGGCGATGGCGATGCTGATCGCGGCGGCGTGGCCGGTCGCCCGGCTGCTCGTGGAGGGCGTCGGCCGGCACGCCGACGTCGGTGCGCTCGCCGAGGGGATCGTGGCGTTCGCGCCCGGGCTGGTCGGCTACGGCCTGCTCGCCCTGCTGTCGCGCGCGCTCTACGCCCGCCACGACGCCCGGGTCCCGGCGGTGTGCACCGTCGCCGGGTGGCTGGTGGTGGTGGTCGCCGACGTCGTGCTCTCCAATCTGCTCCCGACCGGCGATCGGGTGCTGGCCCTGGCCCTCGGCAACACGATCGGCATGACCGTGGCGGCGATTCTGTTGGCCGCCGGCGTGCTGCGCCGTACCGGCGCGGAGACGCTCGCCGGCCTGCCGCGCACCGCCGGTGTCGCTCTGGTCGCGGCTGCGGCCGGCGGCACGGTCGGGCGACTGCTCGCCGATGCGCTGCCCGGATCCGGCGCGGGCGCCGCGGTCGGGCAGAGCGTCGCGGTGATGGCGGTGACCCTGCTGGTGGCCGGCGGCGTGTTCGCGGTGCTGGCCCGCGACGATGTCCGCATGGTGCTGCGTTATCGGCGAGCCGGTGGCTGACCCGGCGCCGGGGCCGGTCGTCGGCCGCCGGCTGGCCCTCGTGCTCGCCACCAGCACCGGCGGGGTCGGTCAGCACGTGCGTTCCGTGTCAGCCGCGTTGGTGCAGGCCGGCGCGCAGGTCCTCGTGTGCGGACCGGCCGCGACCGACGAGTTGTTCGACTTCAGCGCCGGAGGAGCGGCGTTCGCGCCGGTCGAGATCGCCCCCGGTCTACGCCCGCTGGCCGACCTGCGGGCGGCCCGCCGCCTGCGGCGGCTCACCGCCCACTGCGAGGTGGTGCACGCCCACGGCCTGCGGGCCGGGCTGGTGGCGTTGCTCGCCGGCACCGGGCGACGCGGTCCGCTGGTGGTGACCTGGCACAACCGGGTGTTGGCCACCGGGCTGCGCGCCCGGGCGCTGACCCCGCTCGAACGGCGGGTCGCCCGCGGCGCCGACGTCGGGCTCGGTGCCTCGGAGGACCTCGTCGCGCGGATCCGCCGCTTCGGCGGGCGCGACGTGCGGCTCAGCGAGGTCGCCGCGCCGCTCCTCCCGCCGCCCGCACGGCCGGCCTCCGTCGTACGCGCCGAACTCGGCGCCGCCGACCGCCCGCTGGTGCTGGCCGTGGGACGGCTGCACCCGCAGAAGGGGTTCGACGTCCTCATCCAGGCGGCTGCGCGCTGGCGCGACCGCACGCCCACGCCGTACGTCGTGATCGCGGGCGACGGGCCGCTGCGGTCGCGGCTGGCCGACGACATCGTCGCCACCGGCGCGCCGGTCGTCCTGCTCGGTCGCCGCGACGACGTGGCCGACCTGCTCGCCGCCGCGGACGTCGTCGTCCTGCCGTCGCGGTGGGAGGCCCGGTCGTTGGTGGCCCAGGAGGCGCTGCGCGCCGGCCGGCCGCTGGTCGCGACGTCGGTCGGCGGCGTCCCCGGCCTGGTCGCCGACGGCGCGGTGCTGGTCTCGCCGGACGATCCGGTCGCGCTCGACCTCGCCGTACGCCGGCTGCTCGATCATCCCGACCGGGCCGCGGCGCTCGCGGAGCGTGGTGTGGCCCGGGCCCGCACCTGGCCGGGCGAAGCGGACACCGCAACCCAACTCGCCCGGCTCTACGCGGAACTGCTCGGCCGACGGCGGGTCGACCCGGCGACCCGACGATCGGCCTTCGCCCGCGTGTTACCGTGAGTTTCCGTGGATCGCGGGCCGACCGCCCGCGCCGGCCGACCACGGGAGCCCTCTTTGTCCCAGTCCGAACGGACGACCAAGCACGTCTTCGTCACCGGGGGAGTCACCTCTTCCCTCGGTAAGGGTCTGACCGCCAGCAGCCTCGGAAGCCTGCTGACGTCGCGCGGCCTGCGGGTCACGATGCAGAAGCTCGACCCCTACCTCAACGTCGACCCCGGGACGATGAACCCGTTCCAGCACGGCGAGGTGTTCGTCACCGAGGACGGCGCCGAGACCGACCTCGACATCGGCCACTACGAGCGGTTTCTCGACGTCGAACTGCACGGCTCGGCCAACGTCACCACCGGGCTGGTCTACTCCGCCGTGATCGCCAAGGAGCGCCGCGGGGAGTACCTCGGCGACACCGTGCAGGTCATCCCGCACATCACCAACGAGATCAAGCGCCGGGTCCTCGACATGGCCGGCCCCGACGTCGACGTCGTGATCACCGAGGTCGGCGGCACCGTCGGCGACATCGAGTCGCTGCCCTTTCTCGAAGCGGCCCGGCAGGTGCGGCACGACGTCGGCCGGGACAACTGCTTCTTCCTGCACGTCTCCCTGGTCCCGTATCCTCGCCCCGAGCGGGGAGATGAAGACCAAGCCCACCCAGCACTCGGTCGCGGCGCTGCGCAGCATCGGTATCCAGCCGGACGCCGTGGTGTGCCGGTCGGACCGCGAGCTCCCGGAGAGCCTCAAACGCAAGATCTCGCTGATGTGCGACGTCGACACCGAGGCGGTCATCTCCCTCGCCGACGCCGACTCGATCTACGACATCCCGAAGACGCTGCACAGGGAGGCGCTCGACGCCTACGTCGTACGCCGCCTCGACCTGCCGTTCCGCGACGTGGACTGGACCGTGTGGGGCGACCTGCTCGACCGGGTGCACCATCCCAGTCAGGTCGCGCGGATCGCCCTGGTGGGCAAGTACGTCGACCTGCCCGACGCCTATCTGTCGGTGACGGAGGCGCTGCGCGCCGGGGGATTCCCGCACCACGCGCAGGTGTCGATCCGCTGGGTCAAGTCCGACGACTGCATCACGCCGGAGGGCGCCGCCCGTGCGCTCGCCGACGTCGACGGCGTGCTGATCCCCGGCGGCTTCGGCGTACGTGGCATCGAGGGGAAGATCGGCGCGGTCCGCTACGCGCGCACCCGGGCCATCCCCGTTCTCGGCCTGTGCCTGGGCCTGCAGTGCATGGTGATCGACACCGCCCGCGCACTTGCCGGGATGCCGGACGCCAACTCCGCGGAGTTCGAGCCGGAGACGCCGCATCCCGTCGTCGCGACGATGGCCGACCAGCGTGATGTCGTCGCCGGCGAGCGCGACATGGGCGGCACGATGCGGCTGGGCGCCTACCCGGCCCGGCTGGTGCCGGGCACGATCGTCGAGTCGGCGTACGGCACGGAGTCCGTGTCCGAACGACACCGCCACCGCTACGAGGTCAACAACGACTACCGCGGCCGGCTCGAGGAGGCCGGGATGGTCTTCTCCGGCGAGTCGCCGGACGGCCGGCTGGTCGAGTTCATCGAACTGCCCCGCGAGACGCACCCGTTCTACGTCGGCACTCAGGCGCACCCGGAGTTCAAGTCGCGGCCGACCCGGCCGCACCCGCTGTTCCGGGCGTTCATCGCCGCCGCGCTCGACTACTCCGCGGCCGAGCGGCTGCCGGTGGACATCCCGGAGCCGACACCGGCCCGGGTCTGAGGATGGCGCACTCCTTCGACCTCGTCCGCTCCGACGTGGTCTACCGCGGCAAGCTCTTCGGGCTGCGGCGGGACGAGGTCGTGATGCCCGGCGGCGAGACGGCCGTCCGGGAGGTGCTCATGCATCCCGGCGCGGTCGTCATCGCCGCGGTCGACGAGCACGACCGGGTCGCCGTGGTCCGCCAGTACCGCCACCCGCTGCGTCGGGAGCTGTGGGAGATCCCGGCGGGCCTGCTCGACGTCGACGGCGAGCCGCCGTGGGAGGCCGCCCGCCGCGAACTGTTCGAAGAGGCCGGAACGCGCGCGGCGACCTGGCACACGCTGGTCGACCTGGCCTCCTCGCCGGGGATCTCCGAGGAGGTCGTGCGGGTCTACCTCGCCCGCGACCTCACCACCGTGCCCGACGCGGAGCGCTACGTCGCGCACGGCGACGAAGAGGCGGAGATGACGATCGACTGGATCCCCCTCGCCGACGCCGTCAGCCGGGCCATGGACGGCGACCTGGAGAACGCGGCCACCGTGGCCGGCGTACTCGCCGCCGACCGCGCCCGGCAGGCCGGCTGGACCGGGCTCCGGCCCGCCGACGCCCCCTGGCTCGCTCGACCCCACTGACCGCGCGTCACCAGCCCCTCAGCTATTCGGCTTGAACGTCACGTTCAAGCCTTCTAGCGGCATGAACGTCACGTTGATGCCAAACGAGGGCGGGTAGCCGGCACGCGGGGCGGGGGCCGGGCGGCGCGCGATTCCGCTTGAACGTCACGTTCAAGCGCTCTATCCGCATCAACGTCACGTTGATGCGGAATGGGGGCGGTGCGGGATTGTCGGGATCGTCCTGGGCGCGCCCGATTACGACGCGCCGGGTTTTCGGAGTGCTTATGTCAGGTCGCCGCTCGTCCTAGACTCAGCGCCGCGGGCACCGGTACGAATCCAGGCCGGCGGTCGCGGGCGGGACCGCACCCGGCAACGGCGCCGGTCGGACCGCGTGGCGAGAAGGGACGCTCGTGAAGGTCGGAATCCCCAGCGAGGTCAAGAACCACGAGTACCGCGTCGCGATCACCCCGGCCGGCGTGCACGAACTGACCGGCGCCGGGCACGAGGTCATTGTCGAGAAGGCCGCCGGGATCGGCTCCTCGATCCCCGACGACGACCTGATCTCGGCCGGAGCCAAGATCCTGCCGACGGCCGACGACGTCTGGGGCGAGGCCGATCTGGTCCTGAAGGTCAAGGAGCCGATCCCCGAGGAATACCACCGGATGCGCCGGGGCCAGATCCTCTTCACCTACCTGCACCTGGCCGCGTCGTTCTCCTGCACCCAGGCCATCCTCGACTCCGGTATCAACGCGGTCGCCTACGAGACCGTGCAGACCCCCGACCGCGCGCTGCCGCTGCTCGCTCCGATGTCGGAGGTGGCCGGCCGGATGGCGCCGCAGGTGGGCGCGCACTGCCTCGAGCGGGAGGCCGGCGGTCGTGGCGTGCTGATGGGCGGGGTGTCGGGCGTCTACGCCGCCAAGGTCGTCGTCCTCGGCGCCGGCGTGTCCGGGATGAACGCCGCCGCGATCGCCCTCGGCATGCAGGCCGAGGTGCTGCTGATGGACAACAACATCGACAAGCTGCGGGCGGCCGACCGGATCTATCAGGGTCATCTGCAGACGGTCGCCTCCAACACCTACGAGGTCGAACAGGCCTGCATCGACGCCGACCTCGTCATCGGCGCGGTGCTGATCCCCGGCGCGAAGGCCCCGACCCTGGTCAGCGACGAGCTGGTCGGCCGGATGAAGCCGGGCAGCGTGCTGGTCGACATCGCGGTCGACCAGGGTGGGTGCTTCGAGTCGAGTCGGCCGACCACCCACGACAACCCGACGTTCACCGTCGCCCGGTCGATCTTCTACTGCGTGGCCAACATGCCCGGGGCGGTCCCCAACACGTCGACCCATGCGCTGACCAACGTCACGCTGCCCTACGTGATGGAACTGGCCAACTTCGGGCTCCGGGACGCGGTCTCGCGCGACGCGGCCCTCGCCCTCGGCGTCAACGCCATCGGCGGCAGGCTGACCTACCCGCCGGTCGCCGAGGCGCACGACCTTCCGGTGACACCGCTCGCCGAGGCCCTGTCCTGACCTCGGCCCAGCCGGACACCGCTCTCCGGCCCACCGGCGGCGTACGGCGTACGCCACCGCAGGTCGTGCGGGCCTACCTCGACCACCTCGCCGTCGAGCGTGGCCTGGCGACCAACACGCTGCTGTCCTACCGGCGCGACCTGCGCCGCTACACCGAGTACCTCGACGGCCGGGGCGTCGCCGACCTCGGCGAGGTCGGCGAAGCGACGATCGCCGACTTCCTCGCCACCCTGCGCGAGGGCGACTCCGAGCACCCGCCGTTGTCCGCGGCCTCCGCGGCCCGGACCGTCGTCGCGGTCCGCGGGATGCACCGGTTCGCGTCCCGAGAGGGGATCGTGGCCGACGACGTCGCCCGGGCGGTACACCCGCCGGCGCCGCCCCGCCGGCTGCCCAAGGCCATCCCGGTCGACGAGGTGCAGCGGTTGCTCGACGCCGCCGCGGTCGGCGACCCGGTGCTGGCCCTGCGCGACCGGGCGCTGATGGAGCTGCTCTACGGGACCGGAGCCCGGATCTCCGAGGCCGTCGGACTCGCGGTCGACGACCTCGACGTCGCCGGCTCGTCGGTCGTGCTGGCCGGCAAGGGCGGCAAGCAGCGCGTGGTGCCCGTCGGCTCCTACGCGATCCGCGCCGTCGACGACTATCTGGTCCGGACCCGTCCCGTCCTGGCCGAGCGCGGCCGTGGGTCCCCGACGCTGTTCCTCAACGCCCGCGGCGGTCCGCTTTCGCGGCAGAGCGCGTGGGCGATCCTGCGGGCCGCAGCCGGGCGGGCCGGGCTGACCGGGCGGGTGTCGCCGCACACCCTGCGGCACTCCTTCGCCACCCACCTGATCGACGGCGGGGCCGACGTACGCGTGGTGCAGGAGCTGCTCGGGCACGCCTCGGTCACGACCACCCAGATCTACACCCTCGTGACCGTCGATCGGCTCCGCGAGGTCTACGCCACCGCCCACCCTCGCGCCCGTGGCTGAGCGCACTCCGTGGCCCCACCCCGGGCCGGTTGCGTTGCACCCGCGCTCGCACGCGCTAGAGTCGTCCGAACCGCACACAGCCGAACCCGAGAACAGCCTCACGACGCTGAAAGGTCCGGGCCGCATGACGACGTTCCCGCCCGGCCCGCCCGGGCCCGAGCGGGACGAGCGCCCGCTCGGTGACGACAGCCCCTACGCGGCGCCCGTATCGGACATGCCTCCCCTCGCCGACGCGCCTGCACAGGACCCGGCACCGCCGACCGAGGCGGCCCCCGCCGAGGACGAGGCCGCCGCCGGACGGACTCCGCGCCGCGCGCCGGACCCGGCCAAGGAACGCCGGCACCCGATCCCGGAGCCCGCGCCGATCGACCGGCACGGCCCGGCGCGCGTGGTCGCGCTGTGCAACCAGAAGGGCGGGGTCGGCAAGACCACGACCACGATCAACCTCGGCGCTGCGCTGGCGGAATTCGGGCGGAAGGTGCTGCTGGTCGACTTCGACCCGCAGGGCGCGTTGTCGGTGGGCCTCGGCATCGCCCCGCACCAGCTCGACAAGACGATCTACAACCTGATCATGGGCCGCGACGTCCGCGCCGAGGACGTGGTGATGAAGACCAACGTCCCCAACATGGACCTGCTGCCGAGCAACATCGACCTGTCCGCGGCCGAGGTGCAGCTCGTCGGCGAGGTGGCCCGCGAGCAGGCGCTGGCGCGGGTGCTGCGCCCGGTCGTCGCCGACTACGACTACGTGCTGGTCGACTGCCAGCCGTCCCTGGGCCTGCTCACCGTCAACGCCCTGACCGCCGCCGACGGCGTGCTCATCCCGCTCGAGTGCGAGTTCTTCAGCCTGCGCGGGGTCGCCTTGCTGATGGACACCATCGACAAGGTCCGGGACCGGCTCAACCCGTCCCTGGAGGTCGACGGGATCCTCGCCACGATGTACGACCCGCGCACCGTGCACGGCCGTGAGGTCTTCAGCCGGGTGGTCGAGGCCTTCGGCGACGTCGTCTACCAGACCGTGGTCTCCCGCACCGTCCGGTTCCCGGAGACCACGGTGGCCGGCGAGCCGATCACGACGTGGGCACCGAGCTCGGTCGGCGCCGAGGCCTACCGTGACCTCGCCCGCGAGGTCCTCGCCCGGTGAGGGAGCGCTGACCGCGTGCTGCGCGCACTCGGGCATCCGGCGTCGTTCTTCGGTCTGCTGATCGGCTACCTTCTCGCGATCCTCGTCCATCGCACGGCACAGCAGGTCACCGCCCGGATGCTCGGCGACCGGTCGCTGCGTACGACGGGCCACCCCATCGCGACCTACGTCGACCCGTTCGGTGCCGTCGCGGCCGCGCTCGGCGGTATCGGCTGGGGCGAGTCCTTCACCGTCACCCTGCGTTCACGGGGCCGGCGGGCGATCGCGCTACTTGCCGGCCCGGTCGCCGTCGCGGCGCTCGCGGCGGTCGCGTTCGTCGGCTTCCGTGCGGCCGGCGGCGCCCAGCAGATCGTCGCCCAGCTGACCCCCGGCGACGTGATCGGCGGGGTCGACCTCGTCTCCACCGGTCAGACGATCCTGCTCTGCGCCGGCCTGGCGGCCGCCGGGATGGCGGTCCTGGGCCTGGTACCGCTGCCGCCGCTGACCGGCTGGCGGGTCCTGTCGCTGTTCATGCGGGAGACGCACGGCTGGCAGCGCACCCGGATCGCGCTGGAGGACCGCAACATCGGGGTCGCCATCCTGCTGGTGCTGCTCGTCCTCCCGATCGGTCCGGGCGGCCCGCTGCTCGTCCGGCTGCTCAACGTGATCGTCGGCGCCGTGCTGCGCGCCGTGTACGGATGAGCGGCGTACGCCGTCGGCGCCTGCCGTCGACTACCGTCGGGCCGTGACCGCCACCCCGACCCCAGCCGCCGCGGGTGGTCGCGCGGCGTTCGAGGTGCACCTCACCAACTTCCAGGGGCCGTTCGACCTGCTCCTGTCGCTGATCGCCAAGCACAAGCTCGACGTCACCGAGGTCGCGCTGTCCCAGGTCACCGACGAGTTCATCTCCCACATCGGCGCGGCGGGCTCGGCATGGGACCTCGGCCAGGCCACCGAGTTCCTGGTCGTCGCGGCCACGCTGCTCGACCTGAAGACCGCGCGGCTGCTGCCCGGCGGCCGACGTGGAGGACGAGGACGACCTGGCGCTGCTGGAGGCCCGCGACCTGCTCTTCGCCCGGCTCCTGCAGTACCGGGCGTACAAGGAGATCGCCGCGATCTTCGGCGGCTGGGAGCGGGCCCAGGCCCGCCGCTTCCCGCGGGCGGTGTCGCTGGAACCGCGCTTCGCCGAGGCGCTGCCCGATGTGCTGCTCGGCGTGGGCGCGGCCGAATTCGCCCGCCTCGCCGAGGTCGCGCTGACCCCCAAGCCCCCGCCGGTCGTCGCCACCGACCACGTGCACGCCCCCCGGGTGAGCGTCCGGGAGCATGCCGGTGTGTTGCGGGCGCGGCTCGCGGAGTCGGGTACGGCGACCTTCCAGGAGCTCGTCGCCGACTGCACCCACACCCTGGAGGTGGTCGCCCGGTTCCTCGCGGTGCTCGAGCTCTACCGCGAGGACGCGGTGACCTTCGAACAGCTCTCGCCGCTGGGTGAGCTCGAGGTCCGCTGGACCGGTACGGCGCCCGCGGAGCAGGCCGCAGACGACGCGATGGACGAGGAGTACCAGTGAGTGAGTCCGACGACCGTTGGCTGCGCGGGGCGCTCGAGGCGGTGCTGCTCGTGGTCGACCAACCGGTGGACGTGATGACGCTGGCCCAGACCGTCGGCCGGTCCCGGCCCGAGGTGGAGGCCGGGCTGGCCGCGCTCCGCAGCGAGTACGACGCCGACGCCCGGGGCCTCGACCTCCGGGAGATCGCCGGCGGCTGGCGGCTCTACTCGCGGGAGGAGTTCGCGGCGCTGGTCGAGCGCTACGTCCTCGAGGGGCAGCAGACCCGGCTCACCCAGGCGGCGCTGGAGACGCTCGCGGTGATCGCCTACCGGCAGCCGGTCACCCGGTCACGGGTGTCGGCGATCCGCGGCGTCAACGTCGACGCGGTCATGCGCACCCTGCTCTCCCGCGGTCTGGTACAGGAGTGCGGCAACGACCCGGACACCGGCGGCGGCCTCTACCAGACGACGCCGCTGTTCCTGGAGAAACTCGGGCTCACCTCGCTCGACGAACTGCCGCCGCTGGCGCCGCTGCTGCCCGATCACGCCGAGCTCGACGACAGCATCGCCGATGCCTGATACCGACGCCGGCGGGCCCGCGGGAATCCGGCTGAACAAGCTGCTCGCCGCGGCCGGCGTCGCCTCCCGGCGGGCGGCCGACGACCTGATCGCGGCCGGCCGGGTCAGCATCGACGACAAGGTGGTGCGCACCCACGGGCTGCGGGTCGACCCCGAGCGGGCGGTGGTCCGGGTCGACGGCATGCGGGTCAACCTGCGCGACGACCTCGTCCACCTGGCCCTGAACAAGCCCCGCGGCGTGCTGTCGACCATGTCCGACGAGCGCGGCCGGCCCTGCATCGCCGACTTCGTGAACGACCGGTTCCGCGGCGGCGCGGCGACCCGGCTCTTCCACGTCGGACGGCTCGACGCCGACAGCGAGGGACTGCTGCTGGTGACCAACGACGGCGAGCTGGCCCACCGCCTCACCCACCCGTCGTACGAGGTGCCGAAGACCTACCTCGCCGAGGTGCCGGCGCCGGTGGCCCGCGACCTGGGCCGGCGGCTGCGCGCCGGGATCGAGCTGGACGATGGTCCGGTGCGGGTCGATTCCTTCCGGGTCGTCGACTCGGCCGCGGGACGGGCTCTGGTCGAGGTCGTCCTGCACGAGGGCCGCAAGCACGTCGTACGCCGGATGCTGGCCGCCGCCGACCATCCGGTGTCCCGGCTGGTGCGCACCGCGATCGGCCCGGTCCAGCTGGGCAGCCAGCGGGCCGGCAAGGTACGCCCGCTCACCCGCCCGGAGCTCGGCGCGCTCTACCGGCTGGTCGGCCTGTAGGTCCGCGACGGTAGAGTGCTGCCCGGCGTCGATCGAGGGAGGACTGTGGTGGCGGTGCGTGCGGTGCGGGGCGCCACCCAGGTCGACGACAACAGCCGGGAGGCGATCCTGGGCGGTGCCGCGGAGATGGTGCAGGCCGTCCTGGACCGCAACGAGTTCTCGGCCGATGACCTCATCAGCATCGTCTTCACCGCCACCCCCGACCTCACCGCGGATTTCCCGGCCTACGCCGCCCGCCAGCTGGGCCTGACCGACGTACCGCTGCTGTGCTCGACCGAGATCGCGGTGCCGGGGGCGATGCCGCGGGTGCTGCGGCTGCTCGCCCACGTCGAAACGCCGCGTTCGCGGGCCGAATTGCGGCACGTCTACCTGCACGGGGCGGCGGCGCTGCGCACCGATCTGCACCGCTAGTTCGCCGCCGGCCGCCGTGACCCGGCAGAATTGCCGGCAGGAGGGCCCGCCGCCACCCCGACGGGCGGGCCCCGACCAGGAAGGCAGGAAGATCGCCGTGCCGTTCACCGGTGTGCTCGCGCTGGACGGTGCGGCGGGCACCGGAAAATCGACGGTCGCCCGCACCCTCGCCCGACGGCTGCGGGCCCGGTACCTCGACACCGGCGCGATGTATCGAGCCGCGACCTGGGCGGTGCTGCGCTCGGGCACCGACCCGGACGACGCCGACGCGGTCGAGGGCGTGGTCGCCGCCAGCAGTATCGAGATCGGCACCGACCCCGACCACGAGCATGTTCAGGTCGACGGCACCCCGGTCAATGCCGAGATCCGGGGCGAGGCGGTCACGCAGGCGGTCAGCGCCGTGTCGGCCGTGCCCGGCGTACGCCGCCGGCTGGTCGCCCAGCAGCGCGAGCTGATCGGGGGCGGGGGGATCGTCGTCGAAGGCCGGGACATCGGCACCGTGGTCGCTCCGTGCGCCCACACCAAGATCTACCTGACCGCTGCGGCGCCGGTGCGGGCGCTGCGCCGGTCCCGCCAGCACGGCCGCGACGAGCCGGCCGCCGTCGCCGCCACGCAGGCCGACATCCACCGGCGGGACAGCTACGACAGCGGCCGGTCGATCGACCCGCTCCGGCCGGCCGAGGACGCCGTCGAACTCGACACGACCGAGCTGTCCGTCGACGCCGTCGTCGAGCGGGTGCTCTCGCTGCTGCCTGAGGACGCCGTGCGGTGAGCCCCAAGAAGAGCCCGGACCTCTCCGCGCGGGAGCGGGCCGACGGGACCCCCGGGATGCTGCGCGGGCAGGGGTTCGGCCGCTTCCTGGCGTGGCTGTTCACCCGGTGCGAGCTGATCGGCCTGGATAACGTCCCGGCCGACGGTCCGGTGCTGATCGCCGCCAACCACAGCCACATCTTCGACGGGCCCCTGCTGTTCGGTCAGCTGCCGCGGCCGGTCGGGTTCTTCGTCAAGGCCGAGGTCTTCGTCGGCCCGGTCGGACCGTTCCTGCGCCGTATCGGGCAGATCCCGGTACGCCGGGGGATCGCCGAGCGCACGCCGATCATCGCCGCACTCGACACCCTGGCGGCCGGCGGTGTGATCGCGGTGTTTCCCGAGGGCACCCGCGGCAGCGGCGAGGTGGCCGCCGTTGAGCATGGCGTCGCCTACCTCGCGGTGCGTTCCGGCGCACCGGTGCTGCCGGTGGCATGTGTCGGTACGTCGGTGATCTGGCGGCACCGCCGGACCCTGCGGCGGCCTCCGGTCCGGGTCGTGTTCGGTACGCCGTTCAAGGTCGGCTCGACCGGCCGGGCGTCGCGCCGGGCGATCGCCGACGCCGCCGAGCAGATCAGGTCCGAGCTCGCCGACCTGGTCGCGAGTGCCGGCACACGGGATCGAACATGAGCGACGACCGCCTCCCCACCGGTGACATGGCTGCCGACGACGTGACCGACGCCGCGCACGCGACCGACGAGTCCGCGGTCGGAGCGCCCGTCCTCGCGGTGATCGGCCGGCCGAACGTCGGCAAGTCGACGCTCGTCAACCGCATCCTCGGCCGCCGCGAAGCGGTGGTGCAGGACGTGCCGGGCGTTACCCGGGACCGGGTGGCCTACGACGCCCTGTGGCGGGGCCGCCGGTTCACCGTCGTCGACACCGGCGGCTGGGAGCCCGACGCGCAGGGGCTTGCCGCGCGGGTCTCCGAACAGGCGGCGCGCGCGGTCGAGACTGCGGACGCCGTACTCCTGGTCATCGACGCGAGCGTGGGTTCGACGGCGTCCGACGACGCGGTGGCCCGGGTGCTGCGGCGCGGCGGCGTCCCGGTCGTCCTCGCCGCCAACAAGGTGGACGACGAGCGGGTCGAGTCCGACGCGGCGGCGCTGTGGTCCCTCGGGCTGGGGGAACCGCATTCGGTGAGCGCGCTGCACGGACGGGGTTCGGGCGACCTGCTCGACGCCATCCTCGACGCGCTGCCGGAAGCCCCGCCGGACCGGGACATCGAGGGCGGACCGCGCCGGGTCGCCCTGGTCGGCCGGCCCAATGTCGGCAAGTCCAGCCTGCTCAACCAGATGGTCGGCTCCGAACGCTCGGTCGTCGACCCGGTGGCGGGCACGACGAGAGACCCGGTCGACAGCCTGGTCACCCTCGACGGTGAGGTCTGGAAGTTCGTCGACACCGCCGGCCTGCGTCGGCGGGTCAAGGAGGCCAGCGGCGCGGAGTACTACTCCAGCCTGCGTACGGCGTCCGCGATCGACGCGGCCGAGGTGGCGGTCGTGCTGCTGGACGCCAGCGAACCGATCAGCGAGCAGGACCAGCGGGTGCTGGCCGCGGTGGTCGAGGCCGGACGCGCGCTGGTGCTGGCGTTCAATAAGTGGGATCTGGTCGACGAGGATCGCCGGGAACGCCTCGAACGCGAGATCGACCGTGACCTGGCCCGGCTGCGCTGGGCGGCCCGGGTCAACGTCTCGGCGAAAACCGGCCGCAGCGTGACCCGGCTGGCGCCCGCCCTGCGGACCGCGCTCGAGTCGTGGGAGCAGCGGATCTCCACCGGCCGGCTCAATTCCTGGCTCACCGACGTGGTCGCCGCGACCCCGCCGCCGGCCCGCAGCGGCCGGGCGCCCCGGGTGCTCTTCGCCACCCAGGCCGGCACCCGCCCGCCCCGATTCGTCCTGTTCACCACCGGCGTGCTCGAGCCGGGCTACCGCCGCTTCCTCGAACGCCGGCTCCGCGAGGAGTTCGGCTTCCCCGGTACGCCGATCGACATCGCCGTACGCGTGCGGGAACGTAAGCCCCGGCGGTGAGCTGGTCCGGTCGGCCCATGCGGTAGCCTGACGGACGTTCGCAGCGCGCCTGCGGGCATCGGGACGTGGCGCAGCTTGGTAGCGCACTTGACTGGGGGTCAAGGGGTCGCAGGTTCAAATCCTGTCGTCCCGACTGCAAAACCGCAGGTCAGATGGGGAACGGCAAGTCCGGACGCCTCGGTAGCCGGTCGGTTTGTCAATGGGTGAGCCTTCGCTGTGACTTGCCGAACCGCCGAGCATCTCCGACACGACCTTGATCGGCGCGCGATCGCTGCTGCTCCTTGCGCTGTGCGCGTTCGGCCAACGTCGGCCGGGTACGGAATAGGTCTATCCCACTGGGGATGTCTTCGCCCGGACGGCAGACAGACTCGCCGTAGTCGTTGGTCAAGAGTCGTCCATCACCGGCCGCGGACCGCGCCGGAGCGCCGTACGAGCCGTGTCGAGGGTGTCAACGACCGGGTTGATCCACTGTGAGATCTCGTGCCCGATCCGCTTGCGCTCTTGGGTCTCGATCACGGGCCGCAGGGCGCGCACCGCGATAGTGGCCAGGTGGATCGGGAGCGGATCGTCGGTGCCGCACGCACAGCCATGAATGCGATCACCTGATCGCCGGTCATGCCGCAACCAAACTGAGTGACCTTTCTCCCACGCGTCGGTCACCACACGTACAGCATCATCGGTCATCTCGGTTCTCCTGGCTTATAGGGAGTGTCAACGATGAAAGCTAGGCGTCTCCGTTGTCGGCGCGGGCTGGTCTCGCTGAATGCGGATGGGGCTCAGCCTGCGGACTTCGGGCACTGCGGCGACATGGCCCGGTGGTCGCGGCGATAGGTCCGTTTCGGCGAGAGTCTGGTGCCCTAGGACGCAGTCTGATCAATGAGTTGGTTGCCAGTCGAGGTTGTATCCGGCCGTGAGTGCGTGTCGACGGCCGCCAGTTGCGGTGGTGATGGAGAGGACCGGAGCGCCTCCGGCGTCGTTGACGAACACCAAAGACTTCCCGGATGGAGAATCGGCGGACTCTGATCGCCCGTCACAGTCGTGAAGGTGCGCGAAGACCCTGACGGGTATGGATTCGACCGCGTAATAGCCCACAGCATCCGGGCCCAGAGTTGCCGAGTTCCCTCGACACTGCGCGCACTAGACATCGCAACCCCCATGGTTTGCCCGGCCACGGCAATACTGCGCGGCCTACGTACTGACGGCCAAGGGGTACCAGTTCGACTCACCACACGTCCCATGAATCCCACAAGACTCCCATTTGAGCGACCGTCCAGTCACGGATGGTTAGCGCGCGCACTGTTGCATGGGCAGCCACGGCCCAGTCGGCACCGGAGGGTCGATGGTCACAGAAGGCACTGCAGGGGCATCGGTAGACGACCTGTTGGCCGCTGCCCGTCCCGCCTGCTGGGATCTGCTTTCGCGGAGGCTCGCGGCGAGGCACCCTCCCGCCCATGCCCACTAACGAGCACCCTGCCTGCCCCGTCCGCGATACCTCAATGATCCGACGACCCGGGCGTGACATCCGTGCGATGCAAGGGGATGCGACGGTTCGCCGCATCCTGTCGCAGGTTCAAATCCTGTCGTCCCGACAGACGAACGCGCAGGTCAGTCATTGGCCATGAGTCTTCTGCTTCGGTGTGCTCCATCCGGACAGCAGCGCGTCGAGGTCTGCCGCGAGCCGGCGGATCAATGACCCCTCGGGGTGTACCGACCAGGCCAGGCAACCGCCCTCCATCGCGGCCATCACGATCCGGGCCAGCTGGGCCGACGGCGGTGCGCCGGCCAGCTCACCGGCGGCGGTCGCGGCGGCGGCGTGACGTCGCAGGTGACGGCGCACCTGACCCCAGCCGACGTGCAGCAAGCTGCGCATCTGGTCGTTCTGGAGGTCGATCGCCAATGCCGCGAGCTGCTTGGACGCGGTCAGCGGATTGTCCAGGTCGTGGTAGTTGTACAACGCGACGGTGCGCAACCGCTGCAGCGGCGAGTCCACGCCGCCGGCCGCCTCGGCGAGCTCACCATCCAGCGAGGCGGCCCAGCGTTCGGAGAGCCGCAGGAAGAGCCGTTCCTTCGAACCGAACCGCTTGACGAAGGTCGCAGCGGACACCCCGGCAGACGCTGCCGCCTTGGCGAGGGTGAAGCCGGAGGGACCCTCCGTCATCAAGACACGGTCGGCAGCGTCCAGCAAGGCGTCGTCAGGGGTGCTGATCGGCCGCGCCATGACCAACTGCCTCCTACCGTTGCCACGCCTCCTCGCTGCCCTTGCCGTAGTCGACGAAAGCCTGACGCAGGCCGCCGAGAACTTCGGCTCCGGTCTCCAAGACCGCCTTCAACTGCGGGTCATCGACACGGCCAATGGTCGCGCGCACGTCGTCGCGAAGCGTCGCGAGCTTCCCTGCCGTCGCCTCCGCCTGCCCGCTGTCCTGCTGGGTCACCATGTCTGCCTCCTCCAGAAAGAGAACAAGCACCGAGGGCATTAGTAAACGGCTGTTCACTAATGATGTCAAGCAGCCTGCCCGCCGATCAGCGGGGATCCACCCGGACACGGTTCCCCTGGTTGATGTCAGCCGTCGAGGACCGCCCACACGACTTTGCCGGGTTTGGCCGTGGGGAGTAGCCCGAAGTCGCGGGTGATCTGTTTGACGACGTGGATGCCTCGGCCGCCGGTTCGTTGTGGATCTCGGGGGGGTTCGAAGGGTGAGGACGGTTCGTCGTCGCGCACCGCTATTCGCAGGAGGGTGCCGTGTTTGGCGAGGCTCAGTTGGATGGTGGTCGCGCCGTAACGGACCGCGTTGGTCACCAGTTCGCTCGCCACGAGGCAGCCGGTTCCGATGGCGCGGCACGAGCGCCAGTCCATCCAGGTCCGGGAAATAGATTGTCACTGCTCCAAGGCGGAGGACGCAGTGGCGAACCGCGGCCGCCCGTCCTCGGCGAGGGAAACGTCGCTGCCGGTCAACCCCAGTATCGTCGTGATGCTTCCGGTCAACTCCTCCAACACGGCCCCGACGTCATACGTCGCCGGCAGCAGGTGGGCGAAGTTCGACAGGGTGGTCAGAAACAAGCGGTGGTCATACATGGGGTAGCTCCCGGGTCGCGCCGCCGATTGACGACTCACCGCAACGCGGACCGAGACCAGGGATCAAAGCCACTGGTGGCGCTACTGCGAGGCGTTCAGTGTATGCGCATGCCGAGGACGGACTCCGAGATATCCGACAAGGAAGACCTCCGAGTAAGCGGTAAACCGGCGCAAAGGTCCTCCGGATGCGGTGACACCTACACCAACGGCACCTGGCGAGAACTGACAGCTACTCACGGACCGGGCCGAGATGCCGCCGCCACCTACCGGGACCGCCCTGCCCGGCCGCGCTCATGAGGTGCGAGCTGTCGAGACCCGGCTCATCTCAGGGCAGGGCCGGCGGTACGTAGTCGCCCTTGATGTTGAAGTAGGACCCGCGAATAGTTCCGGCCAGCTTGGACTTTTGCCGCGCGAACTTGAACTTCGAGGCGAGCTCTTCGGGGACGTCCATGCCGTCGGAGAGCTTGAACCCGACCGCCCGCTTCTTGGGGTCGTCGATGGTGTAAAGCACGTTGATCGACAGACCGCTTTCGTAGAAGACGTAGGTCCACCGGATGTTCTCGACCTGGAGGTCCGAGACTTCGAGAGCGCGGGACGAGATGACGATGTCGCGTTCTTCCTTGAGGATCCGGTGCACGTAGTCGACGGTCGCTTTGGCGTCGCTCGCCGGCTCCACCGTGTAGACGTGGTCGTACTTGTTCTTGAAGTAGCGGGCCTCGTTCGCCCGCAGCCCCGCCAGCGCAGGAGCGACCGGCGACGAGTCCAGGCCGACGGTCGAGACGGTCTGGAAATCCACGGTGTAGGACATGCGCACTTCCGAACTCACCAGGTTTGTCGAGCTGCTTCGGTCGGACGTTACCACCGCCGCGAATCTCACCGGGGCATGAGCGCGAACACGCCCCAGCCGAGATGTTCTCGGGTAACCAGGTGGTCCACCGGGGCGCGGTCCAGCTCGCCACTTAGTCGCGCCGACAACTCGTCTGCGGGGTTCGCGTCGAGCCATCGGCGAAGGTTCAGCCATTGCAAGCCGTGGTAGGCGTCCCAGTCGTCCGGACTGGAAAGCACCATCTGCACCAGGTCGAGGCCGTGGTGTCGAAGAGCGGACAGCAGGTCCGGCAGGGTCAACCATTCATCGCGATCACGAGCGTGGCAGGCCCGCGCCAGGTCGTCGGTGGCCGGGACCCGAATCCAGTACGGCTCCCCGATCAGGATCAACCCACCGTCGCGCACCGACCTGGCCAGCAGGTCGATGGTGCCGAGTACGCCGTCGCCAATCCAGGTGGCGCCTATGCACGCGGCGACATCCACCGGTTCGGAGCTCACGTAGCCGACGGCGTCGTCGTGCTCGAACTGCACGCGGTCCGACACGTCCAGTTCGGTGGCCCGAGCGCGGGCGGCGTCGACGAAGACGGAGCTGATGTCGACGCCGAGACCGGTGATTGCGTGGTCGCGGGCCCAGGTGCAGAGCATCTCCCCGGAGCCGCAAGCCAGATCGAGAATCTGCTGGCCCGGTCGCAACAGCAGGGCCTCACCAAGTCGGATCAGCTTCGCCGGCGTGAACGGGTCGTGGATGCGGTGAGTGCTCTCCCGGATGACGAACGGGCGGGGCAGGTCCATGCCCCACTCGACCAGAGGGCGCCGCCCGCGCGCACCCGAATTAGTGCCCCCGGCAAGCCTTGGTCGTCCCGCAGGGGACAATCGACTCCGCTCTGGCCGGCTGCGCAGGGGAGAGGGACGAGCGACGATGAACGCATCTGACGTTCCGCGTGCCGTGACCGCGGGTAGCTCCACGGCTGCCGCGCTTGGCCTGACCGTCAACGATGCGATGGTGCTGCATGACTCGAACAAGCTCACCCTGCGTTTGCTGCCTTGTGACGTCGTGGCCCGGGTGGCACCCAAAGCGCATCAGGTCGCACAGTTCGAAATCGAGCTCGCTCAACGGCTCGGCGAATCCGGGAGCCCGGTGGGCGCTCTCGACTCTCGGGTGGAGCCACGCGTCTACGAGCGTGACGGCTTCGTCATCACGCTGTGGACCTACTACGAACCCGGGACGCGTCGAGAGGTCTCACCAATCGCTTACGCCGATGCGCTCGAGCGGCTGCATTCCGATATGCGCAAGGTCGACCTTCCGACGCCGCAGTTCACGGATCGAGTCGAGCAGGCAGAACAACTCGTGGCAAGCCGCGAACACACCCCGGCCCTCGCCGACGCGGACCGAGAGCTCCTCGGCAACACACTACGAAGCCTAAGACGTGCGATCAGCGGGCGTGGCGGTGCCGAGCAGTTGCTGCACGGCGAGCCGCACTTAGGAAACGTGCTCAACACGAAGAACGGGCTGCGGTTCATTGACCTCGAGACGTGCTGCCGTGGACCCGTCGAGTTCGACCTCGCCCATGCACCCGAAGAAGTCAGCGAGCACTATCCGGGCGTCAATCAGGACTTGCTACGCGAATGCCGGACCCTCGTGCTGGCGATGGTCACGACGTGGCGCTGGGATCGAGGCGACCAATTCCCCGACGGGCGCCGGCTAGGCGCAGAGTGGCTCAGCCAGCTCCGAGCGAGAATCGATACAGACCACGGTTGCTAGGGTCGTGAGTGTTGGGGTACGCGCCGCTGGACGTTGCGGCGCTCGGCATCCGCTAGCTGTGACTCACCCCGGCGCGTGCAGGTCGGCGAGTTTGTCCAGTGCTTGAGACCAGGCTTCGGCAATCCCGGCAGGATCCTCGTCGGTAGTCCCAGCGAGTCGAGAATGAATCAGTCTGATCTCGGTCGATCCCGGAGCCACGTCGCGCAGCGTGATGGACACGATCGATCCGTCTTGCGGTGGACCGGCCGGATGCGGCGTCTCGGCCACCCAGCTCCAGGTCAAGACGATCTTCTGGTCCGGAATCAGCTCGAGGATCTCGGAGACGAATGTGCCGCACACTCCGTTCGCACCGGCAATCCGGGTGCGGTGTGCGCCGCCGACCCGCGCATCAATGCTCGAATCCACCACGACGAACCCGCCCGGTCCGAACCAGCGCCGCAGCCGGTCCGGATCCAGAAAGGCGCGGTACACCTCGGCCGGCGGCGCGGAGATGACGCGGCTCAGCTCGGCGACGTCGGCACCGATTCGCCTATCCGTCACCGTGATCCTTCCGGGATCTGTTGTCGGCCGGCTCGGCGTCGAACATGGCCTGTAGCCCGTCGAGGCGATCGGTCCAGAACCGGTCGTAATAACGCAGCCACGCGCTGGCCTCGTGCAACTGGCGCGGCACCAACCTGCATACGTGCTGGCGGCCGACCACCTGCCGATCGATCAGACCTGCGCTCTCCAAGACCTTGATGTGCTTGGACGCGGCGGCCAACGACATCGCCAGCGGCGCCGCCAACTCACCCACCGTGCGCTCGCTCTCCACCAGCCTGACCACGATGTCCCGGCGGGCCGGGTGCGCCAGCGCGTGGAACACCGCATCGACGACACCCACTTGTTCAACCACAAAGTTGAATGTACGGTGAGGCCGAATCGACTGTCAACCTTCCGGTTGAACGTTTGACGGATATCGCGTCAGCGACCCTCGGTGAAGGAGAACCACCATGCTTGTCGTGCAGGAGTTCGTCTCGGTCGACGGGTTCGCCGCCGACGCCCATGGCGAGTTCGGATTTGGGGGCGTGGTCTCGGACTGGTCGCCCGTCGACTCCGACCAGCTGGAGCTGATGAGTCGCACCGGAATCGTCGCGCTCGGTCGGAAGACCTACGAACTCTTCATCGATTACTGGCCCAGTGCCGAGCACGTCCTGGCCAAACCCATCAACACCGCGCGCAAGGCCGTACTTTCCCAAACCCTGCAATACGCGCCCTGGGGCGATTGGCCCGCAGCGAGCGTGCAACGCGGCGCTCTCGCCGAAACCGTTGGCCGGCTCGCCGAAACCGCGGCGCCCCAAGACATCCTCGTCTGGGGCAGCCTCGCCCTGACGAAATCGCTGCTACGCGCCGGGCTCGTCGACGAACTGCGGCTGATCCTATGCCCGATCATGCTCGGCACCGGAATCGGCGTCACGCCGGACGATCTCGGGCAGACGAGACTCACCATGGTCGCGTCGACGTCGTACTCCAACGGCACCGTGCAGCTCACCTACCGCATCTGACTCTCGCGGGCGTGCGCGCCAGACCGCCCCGAGTGCGGAGGCGCCGGTCGGGGTCGACGTAGAGCTTGTAGACCACGTGGTCGGCTCCGCCGCGGCGGCGCTGCCCGACGCTGAGGATGCGGCCGTCGGGACGTTACGACGGCACCTTGCCCGGCCGACAGGTACAGGACTCGTCCGGATCCGGCACGTATGGCTGGCGAGCTGGCTAGGCCGCTCTGTCGGTGCCGGCAGATAGGTTCTTCCTAGCGGGGATGACGAGGGAGTGAGCGGTGGCGCGTCATGAGGTTGAGGTCGACGTACTCGGGCCGTGGTCGCTGGCGACGAGCAAAGCCTTCTGGGAAGGCTTCGCGCCAGCAGCGCTAGCCGCACAAGGTGCCCCCCAGACTCTGCGCTCGGTCTTCTGCGTCGAGGGCGACTGGAGCCGTGCCGAGGTCGAGGTGACACAACGAGGCAGTACGGCGACAGTCGCCGTGACGGGAACCGGCGACCTCGATGCTGCTGCCGCGCAGGCGGGCCGGTTCCTGTCGCTGGACGTCGACGCCCGCGGGTGGCCCGACGTCGCCCGCCGAGATCCGGTCATGTCCGACGCGCAGGCGGCGCTACCCGGCCTTCGGCCGTGCGGCTTTCACTCGCCCTATGAAGCGGCCGCGTGGTCGGTGCTCTCGCAACGCATCCGCATCATTCAGGCGACGCGGTTACGCGAGGAACTGATCGCTCGCCATGGTGCGGACGGCGCGTTCCCGGCGCCGTCGGTGCTGCGCGGTCTCGACCTGGATCTGCCCGGCCGCAAGGCCGAATACCTGCGAGCCGTCGCTGATGCCGCGCTCGAGGGACGTCTCGACGGTGTGGCGCTGCGTTCGGTCGATCCGGAGGAGGCGATCCGGGCGGTCCAGGAGGTCAAAGGTCTCGGGCCCTTTGCCGCCGAGCTTGTCGTCGTCCGAGGGGCAAATGCACCCGATGCGTTGCCGGGTCACGAGCGACGTTTGGAGGCCGAGGTTGCCGAACGCTACGGGCCTGCCCGCACCCTCTCCGAGGTGTCCGAGGCGTGGCGGCCGTTTCGCACGTGGGGTTGTGTCTACTTGCGAACTCTCCGCGAGGAGCGGACGCACGAGATTGGCGGCCAGCCTGCGACAGGCCGAACCCGCTCGTAGTCTCGGCTGACCTCTTCCTCCTTCTCGCTGTGCTGACGTGTCACCGCTCGGCCGGCTCGGCGGCAGGGGTGAACTCCCGGATTGCCCGGGCTAGCGCCGCCGGCTGATCCAGCGGAATCAGCGTGTAGCTGTCGGGGACCTCGACCAGGTGTGCGTCGGGGAGGAGTTCCGCGAGGCGCCGGCCGTGCTCCGGGGGCATGACGCGGTCGTCGCTAGCCCAGACGATGAGAGCGGGTCGGTCGAAGGTCGGCAGGTGCTCGGCTGCCTCGAGCAGAAGCTGGGTGTCGCCCATCACTGCACGCAGGACTCGTACGGCGTCGCGGCGGATTTCCGGCTGCGTCATCACCGGCTTTACCCACCGGGCGGTAGCGGCATCGCCCCGCTTGGTCAGCCACCCGAACGCGATCGGCAGCCGCCGGAGCATGCGCAAACCCATCTGCTGCATGAAGAGGCCGAACATCCGGGGCGAAAGGTGGCCGGCAAGCGCGAGCGTCCGGCCGGTCAGCCCGGGCGGCAGGTTGTCGAACGCCTCGCACGAGACGAGTACGACGCGCCCGACACGTGGAGCGCCCGCACCCATGACCAGCTGGACGAGCGCGCCGCCGGTGTCATTGCCGACGAGGGTGACGTCCCGCAGATCGAGACGGTCGAGGAACTCGCCGACCAGCCCGGCTATCCCCGGCAACGACAGGTCGGCGCTGGCGTGCATCGCCCGCCGATGCGCGCCCAGCGGCAAGGTCGGTGCCACGCATCGGTGATCGGCGGAAAGCTCCGCGATCGGTCCGTCCCACAGCGAGGCGTCCATGAGCAACCCGTGCAGCAGCACGACAACCGGTCCACCGCCGCCGCTGTCCTCGTACTCGATCGTCCCGGCGGACAGCTCGATCTCTTTCATGTCAGCCCGCCGGTGTGCAGAGCGTCCGCTCCGGAGTGATCGAGTAAGTGCCGGCGCAGGAACGACAGCTCGGCCTCGACGGCCTGCTCGTGCGCATCCATGAACGGCGCGTAATGCCCACCGGACAGGCGAAGCAGCTCTGCATGCGGCGCACTCTCCGCCGCGCGGACGGCGGGTCCGGGGAGCGCGGACTGGTCCTGATTGCAGACGAGGACGAGCATCGGGCATCGTACGTGGGACGCGGATCGGCCAGGCCGGTAGAACCCGATGCGCAGCGCGGAGCGCGCGGCGATGGCCTGCTGCCAGTCCGGGTAGGCATTGTCAGGATTGAGTGCCCGGTCGCCGTCGAGGCCGTCCGGTGTGCTGAGCATCGCGACGCTCCCCGGCTCGCCGGCCAGCGGCACCAGTAGCGGTTGCCGGCGGACGAGACCGCCCAGCGCATCGAGAATGCCGCGTCCGGTGAGGCGCAGCAGAGCGAGCGGTGTGGTGTAGCGCATCGCCGCCTGCGAGGCGGCCGGACCGTCGGCGAGCGGGGTCTGGGAAATGGCCGCCGCGAGTCCCGGGTTGCGGGCCGCGACCCGCAAGACGTGACCACCGGAGAGGGAGAAGCCCCAGATCGCGAGCCTGGACGGGTCGACCCCTCGCAGGGTCGCGGCGAAGGCGATCGCGGCCTCCCAGTCGGCGAGCTGCTCGCCGATGCGCACGACCTGGCGCGGCGACCCGCCGCTCTCCCCGAGCCGGCGGTAGTCGAACGCGAGAACCGTGAAGCCGGCGGCGTGAAAACGCGTCGCGAACCGGTCGGTGCCTGGCTCCTTAGTGACCGCGCCACCGGCGGCCATGATCACGCAGGCGCCGTTCGTGCCGGGGTAGTGCCAGGCGGCACATTCGGCACCGCCGCTGACGAAGCGAACCTTCTCCCGTTCCACGGACACCTGCATTGCCGACCTCCCGGTGGACCCAGCGTCACCCTCTCCACAAAGTGAACCACGCGGTTCGCAAGCTGTCCATCAAATCTGCGGGCGGCAGGGGAGGTCGGCTACTCCTCGGCGGCCTCTTCACGCTCCAGCGCCCGGACCAGTGCGTCGAATCCCGCAGCGATCCCCGCGGCGTCGCCGCTGGTCCGCCAGTCGACCAGAAAGCCTCGCAGCACCGCGAGGATCATCTCGGCGACCTCAAGTTTGCGTCGGTCGGGCCAGTCCTGCGGACAGATGGACTCCAACGAGGGCAGGTATTGGTGCGACGCCTCCCGCGCGAGTTGCGCGTAGCGGTCGGGGTCATACATCGCCAAACCGATGGCCTGGTCGAGCACCCGCGCCTCGTCGCCCACGAGGATGGGCCACATCGCGCGGACCCGGGCCGCCAGCGGGCGGCGGGCCGGTCCACGGGTGGCAGCCGCCAGCGCCTTCCCGGTACGTCGCTGGCGTAGCTCGAGGATCGCCTGCACGAGCAGGTCGTCGACTCCGTCGAAGTGGTAGAGCAGCACCTTGTGGGTGGTGCCGGCCGCGCGCGCGGCACGCCGCAGCGAGAAATCCGTCAGCCCGTTGGCTGCGAGATCGTCGGTGACTTGATCCAGCAGTTCCCGGCGCCGGGCTTCACCGCGCGGTGACCCCACCGATCGCCGGTAGCCCGAGCGTTCCGATGCCCCGCGGTCTCCGGAGGCGTCCACATCGACAGCATCCATGCTCAGACGGTGTCACACCATCGACGTGCCCGGCGATCAGCTTCCCGGATTCCAGCCGAGCACCTGAGTGATCTGCGCCGCAAGCATCGAAGGGTCGAACGGCTTGGTGATCACCCCGGCGGCGCCGAGCGCCGTGAGTCTGCGGTGGTGCTCGTCGGTGGCGTAGCCAGTGAGAAACAGCACGGGGATTTCCTGCACGCCGTCATGTGCTTGCAGTCGGTTGAGCGTCCCGGGTCCGTCCAGGTCGGGCATCTCGACGTCGAGAAGGATCGCGTCGGGCTTCTCGCGGGAGGCGATCTCGAGTCCCTGTGCACCGGATTCGGCGGTCCGTACCTGCCAGCCGTGCGTCTCACCGAGCCCGATCTCCACGGTACGTCGGATCAGCGCCGAGTCGTCGATCACGAGGATCGTCCGTCGCGTGTTCACTCGCGGGCCCTTTCCTTGTCGATGCGGTCGATCCGCGTCCGGCAGGCGGCAGCGACGTCGTACGCCTCGCTGTTCCCCAGGAGGAGCTGGGGCGGTCCGTCCGGGCGCAGGGCCCACAATGCCTGCTGATACGCGCGACGGGCCGCGATGGTGTCGCCGATCGCCTCGTGCGCGCCACCAAGGGCGAATGCCGCCCGGGCGAAGTCGGGCGCGAGGTAGATCGCGCGGCGCAGTGAGCCAACCGCGCCGGGGATGTCGCCGCTGGCCTGCATAGCGACGCCATGTGCGAAGTGCGGCTCAGGGTCGAGCGAGTCCGGGGGCGGTGTCTCAACCGCCTGGCTCACGGCTCCGGCGGCCGCAGCCTTTGCGGTGGCCGCCCGTGGGTGCGTCATGCGCGCGGTGATCGGTGCGCTGGCGCGGGGTTCGGGCGGAATCGCCAGCCGGTCGGCCGCTCCGAGGACCAGCCGTCCGCCCGGACGGAGGGCGCGGCGAAGCGCGGTCACCGTCCGGCGGGCGGCGTCGGCATCGAAATAGATGAGCACGCTGCGGCAGACGATTGCATCGAAATTGCCTGCGCCTGGGGGTGGGATCGGATCGGTGACGAGATTGTGCCGGGCAAAGCGGACGGGCCGGCGCGCGTCCGTTCCCACCTCGTACCGGCCGGTGGGAAGCGGCCGGAAATAGCGGTTGCGGAGGTGCATCGGCACGGTGCGCATCGACCGCTCCCCGTACCGTCCCACGTCCGCATTTCTCAATGCGGCCGGGACGACGTCGGTCGCAAGGATCGACGTACCGGCGGCATCGGCTCCGAGTGCCTCGGCGGCCAGCATGGCCAGGGTGTAGGGCTCCTCGCCGGTGGCACAGCCGGGGTTCCACACGCGCAGGCCGGAGGTCCAGGCGATCGGGTCGAGCTCGGACACGTTGCGGAAGAAGTAGGTCTCCTGGACCGTGACCTCGTCGACGAGGCGGGACATCGCCCACTCTCGGGACTCCCAGGAGGCGAGCAGGCGCAGGAGTCCGTCGGCGCGAAGGCCTGGCCGGATCCGCCCCACCGCGGCCGCGAGCGACGACAGCTGCGTCTCGTCGATCGTCATTCCGACATGCCGATGCACGAGGGCTGCCACCTCGAGCAGCCGGCGACGCTGCGCCGGCATCTGCTGGTCGAGTCCGGCCATCTCGGCGCCGGTCATCGGATGGTCCTGCGTGCGGGTGCAAGAGTGGCCAGTGCGGCGCCGATCTGCGCCGGCGCCATCACCAGTTCGGCGCCGCGGCGGATCGCCGCGGCCGGCATCCCGTTGACGATCGAGGTCTCTTCATCCTGGGCGATGGCGAACCCGCCGGCCGCCCGGATCGCCGTGACACCGTCCGCGCCGTCGCTTCCCATCCCCGTGAGGATGACGGCGACGGCCGCCCGGCCCGCGCGGTCTGCCACGCTCGTCAGTAGCGCGTTGACGGAGGGCCGGTGAGGGCCTAAGGCGCGGGTGGAGAGCGACAGGGTCATGTCCGGCGACAATTCAAGATGCGATTCGCTCGGCGCGAACCACACGCCGGGTCCAGCAGCCTGTCGGTGGCTCGCGACGCCGACCGGGATTGCCACCACGTGGTCGAGCCAGCGCGCGAGGCCGGGGGTGAATCCGGGGGAGATGTGCTGCGCCACGAGGATCGGGATCTCGTAATCGGCCGGCAATTTGGCGAGCAGCTCCGCCAGGGCGGCCGGACCCCCGGTGGACGACCCGATCGCGACCACCGCCGTCGACCGGCCGCGCAGTCGTCCCCGGGCACGCGGTGAATCGCTCAGGTGGTCGACCGTCGTCGCCCGCGGAACGCGCCGGACGCGCGTGGCCGCCAGATGTTTGATTTGCTGGCGAAGGCCGGTCGCCGCCGGGCTCCGGGCGGTGTCGAGGCGAAGATCGCGCTTGTGGATCGCCTCGAGAGCACCCGCCGTCAAGGCCGCGGCGGCGCGCTCCGACCCGCGCTCGGTGTGGGCCGAGACGACGACGATGCGCCGCGGGTCGGTCGTCATGATCCGCTGGATTGCGGCGACGCCGTCGAGTCCGGGCAGCTCGAGGTCCATCGTCACCAGGTCGGGCTGAAGCTCGGGTAGCCGGATGAGGAGTTGTTCGGCGCTGGGGCAGATCTCCACCACGTCCAGCTCGTTGTCGACCTCGAGAAAGACCCGCAACGCCCGGGCGTAGGTGGGGGAGTCCTCGCAGATCACGATCCGCACGGCATCGACGCGATTCATGGCAGGTGCACGAGCCGGCCGACGGTCTGCAGAAGAGCCTCCTGGTCGAATTCCGTCTTCGCGATGTAGGCGTCCGCCCCGACGGCCGCTCCGCGCCGGCGCTGTTCCTCGTCGCCGCGCGAGGAGATGATGACGATCGGCAGCGATCCGTGCTGATGACCTCCGCGGATGGCGCTGATGAGCTCGAAGCCGTCCATCGTCGGCATGTCGATGTCGGTGACCACGAGCGCCACGTCTGTGTCGGCGGCGAGGACCTCGAGCGCTTCACGGCCATGCCTCGCCGTACTCACGCGGTACCCGCCGGCCTCGAGAATCGATCGTTGCAGTTCGCGCACCGTGAGCTCGTCGTCGACCACCAGTACTTTGGGTCCCACCGGTGCGGCGCTCACTGCGGGCGCTACCGGACCGGCGACCCGCTCACGGCCCGGCGTGCGGCAGAGGAACGCCGGGTCCAACACCAGCGCGATGCGTCCGTCGGCGAGTATCGCGGCGCCGAGGTATCCCGGGGTTCCCTCCAACAACGGCCCCAGCGGCTTCACCACTGACTGCTGGTCGCCGAGGACCGCATCACAGATCACCGCGGCCCGGCGCCCGGACGAGGTCACCAGCAGTGTCGGCGTTCGCGCACCCACCGGGGGAGCCGTGGCACCGAGTACGTCGGCGAGATCGACCTGCGGAACGGATACGCCGTGTATCTCGAGCGAGCGGTGGCCGCCCAGCGACATCTCGGAGGAGACGCTCAGGACCTCCGCGATGCTCGCCAGCGCGACACCGAAGACCTGGTCGCCCCGCTCGAGCAGGAGCAGATGGACGAGTGCGAGCGTCAGCGGCAGGTGAAGAATCATCCGCGAGCCGCGCCCGGGCTGGCTCTCCGCCTCGAAGGAGCCGCCGAGTGATTCGACGTGACGTTTGACGGCATCCAGCCCGACGCCGCGACCGGCGAGGTCAGAGCCACGGGCAGCGGTGGAAACCCCCGGCTCGCCGAGTACCTCGGCGAGTGAGCCGCGTTCGTGCGCCCGTTCCAGCAGCTCCGGCGCGACACCGCGGCCGTCGTCGGACACCGATACGGCGACCAGCTCACCCCGCGGCTCGGCACGCAACACGATCCGCGCTTCCGGGTCCTTGCCGGCGGCGATCCGTTCCTCGGGGCTCTCCACGCCGTGGAAGATCGCATTACGCAGCAGGTGCACGATCGTTTCGGAGATTCCGTCGAGAATCACCCGGTCGAGCTGTGTCTCGGTGCCCTCGAAGTCCAGACGCACGCGTTTGCCTTCCGCGGCGGCGAGGTCGCGGACCGCGCGGGGATAGCGCGCGGTGATCGACTCCAGCGGCTGCGTGCGCATGCGGATGACCGCATCCTGCAGATCCTCGAGCAGCAGATCGCCGCCACCGAGTTCGTCCTCGAGCGCCTGGTCGTGACTGGCGGCCCCGTCGACCAGCCGATCCAGACGCCGGCGGTGCAGGACAGTCTCCCCGACCACATCGACGAGCCGGTCGACCTTCTCCGCAGGCACCCGCATGGAACGCGGGGCGCTCGCCTCCGCTGCGCCGTTCACCGGCTCGGTGACGACCGGAGCGGCCCTGTCCCGGACGGCGCGACGGATCGAATCTGCCGCTTCGAGGAGCGAGGCGGCGAGTGTGGACTCGAGTACGCCGGACGCACGCGCGGTCTCGAGCACGTCTTCCATTCCGCGGGCGACCTGCTGGGCTTCGTCGAAGCCGACCATTCCCGCGTTGCCCTTGATGGAGTGGGCGTCGCGGAACAGCGAGTCGATCGAGTCACCGTCACCATTACCCGCCTCGACGGCCAACAGCGTGGCCTCGATGCGGTCAAGACGTTCGTTGGTCTCGAGGCGGAAGATCGGCAGCATCTCGGCGGCGAGGTCGGTCATGCCGCAGCTCTCAGGAGCGAGTCGAGGTTGATGAAGCCGACCAGCTTCTCGTCGATCACGCCGGCGCCGTCCAGAAGCGGGGAGTCCGGCTCCTCGGTCGGGTCCGGTGTGGGGCCGACCTCGACCACCTCGTCGACGGCGAGAGCGGCCCGCTGTGCCCCGGCCCGCACGATGATGACGCGGGCCGGAAGGCCGGGCTCGGGCTGCACCGCGTCGAGGAGCAGGGCGGTGTCGATGACGGGCAGGACCTGGCCCTTGACGTTGATCACCCCGAGGATCGCCCGTGGCGCACCGGGGACGGGGGTGAGCTCACGGAGCATCGCGACCTCGCGCACCTGACCCACGTCGAACGCGTAGTGCTCGGCGCCCACCCGGATCCGCACACAGACGGTGCTCACGGCGTTCGGCTGCCCCCGGAGATCCGCGCGTCTCCGGTTCCGGCCGACACGCCGTAACGTTCGAGCATCTGCTCGAGCTCGCGCACCAGCCCCTCGACATGCTCGGTGGTCTGCAGGCGTTGGGCCTGCTCGGCCGAGAGCTGCTCGGCGGCCGTGCGGATCTCCGACATCGCGGCCGCCACCTGGTCTGCGGCCTGTTTCTGTTGCGCGGTGGCGAGCAGGCTCTGCTCGAGTTCCTCTCCGGTCGTCCGCATCAGCTCGCTCACCTCACCGGCCTGTTTCGAGCCGCGTTCGGTGGCGAGGATCGTCGCGTTGGTCTTGTCCTTCACGGCGACGACGATCTCGCGGATCGACTCGGTCGAGCGCACGGAGCGCTCGGCCAGCCGCCGTACCTCGCTGGCGACGACGGCGAAGCCGCGTCCTGCCTCGCCCGCACGGGCAGCCTCGATCGCCGCGTTCAGGGCGAGCAGGTTGGTCTGCTCGGCGATCTCGTTGATCAGCTCGAGGATCTCGCCGATCGCCTGGCTGCCCACCCCGAGCTCGAGGGACCGTTCCGCGATCGCCGCGACCTGCTGTTGCATGTCCTCCATCGTCTGCGAAGTCTGTTCGGCAGCGCCCGCGCTCGTCTGGGCGCTCGCGCTGATCGAGCCGGCGCTCGCGCTGAGCTCGTCGAGCGTCGTCGCGGCCTCGGCGATCGCCGCGGACTGCTGGCTCGTGGCCGCCGCAGCTTCCTGGGCGGCGACCCGCATGTCGACCGACATTCCGGTGAGCGTGCCCGCCGTACGCCGGATGCCGTCGAAGACCCGCCGCAGCAGACGCACCGCGTAAATGATCAGACCGAGCACCACGATCACGGCGAGCGACCCGGCGATGATGCCGGCGACCTGCGCACTGGTCTCCGCGCTGTCGGATGCCCGTCGGGCGGCGGCGGCTTCCTTCTGATTTGCCGCCGCGAGGGGGTCGAGCGCGTGGTTGACCGCCGTGAGCTGACGAAGGTAGGGGACCAGCTGACGGGAGTTGACGACCGTTTCGCCGACGAGCCGGTCCTCGACTCTCTGCAGGGGTACGTCGACGGCGAGGACATTCTCGGCCAGCGCCCGCTCGTCGCTCGCCGTGCTCGGGCTCGACGCGATGCGTTGGATGTCCGCGACGAACGCGCGCTGGGACGTACGGAGCAGCGCGACCTGTGCGGAGTTGGACTTCGCCGGATTGAGGACGAGGAACAGCCGGTCGAGCAGGAGGTCGTTGGCCGTCTCCGTCCGGGCGAGCTGGGCGAGGCTGTCTTGCGCATCGCGCGCGCTGTTCGAGGCGTCGCCGGCGCGCCACAGCGTCACACCCACCCCGACGATCACCAGCGTCAGGATCAACGCGCCGGCGATGGCGATCCGCCCGACCGGGCTGGCGAACCTCAACTGCCCCACCCCCAGGAGTGGATAGGGTCCTCAATGCCACTGCTCGGACGCGTCGCTGGACCGCAGTGTGAGTGCCTGAATACTCAGCGTGACACACCGCTCGCTCGTTCGGGTTGTGCTTGCCCAACATCGTCGTGATCGGGCTCCGCTCAGGTGAACCAGTGGCGGGGAGTTCCGGGGAGAACCCGCCCGAATTGCAGTTCGGGGAAATGTGCGCCGACTCCGGTCGTGTGTTCGCCATCGAGCTCGCGCCAGAGGCGTTCCCGCGTGCGGTCCGCCAGTACGGGATCGACATCGGCCACGGAGTGCCAGGTCGGTTCGTCGAGTTGGATCGGACAGGTGATGGCATCACCGAGTAGCAGGGCGCGGCCTTGTCCGGACGAGATGACGACGCACATATGGCCGGGCGTGTGCCCCGGCGCCAGATTTGCGGTGACGCCGGGGGCGATGGTGGTGTCGTGGTCGATGGGCCGCAGGCGTGCGCTGTGCGAAGGGGACCGGAGCCCCGCTCGGATGTGGGTCGCCATCTCACCGGACCCGGTGACGAAATGGCGCCAGTCGTCGTCGCCGAACCAGATCGTCGCGTTGGGGAAGACCGGGGCGGAGTCGAGATCGAAGAGCCACCCGACGTGGTCGCCGTGGAAATGGGTGCAGATGACGTCGGTGATGTCGGTCGCCGTCACGCCGAGAGCACGCAGCCCGGTCGGGAGCTGGCCGCCGACGAGATGCATGCCGTCCCAGAGCTCCATCATCGCGGGTCCGAGACCGGCGTCGACGAGCACGACCCGGTTGGCGGTGCGGACCAGGAAGCAACCGATCGGCAGCCAGGCCGCGTGCCGGTATTGAAAGAACTCCGGGTGCGCGTCCGGCGGGAGGTGGTGACCGAAGTAGCTCGGCCGGGCGAGGAACGTGCCGTCGGACACGGGATGCAGGTGGATGTCTCCGATTCGCATGCCGCCCATCATCCGACACCCATACCGGTGTGCGCTGAGCGGGACGACTCAGGATGTGCTGCCGAACGGATAGACCTTCAAGGTGGATCCGGTGAGCCAATAGCCCGCATGAGCGTTGCTGACGATGCCGACGATCGGCGCCGGCAGACCCTTCCCCCGGGTCGAGCCGTACCACGTCGAGCCGAAGTTGTAGACGTTACCTTGGGTGCTGGTGAGCAGGTAGCCGCCTGCGGCACAGGTGATTCCGACGATCGGTGACGGCAGCGTCGTGTGTGCCGTCGAACCCCTCCAGGGTTGGCCGAAGTTGTAGACGTTGCCCTGCGCGCTCGTGAGCCAATAACCACCGGTCTGAGCATCTGCGGCGATGCCGACGATGCGGGCCGGCAGCGTCCTGCCCTTGGTCGAGCCCTGCCAGGGTTGGTCGAAGTTGTAGACGTTGCCCTGTGATGTCACCAGCCAGTAGCCCGCGGAGTCGCTGTGCGGACTCTTGTAGGCCGCGATACCCACCACGGGCGCAGGCAATGGCTGGCCGGCCATCGACCCGTGCCATCGGGACCCGAAGTTGTACACGTTGCCCTTGGACGTCACGAGCCAGTAACCCCCGTGCCCCGGGGTGGCGGCGATACCCACGACCGGCGCGGGCAGTGACTTGCCTGCCATCGAGCCGTACCAGGGTGCGCCGCCGTGGTTGTACACGTTTCCCTGCGCGGTGACGACCCAGTAGCCCGATTTCGTGCTCGGGTCGGCGGCTATGCCGACGGCCGCCGGCTTCGGCAGGTCGCCCGCCCGGATCGCCGCCGCCACACCCGCTGCGCCGGTGGGGGAGAGGTGGATCTCGATGTGCATCGGATCGCGAGGCGAGTCCGCAGACCAGTCGCCACCCCACTCCGCACCATAGGGACGGATCAGCACACCGGTGTCGAGCGGCAGGGTGGTGGTGGCGTCGGACATGGGTTGCGACGTCTGCCCGTTGGTTTCGGCGTTGACGTCGATGGCCAGCCCGTAGCCGTGGAACGATCGATTGCTAGAGCCCGCGATAAGGCGTGGCTCATATCCCCAGCAGTCCCCGTTATAGCAAAGGGGTTCCCGCATTTTCGGGACGATAATGTCAAGGATCTTCGTGTCGATTGTGGCGATGTCGGCGTTTGCTACTCCCGAGGGAAAGGCGTGGCCGTGATACGAGAACGGGATCGAGCCCGCGGCCCAGGTCCAACCGAAGCTGCCCGGGTCGTAGTTCCCGAAGAAAGATCCGGCCGGGTCACCGGCCTGATTCGGCCGTATACCGGTGGAATGACCCGGCGCGTGGCCGTCGGTGCCCGGGACGTAGGGGGAGGCCGTGCCGGCGAATGCAACCACGGGCACGGTCACCGCGGTCGCCAGGGCCAAAAGAGTCGCCGCGCCTATGGTGATTACGCGTGGTCTATTCATGGGATTGCCCACGTACGGTCATGATTACCCCCCGTAGTCATAACGCTACGCTGAGTGTCATACCCGGAAATACGCGCACCAAAACAATCGACGCGACTTTAGTCCGAGATCCTCATCCGCGGAAGACCGCGGTGAGTTGTTGAGTCTTGTCAATGAGGATGTGAAAGTCGATCTCACCTGGCTGGGTCGAGCGTAGGTGGCCAGCCATCGGCCTGCGCGCTCACGAGGTCGGCCACCTCGTCGACCGACCGCCCATCCGTGTCGACGCATTGCCCGTCAAACCCCGCGTGCTCGAGTTGCTCGGCCTTCGCAACGGCTCGATCCGCGAACCTGCGCAGGAATTCGAGACTCCGCCCGCGGAGCTCATCGCCGGCGATCGCGGGGCCGCCGCCGCGACCCCGCAGGAGGACCCGCTCGGTCAACTGATCTCGCCCGGCACGGAGCCGGCACATGGTGCGGGCAGCTCCGGGCAGTGCGTCGGCGTATGAGGCAACGACGTCACGGTGGTCGACGCCTCCGGACAGGACGAGGCAACGCACTGCAGATTCCTGGAACGTCGGCCACATTCCACTCAGGTTGCGAGCCTTGATCCGGTGGTTGTCAGGGTCGTCCTCCGGCGCCGGCCGGGAGAAGCCGATCTGCGCCAGGTCGACGTACGCCGCCTTGACCCCGGCTCGGGTGAGACGGCTGAAGACCACCCATCCCACGACGGATTTGCCGACGCACGGGGGCCCGCAGATCCACAGCACAGGTGTCGGAGTGTTGGTCACGGCATGAGCCCCTGCGGCCAGCCGCCGGCGTGCTGTCGGACCGACGCCGCTACGTCCGGGACGGACAGTCCGTCGGTATCGACGCACAGATCGGCCACGTTGCTGTATTCCAACGCCTCCGCATCCTTGACGGTGTCATCCACCAGGTCGGTGCGCCAGCCCCGCTGGATGAACCGACGCCTGAGCTCCTCGTGTCCGACCCGGAGCCGGCAGAGCGTCAGCGCTGTTCCCGGGAGCAGCTCGGCATAGGAGTGCGCGAGCTCGCGGGATTCCACGATGCCGGACACCACCAGACACTGGGCTCCCGTAGCCCGGAAGGTCGGCCAGGTCGCGCCGAGATTCCGTCGCTTGATGCGGTGGTTGTCGGGGTCGTCCGCGGGAGCGGGGTAGCACAGCCCTACCTGATCGATGTCGAGATAACAGGTCGTGAATCCGGCCGCGTCGACCTGGGTGAAGATCTCCCAGCCCACGGTCGTCTTGCCGACACCCGACGGTCCGCAGAGCCACAGCAAGGGCACGGGACCGCTGACCACCAGCGGGACGCTAGCGACCGCGCGTCGACAAGGCGAACGGATTTGTTTCCGGCGAACCGGGCTAGCGTGTCGCCATGCCATCGGTGCGCAGCGACGTCCTCGCGATCACCTATGACGACGTGGGTGACACCTCCGGTGCTCCGGTCGTCCTTCTGCACGGCTGGCCGGACACCGCTCGCGGATGGCGACCTGTCGCCCAGCGGCTGGCGAGCTCCGGATACCGCGCGATCATTCCTGACAACCGCGGCACCGGCGGTACGGCGTTCCGATCGTCCGACACACCACGCGACGGGCAGGCCGTGGCGCTGGCCCAGGACACGCTCGACCTCGCCGACGCGCTCGGACTCGACCGATTCGCCGTCGTCGGGCACGACTGGGGCGCCCGCGCTGCCTACACGCTTGCGGCACTGGTTCCCGAGCGGGTCACCGCGGTCGCCGCGCTGGCGCTGGCCTATCAGCCCCGCGGTCGCTTCGAGATGCCGGACTTCCTGCAGGCGCGCGCATTCTGGTACCAGTGGCTGATGTACGTCGACGACGGGGTTGAGGCGATCCGTCGGGACCCCATCGCCTTCGCGCGCGTGCAATGGGACACCTGGAGTCCGCCGGGATGGTTCGACGACGACGAGTTCTCGACCACGGCGCGCGGCTTCGCCAACCCGGATTGGACCGCGATAACGCTCAACGCGTACCGGTCACGATTCCTGGCTGATGAACCGCGCGACCGCCGCTACGACGAGTTGCGGCGACGGCTGGACGCCGTCGATCACCTGAGTGTGCCGACGCTCATGCTCCAGGGTGGGTCCGACTTCTGTGATCCGCCCCCATCCTCTGAAGGACTCGACGGCCACTTCGACGCCTATCGGCGTGAGGTGCTGGACGGTGTCGGACACTTCCCGCACCGTGAAGCGCCCGACATCGTGGCCGACCTGGTGCGCGATCACCTGCAGCCGTCGTGACGCTTCGCTGGCTGGCGGACGGCTCCATCGACTCGATTCGCCGTGCGCTGAGAACGGTCGCTCCGGATCTGGCTGACGGCGACATCGCCGTACGTGAAGGGCTCGGAGAGGGTGATCCGCAGTGGTGGTCTTCGAGCGCCGTGATCGACGGCGTCACCGTCGTCAAATTCGCCTGGTCACGGCCGGCGGCCGAGCGGCTCTGGCACGAGGCGCAGGTCCTCCAGACCTTCGCCGACCGGCGGCCGGAACTGCGGCTGCCGCCGGTGGTGGCCGTCGCCGACGACCCGGCGTTGGTCGTCACCCGATTCGTCGCCGGCCGGCCGCTCACCATCGACATGGTCAGGTCCGCCGATCGGGCGGAAGTCGAGGAGATCGGCGCCGAACTGGCGTCGTTCCTGGCAAACATGCACCGACCGGAGACGCTGACGAGAGCGCGCAACGCAATCGGCTGGTTTCCGACTCCACCCCAGCCGGCCACCACCGACGAGTTGCGGACGCGCTTCGGCGCATGGATCCGGCCCGAGCAGCGGCGGCAGCTGCTCTCCTTGTGTGACTGGGCGGACGAGGTCCTGGCACGGCCGGGCGGCGCCGTTCTGGTCCACGGCGACCTGCACGGGCACAACCAGCTGTGGCACCGGGACCGCCCGCAGCTACGGGTCGTCGTCGACTTCGAGACCTGCAGCGTCGCCGACCCCGAATACGATCTCCGCTGCCTGCCCGCCGAGGGTCCGGACCTCGTACTGCTCACGGCGACCGCGTCCCACTACCGCGCACAGTCCGGCACCGACGTGGCTCTCGACCGGGTCATGGCCTGGCACATCCGGGCATCCCTGGGAGATGCGCTCTGGCGGAGCGAGGCCGGCGTGCACCTGCCGGGCGGGGGGACGCCGCCCGAATGGATGGACGCGATCGGCGCCCGCATGGACGAATTCGGCGTACGCGTCTGACGCCGGGTCACTCGTCGAAGGCCACCTGCAGACCCGCGACGAGCGGGCCCTGCCAGGTCAGCCGCATGGTGCCGCTGCCGCCGGCGGACCAGGTGAATCGGACCGTGTCGACGGTGCCGGCCGAGTCGACCGCGCCGACCGTCATGGTGTCGGTGGGCGGCTGTTCTGCGTACGCGCGGGCTATCTCGGCCCGCCCGTGGAATGGTCCGGCGGGCACGCGGATGAATTCCATGGTGGCGTCCGGGGCGAATCGATCGGCGAAGGATTCCCAATCACCCGACCGGACCGCCGCGTTGAACGCGACCACGTGCTCCGCGATCCGGGCCGGGGTGGCGTCGGTACTCATCGGCTATCCCTCCTGACGTCATCGCGAGGCGCGGACCGCGCGTGCGAGCGAGCGGCTCAGCTCACCCCTGTTCTGTACCACCACATGATCCAGCTCCAGCCAGGTCGCCATCGACCACAACTCGTCGGCCAACTCGGCAGCTACTACCGGCCCGCGGGCAGCCGGCTCGAGATGAGCCTCCGGCACCACCAAGGTGGACGCCTGCCGGTCGGCCTTGAGGTCGACACGCGCGACCAGCCGGTCACCGAGCAGGAACGGCAGAACGTAGTAGCCGTGGGTCCGTTTCGCCGCCGGGGTGTAGATCCCGATCCGGTAGTGGAAGTCGAAGAGCCGCAGGGTCCGGTCCCGGGACCAGATCAGCGAGTCGAACGGCGACAGCAGGGCCCGGGCGTGCACTGCGCCGACCGCACCGACACCGGACCACCGGTACATCCGCTGCGGCAGGCCTTCGACACGCACCGGCACCAGCTCGCCCGCCTCGACGAGTTCGGCGACACGGGCCTTCGAATGCTCCGCGGGGAGGTGGAAGTAGTCACGCAGGTCGCGTTCGGTCGCGATGCCGTGCGCGCGGGCCGAGATCCGCACCAGCTCACGCTGCGCGTCCTCCCGACTCGGCGTGGGCCGCAACCGGGCTTCGGCCGGCAGCACCCGCTCGGTGAGGTCGTAGATCCGTTCGAAGTTGCGGCGCGTCGCCGTCGTCACGGTGCCGCAGTAGAACAACCACTCCAGGGCGACCTTGACGTCGTTCCAGTTCCACAGCCCGCCGTGTTGGAGCCGCCGCTCGGCGGTGAGGCCGACGTCGCCCGCACTGACCGGTCCGCGTTCGGTGACGATCGCGAGCACCTCGTCGACGAGGTCGGGCTGCTCCGCCGCGAGCCGCCACATCCCCTCGATCACCGCCCACGGCGCGAGCTGGATCGCCGGGTCCAGCACCGAGCGCCACCTCTTGAGATCGCCGCCCCATACGTGGCGCGACGCCGCCTCCATCCGCCATCGCTGCAACGGGTAGCTCTGCACGGGCAGCAGTGACGCCTTGTGGGCCGAGTATTCGAACAGTTCACGCGGAGCGCCCCACGCCATCCGGTCGAGCAGCGCCCGCGGATATAGGCCCAGCCGGGAGAAGACAGGTAGGTAGTGCGATCGGCACAGCACATTGACCGAATCGAGCTGCAGTACGCCGACCCGGTCGATCGCCCGGCGTAGGTGTCGGGCGTCCACCCGGCCGGACGGGCGCTTCTCGGCGAATCCCTGGGCGACAAGTGCGATCCGGCGCGCGTCGTCGAGAGAGACCACCGCCGAGGACGCTCGTCCGGTCGCAGCAGGCACGAGCCGGACGGTATCCGGTCGTGCGCCGGAGAGATAGGCGGTGCGGTGGGCTAGCGAACCGTCCAGAGCACGACGTCACTGGCCGCCGTCGGCGGGCGGCCGAAGACTCGGGTGAGCATGGCGATATCGGATGCCCGTTTGCTGCTCGGCCCGACGATGACGGTGTCCACGTGGAGTCTGCGTAGGTCAGCGAAGATCGACGCCCGCAGCTGGGGAGTGACCGTGATGGCGTCGGCCTGGTCGAGCGCCTGGGAGATCGCGTTGGGCCCTCCCCAGTGCGGCCCGGGCACGATCACCCAACCGTTCACGATGCGCAGCCGCATCCCGCCGTTCGCCTGCCAGAGCACCGCCTGCTCGTTGAGGGGACCGTTGGTGTACGGGACGATGAGAGCCACCGACCCGTCCGGGAGACGCGTCTGCGCGGAGCTGGTGAAGAACGCCGGAGTGCGGATCGTCGTGGTGCGCAGCCCGCCGGGCACCCACGACAGAGCGATCAGCGCCACCAATGTCGCGCCGGCGAGCCTTCGCCACCCACGCTGGAGCACGAGATCGTCGAGGAACACCGCGAGGAGCAGGGCCGCCAGGAGCCCGATCGCCACGCTGATCCGCCCCGGCAGCAGGTTTTCCAGCAGCGGAAGCCGTTCCGCGACCGCCCAGGGCAGCGGGATGGACGTCGTACGGCCGGCGACATGCAGGTGCGGACCGAACGACAACACGATCAGCACCACGATGAGGATCGCGGCCACGGGAACGAGCGGTCGGCGTCGCCAGAACCGCACGGTCACGCCGATGAGCAGCACGATCAGCGGGATGCCCAGGTAACCGGTCCACTCCGACGCATTGCCGGTGAACGACGGCGTACCGATCCCTAGGTTCACCCACTGGTTCACGGGCCAGATGAGGTTGAGGAGATCGGTTGAGTAGGTGCTCGGCCCGTGCGCGCCGGGTGCCTTCTGCGGCCCGAACAGCTGGATGTAGAGCGGATAACCCGCCAGCAGCACAAAGATCACGACGGCGCAGACGGCGGCGCGGACCACGTAGCTCACCCGCGACCGGATCGCGTGCGGGTGCAGAACACACAGGAAAATCAGGGCGAGTCCGCCGACCATCGCGTCGATGGCCAGCATCTCCTCACTGGTGAGCACCTGGCATGCCGCGACGAGCCCGATCAACCCACCGGTCAGCCACCATCGACCGCGCTGTCGCACGAGCAACTCGTCGACCAGCACGAGCATGACCGGCATCAGAGCCAGGAGTACGAGATGCAGGTGGCCCGAGCTGTGCACCAGGAGGAACGGGGAGAACGCGAAGGCGAGTCCGCCGATGCCGGCAGCGACCGGGCTGTCGACGTAGCGACGAAACGCCCAGTACGCCGTGCACGCCGTGGCGATCGGGCCGAGCACGAGCAGGAGGTTGTAGCTGAACACCGGGCCCGCGAGCGCGGTCACCGGTGAGACGACGACGCCCGCGAGCACCACCGACGTGTTCCACATCAGGTTGACGCCCTGTGGATAGAGCTCGTAGTTGCTCAGGAGCGGATTGTGCGCACGGGCGAGTGCATGCGGGACGGAGGAAAGGAACCACATGAACTGCTCCGGGTCACCGACGTTGCCGCGCCAGGTGTCCGTCGCCCAGAGCCCGGCCCCCAGGTAGCTGATACTGATCGCCGCGGCGACCAGGAAGACCACGGTCAGCGGCAACAGTCGTCGAGCGCCCGACCGCTCTCCGGTCGCGGAGCGCGGCTGGACCGCAGGCAGTGTCAGGCGAAGTGTCACTCGTCATATCTATACTAAGTCGATAGGGATTGCATAGATTAGACATCGGCCGGTAGAGTGCCGCGAGCTGGGACGGTCAAGGTCGAGGTCCGACTTTCGCCGCGGCGGCTTCTCCCGCAGGGCCAGCGGAATTCCCGGGCCGAGCAGTCCTGTGCACGAGCCGGGCGCTGTTCGACCCCTGGCGGGGGGCGAGGTCGTCGCCGACAGGGACGCCAGGCGTCTTTGTCGGCGACGGCTTGCCGGGTGGATGTCTGGGCACCGTGACCGCTCCGGCCACGTGGGCGGAGCGGGTGGGTTACCTCAGCCGCTCGCGACGGCGCGCAGGAGTTGCCGCCGTCGTGCGGTGGTCGGTCCGGCCGGCCGGACGTCGAAATGGCGGTCGAGCCCGGTGAGGGCGAGCAGACGTCCGACGGGGACCGACGGGCGGGTGATCACCAGCGTGCCACCCATGGCGCGGAGCCGACCCTGCTCGGTTACGAGCAGGTTGACGCCGGCGCAGTCACAGAAGGTTGTCGTCCGAAGGTCGACGGAGACGATCTGGCCGGCGCGGCTGACCTGCTCGATAGCCGTGCGCAGGTGTGGGGCGGTGGCCAGGTCCAGAGCACCGGTCACCCGGATCCGGCTGTGCCGACCGTGCGACTGCACCGAAAGCCGTAGGTCGGCCGGAATTGGCTCCGACGGGCTGGGCTGGGCGGCGGCGTTCACTGACACTCCCCGTACGTGACGTCAGGGCCCCTGGGAACCCTCAACTGGAGCCTCTCGTCGACTCGGGCTCCCTGACCGCTCGCGGGGGGGTGGCGAGCGGTCAGGGGCCCGATGTCTTGAGGGCCGCTCTGGTTAGAGCGAGAGGTGCTGACCCACGAGGATCATGTTGGGGTCGCTACCGACGGTGGAGCGGTTCTTGGCGTACAGCTCCTGCCAGCCGCCGCTGATGCCGTGCGCGGCGGCGATCTTGAACAGCGTGTCGCCCTGCACGACGGTGTAGCTGCCGGTGCCGGTGCTGCTCGACGAGGAGGAGGACTCCTCGCTGCTGCTGGACTGCTGCGGGGCGCTCTGCTGCTGCGGGGCGCTCTGCTGCTGCGGAGCGGCCTGCGGCGCCGAGGTCGGGCCGCTGGCGGAGTACCCGGTCACGCCGGCCTTCTGCGAGCAGACCGGCCAGGCACCCCAGCCCTGCCCGGCGAGGACCTTGTTCGCGATCGCCATCTGCTGCTCGGGGGTGGCGAAGTCCGCGCGCGAGGCGTACGCCGTCCCACCGTAGGCGTCCCAGGTCGACTGGGTGAACTGCAGCCCACCGTAGAAGCCGTTCCCGGTGTTGATGTGCCAGTTGCTGGTCGACTCACACGCCGCGACCGCGTTCCACGCACTGGCCGGCGCGGCGTCGGCGACACCGGCCGTCCCGATCAGCGGAACCGCGGCGGCGGCGCCCACCGCGGCGGTGGCCACGGCGGCCTTCTTGATGCTGGTGTGGCTTGCGGCCCGGTGCCGGCCCTTGTACGAGTACGGCCGAGCGAAGTCAGGGGAGTACAAAATATCCACCTCTCGACGCCGGCGAGGTGAGCTGTCGGGTTCGGGCAGGAGGTCTAGCCCGGCCGTGTCTCCACGACTTCACCCCTAGGCGTCCAACCGGACGCCAATCACCTGGGTCCCCCGCTCCTGCCCTGAGTTCTGTGCTGAGGCTCGCCGGCCGGTGGGCAGGACTAGGCGTACCCGGTGGCGAGTCTGCGCATTCACGCAGCCGTTGGAGACGATAGGAAGTGCCGACCAAAGAATCAACCCGAGATTGGTCCTCATTCGGACAAGCCCGGCCGGTGCGCCGAAGTTCATCGGAACGGGTGAACGATCGCTGTTCCGTATATACGGCTGGCCTAAGGCCGCTTGGCAGGAAAGTCACCCAAGCAGGTGACCCGGGAGCAAGGGACGTGACGGCTCGGGGACGGCGTCGGCTCAGGTGATGTGGTGGCCGGTGAGCCAGGCGAGGGCGTGCAGTTCCTGCGGAAGGGTCCACCCCGCCGGATCTGGGTGGGTCATATTTCGGTGCCCGCTCGCGTCGAGAAACCGGTCGAGGGTGCGGGGGAGCTTCGTACCGGGGGCGAGGTGTGGGGCGCCGTCGAGGAGCAGACGCTCGTGGGTGCGCTGGTCGAGGAAGAACAGCTCGTCGGAGTGGGTGATGTCGTAGGTCAGCGGCTTGCCGGTGAGCCAGTCCCGTGGCGCTGGCGGCTTGTCCGGCACCTTCTTGAGGTAAACGCCGAGGTGCTTCCAAAGCGCGGCGAGCTCTGCCGGTGTTCCGGTGAGCGTGACCCAGTCCGCCGGTACGGGCGTGAACAGGCGGCGGTAGGCGGCCAGCCGGGTCGGGGTGTCGCGAATCGGGTCGACCGTGATGCTGAGGAACTCGACCCTGCTTCCCAGCCCGGCCCGTTCGACGGCGCGGGCGGCGGCGACGACGTTGGCGGTGTCGAGTGGGCAGGTCTCCTGGCAGAGCGTCATGATGTCCGAGATCACGACCACCTTGCCGGCGAACAACCTCAGATTCACGTGCTTGCCGGAGTCCTCGACCAAGGTCTGATCCAGCAGCGCCGTCGGCAGTGGCGCGTTGAGGCGCTGACCGACCGACGGCGGTGGCGCAGGCGGTGCCGCCGCCCGGGCAGGTCGGCTGCACCCGGACAACATGGTCGCGACGCCCAGCGCGACCGCGACGACCGCCAAGTAACCGCTCCGCTTCCGGCTACGGACCACCCGCACAGGACACCTCTCGCGCACGAACCACGCCGTCAGGCCAGGACTCAGTCCCCGGGCTGTTCGACGAGCTGGGCCAGGTAGAGCGGCTCACCGAGCGAGCCGAGCAGACCAAGCTGGGTCTCGAGGTAATCGACATGTTCCTCTTCGTCGGCGAGGATGCGCTCGAAGAGTGTGGCGCTGGTGACGTCGCCGACGCCACGCATGTAGTCGATACCACCGCGGAGCCGGTCGATGGCCTCGACTTCGACAGCCATATCTGCCTCGAACATCTCTCCGATCGTCTGGCCGACCCGGACCCGAAACAGTCGCTGGAAGTTCGGGAGACCGTCGAGGAAGAGGATCCGGTCGGTCAACAACTCGGCGTGGCGCATCTCGTCGATCGACTCGTCGCGGGTGTGGGCGGCAAGCTTCACCCATCCGGCGTTGAGCTGCATCCGGGCGTGCAGGAAGTATTGATTGATCGCGGTGAGCTCAGCGGTCAGTTGCTCGTTGAGCAACTCCAGCACTCGTTCGTCGCCACGCACGTCCGGCCGTCTCCTTCGCCGCTGTCAGGCGACGAGGCCGGCAATGGGACACGTCGCGCACGAGGTGATGATCTCTTCAATCGTGTCATGACAGCCGCCGCACCCGGTACCGGCGCGGGTTTCCTCACCTACCGCTTCCACCGTGGTCGCGCCGTCTTCGACGGCGGCGGTCACCGTCTCTTCGGTGACCGCTCGGCAGATGCAGGCATACATGACGACTCCTCCAACCAGGATTAGGTTAGGCTACACTAAGTCCGCCATCGCGTGGCAGCGGGCGTTGACGTGGCCAAGGCCGCAGCGGGGTGCCGGGGCCGTCCCTCGGCATCGACGCCGGGACCGCGGCCGGCGCGGGCGGTTACGGACCTACCTCGCGGGTAGGTTTTCACGCATGAGCGATCCGACCCGGCCAGCCGCACGGGCGACTGCGACCGACGACTCGGTGGAGCCGCAAGGCGGCGCCGGCCAGTCACGGCGGCGGAGCGGTTTCGGCGTACCCAGGCTGAGCCGATCATCAGCCAAGGGCACCACGCCGGCTCGCCGGCGACCGGATCGCGACGATGCGGTGCTGCCGGTGCATCCGTGGTTGGTATGGCTCGTCGCCGTGCTTTTGCTTGCCGGCACGATACTGCTGCTGGCCGGTTTGACGTGGACCGGCGCGGCGGTGGTCGCCAGTGGCGTGCTGTGCGTGGTCGCGATGATCGTTCGGGCCCGCCGCTCGGACTCCTAGCCGGAGCCCGACACAAGGTGAATCGGCTGGTCGCCGACCGACTGGATCTCGCATCCATGAAGGACGAGCGCCATGGTGTCATCGGGAATGCCGAGCACGGTGCAGTCAGGGAATGCCTGTAGCCATCGCTTGATGTCGTAGCGGCCGTAGTGCGGCGCGACAACGGTGCGCTCGATCAGTGCCCAAAACCGGCCCGGCCGTAAGTTGTCCGCTGTGCCGATCGGCATGCCGGCGCCGACCACTATTGCCCCCGCACTGCAACCGGCGATGACGGCACCCCGGTCGGAGGCGACGCGTAACGCGTTGAGGGCTGGTGTGTCGACGGTGCAGTCGTAGAGACGTTCTGGTGACCCGCCGGTGATCAGGATGAGGTCGGCGGTCTCGAGTCGGCGAACCACATCCGGCCGGTACGCATCCTTCCTGGTCGCGAGTCCGGAGTCGTCCATCGCGACGTCGACGGACTTTGTGCAGAAGTGTGCGCGGAGCGCGTCGAGCTCGGCCAGGGACGGGTCGCTCAACGCAGTTTGCATCACCACAGCCGCGAGTGGGCGACCATGGTCCGGTTGGTGGCGCCGTGCCCACGCCAGAATCGTCCGTTCGTGCGGGGATGGGCTGGTGCTGTAGAGAAACAGCGGACCGACCACGAGTTCAGTAGTACGGAGTGAGATCGAGGTCGCGGAATTCCTCGGTCCTGGGCACGTCGACGGCGTAGCTGGTCGCCTCGCAGACCTCGATGCTGGCGCGCAGGAGCCGGAAGTCGACGACGTGACCGCCTTGACCGTGGTCGTCGGAAAGCCAGTGGTAGTGCGCGCCGACGAAGTCTGTTCCGGTGAGGAACACCGGGCAGTAGAACGCGACGAGTGTACCCGTCGTGTCGGTGTGGGTGAGGTTGTTGTACGTCGGAAAGACCTCCGCCAGTGGCCGGTAGGGCGGGTGTTGTCGCCGGCTGGCACCGGCGGTCACCCGGGAGAACTGGCCGTGGATGCGCAGTGCCCAGATCCGATTGGCCAGAGGCAGCAACCTCTCCAGGCGTCGTTCGAAGGCGGTCCGGTCCAGCGGATCGTCGATGCCGAAGGTCTGGTCGACGCGGAACGGGATGACCGTCGCGTAGGGCGTGCCGACCGCGCCGTCGAGTTCGGCGGTGGTGCCGTCTTCGGCGGTCCGGTAGGCCACGCCACGGTCGATGACGAGTTCTCCGTCGTTGCCGGCGAGTGCTCCGAGTCCCGTGTCACCGTGGGCGAGGACATCGTCGACGCGGTGGGATCCGCTGTAGTAGCCGGCCTGGTAGGCCGACCGGACGTTCGCGTTGAAGAGCACGGGCACGGCGGATCCTCGTGGTCGTTCAGCCGTTGTGGTCGCTAGCCCGGCCAGACCTGGGTGGCCGGTTCGGCCGGGCCGGAGAGTGACAGCGCGGCCCGATGGGATGGCCCGTAGTGCGCCGTGGCACGCCGGCCGGGGTATCCGCTGAGGATCCACATCGCGCCCTTGGCCGTCCGCGCGTCCACCGGCACGCGGGGAGATCCGTCTGCGCGCCACCGATCGAGCAGCCGGGTGAGCACCTCGCCATGCGTGCAGAGGCTGCAGCCGTCGGTCGACGGGTGGGTGATCAGCGCGAGCGTCTCATCCAGAGTCGCATCCGGTGCCAGCGCCGCAGTCAGCTCGATCGGCAGATCGAGAGCCGTCGCGATCGGCTCCAACGTCTGTCGGCAGCGGATCAGTGGACTGGAGAGCAGCCGGTACGGCGGTTGGGTACGCAGCCGCTGGGCGATCCCGTGCGCCTCAGCCAGACCACGTTCGGTAAGAGGGCGTTGCTCATCCGGACCGGTCCACCGCCGCTTGCTGCCGGCGTGTGCGTGACGTACCAAGGTGAGCACCAAGGTCTCCCATGCAATCGCAGAGAGGTCATCGTCGACGTATGAGTTCGATCAGCATATTCGCCGCGAGGGCGTGTCGGAGGAGGCACCCCCGAATCCGATTCGACACCGGAAGGACCGGATGAGCGCAAAAGCGTCCGCCGAGGTCGACGACCTGTTGGCGAAACCACTCTTTGCGGTGGTCGGGCTGAACCGGCCCGATGCCGCTCCCCAGCTCACCGTCGTCTGGTACGAGTGGGACGGTTCGACCTTCCGGTTTTCCACCACACGCTCCCGCGCGAAGTTCGCCAACATCCGGCGGGATCCGGCCATCTCGCTGCTGATCAATGATCCGGAGTCGAGGTCCTACGTCGTGGCTTACGGCAGGGCGGAGGTCGAGGACTTCGGACATCCTGAGTTGTCCCGCCGGCTCTTTGCCAGGTATCTGCCCGGAACGGACCCGGGGGACCGCCCGACGGATCCCGATCGGGTCGTCATCGCGGTCACCCCGGACCGGCTGCTCGCCGGCCGCTAGCCCGACTGACCTCCGGTCCGTTGACCACGCGGCGAATCTCTGACTAAGGTCAGATGATGGATGCCGGGTTGGTCGGGCAGGTCCGTCGCTTCGACCGCATCGTCACCCAGCGGATCGGCGTGCTGGATGACCGGTTCCTGGCCCGCAGTCGGCCGCTCGGGCAGGCCCGCCTCCTGTGGGAGATCGGTGCCGAGGGGGCCGAGGTGCGGTCGCTCCGCGCGCGGCTGGATCTCGACTCCGGCTATCTGAGCCGGCTGCTGCGCTCGCTGGAGGCCGACGGGCTGGTCGTGGTCGCGGCCGACGGGACCGACGCGCGGGTGCGTACGGCGCGCCTCACCCGGGCCGGCCGGGCCGAGCGGGCGGAGCTCGACCGGCGCTCGGACGACCTGGCCACCTCGATCCTGACACCGCTGAGTGACGAACAGCGCGGCCGCCTGGTCGCGGCGATGGGTGAGGTCGAGCGCCTTCTGGTCGCCTCGATGGTGGAGATCGCCGTGACCGACCCCCGCGACCCGGCGGCCCGTTTCTGCATCCGGGACTATTTCGACGAGCTGGCGCGGCGGTTCGACGCGGGCTTCGACCCCGACCGCAGCCTGTCCGCCGAGGACGCGGAGCTGACGCTCCCGTCCGGGCTGCTGCTCGTCGCCACCCTGCACTCGGATCCGGTCGGGTGCGGCGCGCTGAAGTTCCATGGCCGGGCACCGGCTGAGCTCAAGCGGATGTGGGTGTCGCCCACGGTGCGTGGACTGGGGCTGGGGTGGCGGCTGCTCGCCGAACTCGAGACCCACGCCGTCGCCTGCGGCGTACGCACGCTGCACCTCGAGACCAACCGCGCACTCACCGAAGCGATCGGGCTCTACCGGTCGGCCGGTTACCGCCAGGTCGATCCGTTCAACGACGAGCCTTACGCAGACCACTGGTTCGAGAAGTCGATCCGGCCCTGAAGCCGTGGCCGCACCTCGCCGTTCGCGGTGCAGACTGATGGTCGTGCTGGTGCTGACCGGAGCCGAGACCCGCGCACTGCTCGACCTCGACGAGCTGCGGGCCGGCCTTGCGACGGCGATGCGGGACGTCAGCGAAGGACGGGCATCGATGCCGGCCCGGATCGCCGCCGTGGTGCCCGAGCGTGGCCTCCTCGCCGCGATGCCGGCGTATGTCCCCGCCATCGGTGGGCTCGCCGCGAAGCTGGTGAGCCTGTTTCCCGGCAACGCCGGAACCGCGGTCCCGACCCATCAGGCGGTCGTGATCGTCGTCGACCCGGACACCGGACAGCCGCTCGCGCTGCTCGACGGCACCTCGATCACCACCGCCCGGACCGCCGCCGGGTCGGCGCTTTCCGCCGATCTGCTGGCGCTCCCGGACGCCCGGACCATGGCAATCCTCGGTACGGGTGTGCAGGCCCGCGCCCACGCGCACGCGATGGTCCGGGTCCGTCCGATCCGCCAGATCCGGGTCGCCGGCCGTGACCCGGGGCGAACAGCTTCGCTCGCGGCCGAACTACGGGCCGAACTGCACACCGACGTCGAAGCACGTGACAGTTACGACGACGCCTGCGCGGACGCCGACATCGTGTGCGCCGCCACACATTCGCCGACGCCCGTCGTACACCGCGATGCGCTCCGCCCCGGGGTCCACGTGACGTCGGTCGGCTACAACACGGCCGGGCGTGAACTCGACGTGGCGACAGTCGTCGATTCGATCCTGGTCGTCGAATCCCGCGACGCCGTTCTCGCACCACCGCCGGCCGGATCCCAGGATCTGCTCGTGCCGATCGACGAGGGAGTCATCGGGCCGGAGCACATCCACGCCGAGATCGGGGAGCTGCTCTCCGGCGCCCGTCCGGGGCGCACGTCGGCCGACCAGATCACGCTCTACAAGTCGGTCGGGATCGCCGCGCAGGACGTGGTCGCGGCGAACCTCGTCCTCACCGCCGCGTGGTCCGCCGGCGTCGGCGTCGAGGTGGATCTCTAGGGGTCAGGCGACGAGGCGGTCACGGATCGCGGCGAGCTGCCTCTCGGTCACTCCGGCGGCCATGAGGTAGTCCTCGACCCCGCCGTGCCGTGCGCGTACGTGGGCGAGGGTGTCGAGCATGACGCTCGGTGGAGTCGGCTGCAGAGCGGCGAGGATGGTGCGCAGCTTCGGATCGTCGATCAGTTCGAGATACGCGGCACTGTCCTCGCGCAGCCGCTCCTCGGTGAGGGCGTAGTCGGCGGCGATGACGTCGTCGGCGACGCCCGCGACCGACAATGCGAACGCCGTGATGATCCCGGTGCGATCCTTCCCGCCGGCGCAGTGCACGACGACCGCTCCGGCCGGCGCATCGGCCACGGCCGCGAAAGCCTGGGCGAACAGGTCCGGACGCAGATCGAGCATGGTGCAGTAGATCTCGGCGAGGGTCAGCCACTCGTGATTCGGGTCGGCCGGGTTCTGGACCGGAATGTTGCGGTAGACGGGGTCGTCGGCGAACGGATGAGCCGCGCTCCCGGCCTCGGCCGGGCGGCGGAGGTCGATGATCCGGCTCACGCCGGCCGCCCGGGCCGCCGCGACACCGTCGTCGGTCAGCCGGCTCAACGCATCGGCCCGGATGAGTGCGCCGGGCCGGATCATGCCGCCGTCCTGCGTCGGCAGTCCGCCGAGATCGCGGACGTTGAGGCAGTCCGGCCAGTGCAGGTCGCGCTCGGCATGCTCGACGATGTTGCGGTAGGTATCGCTCACGGGAGGTCATTCTAGGGCGACCGGTTTACGGCCTTGGTTCACTCTGGCCCAGACGAGCAACCGGCGAGCACGGGTTCGCGGCGATGCCGTCACCCGCGGGCGCTCATGAGGAAACCGCCGGGAAACGGGTCGTCCGGGTCGAGCAGGTAGGTCGCGAGGCCGGTCAACCAGGCCCGGCCGCGGACGATCGGCAGGACGGCGGGTACGCCGCCGACGGATGCCTCCGCGGACAAGCGGCCCTCGAAACGGGTCCCGATCAGCGACTCGTGGACGAACGGCGCTCCCAGGGCCAGCTGACCGCGGGCGTGGAGCGCGGCCATCCGAGCCGATGTGCCTGTGCCGCAGGGAGATCGGTCGATCCATCCGGGGTGGATGACGACCGCCCCGCGACTGCTCGCCCCGGCACCGCCCGGCGCGGTGACGATGACATGTCCGCAGCGGTCGACGTCGGGCATCTCCGGGTGCACGAAGGACAGCTGGTCATTGACCGCGTCCATGACCCGGAGCCCGTCGGCGACGAGCCGGTCGTGCTCGGCCGGCACGACGTCGAACCCCAGCGCCGTACCGGGCAGGATCGCGTAGAAGTTCCCGCCCCACGCGACGTCGACCATCAGCGGCGGTACGCCGGGCAGCTCGACCACGGCGTCGGCCAGGGCGAGGAAGGAGGGGACGATGCGCAGTTCGACGGCCGTGGCCCGGCCGTCGTCGACGTCGACGCGCGCCTCGACCAGTCCGGCCGGGGTGTCCAGCCGGATCGTGGTGACGGGTTCGACCACCTCGACCATGCCCGTCTCGACGAGGACCGTCGCCACCCCGATCGTCCCGTGCCCGCACATCGGCAGACAGCCGGAGACCTCGATGAACACCACGCCGATGTCGGCGTCATCCCGGGTCGGCGGCTGCAGGATGGCTCCCGACATGGCCGAGTGGCCACGCGGCTCGTACATCAGCAGCGTGCGCAGCTCGTCGCGCTTGTCGATGACATACCGCCGGCGTTCGGCCATCGTCGCACCGGGCAGGGTGCCGACGCCGGAGGTGACGACGCGGGTCGGCATGCCTTCGGTGTGGCTGTCGACCGCGGTGAAGGTCAGGCGGGCTCTCATCGACCGGCGGCGAGGAGGAAGTCGCGGGTCGCCTGCCGGACATGCTTGTCGACGTCCGGAGGAAGCGGGAGCCGTGGGAGCCGGACCGGGCCGCCCGGCCGGCCGGCCTCCTCCTGCGCGGCCTTGACCGCCTGCACGAAGGTCGGGAGCGCGTCGTAGCGCAGCATGGGCAGCATCTGCCGGTAGGTGGCCACGGCGTCGTCCCACCGGCCGTCGACGCAGAGTCGGTACATCGCCACGGTCTCGGCCGGGATGGCGTTGACGAAACCGGCGATCCAGCCGGTCGCCCCCATCAGCATCGATTCGACGAAGACGTCGTCGCAGCCGCAGAGCACCTCCAGCCGTGGGGCGGTCTCCCTGATCGCGGCGACCCGGCGTACGTCCTGGGAGAACTCCTTCACCGCGGCGACGAGCGGCACCTCATCGGCCAGCCGGGCCAGCCGGGCCGGGGTCAGGTCGACCCTCGTGGAGAACGGGTTGTTGTAGACGATGATCGCCAACCCGGCACGGGCGACCTCGGTGAAGTGTGCGACAACCTCGTCATCGGTCGGCGCGTGCGACGTGGGCGGCAGACACATGACGGCACCGGCTCCGGCGGCACCGGCATGCTCGGCCCAGCGCCGGGCCTCTGCACCGGATTTGCCCGAAACGCCCGGCACGACCGTGGCGTCGCCGGCCGCCTGGACGGTGGACTCGACGACCGCGATCCGCTCCATATCGGTCAGTGCCTCGTATTCGCCCAGCGATCCGCAGGGGACCAGTCCCGCGACGCCGGACTCGACCAGCCATCGGCAGTGGTTCGCGTGGGCGTCGAGGTCGAGGTCACCCCGCTCGTCGAAGGTCGTCGTACTGGCTGCGTAGACCCCGCCGAAGCGCGGTTCTGGTGAGGGCACCTCAGACTCCCTTGTCCGGCTCTGACGGACGGTACGTCGTTTGCTCCTGGTTCCGAAGCTACGCCGCCTGGTAATTTCTCGATCTCGGCGAGCGGCCGAAAGGGCCCTAGGATCAGTTCTCAGCACCGGGGGCGCCTACTTGGGCGCGCGATCGATCCGTCTGGCTCGTGAACGGCTCGTCCCGCCTGGAGTGCAGGGAGCAGACGTGAGCGTCACGATCTTCACGAACACCACCATCGTGCCGTGCACGGGTGCCGAGCCGATCGACGGATCCGTCGTCATCGAGGACGGCGTGATCCGGGAGGTCACCGCGGGCGGGGCGGGCGCGGTCACCGGCGATGTCATCGACGGTCGGGGACGCTCCTTGATGCCCGGCCTGATCGACGCGCACGTGCACGTCGCATCCCTTGACGTCGAGATACCTCGGCAGCGCCGGGAGTATCCGACCAGCCTGCTGGCCTTCACCATCGGCCGGGTGATCGGCGAGACCCTCGACCAGGGCTACACCACGGTGCGGGACGCCGGTGGTGCCGACTGGGGGATGAAGGAGGCCGTCGCCCGCGGCCTGCTCGCCGGACCCCGGATGTTCGTCAGTGGTCGGCCGCTGTCGCAGACCGGCGGGCACGGTGACGGTCGTGCCCGGGCCGAGGACGACGAGGGCTGCGGGTGCGGCGCGCACATCGGGATGGTGCATCACATCGCCGACGGCCCGGACGCCGTGCTCCGCGCGGCGCGGGAAGAGCTTCGCCGCGGCGCCGACGCCATCAAGGTGATGGCCGGTGGTGGCGTGGCCTCACCGACCGACAGCCTCGAGTCGATCCAGTACACGCCGGAGGAGCTGCGCGCCGCGGTCACTGCGGCCGAGGGGGCCGGGTCCTACGTGCTCGCGCATGCCTATACGCCGACCGCGATCCGCAACGCGGTCGAGGCCGGGGTCCGCTCGATCGAGCACGGCAACTTCCTCGACCCGGCGACGGCCGACCTGATGGCGCAGCGTGGCACGTATCTCGTCCCGACGTTCGTCGCCTACGAGAAGCTCCACGAGGAGGGCCGGCAGCACGGCTTCGCCCCCGACAAGCTCGACAAGCTCGACCGGGTGCTGGGTGAGGGCCTCGACAGCCTGAAGCGCGCCAAGGACGCCGGCGTCGCGATCGGTTCGGGCTCGGATCTGCTTGGCCCGCTCGCGCGGCACAAGACCCGCGAGCTCGCGATCAAGGCGAAGGTCCTGGGCAACCACGACACCCTCATCGCCACGACCCGGACCAACGCCGAGCTACTCGGGATCGCGGCGGAGGTCGGCACCATCGAGCCGGGGAAGCGCGCCGACCTGCTCCTCGTCGACGGCGACCCGCTCACCGATATCTCGGTGCTCCAGGACCGGGACCGCCTGCACGCGATCGTGGTCGGCGGCCGATTCCACACCCGCCGGATCTGATCCGGCCCGACCCAGCAACAGGAGACGACCCACCCGTGAGCTCGCCGGACGCCGCCGCCCGTGACGACACCCACGCCGACCGTGAGAAGCCGGTCGACGACACCACCTCGACCCACCACACCCTGCGGACGGCCGACGGCGAGATCGCCTACACCGCGACCGCCGGACGGGTCGTGCTGCGCGAGGAGGTGCATACCGACGGCGCGTTCGACGGCTACGTGCCCAAGGCCGAACTCTTCGTGGTCTCCTACGTCCGCGACGACGCGCCGGTCGATCGGCCGGTGACCTTCGCCTTCAACGGCGGCCCCGGGTCGTCGAGTGCCTGGCTGCACCTCGGTGTGTTGGGGCCGCGCCGGGTGGTGATGGGTGACGCCGGGCACCTGCTGCCGCCGCCGTACGGCATCGCGGACAACCTGGAGACCCTGCTCACCCACTCCGACCTGGTCTTCATCGACCCGGTGTCCACCGGCTACTCCCGGATCACCGAAGGCGGCAAGCCGGAGGAGTTCCACGGATTCCAGCGCGACATCGAGGCCGTGGGGGAAATGATCCGCCTGTGGACCACGCGCCACCGCAGGTGGCTGTCCCCGAAGTACGTCGCCGGGGAGTCCTACGGCACGGTCCGCGCGTCGGCGCTCGCGGCGCATCTGCAGCGACGCTATGGGCTCTTCCTCAACGGCGTCGCGCTGATCTCCTCCGTGCTGGACTTCGGCACCATCCGCTTCACCGAGGGAAACGACGTCGTCCACGCGCTCTACCTGCCGACGTACGCCTGCCTTGCTCATTACCACGGCCTGCTCGGCGACCGCTCGTTGGACGAGGTGCGGGAGGAGGCGGAGGAGCTCGCCACCCGCGACTACCCGTATGCGCTCGCCCGGGGCAGCCGGATGTCGGCCGTCGAGAGGGCCGATATCGTGCGCCGGATCGCCGGGGTGACGGGCCTGTCGCCGGACTACGTCGACCGGGCGGATCTGCGCATCGAACACAAGCGGTTCTTCCGCGAGTTGCTCCGCGACCGGGGGCAGGTCATCGGCCGGCTCGACGGTCGCTTCACCGGCTGGGAGACCGATGATGTCGGTGAGCAGATGAGTCACGATCCGAGCGAGGTCGCGATCCGTGGGCCGTACTCCGCGGCGATGAATCACTACGCCAACGCCGAGCTCGACTATCACAACGAGCTGCCCTACGAGCTGCTCACCGGACGCGTGCAGCCGTGGAGCTACCACGAGTTCGAAGGCCGGCACGTGAGCGTGGCCGGTCAGCTCTCCGAGGCGATGCGGCACAACCCGCACCTGCGGATCTACGTCGCCTGCGGCCGGTACGACGGAGCCACGCCGTACTTCGCCGCCGAGCACGCCCTCGCCCACGTGTCCTTACCCGAGCAGCTCCGGGACAACATCGCCTTCCACTACTACGACGCGGGTCACATGATGTACGTCCACGAGCCCAGCCGGCTCCGGCAGTCCGCCGACCTCGCCGACTTCGTCACCGCGACAGGGACCCGACATGGCTGAGGCGAGACAACCGACAGTCTTCCTGGTCGGCCCGCTCGCCGCCGCCCGCGTCGACCGGATCCGCACGCAGGCGCCGGCTGCGGTGCGGATCGACTACCTGGACGAGCCAGGGGAGTTGTTGGATCGGGTCGGGGACGCCGACGTGGTCGCCGGGGACGTGCCGGCCGAGGCGCTGGCCAAGGCCGGCCGGCTCCGCTGGGTGCACACCTGGGCGGCCGGACCGGACCGGGCCCTGTATCCGGAGATGGTCGCGAGCCCGGTGGTGCTGACGTGTTCGAAGGGCAACGGCGCGATTCCGCTGGCGGAGCAGGCGATGCTGCTGATGCTCATGCTCAACCGCGACGCGCTGCGGTGGGTCCGCGCGCAGCAGGACCGCCGGTGGGAGCGCTTCACCCATCCGGAGCTCGCCGGGCTGACCTGCGGGATCATCGGGCTCGGGCACTCCGGCGTCGACCTCGCCCTGAAGGCCCAGGCGTTCCACATGCGGGTGCACGGGCTGCGCCGTACCTCTGCGCCGGCCGAGCACGTCGACCGGATGTTCTCCCGCGACCAGCTGGACGAATTCCTCGGATCCTGCGACGTGGTGGTGGTCACCGCGCCGTTGACCACCGAGACCCGCGGCATGCTGGGCGAGCCGGAATTCCGGGCGATGAAATCCTCGGCGCTGTTCATCTGCTTCTCGCGCGGCGGGATCGCCGACGACGCGGCGCTGCTGCGGGCCCTCGAGGAGGGCTGGATCGCCGGCGCCGGCCTCGACGCGCACGCAACCGAGCCGCTGCCGCCGGACAGTCCGTTCTGGACTGCACCCAACACGATCATCACGCCACACAACGGCGCGACGAGTCCGCAGACCCCGGAGCGTGGGGTCGACATATTTCTCGACAACCTGCACCGCTTCACCACCGGGCGTGAGTTGATCAACCTGGTCGACAAGGACGCCGGGTACTAAGGCGCAGCCGCCCCTTCGTTACGGTCGTGGCGAAAGGAGCGGTGATACCGGTGCGAGTTGCGTTGTTCACCGGCTCGCGGGACGGCCCGGTCTCCCACCAGCGGGCCGCCCGGGAGTTCGCGACCGGGCTGGCCGAGTCCGGCATCGGCGTGGTCTACGGCGGCGGCCGGGTCGGGCTGATGGGGACCATCGCCGACGCCGCGCTGGCCGCCGGAGGCGAAGTCATCGGCGTCATGCCCCAGCACCTGGTCGACCGCGAGATCGAGCACCCCGGGCTCACCCGTTTCGACATCGTCACGACGATGCACGAGCGGAAGGCCCGGATGGCCGACCTCTCCGACGCGTTCGTGGCGCTGCCGGGTGGGGCGGGCACGCTCGAGGAGTTGTTCGAGGTATGGACCTGGGGACAGCTGGGTCTGCACAGCAAGCCGACCGCACTGCTCGAGGTTGACGGCTTCTACCGCCCCCTGCTCGATCACCTGAGGCAGGCCAGCGAGGTCGGCTACATCACGCCGACGTACCTGCGATCACTCGGCGTGGTGTACACCGCCAAGGAGTTCCTCCGCTTCGTCGCCGACTATCGGCATCCGGCGCGGAAGTGGTCCGAGCGCGCACCGGAATCGCCCGCCTGAGCGGGTCGGTCAACCGCCGCCGATGAGGCGGTCGATGTCGCGCGGGCCGGGCAGGCTCGCCCTCGCTCCCGTGGCGCGGGTCGCGAGGGCTCCCGCCGCCGCACCGACCAGTACGGCGTGATCGATGTCGTCACCACGGGCGAGCGCCCACGCCAGCCCGCCGCAGAACGCATCGCCCGCGCCGGTTGTGTCGGCCGCGTCGACCGGAAATGCCGCCTGGTGATGGGGCTCCCGGTCGGCGCGCCACACATCCGCGCCGCGACGGCCGTGGGTCACGACGACGGCGTCCGGCCCGGCCCGCAGAAGTGCCGCCACGTCGACCACGCCGAGGTAGTCGACCTCGTGCTGGTTCGGGACCAGGATGTCGCACGCGCGGAGCAGTTCCGGGGCCAGGGGATGGGCCGGCGCCGGGTTGACGACGACCGTGAATCCGCGTTCGGCGGCGCAGACGGCGGCCGCGATCGCCGTCTCGGGCGGAATCTCCAGCGAAATGAGGACGACTGCATCGTCGAACCGCCCGAGGACGTCGCGGACGTATTCGGGGGAGAGCAGGGCGTTGGCTCCCGGATCGACGACGATCACGTTCTCCCCGTCGTCGGCGACCAGCACCGTGGCCGTGCCGGTACGGCGGTTTCCGACCTGCAGGGCGGAGACGTCCACACCCGCGGCCCGCAGGCCCGCGTCGGCGTCCTTGCCCGCATCGTCGGCGCCGACGCACCCGACCATCGTCGTGGGAGCCCCAAGTCGCGCCGCTGCGCACGCCTGGTTTCCGCCCTTGCCTCCGTCGCGGGTCTCCACCGAGGTCGCGAGTACCGTCTCGCCCGGCCGCGGAATGGCCGGCACCCGGGTCACGATGTCAGCGTTGAGGGAACCGACGACGACCACCGGCGCGATGGTCGTCGTCGGCAGTCCGGCCGCGGTGTTGCTCACCTCCGCGCAGCGGGTTGAGCGCGTACGTAGTCGCAGCCGACCCGTCCCTCATCGCAGATCAGGGCGATTCCCCCGCCGTCGAGCGGCCGCTGCGAGTCTTCGACGTCGAAGAGGCTCTCCCCGTCAATCGATGCCTGCACCCGGGAACCGCGGACCTGAACGGTCAGGGTGTAGGTGCGGCCGAGCTCCCAGTCGACGGACGACTCGGCGAGTACGCGCTCCCCGTCGAGCGATTTGACCAGCTCGACGCGGCCGGTGTTGCGGACGACCAGCGCGTAGTAGCGACGCAGTCCCTGGACCCGGGCGGCCAGACCGAAGGCCTCAGCCATGTGCGGCGTGAACGTCGCCGTGACCTGGTAGTCCCGCCATTCGCCGGTGCCGTGGATGAGCAGCCCGCGTCCGTCGTTCTGGATCAGGCGATATGCCTCGGGCCATCGGGGACTGAACTGGTCGAGGCCGTCGACCCAGGCCCGTCGCCACATCGTGCCGCCGTCGGCGGGCCGGGTGAGCGTGAGATCTGGCTCACCTTGCCAGCTCAGCTGGTCGAGGTAGACCGCCCCCGGCGTGCCGGCCCCGCCCTCGAGGACCAGGCCGACCGACTGGATCGGCTGGCCGGCCGTATCGGGCACCGACCAGGTCACCTCACCGATCGCACCAGGCCGCAGGGTCATCGCCGGGCCGTCGATCGCGGCCAGCTCGTCGTTGCCGTCGTAGTGCCTGATCGTCAGCCGACATACGGTGTCGTGCTCGTTGCCGGCGTCCGCGGACAGCACGGCCCGGACGCGCTGCCCGCTGTAGAGCGTCGGCGACGCCAGCAGCTGGTAGCCCGGCATGCTCGCGGCCTCGGGCGGGATGAACGTCGGGGTCGACACCTCGACCGCCGCGCTGCCGGACGAGGGCCGGATCGCCAGACTCCGCTCGCCGTCCGAGCTGTGTCCCTCGACGTTCACGACGTCGGCGCTGCCCCGATCGACATGGAAGCCCTGCACCGAGCCGGGCAGCTCGAAATGGAATCTGGCGCCGTCCTTCGGACGGCTCGGCGGCTCGCCCGCCAGGGCGCGGCCGACATTGGCGATATGGACTGCCTCGGTGGCGATGTCGGTGATGGACCGGCCGCCGTCCGCGGTGGGCAGGTAGATCCGGTCGGCAACCGGACCGCGCCAGTCGCGGTCGCTGTCGAAGCCGCTGAGGCCGTTGCGGAGCCCGAGCAGGCAACCCAGGTTGCCGGAGTTGCAGTCGGTGTCCCAGCCGCAGGTATTGACGATCATCATCGAGCGGTCCCACTCGCCGGCGCCGTAGAGGAGCGCGAGGACGATCAGACCGTGGTTGGGGATGACGTGACAGTTTCCGCCGTAGACGTCGTAGCCGTACTTCGCGGCGAGAAGCTCCCGTGCCTTACGCCAGTCCGGCTCGCTCGCATGCCACCCGCGGATCTCCCGCACCATCGTGGCGATGATGCAGTCGGCCGGGATGACCGACAGTCCCGTGTCGAGGAGGGCGTCGATGTCGCTTTCGACGAACGCCTGCGCCTCCATCGCCGCGAGCGCCTGCGCCGCGTAGACCGCCTCGCCGTCGTGGCTCACGGTGCCGGCGCGGCGGGCCAACTCGGCGGCCAGCTCGGGGCGGCCCGGAGCCACCATCGCCCAGCCGTCGATGAAGATCTGCGCACCGATCTGCTCGGCGACGACCCGGCCGTTCAACTCCATCGCACCGCTGCGGGGAGCTTCGATACCGTGCTTGAGCCGGAGAAACGCGGTGTGCTCCGTCGAGTTGCCCAGGCCTCCCCACCAGAGGATGGCGCGATTCTCGACGATGTAGTTCAGCCAGGTCTGGCCGATCTGGGCCGGTGTGATCCCGACGTCGTTGCCGTAGTCGGGGAGTGCCCGCAGGAACGTGAAGGTGCCCGCGATGTCGTCGTCGGTCACCAGCAGCGGCACCCCGACCTTCTCGTGGACGTAGTAGTCGATCTCACCGAGCTGCGCCATGATGCGCTCGTAGGACCAGCCTTCGAACGGCCGGCCAAGGTAGACACCGAGCGATTTGCCGAGAGCGCCGGAATAGACGCGCTCGGCGTAGTCGGCAGGAAGCGAAGTCTGAGCCACGCGGCGACGCTCCAATCAGGGGATGGCCGACGCCCAAGTGCGGCCAGGCCAGGTTGACGAGCTATGGTCTACTCGTGTAGCTGATGGGCCAAAACTAGCTGGTGGAACCTGCCGCCACAAGACGGAACGGCGGACACGTCGGGGAAACCCGTGTGACACCGGCGCGCGGTAGTGTCCCACGGCTGACGAAGATCCGGCCGCATCGCTGGGGTCGGTGGCGGCGCCATGCCGAAGGAGGCGCGGTGATCACGAGGAACGACGTGGCGCGCCGCGCCGGTGTGTCGACCGCGGTCGTCAGCTACGTGCTGAACGACGGGCCTCGGCCGGTTGCCCCGGCCACCCGCGAGCGGGTCCTCGAGGCGATCAGCGAGCTCGGCTACCGACCCAACGGCGTGGCCAGATCCCTGCGGACGAAGCGGACCCGAGCCATCGGGCTGATCCTCCCCGACATCGCTAACTCCTTCTTCGCCCAGCTCTCCCGCGAGGTCGAGCTCGCCGCGTTCTCGCGGGGATTCACCCTGCTGGTCGGCAATGCGATGGATGAGAGTGCGCGCGAACTGCTGTACGCCCACGCTTTCGTGGAGCGTCGGGTCGACGGCGTGGTGGTCGTGTCGGCCGGCGAGGACGTCGGGGCGATCAAGGTCCTGGCGGCGGCCGACATGGCGCTGATCACCATCGACCGGAGCATTCCCGGGGCCGGGGTCTCGTCGGTGCACGTCGACAACCGGCACGGCGGTTACCTTGCCACGAAGCACCTCATCGAGCACGGGCACCGACGAATCGCCTGCCTCGCCGGGCCGGACACGGTGAACAACGCGGTCGAACGCCGCCGAGGCTGGGAAGCCGCGCTGCAGGAGGCCGGACTGAGCGCTCCGGACGGACTGGCGATGGCCTCGGAGAGCTTCTCGCGGGAGGCGGCGTACCGGTCCACCCGCAAGGTCCTCGGGCGACGAAACCCGCCGACCGCCATCTTCGCCGGCGCCGACGAGCAGGCGCTCGGCGTCTATCGTGCCGCGGCCGCCACGGGCCGGCGGGTTCCCGACGATCTGGCCGTCGTTTCCTTCGACAGCGCCGAAACAGCCCCGTATCTGGTTCCCGGCCTCACGGCCGTTCGGCAGCCGGTGGCGCTGATGGCGGGCCTCGCGATGGACCGCCTGGTCGCGCAACTCTCCGACCTGTCCGGACCGCCCACCCAGGACACCCTTTCGGTCGATCTGGTGGTCCGGGGCTCCTGCGGCTGCCCCGATTCCGAGCCCCGTACCAGCTGATTCCGATTCGGCAACCCCCTTGCGGCTGGCCCGACACCGGCCTAATCTACGTTTCGATCTACTCGGGTAGATCAACAGGTGTGTTCGGGGGAGTGACTCCAGCGCGGAGCCACAGCCGATCCCCGTCCGCCCTGGCGACCCGACCCGAAGGACCGGCTCTCCCGACACGCTCACGGACTCATGCGGAGGTCCCCATGCAGGTGCCACCCGGCATGTCGCGTCGACGCTTTCTGGCGGTCTGCGGCCAGGCAACTGCGGCCGGCGGCCTGCTCGCCGCCTGCGGGAGCGGCGGGCTCGGCGGCGACAGCATCGCCACCTGGGCCGCCTTCAGCGACAGCGCGACGCAGAAGTACTTCCAGTCCCACACGATCGACGCCTACAACAAGACCGCCAAGACCAAGATCGAGCTGTCGGTCAAGCAGACCGCCACGATCAATCAGCTCATGCAGACCTCGCTCGCCTCGGGCCGAGGGCCGGACGTGATCGGCAGCGACGGGCCGACGATCGTCGTCGACTTCGCGGACGCCGGCTACCTGATGCCGCTCGACGCCTACAGCAAGAAGTACGACTGGACGTCGAAGGTCCAGAAGTGGGCGCTGCAGACGGGCGTGACGGGCGGGAAGCTCTACGGGATCCCCACCTCGTACGAGTCGATGGTCATGCTCTACAACACGAAGACCTTCAAGAAGTACGGCTGGAGCCCGCCGACGACGAGGGCCGAGTTCGAGAAGATCGCCAACGAGGCGAAGTCCAAGGGGATGACGCCGGTCGCGGCCGGCAACGCCGAATTCCGGAAGGCCACCGAGTGGCATGTGACGGCGATGTTCAACAGCTACGCCGGTCCCAAGGCGGTCTATGCGGCGCTCAAGGGGCAGAAGTCCTGGACCGCACCGGAATTCGTCCAGTCGATCGCCCTACTCCAGAAGTACTTCCAGGAGAACTGGTACGGCGGCGGTACGGAGAACTACTTCACCTACAAGTTCGCCGACCTCTACAACCAGCTGGCCGACGGCAAGGCGGCCATGATGTTCACCGGGTCATGGGGGTTCGACGAGATCGGTCCGTACTTCGGTAAGGCGGCGGGAAACGACGCCGACTGGAACTGGGCTCCGGTGCCGAGGTTCTCAGCGACGGCGCCCACCGACAGCTTCGTGCTGGCGATCGGCGGCGACCAATCGATCAACAAGAAGTCCAAGCATGCCGACGACGCCGCGGCATTCCTGAACTGGACGCTGGATCCGAAGCGGGCGACCGCCGCGGTGGCCGCCGTGTCGGCCCAGCTTCCCCCGATCAAGGTCGAGCCGAGCGACTTTCCGGCGGGCGTGGACCCCCGGCTGAAGAAGTTCTACCTCGATCTGAACTCGGCGAAGAACGTCGGCTACGCCACATGGTCGTCGTTCCCGCCGCAGACCGACACCTACATCTACCAGTCCATGGACAAGGTGATCACTGGCAAGATGACTCCGGCGGCCTTCTGCGCGGGTCTCGACCAGGTGTTCAAGCCGGAACTCAAGGCGGGCAAGGTGCCACCCCTGGCGTTGCCCACCGCGGGTGCGTGACGGTGGCGTTCCCCGGAGGCGCGTCGGCGACCGTCGAGCCGCCCGCGACGGCGCCGGCCCGGTCGGACCGTCGGCAGGGCTCCAAGAAGGGCGGGTCCAGGCGGGGTCTGATCGCGTGGCTGTTCATGCTTCCGCTCATCGTGGTCAACCTGCTGGTCATCGCGGGTCCGGGCGTCCTGAGCGTGTATTACTCGTTCACCGACTGGAGCGGCATCGGTGGCGCCCGCTTCATCGGCATCACGAACTACCGGAAGATGTTCACCGACAGTGCGTTCGGGGATGCCTTCCTGCACAACGTGTATTGGACGCTGTTCTTCCTGATCGTGCCGATGGGGATGGGGCTCTTCGGGGCCTATCTCCTGTCCCGGCTCCGCCGCTTCGTCACCCTCTTCCGCGTCGTCTACTTCGTCCCCTACATCGTCGCCAGTGTCGTGAGCGCGAGCATCTGGCAGTCGTTGCTGTCCCCTGAGCACGGGATCGGCAAGTTCCTCGGCATCAACTTTCTGGGCAACAGCAACACCGCATTGCCGTCCGTGGCGGTGGTCAACACGTGGTCGTGGTGGGGGTTCCTGGTCATCGTCTTCCTCGCGGCGATGCAGGGCGTCAACCCGTCTCTCTATGAGGCCTCAGGTCTTGATGGCGCCAATTCGTGGCAGCAGTTCTGGCACGTCACGCTGCCGTCCATCCGACCGACGCTCATGTTCCTTGGACTCATGACGATCATCTGGTCGTTCCTCGTCTTCGACTACATCTACATCCTCACCCAGGGTGGCCCGGCGGGCGCGACAGAGGTCCTCAGCACATTGCAGTACCGGGACGCCTTCGAAAACCAGCAGGCCGGTTACGCGGCCGCGATCGGAGTTGTGCTCGCCTTGATCTCGGGAGTCGTCGTCGCCTCGTACCAGATTCTTCGCCGTCGGAGGGACTGGGACATATGACCGTCACGGCGCCGTCGATCCCGCGCAACGTCCGGAGCAGCCATCCCAGCCGCTCGCGGGCACCGCATCCGGCCTTCTATCTCATCCTCATCGTGCTGTTCGCCTTCGCGCTCGGCCCGATCGTCATCTTCGCCTTCGACTCGCTCAAGTCGCAAAGCCAACTCGCGGCCGACCCGCTCGGCCTGCCGATGCACCCGCAGTGGCACAACTTCACCGACGCCTGGAGTCAGGCCGCAATGGGTGCGGGCTTCCTCAACAGCGCGGTCATCGTCGTAGGAACGATGGTCGGCGTGTGTGTCATCGCCGGCTCCGGCGCCTACGCGATGTCCCGCCTCGACCTGCCGGGCTCCGGCGGGGTCATGGCCTACCTGCTCGTCAGCAGCTCGCTGCCGATCCAGCTCTTCCTCGTGCCGCTCTTCTTCCTCTGGACTCGGCTCGGGCTGTACGACACGCTCTTCGGCCTGATCATCATCTACTGGGCCATCTTCTCGCCGTTCGCGACCTTGCTGCTCCGCTCGTTCATGATCAGCATCCCGCACGATTACGACGACGCGGCGCGCATCGACGGCGCGGGCGAGTGGGCCGTCCTGTTCCGGATAGTGCTGCCGATCGCCTGGCCCGGATTCCTCACGGTCGCCCTGGTGTCGGCGCTCTCGGCATACAACGAGTTCCTGCTCGCGGTGACCTTCATCCAGACGAACGGCAAGATGCCGATCTCCACGACCTTCTTCGCCTTCCAACAGGGGTTCACTCAGAACTATGCTCTGATCAGCGCTGCGGGACTGATCATGCTGGCTCCGATGGTGATCCTCTTCCTGCTCCTGCAGCGTCGCTTCGTCGATGGCATCACCGCCGCCGGACTCGGCGGCTAGCGCACCGCCGTAGCCGTCAGGTCCGCCCCACGCGAACAGGAGGACACCGGGTGAGCGTCGAGCCGCAGGCCGACAACGTCCATGACCACACCACGTCGATCGACACCGTGGCCGCGGAGGAGTCCGAATGGGGGTCGATCCGGTGGCTGTGCAACGGCGCGATCCGCGCGGGCGCGGGTCTCACCGTCGGCTTCGTGCAGATCAACGCCGGCATGGCCAACCCCCGGCACTATCACCCCAACACCGAAGAGCTGCTGTTCCTGATCGAGGGTGAACTCGACCACGCGGTCGGCGACGACATCGTCCACCTGACCGCCGGGACGACCGTGCACATCCCCGCCGGGGTCGAGCACCAAGGGGTCAACCGCGGCACTTCGGTCGCCCGCATGGTGGTCTCCTACCCCACCGGCGACCGGCAGACCGTCGTCTGCGGCGGCGGGAGCGAGTAGTGGCCTACCAGCGGGAGTACGACCGCAGGCTGCGGGTCGGCCTCGTCGGAGCCGGGAGCCACGCCTACCGCAACGTCCTTCCTGCGCTGCACCACCTCCCGGTGGCCCTGTCCGGAATCTGCGACGTCGATCGGCAGCTGGCCGAGCGCACCGCCGCCGAGTACGGCGTGCCGGCCTTCTCCGGTGCGGCGGAGATGTATTCCGCGGTCGACCTCGACGCGGTCCTGATCTGCGCCGGACCACGCCAGCACCCCGACCTCGCCGTCGAGGCGCTGAGCGCCGACCTCCACGTCTGGATGGAGAAACCGCCCGGCCTGTTCGCGGCCGACGTCGAGAAGATCATGGCCGCCAGGGGAGACCGGGTCTGCGCGGTCGGCTTCAAGAAGGCCTATCAGCCCGCGGTCCGCAAGGCGAAAGAGCTCATGGCACTGCCCGAGTTCGGAGCTCTGCGATCGGTGCTCGCCGTCTATCCCATGACGATGCCCGCCGACGGTGCGGGCGTGCTCAGCCGGCGGGAGACGACCAACTGGCTGAACAACGGTTGCCACCCGATCTCGCTGATGGTCGAGGTCGCCGGCGACGTCGAGTCGGTCCGCACGGTCGTCGGCCCGGGTGACGCCGCCGTGGGGTCGGTGACCCTCAGCTTCGCAAGCGGAGCGGTCGGCACCTTCTTCCTCGCCGGTGGCGCACCGCACGGCTACCCGATCGAGCGTTACGACCTCGTCGGAGAGGGCCGGTCGATCACGATCGACAACAGTTCGCGGGTGTCCTTCCACCGCGGGATTCCGTTCGACTACTCGCGGCAGACGGACTTCACCGGGCCGGGCACGGACACCGGAAGCGTCGTGTGGGAGGCCGAGCACCGGCTGGCGACGCTGGAGAATTCCGGTCTCTTCGTGCAGGGCATGTTCTTCGAGCTGTCCGACTTCTGCGGCGCAATTCTCGACCGCCGCCCGCTCCGCACCGGTGACCTGCCGTTTGCCCTACAGGTCATGCGGGTCTACGAAGCCGGACTGCGCAGCACCGGCGACGTCGTGCCCGTCGGGTGACGGTGCCCAGGCGCCCACGGAGGACACGTGACCGAGCTGACCTTCGCCTACGAGGCCAAGCAACCGCTGCGGGTGGCATTCCTCGGCACGTCCGGGCACGCCTACCGCAATTTCCTGCCGTCGCTCGCCTACGCCGCGGTGGACCTGGTCGCGATGTGGGACCCCGATCCCGACCGGGCCGAGTCCTTCGCCCGGCAGTTCGGGGCCGGCAGCGCCTACACCGACCTCGACCTGCTGCTCCGGGAGGTCGCGCCCGACGCCGTGCTGATCGGCGTCGACGGCTACCTCGACGGCGAGCCGTTGAATACGTCGCTGATGGCGCGGTGCCTCGAGGCCGGCTGTCACGTGTGGACGGACAAGCCGGTCGCGGCCAGCGCGGCGAGCGTCGAGAAGCTCATCGAGCTGCGTGACCGGGCCGGTCGGGTGGCCGCAGTCGGCACGAAGACCATGTACAACCCCGCCCACCTCAAGGCCCGACAGATCATCCGCGGCCCCGACTTCGGGCGCCCGGCGTCGTTCTCCGGCCGCTATCCGTTGCACGTCCCACGCCAGCCCGGGCTCCCGCTCACCGATCCGCAGGTCCGCAGCTGTCTCAACCACATCTGGCATCCGGTCGGCGCCGCGCTGGTCACCGTCGGCGCGGTCGCGGCCGTCTCCTTCGTGCCCGCGGCGGTCGGCAACGGCGGAGTGGCGATCGCGACGTTCGCCGACGGCACTGTCGGCACCTTCCATTTCAGCGCCGGTCAGGCGGCGACGAGCCCGCTGGAGCGGGTCGAGATCGTCGGCGAGGGGTCGAACGTCGTCATCGACAACGGCGCCCGGCTGACCTGGTACCGGCGCGGCGACATCGGTCCCTACGGGAGGACGCCGAGCTACATCACCGATGACGAGACCGCGCCGCTGCGGTGGGAGCCGGAGATGAGCCTCGGGCAGCTGTACAACAACAACAACTTCGTCCAGGGCTACGCCCAGAGCATCATCGCGTTCGTCGACGCCGCCCTCGGAGTCGCGCCGCTCGAGCTCGGCACGCTCGAGGACGCAGTGTCCATCGTGCGGGTCTTCGAGATGTTGGTGGAGCCGTCGACCGCCTAACCGTGCCGGTCCGAACGTCGAGCTCGAAAGGGTGAGGTAGCGGTGCCAAACGTGGTGCTCCTGGGGACGCTGGACACCAAGGGCCAGGAATACGCATTCGTCCGCGACCAGATCGCGGCATCCGGCGCCACCACGACGGTGGTCGACGCCGGAGTCTTCGACAACCCCCACCTCCAACCGGACGTCCGCCGCGACGAGGTGGCCCGGGCGGCCGGCGTCGACCTGCAGGCCCTCGCGGATGCCGGCGACCGCGGCAGCGCGGTCGAGGGCATGTCGCGCGGAGCCGAGGCCGTGGTGCGCAGGCTGTACGACGAGGGCCGGCTCGACGGGATCATCGGCCTCGGGGGCACCGGTGGGACGACGCTCGTGACGCGGGCCATGCGCGCCCTGCCGGTGGGGGTACCGAAGGTCATGGTGTCGACCGTCGCGTCGGGGGACACCCGGGCCTACGTCGGCGCCCTCGACATCACCATGATGTATTCCGTCGTCGACATCGCCGGCGTCAACAAGATCTCGCGTCGCATCCTCACCAACGCGGCGGGCGCGGTATCCGGAATGGTGCTTGCGCCGTCGGCCGACGCTCCAGCCGAGGACGACCGGCCGCTGATCGGCGCCACGATGTTCGGTGTCACGACACCGTGCGTCCAGCGGGCCCGGCAACGGCTCGAGGACCAGGGCTACGAGGTGCTGGTCTTCCACGCCACCGGCACCGGCGGCCAGTCCATGGAGGCCCTCGCCCGGGCCGGGTTGCTTACCGGGGTGCTCGACATCACGACGACCGAGCTCGCCGACGAGCTCGTCGGTGGCGTCTTCTCCGCCGGGCCGGAACGCCTCACCGTGGCCGGGGCGGCCGGCATCCCGCAGGTGGTCAGCCTGGGGGCGCTGGACATGGTGAACTTCGGCGCCCGGGACAGCGTCCCGGCCCAATTCGAGGACCGCAACCTCTACCAGCACAACGCGACGACCACCCTGATGCGCACCACGCCGGAGGAGACGGCGGAGCTCGGCCGCCGGGTCGCCGAGCGCCTCAACACCGCGACCGGACCGGTCACGCTCTTCATCCCCCTCCGCGGCATCTCGATGATCGCCACGGAGGGTTCCGCCTTCTACGACGCCGATGCCGATCGCGCGCTCATCGACGCCGTCAAGGACAACTTGGCCGAGCGGATCGTCTTGTGCGAGGTCGATACCGACATCAATGACGAGGCCTTCGCCGTGGCGATGGCCGACGCGCTCGTCGACCAGCTGGCCGGCTCGCCGGCCGAGGAAGGGACCCCACGTGGACGCGCAGACCGCACGTGAACGGTTGATCGCCCAAGCCGCGAAGGGCAATGCCATCGTCGGCGCCGGTGCCGGCACCGGTCTGTCGGCCAAGTGCGCCGAGGCCGCCGGCGTTGACCTGATCATCATCTACAACTCGGGTCGCTACCGGATGGCCGGCCTCGGTTCGCTGGCCGGCCTGCTGCCCTACGGCGACGCCAACGCCGTAGTCGTCGACATGGCCCGGGAGGTGCTCCCGATCGTCGAGTCGACGCCGGTGCTGGCGGGAGTCTGCGGGACCGACCCGTTCCGGACGATGCCGGTGTTCCTCCGGCAACTGCAGGATCTCGGATTCGCCGGGGTGCAGAACTTCCCGACGGTCGGCCTCTACGACGGGCGGTTCCGGCAGAACCTCGAGGAGACCGGGATGGGCTACCGCCACGAGGTGGAGATGATCCGGGTCGCGCACGAGATGGAGCTATTGACGACCCCCTATGTCTTCGACGCCGAGCAGGCCGTCGCGATGACCGCAGCCGGTGCGGACGTCGTGGTCGCCCACGTCGGCCTGACGACGTCGGGCACCATCGGCGCCCAGACCGCGGTCAGCCTGGACGAGGCCGTGGCGCTCGTCCAGGAGATCAGGGACGCTGCCGTGGGTGTCCGCGACGATGTGCTGGTCCTGTGTCACGGAGGGCCCATCGCCATGCCGGACGATGCTGCCTACGTACTGCGGCACACCACCGGGGTGGCGGGCTTCTTCGGCGCGTCCAGCATGGAGCGGCTCCCGACCGAGGTAGCCATGACCGAGGCGATCGCGAAGTTCAAGGCCGTGCCGCTGGACTGACGCCCGTCGTCACAGCCGGTCGCGAAGCCGTACCGTCCGATCGGCGAGATCGCTGATCCGCGAGGAGTCGAACCCGAAGACCGCCGACTGCACGGAGTCGGCCAGTGGTTCGACCCAGTGCGCGGGCAGGTCGGCGGCGCCGGCGAGGACACCGGCGACGGAGCCAACCGTCGCGCCGTTGGAGTCGGTGTCCATGCCGGCCTGCACGGTCAGCCCGATCGCCCGGGTGAAGTCGCCGTCCGCCCACAACAGCCCGACCGCCACCGCGGCGGCGTTGTTGATCGTGTGGACCCAGTGGTAATGGCCGTAGCGCTTGTCGATCTCGTCCTGTGCCCGGTCCCACGACAGTCCGTCGGAGTGCCAGTCGAGTACGTCGCGCAGGGCCTCGGCCAGCCGGGACCGCGGCGGGATGTGCCGCACCGACTCCTCGATCGCGGCCCGGGCGCTGCCGGCGGTGAAGGCCGCGGCGTTGAGCGCCGCCGACCACATCTCGCCGTAGATTCCGTTGCCCACGTGGGACAGCGCCGCGTCGGCGTAGGCGAGCCTCGCCGCCCGGCGCGGATCACCGGGGTTGACCCACCCGAAGATGTCGGCCCGGATCTGGGCGCCGATCCACTCGCGGTAGGGGTTGCGGTAGGTGGCCGTCTCGGGCGGCTGCAGGCCGTAGACGAGGTTGCGGATCGCGACCCGCTCGGCCGTGTAGGTCTGCAGGAACGGCAGCAGAGACAGCCATTCGTGGCCGACGTCACGCGATGCGAACCCCGTCCCGTATGTCTCGAGCAGGTGCAGGTTGAGGATCGGGTAGTCGATGTCGTCGTCGCGGGCCGAGCCGTGGATGTTGCCACGCGTCGTCTGCGGCCAGTTGGGCCGGAAGACGAAGCCGTCGGGCATCGGGTCCATGACGGGGAAGTAGTCGGTGAGTGGGTAGGAATCCGCCCGCTGCAGATAGTCCCGGATGTGTGCGCGGGTCCAGTGATCGCCGTTCTCCACCGGCTTTCCGAGGTTGCAGCCGGCACAGCGCCCGAGCCATGCGCCGAGGATGCGGTTGCGGTAGTCGGCCGCGGACAGCGTGCCGACCGGGCCCGCCGCCGGGAGGGTCGTCTCGATGTCGTCGAGTGCGTCCGGCTCCTCGTAGGACCAGCCGTCACGACGGGGCGCCTCCGCGAGCCGATCCACGAGCGACCACAGCCGCGCCGAGTCGTCGGGTTCGGTGCGCGCCGCCTCGGCCGCAACCTCGTCGACTTCGTAGCCGGTCTCCCGTCGCTGGGCCAACTCGTCGTGCAGCATGTCGACCGCCGACAGTGCGTCGTGCATGAATCCTCCGGAGTGGCGAAGATCTACGCGTGTAGACAGTGCGACCGTAGGCCGTTTCCTCCTGTCCCGTCAACGACGTCGTCCGACCAATGCCGGGGCGCGGATTGACCGTTGACGTGATCGGTCGGCGATTCTAGAGTGTGCACCTCTACTCGTGTAGATACAGGGGTGCGGTAGCGATGACGACGCTGGCCGATCGCGCGGCGGGCTGCCTTTCCGGTGCGGCCGTCGGCGACGCGCTCGGGGGACCGACCGAGGGATGGACCACCGACCAGATCCGGCAGCGCTACGGCGGATTCGTCGAGGACATCGTGCCGCCGTACTTCGCCGACTGGCGGAGCGCCCGGCCCAATTCGCCGTACCACAAGGGCGACGGCCACGTCACCGACGACACCTTGATGACGCAGGCCTTCGCCCGCGCCTATCTGCGCAAGCAGGACCACCTCGACGCCTACGACGTCGAGAGCCTGCTGGTGCCGCAGATGGTCGACGACGCGAGGTGGATCCCCGAACTCGAGACCGAGGCACCGCTGTTGCGCCGGGTCTTTCTCGCCGAGAAGTGGCTGGTGCTGCGGCTGGCCTACGGGCACGTGGATCCGCGTGAGGCGGGGACCGGAAACATCGTCAACTGTGGTGCGGCCATGTACATCGCGCCGGTCGGCATCGTCAATGCCGGCGACCCGGATGCTGCCTACGCCGAGGCCATCGACATCACCGGAGCACACCAGTCCAGCTATGGGCGCGAGGCAGCCGGCGTGCTGGCCGCCGCGGTCGCCGCGGCGCTCGACCCCGACGCCAGCGTCGACTCGGTCATCGGCACCTGTCTGCGACTGGCCAAGGACGGCACCCGCGCGGCGATCGAGGCCGTGTGCGAGGCGGCGGCGCCGATCACCGAGTGGTCGGCCGCCCTCGGGCCGCTTCGAGACGCGATCCGGCCGTTCGACACCGTCTCCGACGACTACCGTGACCCTGGCCTCGCCGCCCGCCGGCCGAGCCGGCTCCACGCGATTGAGGAGTTGCCGGTCGCACTCGGCATGCTGCTCGTCGCCCGCGGCGACTACGTCCCCACCGTGCTTGGTGGCGTCAACTACGGCCGCGACGCCGACTCGATCGCGTCGATGGGCGGCGCACTCGCCGGTGCGCTCGGCGGGCTGGCCGCGGTGCCGGAGAAATGGCGCACGGAGGTGGCCGCCGCGAGCCGACTCGACATCGAAGGTCAGGGGCGCCAGCTCGCCCGGCTCGCGGTCGACATCTTCGCCCGCGACGACCGGAGGCACCGGGACCGGGCCGACCGGTTGTCCCGCCTGACCGCGGACGGGTGACCGCCCGCGCACCGGGTCGCCCCGGGCGATGTCCGCGCCGCTCTCCGGGTCATCGAGCTGGCGACGCTGTTCGCCGGCGCATTCCGTCCCACGGAGGCGGCGGCGCACGCCGCGCGGGAGCTTCTGGATGCGCTGGTCAAAGCGTCGGACGCCGGGGCGGGTACGGCGGTGCTCGCCGACGGGCGGTTCGCCAACCCGGCGATGGTCGCCCTGGCCCGACGCACCATGGCGCTCGCAGACCGCCCGGCCTTCGCCGCCCGCTGATGGCCCGGTCGTTCGACCGGAGGTCCGCGAGTGGCAGGGTGGATGAGTCGCGCCACCACCGACTCGAGGGAACCGCATGCAGGTGTCGCTCGCCTACGGGCAGACCAGACTGGCGGTCGACCTGCCGGACGCCGCGACGACGGTCGTCGAACCGGCCTACCAGCCGCCTGCCGCGGACCCGGCCCGGCTGCTCCAGGAGGCCGTCCGCAACCCGGTGGCCGGCAAGCCGCTGCGGGAGATCGTCCGTCCCGGCCAGACCGTCGCGATCTCGCTGTGCGACGGCACCCGCCCGCAGCCGCGCCAGCTGATGATTCCGGCGGTGCTCGAAGAACTCGACGGCATCATCGGCCTGGACGACGTCGTCCTGCTCGTCGCGACCGGCACGCACCGCGGCAACACCGACGCCGAGCTGCGGGCGATGCTCGGCGACGAACTCGTCGACGCCGTACGGGTCGTCAACCACGACGCCCGCGCCACCGCCGACTTGGTCTGGCGCGGTCACTACGGCAACGGGGTGCCGGTGTGGCTCAACCGGGAATGGGTGGCGGCCGACGTACGCATCACCACCGGATTCGTCGAACCGCACTTCTTCGCCGGCTTCTCCGGCGGTCCGAAGTTGATCGCGCCCGGCCTGGCCGCACTCGAGACCGTGCTGACCCTGCACAACGCGGCCCGCATCGGCCACCCCGACGCTACCTGGGGCGTCATCGACGGCAACCCGGTGCACGACGACGTACGCGCCATCGCCGCGGGCACGGGCGTCGACTTCGCGTTCGACGTGGTCCTCAACCGCGATCAGCAGATCGTCCAGGCTTTCGCCGGCGAGATGTTCGCCATGCACGCGGCTGCGTGCGCCGCGGCGAAGGGGGTGGCGATGCGTCCGGTAGAGGCGCCGTACGACGTCGTGGTCACGACCAACTCCGGCTACCCGCTCGACCAGAACCTCTACCAGGCCGTCAAGGGCATGTCCGCGGCCGCGACAATCGTGAAGCCGGGCGGGCTGATCGTCTGCGCCGCCGAATGCCGCGACGGCTTTCCCGGCCACGGTTCCTACCGGCAGGTGCTTGCGTCCCGGCCGTCGCCCCGAGCGCTGCTCGATGCCATCGAGTCCGCCGACGCGGTGACCCCCGACCAGTGGCAGGTGCAGATCCAGGCCAGGATCCAGTGCCACGCCGAGGTCGTCATGCACACCGGATACCTCTCCGACGCCGAACTGCGAACGGCGCATCTGACCCAGACCGCCGACATCACCGGCACCGTCGCCGATGCGCTCGCCAAGGCCGGGCCGGACGCCCGGGTGTGCGTGCTCCCGGAAGGTCCGCAGACCATTCCCTATCTCGCACGCGCCGCCGATCGGACCAGCAGCCCGGCATGAGGGGCGTGACCAGATGAGCTCCTGCTGCGCGCCCGGCGCGCGGTCGGCCGGCTCGGGGGAGTCGAGGCGGCACTCGTTCGACGTGCCCCGCCGTGATCCGGCTGCCGTACGCCGGGGGATGGCGGTGATCCCCGCCGGGACGTTTCTCATGGGCGGCGCGGATCCGGACGCCTTTGCCGACGACGGCGAGGGACCGGTGCGGTCGGTGCAGCTCTCGTCGTACTGCGTTGACACGACGGCGGTGACCAACCGGCAGTTCGCGGCGTTCGTCAAGAGCACGGGCTACGTCACCGACGCCGAACGGTTCGGCTGGTCCTTCGTCTTCCACGCGCTGGTCACCCCGCAGGCCCGATCGGCGCTCCAGGACGGGGTGGTGCGCGAGGCGCCGTGGTGGCTCCCGGTCGGGGGAGCGACCTGGCGGTGCCCGGACGGGCCGGGATCGGGGATCGGTGAGCGGCCGCAGCATCCGGTTGTGCACGTGTCCTGGAACGACGCATCCGCCTACGCCGCGTGGGCCGGCAAGCGACTGCCGACCGAGGCGGAGTGGGAGTGCGCCGCTCGCGGCGGTCTGGAACAGCAGCCTTTTCCCTGGGGACGCGAGCTCACCCCGCGCGGGGCGCACCGGTGCAACATCTGGCAGGGCGACTTTCCCCGCGTCAACACCGTCGAGGACGGCTACCTCGGCACGGCGCCGGTCAAGTCCTTCCGCCCCAACGGGTTCGGGTTGCACAACATGTCGGGCAACGTGTGGGAATGGTGCGCCGACCACTGGAGCAACACCTGGCACGCCGAGGACAACGTGCAGACCCGGGTCGATCCGCAGGGCCCGCCGGACGGGACGGCACGGGTGATCCGCGGCGGCTCCTACCTGTGCCATGCGTCGTACTGCAACCGCTACCGGGTGGCGGCGCGGACGTCCAACACTCCCGACAGCACCACCGGCCACATGGGCTTCCGCTGCGCCGCCTGACCGCGCCACACAATCAACCAGACCGTCCATGATCGTGATCGGAAAAAGCCGCGAAACGCCGTCCGAATCCGATCACGATCATGGGGGCGACGAGCGGCGAGTGGTGGTCAGCGCGAGCTACGTGCAGTGATGGTTTGCCTTCGCTTGGTGATCTTTTTATCTGCCGTACACCGATGGACTTCGTCTGTAACACTCAACCCCTCACGGCACATGGGGGCACCTCTCTGGAACTGGGTGGGTTTCCGACGGCCCAGTTTTGCAGAGATGGAGGCAGCCGATGTCGGTGACGTCGTGCGTTGAATAGCACCGTCGACCAGCTACCAGTCGACAGACGATCTCGTCACCTGACAGTGGCTTCCGCGCGGATCCTGGCCGTCGCACATTACAACAGCCGGCCGCATGGCGGGAGAATCGCATGATCAGGGCGCGCACCTCAATCGTCGTCGTACTGGCGCTCATCGCTTCGGCGTTTGCTTTCTTCCCATCGGGTGCGGCACAGGCCGTGCAGGTCCCGCAGACCTCGGTGGTCAACGCCGTTCCGCAGACCAATACGCCGGATGTGAATGACGGCACCGTCTTCTCCATCGGCCAGGTCGGAAGCCAAGTCTTCCTAGGCGGCGACTTCACGTCCGTCAGCCCCCATGGCCAGCCGGGCACGACGCTCGCGCGGAACAACGTCCTCGCCTTCAACCCGACGACCGGCGTGGTCGACACGGGGTTTGTGCCTGCTGTCAACGGTGAGGTCGACACCATCATCCCCGGCCCCGTCGCGGGACAGGTCTACATCGGCGGGTCGTTCACGACTGTCAACGGCGTCGCCATGCGCGTCGCTCTGCTCAACAGCACCAACGGCCAGGTCATCTCAACCTGGAAGCCAGCCAGCATCAACAGCGCCGTGACGAAACTGGTGCTGTCGAAGGGCACGCTCTTCGTGGGAGGCAACTTCACCGTCGCCGGCGGCGCTAGCCACCACGGCCTCGTCTCGCTCGACCCGACGACCGGCAAGACCACCAACTACGTCAACGTGTCCTTCACCGGGCACCACAACTTCGGTGTCAACTGCACCGGCACGGGTTGCGCCAACGGTGCAGTCGGCGTCAAGGCCTTCGACATCGACCCCTCCGGGGCGAACCTCGTCGCCGTCGGGAACTTCACCAGCGTCGGCCCCGAGGGGGGCACGGCGAGCCCGCGTGACCAGGTGGCCCGTCTCGATCTGGGCGCGTCCTCGGCAAGTCTGAACGCCGCCTGGGGCACCGCCGCCTATACCGCGGCGTGCTTCACCAACGCCTTCGACGGCTACGTCCGCGACGTGCAGTTCTCGCCGGACGGCAGCTACTTCGTGGTCGCCGCGACCGGCGGTAGCGGCACGAACAGTGACGGCACCAACTCCTCCTGCGACACCGCCAACCGGTTCGAGACCACCGACAGCGGCAGCAACGTGCGGCCGACGTGGGCCGACTACACCGGCCAGGACAGCTTCTGGACCGTCGCGATCACCAACTCCGCCGTCTACCTCGGCGGTCACCAGCGCTGGGTCAACAACTCGAAGGGCTTCGACTTCGCCGGTCCCGGCGCCGTCCCGCGCCCGGGCATCGTGGCGCTCAGCACGGTCGGCGGCCTGCCGCTGGCCTGGAACCCCGGCCGCAACCCACGCGGCGGCGGCGCCCGTGCCCTGCTCGCGACGTCGACCGGTCTGTGGGTCGGGAGCGACACCGACTACATCGGCAACCGCCAGTACCAGCACAAGAAGGTAGCCTTCTTCCCGCTCGCCGGCGGCCACACGCTGGCGCCCAACACGACCCCGGCCCTGCCCGGCCGGGTCTACACCGCCGGAGCGTTCGCCAGTCCCGGCAGCTCGAACGTGCTCTACCGCGTCGATGCCGGTGGCCCGACGATCGGGGCGACCGACAACGGCCCGGACTGGCAGGCTGACCAGAACGACCCGTCGCCGCTGCACAGCAACGGCACCAACGCTGCCTCGTGGGACCCGGTGCCGAACGTCGACGGCACGGTGCCGTCCTCGACGCCGCGCGGGATCTTCGACACCGAGCGCTGGGATCCGGGCAGCCATGGTGACGGGCAGGAGATGCATTGGTCCTTCCCGGTTCCGGCCGGTGACCAGGTCGACGTCCGACTGTTCTTCGCCAACCGTTGCGGCTGCACCAGTGGTGTGGGTCAGCGCGTCTTCGACGTCGCGGTCGACGGACAGGCGTTCCTGAACAACTTCGACATGGTCCAGAGTGTGGGAGACCAGACCGGCACCATGCGTCACGAGACGGTGACCAGTGACGGCCAGGTCGACATCGACTTCAGCCACGAGACGGAAAACCCGCTGATCAACGGGATCGAGATCGTCAAGCAGTCGGGTCCGACGAGCTTCCCGGCACCCATCTACCGGCTCAACGCCGGCGGCCCGCAGATCAATGCGACCGACAGCAGCCCAGCCAACTGGCTGGCCGACTCGAGCGACACGGTCGGCACCGGCGGCCCGTTCCGTAGCGGCGGCAACATCGCGGGCTGGGCCGACCCGTGGGACGGCACGCGCGGCGGCACGCTTCCCGCGTCCGCACCGTCGGGTCTCTTCTCCACCGAACGCTGGGCTCCGCACAGTTACCGGTTCCCAGCCGATCCGGGGACACCACTGACGGTCAAGCTGTTCTTCGCCAACAACTGCGATTGCACCCAGTCAGCGGGCCAGCGGATCTTCAACGTCGGGATCGACGGGCAGTCGGTGCTGTCCAACTACGACATCGTCGGCGACGTGGGCAACAAGACCGGCGTGATGAAGTCCTACGACATCACCGCCCCGGCGAGCGGCCAGGTCACGGTCGACCTCACCAACGGAAGTGCCGACAACGCCGTCGTCAACGGCCTGCAGGTCGACCAGACCGGGCCCACGCCGACGCACCCTGCGGCCGACGTCGACCGGTTCAGCTACCGCCACTTCGACGGGACGAACGCCGGCGCGCCCACCGCACTGTCGACGGGAGTTCCGTGGGGATCGATCCGCGGTGCCTTCACGGTCAACGGCGAGCTGGTCTACGGCAAGGGTGACGGTTACCTGTACGAGCGGACGTTCAACGGCTCGACGGTCGGCTCCGAAGTCAAGCTCGATCCCTACCACGACCCGTTCTGGGACAACGTCGACACCGGGTCCGGCCAGACTTACACGGGACAGATGTCGAACTTCTCGTCCGAGATCCCGTCCGTGACGTCGATGTTCTTCACGAAGGGCCGGCTCTACTACACGCTCACCGGCAAGTCCGGCATGTTCTGGCGCTGGTTCGAGCCGGACTCGGGCACTGTGAGCTCCGACGAGTTCCAGACCACCGACACCCAGGACTGGTCGCACGTCGCGGGCGCGTTCTTGTCGGGCAACACGCTGTACTTCGCCGACAAGTCGAGCGGTCAGCTCTCGTCCGTCGGGTGGGACGGCGCTGCAGCGACTGGTACCCCGAACGTGGTCAGCACCGACACGACATGGGCAAGCCGGGGCATCTTCATGCTCGACGACGCGACTCAGCCCAACAAGCCGCCGGTCGCCGACTTCACTGCGACCTGCTCCACGACGAACACGTCCTGCACGATCGACGGATCGGCCTCGAACGACCCGGACGGCGCGATCACGGACTTCGCGTGGAACTTCGGTGACGGATCCACGACCGATCACCACCCGGATTCGACCGTCTTCTCCCACGACTTCGGTTCGGCGGGCAACTTCAACGTGAGCCTCACGGTCACCGACAACGACGGCTCCACAGCGGTCGTGACCAAGCGCGTGACGGTCGGCCACACCGCCGCGACACCCACCTTCAAGGGTGCGACGTCGACCTGCAGCAACGGGGTCGCCGCCTGCGGCAAGAGCACCCGCACCAACGCCGGGATACCGGCCGGGACAGCCGCCGGCGATGCGCTGCTGATGTTCGTCTCCTGGCCGAACACCGCTACCGCCGCGTCGGTGCCAGCCGATTGGCACCTGCTCGGCAAGGACGTCAGCAGCCCGCTCGAGTCGGACGTCTACTACAAGGTGGCGACGTCAGGCGACGTGGGGAGCACGGTGCCCGTGGACTTCGCCGCGGCGATCAAGAACTCCGTGACGGTCGCCGACTACTCCGGCGCCGACGCGTCCACGATCGAGAGCTCCGCCAAGTCCGTCGACTCCAATACGGCGTCACACACGTCGCCGAACGCAGCAGTGACCGTGAACGGCAGTCTGGCCGTCACGTACTGGACGGACAAGTCCGCGACGACGACGGCGTGGACCGCGCCGGCCGGTGTCGCGGCCGACTCGACCTTCTTCGACACCGGGTCGAGCTTCGTCACCTCGTTGCTCGGCCACTCCTCGTCGCTGGTCAACTCCGGCACGTACGGCGGGAAGACGGCGACGACCAACGCCCCGAGCGGCAAGGGCGCCACCTGGACGATCATCCTGGGACCCGCGTAAGCCCGGCCCCGAGTGGCGCGCTGACCAAAACGCACTAGGAGTGCGTTTTGGTCAGCGACACGCCGTGCCAACTGATCAAAACGCACTAGGAGTGCGTTTTGGTCGCGGCGGGGGAGGGTCAGAACGGGTATTCCGGCAGTGAGCCGCGCATCGTCACCCACTGGGTGTCGGTGAACGCCTCGAGGTTGGCCTGAGTCCCGCCGAGCCTCGCTCCCGTGCCGGAGTCGTTGATGCCGCCGAACGGGATGGTCGCCTCGTCGTTGACGGTCTGGTCGTTGATGTGGACGATCCCGGACGGGATGCGGTCGGCGATCGCCAGGCCCCGCATCACATCCTTCGTGAGGATCCCCAGCGACAGCCCGTACGGCGACCCGGCGGCCAGATCGACGACCTCATCGACCGACCGGAACGGTACGACCGGTGCCACCGGACCGAAGATCTCGTCAGTGTAGGCGGGTGCAGTGACCGGTACGTCGGCGAGCACCGTCGGCCGGTAGAAGAGGCGGTCGAACGTCCCGCCGGCGGCCAGCCGGGCGCCGGCATCGACGCTCGCCGTGACGATCTGATGGATCTTGTCCCGCTGCCGCTCGTCGATCACCGGCCCGAGCGCGACCTCGCCGGCGCTCGGGTCGCCCACCGGCAGCCGGTCCGCGCGCTTGGCCAGCCCGGCGGCGTAATCGTCGGCGATGTCGGCGTGCACCAGGTGGCGGCTGGTCGCCATGCACACCTGGCCCTGATGCCCGAACGATCCGAACGCGCCGACGGAGGTGGCCGCCTCGACGTCGACGTCGTCGAGCACCACCAGCGCGGAGTTGCCGCCGAGTTCGAGATGCACCCGCTTGAGGTGCCGGGCCGCCAGCGCACCCACGTCCCGCCCGGCGCGGCTGGAACCGGTGAACGCGATGACCCGCACCTGCGGGTCGATGATCAGGGCCTCGCCCACGTCGACCCCACCCGGCAGCACCGAGAGCAGCCCGTCGGGCAGTCCCGCCTCCTCGAAGAGCCGGGCGAGCAACACGCCACCGCTGACCGCGGTGCGCGGATCCGGCTTGAGGATGACGGCGTTGCCGAGCGCCAGGGCCGGGGCGACCGCGCGGATGGACAGGATGGTGGGCACGTTGAACGGCGCGATCACCCCGACCACGCCCACCGGCAGCCGGCGGGCCATCGACAGGCGCGGCAACGCCGAGCGCAGCAGTTCGCCGTACGGCGCGGAGGCCAGCGCCGCCGCCTCGTAGCACTCCTCGGCCGACGTCATGATCTGGAAGCCGGCGAACGGGGCGATCGCCCCGGTCTCCCGCGTCAGCCAGTCGGTGATCTCCGGCGCGTGCCGGTGCCAGAGGTCACCGGTTCGGCGGAGCACGGCCGCCCGCTCGGCGTACGGCCGGGCGGCCCAGTCGACCTGCGCCTGCCGGGCCCGGGTCGCGGCGGGGCCGACGTCGTCGGGGGTCGCCCGGCCCATGACGCCCAACTCCTCGCCGCTCGACGGGGAGACCACGGGGTACTGTGTGCCGGACCCGGCGGTCCAGCCATCGGAGTAGATCTTCCCGTGCCACGTCGATTCGTCGAGCAGTCCCACGGAGCCCTCCACCTGTTCGCGCCGGAGCCGGTCCACCGGTCGAGAGTCTCTAGTTGACTCGATCCACGGCACCGCGTCCAGTGCGGAGCCCCGAAGGAGGATGTCGATGAACGACCGCGCCACTCCACCGTTCCGAGGCGATCACGTCGGCAGCCTGCTCCGCCCGCAGTCCCTGCTGGAAGCCCGCGCCGGCCACGCCCGGGGGGAGGTGTCGGGCGACCGGTTGCGCGCCGCCGAGGACGACGCGATCCGCCGGGTGGTGGACATGCAGCAGGAGGTGGGGCTGCGGTCGGCCACCGACGGCGAATTCCGCCGCTCCTCGTGGCATATGGACTTCATCTACGGCATCGACGGCATCAGCCGCGCCGAGGACAACCTCACCGTTCACTTCCGCAGCGCCTCGGGGTCGATCGAGTTCACCCCGGCGGCCCTGCGCATCGACGGTCGGCTCGGCATCGGTGAGCCGATCTTCGGTGAGCACTTCACCTTCCTGCGCGACACCGTGCCGGACGGTGTGACGCCGAAGCTGACGATTCCCTCGCCGAGCATGGTGCATTTCCGCGGTGGCCGGGCCGCCATCGACCCGGACGTCTACCCCGACGAGGAGGGCTTCTGGTCCGACCTCAGCGCTGCCTACGCGTCCGAGGTCGAAGGGCTCTACGGGTTGGGCTGCCGCTACCTCCAACTCGATGACACCAGTCTCGCCTATCTCAACGACCCCCAGCAGCGCGACGGAGGTGGCGAGCCGCGGCGCGGACGCCGTACACCTGCATGAGCGCTACATCCGGCAGATCAACGCGGCCATCAGCGACCGCCCGGCCGACATGGCCGTCACCACCCACATGTGCCGGGGCAACTTCCGGTCGTCATGGGCCGCCGAGGGTGGCTACGACTTCGTGGCCGAGGCGCTGTTCTCCCAGCTCGCCGTCGACGGCTTCTTCCTGGAGTACGACGACGCCCGCTCGGGCGACTTCTCGCCGCTGCGGTTCGTCCCGCCGGGCAAGAACGTCGTACTCGGCCTGGTGACGACGAAGCGGGGCGAGCTCGAGAGCAAGGACGACCTCAAACGCCGCATCGACGAGGCGAGCCGATACGTGCCCCTCGAGCAGCTGTGCCTGTCACCGCAGTGCGGCTTCTCCTCGACCGTGGAGGGCAACCTGCTGACCTACGACGAGGAAGTCGCGAAGCTGCGCCTGGTCGTCGAGACCGCGCAGGAAGTCTGGGGCTGACGTTCCCCGTGCGCCCCATCCCCATCCCCATCCCCATCCCCGTCCACTTCCGCTTGAACGTGACGTTCAAGCGGCTAGAGCGCTTGAACGTGACGTTCAAGCGGAATGGGGAGCCGGGTCGACCGCACCCGCCGCTCCCGTTCGCCGCTCCCGTTCGGCATCAACGTGACGTTGATGCCGCTAGATGGCTTGAACGTGACGTTCAAGCCGAATGATGGGTGGGCGGCGGCGGGCCGGGCGAGTTACGTCGCGGCTTCCTCGGCCAGGACGTCCTGGGCGATGCGGAACGCTTCGTTGGCTGCGGGAACGCCGGCGTAGACGGCGGTGTGCAGCAGTACCTCCGCGATCTCGTCGGCGGTCAGCCCGTTACGCAGCGCGGCCCGCACGTGCAACGCGATCTCGTCCCGGCAGTGCAACGCGGTGAGGGTCGCGAGCGTGATGCAACTACGGGTACGCCGGTCGAGGCCCGGTCTGGCCCAGACGTCACCCCAGGCATAACGGGTGAGCATCTCCTGGAACGGCGCGCTGAACGGCGTGGTCGCGGCTACCGCACGATCCACGTGCTCGTCGCCGAGCACCTCACGTCGGATCCGCATCCCGTCGTCGTAGGGGTCGGCACTCATCGGGCTCCTTCGTCCGCGAGGTGGTCGAGTAGGAGGTCGGTGACGGTCTCGGCGCGTTCGATGTTCGCGAGATGTGCTGCGGGGGAGAGGATCTCGAGCCGGGCATCCGGGATGCGGGCAGAGATTGCCCGGCCGTGCTCGGGCGGGGTCGCGAGATCCTCCGCACCGGCGACGACGAGCGTTCGCGCGCGGATCGCCGGCAGGTCGTCGCGCAGGTCGAGCGTCCGGATCGCGTCGCAGCAAGCCGCGTAGCCGTCGTCCGGGCTGGCGAGGATCATCTGCCGGACCCGGTCGACCGCCTGGGGATGGGCGGCCGCCCACGGCGGGGTGAACCACTTGCCGACCACGGCGTCGGCGACGGAGGCCGTGCCGCCGGAGCGGACCGCCGCGGCACGCTGCACCCAGGCCTCGGGGTCGAGGTACGCCGACGTACAGCACAGCGTGAGGCTCTGCACCCGGCCGGGCTCGTGGGCGGCGACCCACATGCCGGTCATCCCGCCGAGGGACAGACCACACACATGGGCCGACTCGACGCCGAGCGTGTCGAGCAGCTGCACGAGATCGCCGCCGAGGTCGGCGATCTGGTAGGGCCCGGTGGGAACCGGTGATTGCCCGTGGCCGCGGTGGTCGTAGCGCACCACCCGGTACCGCTCGCGCAAGCGGGCCACCTGCGGCTCCCACATGTGCAGCGTCGTCCCGAGACTCGGCGCAAGGACGACGACCGGCGCGTCGCTCGGGCCGTCCACGGCGAAATGGACGTCGACCGCGCTCACTGGAGCGCCTCGTGCCGCGCGACGGCGCGATCGACGAAGACCGCGGCGCTGCCGAGGTAGGTCGCCGGATTCATCAGTCGGCGCAAGTCGTCCTCCTCGAGGTGGTCCCGGATCTCCGATGTCGCGAGCAGTACGTCGAGCAACTCGGTGTTCTCCTCGACCGCCCGTCGGGACGCCGCAGCGACGAGGTCGTGCGCGGCGAGCCGCCCGACGGCCGGTTGGAGGGCGGTCGAGATCCGCTCCCCGAGCACCAGCCCGTCCGTCAGCCTGCAGGTTGGCGCCCATGCGCTCCGCGTCCACCTGCAGATCGGTCAGGCAGTCGGCGAGCCAGGCCGTCGCCGACCCGGTACTCACCAGCAGCGATCGCAACGGTTGCCACTCGGCGTGCCAGGCGCCGGCGGCCCGTTGGTGTTCCTGCTCCATCGAGGCCAGCAGCGTCGCCACCAGTCCCGGCGCCTGCCGGGCACCCGCCAGCGCCGACACCGCGGCGACCGGGTTCCGCTTGTGCGGCATGGTCGACGATCCGCCGCGCGCCGGGTTGCCTTCGCTCACCTCGCCGATCTCGGTCTGGGCCAGGTGTACGACGTCACCGGCGACCTTCGCGATCGCACCGGAGGCGATGCCGAGGCTGGTAGCGAGCCGCGCGATCGGCCCGCGCGCAGTGTGCCAGGACAGGACGGGCTCGGCGAGAGCGAGCTGCCGGGCGAACTCGCCCAGCACCGCGACACCGTCCGGCCCGAGCGAGGCGAGCGTCCCCGTCGCGCCACCGAGTTGCACCGGGAGGCGCGGCGACCGCTGACCGCAGCTCGTCGGTGGCCCGGTCGAGGCCGTCCAGCCAGGTCGCCGCCGCAAGCCCGAAGGTCGTCGGTGTCGCCTGTTGCAGCAGGGTGCGTCCGGCCATCACCGTGGTCGCGTGATCGCGCGCCAGGCGGGCCGCGGCATCACCGGCCTGCCGCAGGTCGTCCGCGATCGCGATGCCGGCCCGGCCCGCGACGAGGCTGGTCGCGGTGTCCAGGACGTCCTGGCTGGTGGCGCCGAAATGCACCCAGCCGGCGGCGTCGTCGCCGGCGGCCGCCTGCACGATCCCGGTGAGCGCACGGACGAGGGGGATCACCGGGTTGCCCGAGTCGGCCGCCTCGCTGCCGAGGCGGGTGACGTCGTACCGGTCGGCGTGGCACGCCGCCGCGATGGCCTCGGCGTAGGCGGTGGGGAAGAGACCAACCGCCGCCTCGGCGCGGGCGAGCGCCGCCTCCGCGTCGAGCATCGCCTGCAGCCAGGCGGCATCGCTCACCAGCCCACGCACCGGACCGCGGGCGAGAACCGCGTCGAAAAGCCCGGCCGCGGGCGGTTCAGAGGGCGAAGAAGACGGTCTCATGCTCACCCTGCAGGTGGATGTCGAGGTGATAGCCGTCGCCGGTCGGCTCGGCCAGCAACGTCCGCCGCCGGCGTTCGGGAACGGAGAGGAGCACCGGGTCCACCCGGTTGGCGTCGGTCTCGTCGGCGAAATAGATGCGCGTGACGAGCCGGTTGAGCAGGCCGCGCGCGAAGACCGACACGTCGATGTGCGGAGCCTGCGGCTGGCCGCCGGTCCCTGGGACGGCACCGGGCTTGCGCGTCAGGACCGCCCAGTCGCCGCGCGGTCCGGTCGGGCAACGCCCGAAGCCGCGGAAACTGTCGACGGCCCGATCGTCCGGGGTATCGACCGTGTGGTCGAGACCGCCGCCGACGTCGGCCTGCCACGTTTCGACCAGCCCGTCCGGCACCGGATCGCCTGCCCCGTCGAAGACCCGCCCGCGTATCCAGATGGCGCCCGCGGTGCCTTCCGGCACGACGAACGGGCCGTCCTCCCAACTGAGCGCGATGTGCAGGAACGGCCCGACCGTCTGCGAAGGGGTGAGGGGCAAGGTGCTCACTCGTCGTCCGCCTCGCTCTCGAACGGCGTCGCATCGCGTCCGCGGAGCACGATGTCGAAGGTGAAGGCGAGCGCCCACTCCGGCTCGGTCCGGTCGAGATCGAACCGGCTGACCATGCGGGTCCGCGCCGCTTCGGGCACCGAGTTGTAGATCGGGTCCTGGAAGAAGAGCGGGTCGTCGGGGAAGTACATCTGGGTGACGAGGCGCTGGGTGAAGGCCCGCCCGAAGAGCGAGAAGTGGATGTGGGCCGGACGCCAGGCGTTGCGGTGGTTGCGCCACGGATAGGCGCCCGGCTTGATCGTCGTGAAGCGGTAGCGGCCCTCGGCGTCGGTCAGAGTGCGGCCCACCCCGGTGAAGTTGGGGTCGAGCGGCGCGGGCCAGTCGTCGACGATGTGCCGGTAGCGTCCGGCCGCGTTGGCCTGCCAGATCTCCACCAGGGTGTGCGGCACCGCCCGCCCGCCGCTGTCGAGCACCTGTCCCTCGACCACGATCCGCTGGCCGATGGGCTCGGCCCCGTGTGCTCGGGTGAGATCGTCGTCGTCCTTGCCCAACCGGTCGGCGCCGAGCACGGGACCGGTGAGCTCGGTGAGACTCTCCGGCAGGGCCAGCAGTTTCTCGCGCGGAGCCCGGGCGCGCGTCGACACATAGTCCGGGTAGAGGTAGTCCGGGTGTACGTCGGTCATGCTCGGGAGGTCCTTCCGGTCACGGAGTCCACGCCCACGGGGTCGGAAACGGCATGCCCACGTAGTTCTCGGCGAGGCTGGTCGCCGCGGCGGTCGACGACGTCACGTACTCCAGCTGCGACAACTGCAGCCGGCGGTCGAAGTCGTCCTGGTCGGGTGCCCGGTGCATCATCGCCGTCATCCACGAGGAGAAGTGCTGGACCCGCCACACCCTACCGAGGCAGGTGCGGGTGTAGGCCCGCAGCGGTTCGTCGGTGTGACCGAGGTAGTGGCCGCCCAGGGCGTGCGCCAGAGCGCTGGCGTCGGCGATGGCGAGGTTCATGCCCTTCGCCCCGGTCGCCGGGACGATGTGGGCCGCGTCGCCGACGAGGAACAGCGCGCCGTACTGCATCGGTTCGGCGACGAAGCAGCGCATCGGAGTGATGCCCTTGTCGAAGATCTCACCTTGCTCCAGGTCGAATCCCTCGTCGTCGGCGAGCCGCTTCGACAGCTCCACCCAGATGCGGTCGTCCGGCCAGTCGGCGAGGTCGGTGCCGGGCTCGACCTGCAGGTACTGCCGGGTGATCTCCGGTGTCCGCATGCTGTGCAGCGCGAAACCGTCCTCGTGGTTGGCGTAGATCAACTCCATCGTCGACGGGTGGGTCCTCGCCAGGATTCCCAGCCAGGCGTAGGGAAGCACCCGTTCGTGTATGGCGAGCAGTCCCGCCGGAATGGCGCCCCGGCTGATCCCGTGGAAGCCGTCGCACCCGGCGATGAAGTCACACTCGATCGTCTGGTCCCGATCTTCGTGGACGAACTGGATCCGCGGCCGGTCGCCGTCGACGTCGGTCAGGGACACGCCCGTCGACATCGAAAAGCAGCGGCCGACCGGACGACACCCGCGCGGCCACCAGGTCCTTCACGACCTCCTGCTGCCCGTACACCGTGATCATCGATCCGGTGAGTGCCGCGAAGTCGATGCGGTGCGAACGCCGGCTGAACCGCAGGATCGTCCCTTCGTGCCCGAGGCCCTCGCGGCCGAGGCGTGCGCCGACGCCGATCTCGTGCAGCAGGGCGACCGAGGGCGCCTCGAGGACACCGGCGCGCACCCGGGACTCGATATAGGCGCGACTGCGCGCCTCGATGACCACGGAGTCGATGCCCTGAAGGTGCAGCAGGTGGGCGAGGGTCAGCCCGGCGGGGCCCGCGCCGATGATGCCGACCTGTGTGCGCACGAGACGAACTGTACGAGCCCCATGGGTTCCCCTGTGACATAGCCCTTTACAGCGTTGGGCCCTTTACAGCGTTGGGCCCTTTACAGCGGTGGAGCGATCCGGTTACATGATGCGACCTCGTCGGGGGGTGGGCGATCGGTGGAGGTACGGGTGTTCTCTGCGCTGGCACGGCGACCCGTGACCGTTCTGGCCGCTGCCGCGATCGTGGCCGCGCTGGTTCCCTGGGCGGCGACGGCCTCCGCGACGCCCGGCGGCTCGGGGTCGACGTACACCAACCCGGTGAGCGACGGATATTCGATCGACTTCCCCGATCCGTCGGTGATGAAGGGCAAGGACGGCGCCTGGTACGCCTACTCCACCGGCGGACCGTACGACGAGACCGGTGCGAGCGACCCGATCAAGATGGCGCGCTCGACCGACCTCACCCATTGGCAGAAGCTCGGCGCGGTCTTCACCGACGCCGACGCACCCACCTGGTCGGTGCCGTCGGCGGGTTTCTGGGCTCCTGACATCCGCTATCTCAACGGGCACTACCTGCTCTATTTCGTCTCACCCAACACCACGACGAGTACGGACACGTTCGACCCCGCGATCGGTGTGGCGACGGCGCCGACACCGGCCGGACCGTGGACCGACTCCGGAAAGCCGTTGCTGGCACCGCAGAAGAACGCCAACGGCGTCGGCTACACGACCGTGATCGACCCGGCCGAGTTCACCGACACCGACGGCTCGCGCTACCTCTACTACGGCAGCTACGGCACCGGGATCCGGGTCATCCGGCTCACCGCGGACGGCATGCACACCGTGGGGGCCGCGCGGCAGGTCACCAGTACCCGGTTCGAGGGGTCCTACGTCATCCGGCGGGGTGGCTGGTACTACCTGATGGCGTCCTCGGCGAACTGCTGTGCGGGAGCGACCACCGGCTACACCGTCTTCGCCGGCCGGGCGCGCAGCCCGCTCGGACCGTTCCGCGACAAGGAGGGAGTGTCGCTGCTCGGCTCCGACACCGGCGGGACGATCGTGGTCGCGCCGAACGGAAACCGCTGGGTCGGCACCGGGCACAACGCGATCGTCACCGACCTGTCCGGCCAGACGTTCCTCGCCTACCACGCGGTCGACAAGAACCGTCCCTATCTGGACGGGTCACCCGGTTTCACCATGCGACCGATGTTGCTGGATCGGTTGGACTGGATCGATGGCTGGCCGACGGTGCGCGGCGGGGCGTGGGCGTCGGACTCGGCGCAGGCCGCGCCGGTGACCCGGGGGACCGTGGACGACACCTTCACCGCGGGCACCGACCTGCACGCCGTGACGGGCTCACTCGACGTGCGTCCCGCCGACCCCGGAAGCGACGCCGGCGGCTATGGGCGGCTCGGCGGGCCCACCTCCCTGGCCGTCTCCGACGCCGCACCTGCCGGCGGATGTGCATGTCGAGGCCGACGTGCGCAGCGGCGGAGGCCCGGTCGGTGTCGTCGCGCGCTACCGCGATCCGGCGGACAACATCCGCGCCGTCCTCGGCGCGGCCGGTCACACCCTCCAGATCATCTCGACGGTCCACGGCCGGTCCGTCGCCCGGGACGCCAGGCTGCCGGCCGACTTCGTCGCGTCCGCCTGGCACACCCTCGCGGTCGACGTCCGGGGTGGACAGATCAGCGCCCAGCTCAGCGATGCCCGCCTCGGCGACCCCTACGCCGCGGTCACCGCGACCGCACCGGCGATCCCCGGCGGCGCCCGGGCCGGCGTCACCGGCGCGGGCGACGTCGACAACGTCGCCGCCGACCCGCTGTACCGCCCGCAGACCCAGACCGCACCACTGCCGAGGATCGGTCGGCTGGACCCCGGTGCCTCCGACGAATTCCAGGCGGGGCTCGGCGCGGGCTGGTCCTGGCTGCGGCCGGACCCGGACGCGCAGGTGAGCAGCGGGCAGTTGACGTGGCCGACCGAGGACAGCGACCTGTCGGGTGCCAGTGCCGGCCAGGCCGGCGTGTTGCTCCGCGATCCGCCCAGCGGCGACTACACGGTCGAAACGAAGCTGTCGATGAACCTCGGCGTCGACACGGTCCGCAACTACCAGCAGGCCGGTCTCGTGGTGTATCTCGCCGACGACCACTTCCTGCGGCTCGACCACGTCGCCGTCGACGGGACGCGGATCGTGGAGTTCGGCAAGCGGGAGACGTTCGACGGGGTGTCGTCCTGGGGTGGCGCCGTGATCGGACCGCCCGCCGACACCGTCTGGCTGCGGATCGCCCACCGGACCGATCCGACGACGGGCGAGGGTCTCTACCGCGCCGGTTCCAGCCGCGACGGCCGGCACTGGATCTGGGGTGCGGTCTGGACACTTCCGGCCGGGAGCCAGCCCCGGATCGGCCTGGTCTCACAGGGGTCGAGCCCCGCGACCGACCAGGCCGTCGGAAAGGCGATCGCCCGATTCGATTACTTCCGGGTCTACCGGTAGCCGGGACGCCGCGCGGAGAAATGTCCGCGTTTGCCGGCTGCTGCGGGCGCTAGTCCGGCTCGCTGCGGCGCCGACGCCGCAGCACCCCGACGTCGACGATCACGATGACCGAGAGCACCACCAGGATGGTCGCCAACGCCGACGGCGTGATGGTGTTCGTGACGACGACGGCACAGCCCGTGCTGAGCAGCAGCGCGAGGGCGGCGAGTAGGTGCCGAAGGGTCAGCAGGCTGGCACCGTGGGGGCTGCCACGCTGTTCATCGCGGTCGACGACGTCGTGCGTGGCAGGCCCGCCCGGTCTGGGGTCAGGCATCGGACTCCTCGATCAAGGGGCGCGAAATCGGCCCGGGGAAAGGCGCGGTCGAGACCGCACATACCCCCGATTGCCGCGCGCCACCCCCCGACGTCGGGAGTTGTCGTCGACCGACCACGCACGGTGCCGGTCGAGCGGTCGGCGGTCGCGCTGGGCTACGACCTGCGTCGATTTGCTGCCGGTCGGTGACCGTCCGGGCGGGCGACACCAGCGAGGACGTCGTCCAGCAGCGGGCGGGCCGGGGTCCGCCCGTGTTCGACGAACCACTCGTGGCCGAAGACGGCCCGGAACACCGGGCGGGGGAGCCGCAGGAAGACCCGCAAGGTGCGGGCGTCGGTGCCGCCGGAGAGCTGGGAGGCGTGGGCGGCCATCGCGGCCCGCTTCTGCGCGGCGTACCGGCGGACGTCGACCCGGTGGGTGAGGGCGCTGCGTGGGGTGTACGCGGTCGCGAACCGGTCGGCGTCGAAGTCGGCCGGCAGGGGCAGTGGGCGGGTCAGCCGGAGCGCCCGCTGCAGCAGGTCGCGGTCGACGGTGGCCTCCAGCACCACCGGCGTCCCCGCGAGTTGGGCCGCCCGGGCGCCGACGTGATGCACCTGGACGTGATCGGGATGCCCGTAACCGCCCGCGGCGTCGTAGATCGTCAGAGCGTCGGCACGTTCCTCATCCAGTACGGCGGCCAACCGGGCGGCGGCGACCTCGACGTCGGCGTGGGCGAAGGGCCGGGTCGCGTCGAGTCGCCCGTCCATGCCCGAGTCGTCGTATCCGAGCATCACTACCCGCGCGCAGCCGAGCAGCTGGGCGGATCGGCGCACCTCCTCGGTCCGCAGTACGGCGAGGTCACCGGTGAGGTCCGACGACGCGAGACCGGCCGCGCCGGCGGTCGCCACGACGAGGACGACACGATGGCCCTCGGCGGCGAGCCGCGCCAGAGTCCCTGCGGTCAGCAGGGCTTCGTCGTCGGGGTGCGCGTGGAACGAGACGACGGTGCGTACGCCGGACCGCACCGAGCTCACCCGGCGACGCCGGTGGCCAGCGACGTCGTGGCGGCCGGCTGCGACCCCGACCGGGCCGTCGAGTATGCGGCTTCGCTGCACGAGAGGGCGTGCTCCCACGTGAGGGTCGGCCGGACGGCGCGGTTGTGGGCGGCGATGTCCGAGCGCAGACCATGATCACGGGCGAGCAGCGTCGTGGCGGCGGCCAGGTCGGCGTCGGTCGAGCCCAGCATTCCTTCGCGGCCGTGGGCGATGAACTCGGCGATTCCGGTGTGGGCCTTGGCGACGACCGGGAGACCGGCGGCCCGTGCCTCGAGCGCGGCGATGCCGAACGACTCGAGGTTGGCGGCGGCCAGGAACACGTCGGCGCGGGCGAAGAGATCGCGTATCTGGTCGCGGCGCAGCCGGCCCGGAAGCTCGACCCAGTCGGACATGCCGTGGCGTCGCAGCGATCGTTCGACCTGGGGCCGGTCCGGGCCTTCGCCGACGATCACGGCGCGCAGCCGGATGGACGGCGGGAGTTCGTCGCGGATCCACCGGAGCATCCGCACCAGCTGCCGCGGTCGCTTTCTCGGCGCCAGCCGCATCACGCTGACGATGACGACCTCGTCGGGGTCGCGGGGTGCGGGAGCGACCTGCCAGCGGGCGGGGTCGACGGCGTTGGGCAGCACCGCGACGTCGATCTCCGGTCCGACGGTACGACGGATCGGCTCGGCCGCGGCCTCGCTGACCGCGGACCACACCACCGGCAGGTGACTCCAATGGGTGGACGCGTTCAGCGCGCGGTAGAGGGGCGTCAGATATGCCCAGAGGGAGTGGACGGTGACCACCGTCGGAATGCCGGCTTTCCCGGCCGCCGCCGCCGCCGCGACCGCGAACGGTGAGACCAGCGCGGAATGCACGTGCACCAGGTCATAGCCGCCGTCGACGACGACCCGGCGCCCCGGCGGTACCGCCCCGAGCCGCAGCGGAAGCGGGACCTGGGTGGCGGCGGGCACCCGATGGACGAGGAGTCCTCCGGTCGCGACCGGACTCTCGTCCGGAGCGGTGGTGATGACCTCCACCTGATGCCCGGCCGCGCGTTGGCGGATGGCCAGATCGTGGATGTGGAGTTCGATCCCGCCGAGCCGGGGCAGGTAGTAGTCACTGACGTGCGCGATCCTCACCCGATCATCAGCTCCTCGCCGCCCCGCGACCACCACGGTATCGCCATCACGGATTCGTCCGTCGCCGATCATCATGGCGAGGAGGGAGGCTGTCCGCGCGTTCTGACGGATGTAGCGCCGTCGTGTCGCGGCGCCGACCGACCCGCTAGTCGCCGATCGGGTGATCCTGGTCGTCGGACTTGATCGCCGTGAGCATCTCCGGCAACTCCGCGAGGAGCTGCTCGGCGCCGTCCGGGGACAGTTGGAGAACGAGCTGGTGGTAGTTGCCGGCCTCACCGGCGCAGATCTCGATGAACGAGGTGCTGTATCCACGGCGGGGGTCCTGCGGATCGCCGTACGCCGCCGGGCGAACTGTCACATGCCAGCCCCAGTCGTCATCGGCGCGGACAAGGCGTGGGACTCCGCGATGCATCTCGTACGGATCGCGGGTGGCCGGACAGTTATCGGTGTCGCACCAGTTCGGATGATGAGTGGTGACGGTCGACGTGGTCACTAGGTGGATTCCCCCATTTGGGTAATTCGTCAGACGACTTCACGCGCCCGGAAGGGTATGGCCCTGAATTCAGTGTTACTCGCCGAGCGGCGACTCATTGGCGGGTTGGGGCTATTTCCGCCCCGTGGACGTGGCCGCGTCGCCCCGGCCGCCTCAGTGGCCACATCCACCGCAGTTTCGGCGACCCCGACGAGCCGGATCGGGTTCGTCGCGACTCCCGTGGGCATGCTGCACATAGCCGGTAACCCCCCTATCGGTCGGGCCCCGGCCGGCTCACGCTGACCGGGGCGCCCCCCTGTTCGGGGGATCTCGTGCCGGGAATCTGGTGCCGGGACCTCGTGCGGGAACGGGTACCGACGCGAAAGAGCCAGCGGGCACCCCCCGGCCTCGCGGATCTGTACGACCCCCGAATACCCGCTGGCCTGCGCCAGGGTAGGTCGGATGTCGGCGGTGTTCGGCGAAACAAGGTAACCGGAAGCGTCGATCTCGGCCGCCACGCGGGTGGGTGCAGACATGACACGACCGCCCGGCGGGCCGCTGCGGGGCCGTATGCCAGGGCATGTTTGGAAGCGCCGCATCAGCGGTAGTACTAGTAGCGAGCCTCAGTCCCCGTGCCGCGCTCCGGACCGGAAGGCAGAGGACCGGTCCTGCACCTGTCTCCCGCCCGGGACAGGTGCAGGGCCATTTTATGACCCGGTCGTCCGACCGGTCGTCCCGGCGATCGACGTCAGTCGACGATGAGCGAACGGATGGTCGCGGCGTCAGCACTGCTGATGTCGGTCTCGAAGAAGGCACGATTGCGCGCGACCCGGTCGCTGGGCCACGTCCACCACTGCGCCTCGACGAGCACAGCAACGACGTCGGGTGCGGCCCGCATCTTCAGCACGCGCGCGGGCGTGCCGGCGAGGACGGCGTAGTCGGGATAGCTGCGGCGGGTCACCACCGATCCGGCCGCGATCACCACGCCGGCCCCGATGTGCGCGCCCGGGAGCACCGTGACGCGGTCGCCGATCCAGGACGCGGGTCCCACGGTGACGTCGTCCGCCCCTTCGAGATCAAGAAATCCCTGCTCCCAGTGCATGCGCAGCATCATGTTCGCGAACCGGGTGTCGTGGTTCGTCGTGGTGATCAACAGATCCTGGCCGATTGCGCAATGCGCACCGATCGAGATCGTGCCGCCGCCCTTGCAGGTAGCCGGGCCGTTGATCCAGGTGTTCTCGCCGATACGTGTGCGCGAACTGAGCCGCGACCTGATCGGGAGGTGTGCCGTTCGCGCGACCTGCGCGCCCCGTGCATTGTGATAGAGCCGGCTCAACGGTCCGGCTGGATCGTGTCGGAACATGGGCTCTGCTCTCGTGGGGATCGAGTGACGTGGGACTGAGGCTGGCTGATCGCCGTGGCTCGGGTCGCGGTCGAGGCGCGCGACGGCACTGCGGTAAGGTACGCGATTCGACCTCGACCGTGATTAGCCGAGACCGAAGGATAGACCGTCGATGACAAATCACCGCACTGCAAGCCATCGGCTGAAAAGCACCCGGACCAAGTTGCTGGCGCCGCCGATCGTCTCCGGCGCCGTTGCGGCCAGCCTGTTCCTCGCGGGGGTGGGCGGAGCGTCCGGCGCCACCTCCCCGATCAGCGCCGCCACCCAGGCCGCCGGATTCACCTCGCAGCAGGTGTACACGTTCCCCGGTAACACGGTGCCGCCGCAATGGAGTGTGTACAACAGCCCGGGCACGAGCACGTCCGACTCGCGCGTCCCCTCCTACGTCACCGTTTCGGGCGGCTACCTGCACGTGAAGGCGAGCGGGGACCAGGGAAGCGGGCTGTGCCTGTGCGCCGGGAGTGGAATGACCACCCCGGCCTACGGGCGCTGGGACATCTACGCCCGCATGCCGATCGACGCCCACCACGACTTCGGCATGCTGCTGTGGCCGAACGACGGCCAGCCCAAGGCTGGACAGGAGATCGACATCGCGGAGTTCCCGGGCCCCGACAAGACTGTGTTGCAGAACACCGTCCACGATGGCCCGGGCGAGAACAAGCACTCGCACTTCACCAACGGGAAGTACTCGACGTTCCACAAGTACTCCGTGATCTGGACGAAGTCGTCGCTCTCGTTCTGGGTGGACGACCAGAGGGTGTGGGACGCCGACCCGAGCTACTCACCGGTCGACCCGATGCACCTGGTGTTGCAGGGTGGCATCTACAGCAAGTCGACGCCCACCTCCGGTACCAGCGAGATGGACGTGAAGTCGATCAGGTACTTCCACAACTGATACCGAGGGCAGACAGCGGGCCCCCCGGGCCCCGCTGTCCGATGCCCTCCTATAGTGGCGCGGGCCGCGAGCGTTGCCCCACCGACACACGTCTATGAAAGAGATCACCGGGGGAACATCGCGGCCGCCACACGGGTTTATCACGCCGTTTACACCTGCGTCGCATGGATAGGTTTTGCTAGTGGCGTGAGATCGAACAGGGTGGCCCCGCGGCCGACGATGCCGTAGCTACCTGCGAACCACGTCGATGACCTGACCGCACGCTCGATCCCTGCGCTCGTCGCAGGCGCGCAATCTGAGTCCTCTTCCCACCTCACTACCGCCCGCTGTCATCAGCGTCCCGCTGACCTCTTCGGGGTCGTCACGGGACCCGATCACGCGAACGGAGCATCCGCTTGTCCGAGCAGCACCGCCCTGCGGACCCCCGCACCAGCATCGTCATCCCGGCCAGGAATGAGGCCGCCAATCTCGAGGTCCTTCTGCCCGAACTTCCGCCCGTCCACGAAGTCGTTCTCGTCGACGGCAGGTCGGTCGACGGCACCGTCGACGTGGCCCGATCCGTCAGGCCCGACATCAAGATCGTCGACCAGACCCGGCGTGGCAAGGGCAATGCGCTTGCCTGCGGCTTCGAGGCGGTGACCGGCGACATCATCGTGATGTTCGACGCCGACTGCTCCGCCGACCCCGCCGAGATCCCGCGGTTCGTCGACGTACTCAAACGCGGCGCCGACTTCGCCAAGGGCTCGCGCTTCCAGCCGGGCGGCGGCAGCGCAGACATCACCAGGCTGCGCGCCGCCGGCAATCGCGGCCTGAATGTCGTGGCGAACCGGATGCTGCGAGCCAGTTACACCGACCTCTGCTACGGCTACAACGCCTTCTGGGTGGATGTACTGCCGCACCTCGACCTCCCGTCGCCATCGGTTTCGACCCTCGACGACTCCTCGATGATCTGGGGGGACGGCTTCGAGATCGAGACCGTCATCAACTGCCGGATCGCTGCGGCTGGCCTGTCCGTCAAGGAAGTTCCGAGTTACGAGCTGTACCGCGTGTTCGGCGACAGCAACCTCAATGCGGTGTCCGACGGGCTGCGCGTGCTCAAGACGATCGGCACGGAGCGGCGGCGGGTCTCCAAGCTGAAGGAGGCCCGCCGCGAGGGCGCGCGGGCGAGAGCCCAGGAATACATGAGCCGTCGAACGCACCGCGACATCGCGTGACGGCGACCGACCCGTTCCTACCGCCATCATGAGGGGCTTCCCGATGACCGAAGAACGAGCCGATGCCAGCATCGTCGTCTGCGCTTACACCGAACGCCGCTGGGACGCGCTTGTCGCGAGTGTGGCTGCCGTCGCCCGTCAACTCGACGGCGGCGACCAGCTCGTGCTCGTGATCGACCACAACGCCGCGCTGCTCGAACGCGCCCGCGCCGAGCTGCGCGGGGTCGACATCGTCGACAACACCCGCAGTCGAGGGCTGTCCGGCGCTCGCAATACGGCGCTGGAGAAGGTCACCGGCGACATCGTCGTGTTTCTCGACGACGACGCCGTTCCGCGGGACGGCTGGCTCGCCGCACTTCGGGCTCCCTACCGCGACGACGGCGTGTTCGCCGTGGGCGGCTGGGCCAGCCCGGCGTGGCCGGATGGTGGCCGCCCCGCCCGCATACCGCCCGAGCTCGACTGGGTAGTCGGGTGCAGCTACGAAGGCATGCCACGCTCCCGCTCACCGATCCGCAACCTCATGGGCTGCAATATGTCGTTTCGGCGCCAGGTCTTCGACATCGTCGGCGGCTTCGACGAAGGCGTCGGGCGGGTGGGCACCACTCCGCTCGGCTGCGAGGAGACAGAGCTCTGTATCCGGCTCCGCCAGCAGCGCCCCGACGTCGAGATCATCTTCGAGCCGGATGCCGTCGTCGACCACAGCGTGACCGTCGACCGCACGACCTGGCGGTACCTGCGCCGCCGCGCGTACGCCGAGGGGATCTCGAAGGCACTGATCTCCGGCGACGTCGGTCACGACGCCATGACCACCGAGGTCACCTACGGCCGGAAGGTGCTGCCCGCCGCCGTCGCCCGCGAGACCCGGGACCTGGCTCGGCGGCGACCGGTCGGCCGGGCAGTCCGTGGGTGCCATTCCTCTGACCCTCGGCATGTTCGCGGCCGGTTACGCAGTAGGACGGCTCCGCAAGGCGAAGGCACCGGCGGCGGAGTTCTCCCCGATCCACGTCGGTGAGGTCGACGTCGCTGCCGTCGACTCCGACATCGACGTGCCGGAGCCGTCGGAGAGCCGGTATCGCGAGGCGCGGCTGGTCGTGCGCGACTCCGGCCGGGTGCTCGGCACGGTCGATGTGCCTGTTGACGGCGCCGTTGTGCGGGCCCAGGACGTTCGGGACGCGGTCGACCGTGCCGTAGGCAGGGCCCTCATGGCGGACCGCCGGCCCGATGTCACGGCCGACGACACCGATCTGACCGCATCCGTCGTCATTGCGACGGCCGGGCGCGCGGCCCAGGCCGAGCGCTGCATCGCGAGCATCCTGCTCGGCGTACGCGTGCCGGACGAGATCATCCTCGTCGACAACGCGCCGCACCTCGCGGGCAACGCCGAGGCGTTGCGCGAGTTGGCCGACGCGCACGACGTCGTCCGATACGTGCGCGAGCCACGCCCCGGCGCGAGCGCCGCCCGTAACCTCGGTGCCGCGACTGCGACGACCGACATCGTTGCGTTCACCGACGACGACGTCGTCGTCGACCGCTGGTGGCTGCACACCCTGCTGAGCGAATTCGCTGAGTCCGAGGTGGGGATCGTGACCGGGCTGGTCGCGCCGCACGTGCTCGACACTCCTGCCCAGGTCTGGTTCGAGGGCATCGGCGGCTTCGGCAAGGGCTTCGACCGGCGGCGGTTCAGCCGCGCCGACACCGAGATCCATCCGCTGTTCCCCTACACACCCGGGATGGTCGGATCGGGCAACAACATGGCCTGCCGCCGCGGCGTGTGGTCGGAGCTCGGCGGTATGAGCATTGCGTTGGGCCCAGGGACGGCCACGCGCTCCGGCGAGGACCTCGATCTCTTCCTCCGCCACCTGCTGGCCGGCGGCGCGATCACGTACACCCCGCATGCGCTGGTCTGGCACGAGCACCGCCGGGATGAGGCCGATCTCATCGACCAGGTCCACGGTTACGGGATCGGCTTGTCGGCGATGCTCACCAGGCTCGTGGTCGACGAGCCGCGTGAGATCGCTCCGGTGCTGCGCCGGGTCGGCCCCGGACTCCGCCGTCTCGTCGGGTCGTCGCGGCAGAAGTCGGTCGCCACGTCGGCCGCGCCGCCGAAGTCGGTACGCCGCGCCGAGCTCGCCGGCTTCGCCCGGGGACCGGTCGCGCTGTACCGCAGCAGGAAGCCGGCCGCATGAGATTCGCCTACGTCGGCTGGGTCGGCTTCGGCAACCTCGGTGACGACGCGATCGCCGAGGCGTTGCTCGGTCAGCTGCGTCCGGACGAGGTCGTCTACGCTGCGCACGCCCTGAAGGATCTGCCGCACGCCGTCGGCCGGGGCGGAGCCGGCGACCGGCACCTGCTGCTCGGCGGGGGGACCGCGATCGGCCGGCGTAACTGGCGCACCGTGCTCAACGTTGCCGGCGTCGCCCAGGCCCGGCGGCGGCCCTGGTTCATGATCGGTGCGGGGGTCGAGGATCCGACCTTCTCCGGACGCAACAGCTTCTCCGGACGCGATGAATTGCATCGCTGGCGCCGTACGCTCGGCCGTTTCGACCGGGTGACCGTCCGCGGTCCGCGGTCGGCGGAGTTGCTCGCCGACGTCGGCGTCGAGGCCCGCGTCGTCGGCGATCCGGCTCTCTTGCTCGAGCCCGCGGACGAGTCCCGTGCCGACGGCGCCCGCAGCGCGCTCGGCCTCTGCCTCGGCTTCGGCGACGACCTCTGGGGCCACGCGCCGCGCCGGGTCCTCGACGCGGTGACCGAGACGGCCGTGCGGCAAGCCGACTCCGGCCGCGAGGTACGGCTGCTGGTGATGAACGAGGAGGACGACGCGGCCGCACAGCACGTCGTCGACGCGGTCGACGAGCGACACCCCGGCTCGGCGTCGAAACACCGGGTCGGCACCGGTGCCGAGTTCTTCGCCGCACTGGACGGGTGTCACGCCCTCGTCGCGCAACGGCTGCACGGCGCCGTCCTGGCCGCGGCCGCGGGAGTCCCGATGATCGCGCTCGAATACCAGCCGAAGTGCCGCGACTTCATGGCCTCGATCGGCCAGGACGACCTGTCGCTGCGCTGCGACGTGGTGAGCGCCGATCTGCTCACCGACGCGCTCGAGCGCCTCGACTCGTCCCGCTTCGCGCGGGTCGAGCAGATCGCTCTCGCGGTGAAGTCCTACCGCGCAGCTCTGACCGGCGAGCTCACACGTATCCGTGAGGTCGCGACGACGAGCCGACCCACGACTCGCTGACCCGTTCGGTCACATCGCAGCCAGGAGACCCCTCGCTCGCTGACGACCGGGCAACGGAAGGACGGACCGGCGTGCACGCCACCATCACCAGCCCCACTCGACGACATGCCTCACCCGAACCATCGGCGCCGACCCAGCTGATCGCCGATGACCCGCCCGATACCGGAGCGACTCTGCGCTGGGCGGCCGCCGGCGTCACCGCGATCTCGGTGGCGATGGTCGCGGTCGGCGCCGCGGCCGGTGCCAGCACCGTGCAGGCGCTCGGCGCGTCGATCTTCTTCCTCTTCGGGATCGGGTCGGCCGCGACGTCGGTGCTCCGGCGCGTGTCGGGGCCGAATTACCTGCTTGTTCTCGGTCACGACGAGTCTGACCATCACGTTGCTGAGCGGCTTTGCGATCGCCGAGGCGCACTTCTGGCATCCGCTCGGCGTTTTCGTGGTCCTCGCCGGCGCCGCGGCCGTTCTGCACGGGACCGCACTCGTGCGCACGCGCGGCATGGCCACGGATCGGCGACGGAGTCTCGCCGAGGTGAGGGAACGGGTCCGCGGTGCCGCACCGGCCCTCGTGGCGAGCGTGGTCGGACTCGTCCTGGTCGTGGGGAGCTGCCTCACCCACCACGGTTCCTACGCCGGTTTCGCCGGCATGTTCTCCCGCATCGGGCCGTGGTGGTACGCCGGCATCGTCTTCCTGGTCGTCGGGGTCGTGGCCGCCGGTGCCGCGGGGGCCCGCTGGGTGGCCGGCTTCTGCGTCGTCGTGTTCGTCACGGCACTCGCCCTCACGCCTGCGCTGCTCTACGACTACCCGACCGTCACCTCGGCCGCCCGGCACGTCGGAGTCGCCCAGGTCATCCGACAGATCGGCGGGGTCGACCCGGCGCAGGGCATCTACCACCGCTGGCCGGCGCTCTTCGCCGGGTCGGCGACGATCTGGGATGTCGGCGACGTGACGAACCCGTTGTCGTGGGCGCGGTGGTGGCCGGTGCTGGTCAATCCCGTGGCTGCGCTCGGAGTACGCGCGCTCGCCGAGCGGATCCTGGTCGCCACCCGGATCGGACCGGTCTCCCCTTACCGGCTCTGGCTCGGTGCGGCGGTCTTCGCGGTCGCCAATGTCCTCGGCAACGCCTACTTCTCGCCGCAGTCGACCTGCTTCGTGCTGGCCCTCGTCGTCCTGGTGCTCGCCGTGCCCACGACCTCCTCGGCCACCGGCCGCGGGAAGGCGCTCCGGCTGACCGGCCTGACCGTCGTGGCGTTGGCGATCACGGTCACCCACCAGCTCACGCCGTATCTGATCCTGCCGGCGCTTTTCGTGCTGATCGTCTTCCGGCTGATCAGGCCGTGGTACGTGCTGCTGCTCGTCGGCGTCCCTGCCGTCGGCTGGGCCCTGGCGAACTTCAGCATTCTGAGCCAGTTCATCAACCTCGGAGCGCTGGGTAAGGCCACCGCCAACGCGGCGCCACCGAGTCACGGCGGCGATCTCGGATACCGGGGGCTGACCGATTTCGCCATCTACTCGCCGATGACGCTGTTCCTGGTGATCGGCGCGGCCGCAACGTTCATCGCGCTGCGCTACCGCGGCCGACTGCGGTGGGCATTGCTGGCCTGCGCGGCCAGCCCCGCCGCCCTCTTCGCCGGCAACAACTACGGCAACGAGGCGTTGTTCCGGGCGGCCTTGTTCAGCCTGCCCTGGATCGTGACTCTCCTGGTGAGCGGCCGATGGCAGCTGCGTGCCCGGCTACCCGTGTTCGGCGCCGCGCTACTCGTCGGTGCGGCGGTGTTCGCTCTGGGCACGGACGGGCTGGACTGGTATCGCGTGATCCGGCCCGGAACCGTGCAGGCCGTGCAGAAGTTCGAACTGGACGCACCGGCGAAGTCGGTGGTGCTGATGACCGGCTCGGGAAACGCCGTGCCCGGCCGGCTGACCGCGCGGTCGTCGCGCGACCTCTACGTGGCGCGAGACACCCTGCATGTGCTGCCGAAGTCGGTCCACTACAACGGCGCGAACGATGTGTACTCGATGACGCGGGCGCTGACCAGGCGCCGGCAAACCGTCGGCGTACTACGCCCTCGTGACGACGTCGATCGGTGCCTACGACGACCTGTACGGAATCCAGCGCTACCAGGACTTCCTCGCGATGCGCCGGGCGATGCAGACCAGCCGCTACTGGAAGCCGGAGTACCGCAGCGCGTCGGCGACGCTGTACCGGCTCGACGTGCCGGCGTTCCGGGCCGCCACACATCGGGCGGGCGGCCGATGAGCGAGAGCGTGGCGTACCTGATCCTGGCTCACGCCGACGCTGAGCACGTGCGGCGGCTGGTCGCCGCCGTGCATCCGGCACCGGTCGTGCTCCACTGTGACCGCCGCACCGACGACGCGGTGTACGACGGCGATGCTCGCGGGTCAGGACACGGTCATCCCGGTCCGTCGGCGTCCCACGCCGTGGGGGAGTTGGGGCGCCGTGGCGGCCGAGCTCGACGGCCTCCGGGTGGCCCTGACGGAGACCGAGTGCGACCACGTCGTGATCCTGCAGGGCAGCGACTATCCGCTGCAGAGCAACGGCGTCATCGAACGTGCGCTCGGTGACCTTGCCGGCCGCTCCGTCACGCCGATGCAGCGCCTGCCCCGAGCGGCGTGGAATGGCCACGGCGGGTTGGACCGGCTGCGCTACCCGCACTGGGTCGTGCGCAGGCACATGGTCCGGCTCCCCGTGCCGCGCCGGATCCCGCCCGGCGTCGTTCCGGCCGGCGGCAGCGTGAACAAGATCCTGAGCCGTGGGCACGCCGAGCTGATCCTCGACCTCGACGCGCGCCGACCCGATCTTGCCCGCTTCTGGCGGCGGACCTGGAACCCGGACGAGACCTACGTCCACAGCCTGCTGGCCACGGCGCTGCGATCAGTACCCGGCGCGGACGATGTCGTCGCCGAGAACCTCTGGTTCACCGACTGGGGCACCCGACGCCAGCGGAGCCCGGAGTGGCTCACCGATCGGCACCGCGACGACGTGACGCGCGCGGCGCGGGACCTGCGGCCGCCGGCGCTGTTCGCCCGCAAGTTCGCCAGTGCGCCCAGCGGTCCGTTGCTGGACTTCATTGATGGTGAGCTCCGTGCCGCCTGACGTTCTCGCCCCACCACGCCGGACCGCATCGCCGCGGCATGCGGTGCCGCCGCGCGGCCCGAGGCACCGCCGAGCGACGCCGACCGCCAACGGCCTGTTCGGGCGCGGCATGGTCTACGTCCTGGTGTGGTCGCTGCAACTCGTCGTGTCATCGGCCGTCTCACCCGTGCTGGCGCACCTGCTCGGGTCGTCGGACTTCGGTCATCTCGCGACCTCGATCGCGCTGTACCAGGTGTTCTCGGTGCTCATGGTGTTCGGCCTCGACCAGGCCCTGATCATGGAGCACAGCGACGGTTCCAGCCACCGTGCCGGGGCGGCGCGAATCGTGTGGCTCGGCGTCGCGATCGCGGTCGCACTCACCGCGGTGCTTCTGCTCACGGGGCGGGCGTGGAGCAGCGCCGCCGGGTTCCCGCACTTCCGCGGCATCGTCGTCCTCGCCGTGCTCTGGTCCGGCCCGGGCGCCGTGAACCTGATCATGATGGCGCTGCTCCGGGCCGAGGATCGGCTCGGCGCCTTCGTGACGATGAACCTGCTGACGTCGATCGGTGGGCAGCTCGGCGGCGTCGTCGTGATCGGCGCGGGAGCGCGCACGTCGACGGCGTACGGCTGGGCCGGAGTGGTGGCACAGTATGCGGCGCTCGCGATCGGGCTCATCCTGATCCGCCCGCGTTTGCGGGGAACCCTCGATCGGGCGTGGAGTTCGCGGGTGTTGCGCGTCGGTGCCTCGATGACCGCCAGCGCGCTCGCCCTCTTCCTGCTCAACAGCGGCGACCGGGTGCTGCTGCAACGCCTCGACGGCGCCGCGTCGGTGGGGCGCTATCAGATCGCCTATGTCGTGGGCTCCGTCCCCATCCTGCTGCTGACGTTCCTCAACCAGGCCTGGTTGCCGCGGATCCTCGAGATCCGCGACCGCGCCGAGCAGTGGCGCGTCCTCGCGGTGTCCCGCGACCGCCTGCTGGGCATCCTCGCGCCGGCCGTCGCCGCGCTCGTCACCGGTTCGCCGATCGTGCTCGGCATCCTCGCGCCGGCGTCATATCGACCTTCGTCACTGGTGACGGTGGTGTTCCTGGTGGCGATCGCGGCGTTCCCGGTCGCCGACTGCGCGGCGTCGACGCGCGCACTGCTCGCTCTGCGCCGCACGGTCCCGGTGGCCCTGTGTACGGGTATCGCCGCCGTCGCCAACGTCGTACTCAACATCGTCCTCATCCCGCTCGTGCACGTCGACGGGGCTGCCCTCGCGACGCTGGCCGCGTTCACCGTGCAGGCGGTCGTCGCCCGCCGGTACGTCGCGCGGGAGCAGGCACTGGCCGCTGCCGAGCCGACGGTCGGCGGTCGTCGGGGCGTGCGCGATCGTCGTGGCCGGAGCGGGCGTCGTGGTCACCGCGTCCGCAGGCCCATGGCTCGTCGCCCGACTGGTGGTGACCGCGAGTCTGGTGACCCTCGCGGTCGTCGGATTGGCCGGGGCCGCACGCGCCGAGATCTGAACCCGGTCGGGCTACCGGTACACCTTCACCCAGTCGACGTCGAGAGTCGCCCTGGTGTCGGTGGCCGCCTTGATGCCGCTGTTGACGCCCGCCTGCAGCACCAGGTGCATGGCTCCCCGGGGAATCGCCGCGCGATCGTTCACCGTCAGGAAGCGCCGGCCGTCGACCGAGTAGGTGATCGACGTCGTCGTCCAGACCACGGAGTATGTGTGCCATGTCGTGAACGACCCCGACAGGAAGCCGACGTACTCTCGGTTATTGGCGCCGTAGTGGACGGTGGCCTGCACCCTCGATCGTGTCGGCGCCGGGGAACTCGGCCATGTCGATCTCCCCTCCGACCGGCCAGTTCTCGGCGTTCGGCCAGAGCAGCATGGCGAACCCGTGGTCGGCGTTCTTCGAGACCCGCGCCCGGATGTCCCAGCGGCCATAGGGCTTTGTCGGCTTGGCCGCGTTGCGGCACAGGCACAGCCCACTCCCCTTCGCACCGACCGTGGCGACGTGCAGGGCACCGCCCGACACGGTCACGAGAGACGGCACCCGGGCGGAAGGAGCCTTCGAATGCGTCGTGTCGTAGACCGCCCAGTCCGAACTCAGACCGGTGAAAGCATAGTTGCGTGCGAGGGGGAAGGACGCGTTCGCCGAGCTTTCCATGGCGACGACGCTGGCGACCACGGCAGCTGCTGCGACGACGATGAGCGTCCAACGACTGCGAAACTTCACGAACTTCCTTTGATCACCGACCACTTTTCACAGTACCTTCTCCGGCACCCGGCTGACCGCGGTCTACGATCACGGCGACACGTCCCTTCGGGCACCGCTTCGCCGAAGCGCAACCGGACCAGCCGATGCCCTCGCCCGTCGCACGATCGCGTCGGCGAGACTCGACGGCAATGACATCTACGCGTGCACGGAGAGCCGATGCCTCCTCGCTTACCCGCCAGCGGCGCGGACCGCACGTCGTGCTGAGCATCGTCGGCGGAGTGCTGCTTCTCGTGGCCGTCATCGCTCTGATTGCGCATTTTCGCCCGCCCGGACGATCCTGGGCGCTGGGCGTGTCGGCATTCTCGCCGTATCTGATGGTCGCCGCGCCGGTGGCCGCCGTGCTCTTCGTGGTGGCACGGCAGTGGCTCGTGCTGGCGGTCGCGGTAGTCGTCGTGATCGTTTGTGCGAGTACGCAGAGCCGGCTGTTCGTGTCCGCTCGCGCCCCGGCCGACTCGACCCGGCTGGTCACGATGACCTGCAACCTGCGACTCGGGGAGGCGAGCCCCGTGGCTGTCGTGCGCGCCGTGCGGGACCACCGGGTCGATCTGTTGTCGCTGCAGGAGCTGACCGGGCCGGAGCAGGCCCGTCTCGAAGAGGCTGGCCTGGACGACGTACTGCCCTATCACGCGGCCCACGCCGACGAGAGCGCCATCGGCACGGGGATGTGGAGCCGCTACCCGCTCACCTCGATCGGCCGGCGGACGGACTTCACCTTCGCGTTCATCACCGCGAAGCTGGCCCTGCCGCGGGTCGCGGCGCCCGTGGCTGTGGTGACGCTCCACCTGGCCGGCCCGGTACCGAGCAGCACAGCGTGGCAGCGCGATATACGGCGCCTGCCGGGCGTGCTGCGCGACCTCTCTCCGGATGGGCCGGTGGTGGTCGGAGGCGACTTCAACGCCACGCCGGACATCGCGCAGTTCCGTGCGCTACTCGTCGACGGTTACGCCGACGGCACCCAGCAGGCGGGTGCGGGCATCGCGCGGACCTACCCGGCGCACACCTGGTACCCGCCGCTGATCGCGATCGACCACGTGCTGACCCGGCACGCCGTCGCGACGAGCGCCAAGACGGTGTCGATCGCAGGATCGGATCACCGGGCGCTTCTCGTCTCGGTACTGATACCCCGCTCTTGACACGGCAGCGCATCTGTTCGCCCAGGGCTACCGCCGGACCCTGACGGCGATAGAAGAGGCCGTCGCGGGGCTGGAGCCGGGACCGGAGCACCTTCTGACGGCCTGTCGCGCAATGATCCGAGCGAGCTTCGAGGAGCGCGGCCTGGCGTCGCTCATGTATTGGCGCCCGCTGGCCGGTTTCGAGCCGAGCCCGTCGTCCTACGAGCCCAGCGTCACGATTCGCCGGCTCGTGCGCGCCGATCTCGCGGCAGCGGTCCGTCGACGCGAGCTGGGGAGGGCCGCCGATTCCGACGATGCGCTGCGGCTGTTGAGCATCCTGATCGCCGGCATCTATTCGCAGCAGGCGGCCAACGAACCCGACGCGTCGTTCGACAACGGCGCCTTCACCTCGCTGACCGAAACCACCTTCCAGATGTTCGTGCAGCACTACGCACCCGGTCCCGAAAGGCGAAGTCATGAAGCAGGAACTCACCACCGACACGGTCGATCGCTATATCGACGCCACGGCCGAGGCGCTCTACGCCATCGTCGCCGACATCACCCGCACACCCGAACTGTCCGACGAGATCCTCAGCTGTACCTGGCTCGACGGCGCCACTGAGCCCGTCGTCGGCGCCCGCTTCCACGCCAAGAACAAGGCCGGCCACGGACCCGCCTGGGGCAACAAGCCCGTCATCGTCACCGTCGTGCCTGGCCGCGAGATCGCCTGGGCCCGCACCGAGCCGTTCGCCGGCACCGTCGAATGGCGCTAACGCTTCATTCCCGAGGGCACCGGCGCCCGCGTCACCGAGTCCTACACCGTCACCAAGCCGCTGACCATCGTCGGCTGGTTCATCATCGGCGGCCTCTACGGGCTCAAGGACCGCCGTAGCGATCTCCACAACAGCATGACCGAAACGCTCGCCCGCCTCAGCCGGATCGCCGCCACCTCGACCGTCTGAGGCACCGCACCGGATCAGGCTTGCGCTACACGGACCGACCCGCCACGACGACCTCCCGCACCCGCAGCCCTCGATCGCCCGGTGACCAGTCGCAAGTGAACAGGTCGGCGGGGGCACCGGGCTCCACCCGGCCGCGGCCGCGGCCCCGCCCACCGAGGACGCCGGCCGGATTCGCCGTCGCCATCCGTACGGCGTCGGCCAGCGAGACCCGGGCGAGGTCGACCACCCGGGCCACCGCGTCGGCGAGCGTGATCGCCGACCCGGCCAGGTAGGGACTGCCGACCGGGGACAGGCGGCCGTCGGGGGAGAGCGTGACCCGTCCGCCGACCGGGGTGTCGTAGTCGCCCGGGCGGGCGGCCGGCCAGTGCCGTGCTGTCGCTGATCAGCACACTGCGCGGCACGGTCTTGGCCCGGATCATCGCGGTCAGGGCGTCAGCGGGCAGGTGGTGACCGTCGGCGATGAAGCTGGCAGACATCGGATCGGCGGCGAGCTGGGCCCAGATGGCATTGGGGTGGCGCGGGATGGTGGCCGGCGCACCGTTGCCGAGATGGGTGGACAGGGTCGCCCCGGCGTCCACGCATCGGCGGATCTGTTCGGGGGTCGCGGCGGTGTGGCCGATGGCGGCGACGACGCCCCGGGCCCGACAGGCGCGTACGTAGTCCTCCGCGCCGTCCCACTCGGGGGAGAGCGTGACGATGGCGAGCAGCCCGGCCGCGGCCTCCACCCAGGTCTCGAGTTCGGCGATGTCCGGCGGCCGGATGTGCCGCTCCTCGTGGACGCCGCGCGCGCCGTCCTGCGGCGACAGGTGCGGGCCCTCGACGTGAATTCCGACGACGCCATGCCGGGTCGTCTCGTCGCCGGCCACGGCGGCGGCGACGGCGCGGACCCGGGCCAGCATGTCGGCGCGGCCGCCGGTGATGATCGTCGGGCACCAGCCGGTGATCCCGTGCCGCCACAGCGCCCGGGTCAGGTCGTGCACGATCGCGGGCTGGGGCGGGTCGGCGTTGACGTCCAGGCCGTCGTACCCGTTGACCTGCAGGTCGAGCAGACCGGGCAGCAGCCACGGCAGGTCGGCGTCGTCCGGCCCGTCGTCGACGCCGGTGACGACCCCGTCGGCGACCTGGACCGTGACGGCCCGTCCGGAGGGGAGCCGACCCCGCATCACTGCGCCCTCCCTGGCCGGATTTCGTGCGGATGTCCCGCAATCGGGGACGACGCTACGACACCTGCGCCGACGCGCCGCGCGTCCTGGTGCCCAGAACGCAGTCGCGCGGGTGCTCAAAACGCACTCCTAGTGCGTTTTGGTCCGCGACACGCCGTACGACGTGCCCAAAACGCACTAGGAGTGCGTTTTGGTCTCGGGGTCGGTCCGGGGTCGGGCCGGGGAAGGACCGGGGTCGGGCCGCGGGCAGACGGCCCAGCGCTCGGGGGGTCGGGGGCGGACCCGGCCGGTCGTAGACTGACCGCACTGTGGCGACGCACTCGACCGGCAGGCGCGGTCGGGGATGCGAGGAGGTCGGGTGACACCGGAGTCGCGGCTGGCGGCCGCCGCCGACCCGCCCATCGACCGGGTCTGGACCATCCCCAACGCGCTGTCCATCGCGCGGTTACTCGGGGTGCCGCTGTTCCTGTGGCTGCTGCTCGGCCCGCACGCCGACATCGCTGCCCTGGTGGTGCTGGCGCTCTCCGGCATCTCCGACTACCTCGACGGCAAGATCGCCCGCGCTCTCGGCCAGACCAGCCAGCTCGGCGTACTCCTCGATCCGGCCGCGGACCGGCTCTACGTCCTCGCGACCCTGGTCGCGTTCGCCGTACGCGGCCTGATCCCGTGGTGGCTCGTGGCGATCCTGGTCGGCCGCGACCTGATCCTCGGCCTCTGCCTGCCGGTGCTGCGCCGCCACGGCTACGGCCCGCTGCAGGTGCACTACCTGGGCAAGGCGGCGACGTTCAACCTGCTCTACGCCTTCCCGTTCCTGCTGCTCGCCGAGATCGTCGGTGGCACCGCCGCCCAGGTGATCCAGCCGATCGCGTGGGCGTTCACGATCTGGGGTACGGCGCTCTACCTCTGGGCGGGCGCGCTCTACGTCTGGCAGGTCATCACGCTGGTGGGGGCGGACCGCCGGGGGGCACCACCCGCTCCGGAGACCGTGTGACGAAGACCCAGCCGCCGGCGACCGGATCCGGCACCGGACCGACGCGCTCGCTGCTCGACGGGTTGATGAACGACACCCTCGATCCCGGGTACGCCGAGGCCGCCAAGCGACGCACCGCCGCCGGTGCGCCGCCACCAGCGCGGGGCCGCGCCCGGGTCTGGTTGGTGATCGGGTTGGTCCTGGCCGGGCTGCTGCTTGCGGTCGCCTACCGCCAGACGGCCCGCCAGGCGCCGGAGTCGGCGCGGGACCGGCAGGCGCTGATCGGCGACGTCGACCGGGCCACCCGCACCGGGGACGCGCTGCAGCGCAAGGTCGCCGCATTGACCGTCGCGGTCGGCCGGGACCGCAGCGCCGGGCTCGCCGAGACCAGCTCCGGCCGGGCCGCCGCGGGCACGCTGACCCAGCTGGAAGCCGCGGCCGCGCTTGTGCCGGTGCACGGCCCGGGCATCGCCGTCATCGTCGCCGACGCCGCCCCGATCAAGCGCACCGACCCGGTGACCGGGCAGCAGACCACCGAGCCGCCGAACGACACCGGCCTCGTGCAGGACCGCGATCTGCAGAGCATCGTCAACGCGCTCTGGGCGTCCGGTGCGGAGGCCGTCGCGATCAACGGCCAGCGACTCGCCCCCACGAGCACCATCCGCACGGCCGGCGGTGCGATCCTCGTCGACCTCTTCCCGGTGTCGAGTCCGTACACGGTCCAGGCGATCGGCGAGCCGGGCGGGCTCCGGGCGAGGTTCGCCGGATCCCCGACCGCGAGCCAGTTCCGCAGCTACGTCGGCCTTTACGGCCTGCGGTTCGCCACCCGTACTGCGGGTCACCTGTCGCTCCCCGCGGCCGCCGGCGCCGGCCTGCACTACGCCCGACCGGTGCCGGCGACACCGACGCCCACCACGCCGACGCCCACCAAACGGGGAGGCCACTGATGATCCCGGCCCTCGCGCTCGCCGTCGGCATCGTGCTCGGCATCGTGCTCGGACCCACCGTCCCGTTGTGGCTGCAGCCCTATCTGCCGATCGCCGTGGTGGCCGCGCTGGACGCGGTCTTCGGCGGCGTCCGGGCCCACCTCGACGGCATCTTCGACGCCAAGGTCTTCGTCGTGTCCTTCATCTCCAACGCCCTCGTCGCCGCCCTGATCGTCTTCCTCGGCGACAAGCTCGGCGTCGGCGCGCAGTTGTCGACTGGCGTGGTGGTCGTCTTCGGGATCCGCATCTTCGGCAACGTGGCCGCGATCCGCCGGCACGTGTTCCGGGCATGACCGACACCGGGCGCGCCGAGCAGGTGCGCGAGAAGCTCCGGGCCGCGGCGCGCTTCGGCACCTCGCCGGCCGGCCTGTTGATCGGGCTGCTCTGCGGGTTGCTCGGGTTCGGCCTCGCCGTCCAGGTGCACTCCCAGACCGCGACCGGCGGCCTCGCCACCGCGCGGCAGTCCGACCTGGTGCGAATCCTCGACGACGTCTCCAGCCGCGAGCAGCGGCTACGCGGTCAGGTCGCGGCGCTGCAGGCGACCCGGAGCCGGCTGGCCTCGGGCGGTGACCGGGCCGCCGCGGCGCTCACCGAGGCCAGGTCGCGGGCGTCGTCGCTGGGCATCCTGGCCGGCACCCTGCCGGCACAAGGTCCCGGACTCGATCTGACCATCACCGACCCGCGGTCCCGGGTCGACCCCGACACCCTGCTCGACGCCGTGCAGGAACTTCGCGCGGCCGGTGCCGAGACCATCGAGGTCAACGACGTACGGATCGGGTTGTCCAGCGCCTGGACCGGTTCGGCCGGGGGAGTGTCGCTGGACGGGAAGAGCCTCACCGCGCCGTACGACGTCGTGGCGATCGGCGATCCGTCCACTCTCGCGGCCGCGATGAACATCCCCGGCGGTGTCGCCGACACCGTGCATCAGCAGGGCGGACTGGTGAGTTCGATCCAGCGCGACCACGTCGTCGTCTCCGCCTTGCGACCCATTTCGCGGCTTCATTACGCTGCACCGACCGGCGGGCACTGAGCAGCCGGACCGGTCACGGATCACCCCGAGAGGACCTGCGTGAGTACTCCTACGGAGCTGAAGTACACCGCCGAGCACGAGTGGGCGAAGGCCGGTCCGGACGGCCGGACGATCCGGGTGGGCGTCACCGACTTCGCGCAGAACGCGCTCGGGGACGTCGTCTTCGTGTCGCTGCCCGCGGTCGACACGGCTCTCGAGAAGGGCCAGCCGATGGGCGAGGTCGAGTCGACGAAGAGTGTCTCGGACGTCTACGCGCCGGCCTCCGGCACCGTCTCCGCGCGCAACGACGCCCTCGACGAGCACCCCGAACTCATCAACTCCGATCCGTACGGCGACGGCTGGCTGGTGGAGATCACCGTCACCGACACGTCGGCGTTGGAAGACATGCTCGATGCCGAGGCCTACCAGAAGACCCTCGACCCACAGTGACGCGTGAGAGTCGACAGTGGGGAACGACACGACCCAAACCGTCGACCTTCAGTTGACCTTGTAACGGCCGCCTGACTACGCTTCGCACGCCCGGTGGCCGATCAGGGGGAGGCGAGTCCGATCGTGTTCTGTACCCGATGCGGCCAGCAGAATGCCGACGAAAGTCGGTTCTGCTCGCAGTGTGGCGCGCGGCTACCGCGCTCCGGCGAGACCTCGGCGGCGGAGACGACGTCGATCATCCCGAGCAGCGCCTTCGACGACGCCGCCGAAGCGACCGAGGCATCGGAGTCCGGCCAACTCGGATCGGTCGATGCGCTCCCGGCCGGTTCCGCGCTGCTCGTCGTCAAGCGCGGACCCAACGCCGGCAGCCGTTTCCTGCTCGACCAGGACACGACCACCGCCGGGCGCCATCCCGACAGCGACATCTTCCTCGACGACGTAACGGTCTCCCGGCGGCACGCGGAGTTCCGCCGCACCGGTGCCGACTTCTCGGTGTTCGACGTCGGCAGCCTCAACGGCACCTACGTCAACCGCGAGCGGATCGAGGGCGTCGCACTCACCGGCGGCGACGAAGTGCAGATCGGCAAATTCCGGCTGGTGTTCCTCACCGGCTCCCAAGCGGGGGGCGAGGACGTGTCACAGGCGGTCGGATGACCTCGGCCGGGTCCGCCCGGGCATTCATGAGCATCGGCGAGGTGCTCTCCCAACTCCGTTCGGACTTTCCCGACGTCACCATCTCCAAGATCAGGTTCCTGGAGTCCGAAGGCCTGGTCAGCCCGCACCGGACCCCGTCGGGCTACCGCAAGTTCTCCCGCGAGGACATGAGCCGGCTCAGTTACGTGCTGGCGGCGCAGCGGGATCGGTACCTGCCGTTGCGGGTGATCAAGGAGCACCTCGACGCACTCGACCGGGGACTCGAGCCGCCCGATGTTCCCGGCGGGTCGCCGCGGGTGCCCCGGGCGCTGGTCGCGGCCGACGGGCTGCCCGACGCCGAGGACTTCGAGCCGAGCCGCTCGCCGATCCGGCTGTCCCGGGCCGAGGTGCTCGCCACGACCGGACTGACCGACGAGGCGCTGACCCAGCTGGAGCAGTTCGGGATGGTGACCTCCCGCGGCGGCCACTACGACGACACGTCGCTCACGGTCGCCCAGGCGGTCGGCGAGCTGGCCCGGTACGGCATCGAGCCGAGGCATCTGCGGGCCTTCCGGACGGCCGCCGACCGCGAGGTCGGACTCGTCCAGCAGGTGGTCACCCCCCTGGTCCGGCAGCGCAGTCCGGAGGCCCGGGGACGGGCCGAGGAGGCCGTCCACGAGCTCGCCGCACTGTCCGTGCGGCTGCACGCCGCTCTGGTGAAAGCGGGGTTGCGTTCGGTGCTCGGAGGTTAGTCCGCAGGCCCTGGGGTATAGCGGGATCAGGTATGCGAACGTTGGCCTCGCGAGCTGTGCTGGCCGCGCGGGCGCAGACGCCGGACGTGTAGCGTCAAAGTAGTGTCCCGGCGTCCACGGTCAGGGAGGCAAGTGCAGGATGAACGAGATGCAGGTCGTGGGTGTGCGAGTTGAGCTCCCGGTCAACCAGCCGATTGTGCTCCTCAAGGAAGCCAACGGGGAGCGCTATCTCCCGATCTGGATCGGGGCCGTCGAGGCCTCGGCGATCGCCTTCGAGCAGCAGGGTGTGAAGCCCGCCCGGCCCATGACGCACGACCTTCTCCGCGACGTGGTCACGGCCCTCGGCGGTCAGCTCGAGTCGGTGCACATCACCGAGATGCGGGACCAGATCTTCTTCGCCGACCTGGTCTTCGCCAGCGGCGCCCGGGTCAGTGCCCGCCCGTCGGACGCCATCGCGCTCGCCCTGCGGTCCGGCGCGACGATCTACGGCGAGGACGCCGTACTCGAGGAGGCCGGCATCCTCATCCCGGACGAGCAGGAGGACGAGGTGGAGAAGTTCCGCGAGTTCCTCGACACCATCTCGCCGGACGATTTCGCCGGGCAGTAGACGCAGGCCACGCTCGACCTGCGACAAGCCAGGCGTAAGGCTGACTCTCCAGTCGAGGTCGAAGGTTACGACACGCCTCCGACGTCCGTTGACCGTGGCCTCGCGGGCGCCTACCGTCCAAATCCTCACCGTGTGACTCGGGCCGGCTGATTCGGTCTGATGCCGGTCGGTGTAGGGACCTCGTCGAGCGCACCCGGGAGGCTGTCGTGAGCGGACGCGACCACCCGGGAGACGGCCGATCCGGCCCGCAGACCCCCGACTCGACCGCGTTCGATGACTCCGCCGATCAACCCGCGCCGGATGACTCCGAGGCCGGGCCGCCCGTCTCCCGCCCCACCCAGGGGTCCCTGTTCGACGACGGCACCGAACCGGTGCCCGACGAGATGATCGGCTACCGCGGTCCGGCGGCCTGCTCCGCGACCGGGATCACCTACCGGCAACTCGACTACTGGGCCCGCACCGGGCTGGTCGCGCCGTCGATCCGTACAGCGGCCGGCTCCGGCACGCAACGGCTCTACTCGTTCACCGACATCGTGGTGCTGAAGGTCGTCAAACGGCTGCTCGACACCGGGGTCTCCCTGGCCAACATCCGCACCGCGGTCGAGCACCTGCGCAGCCGCGGCGCCGACGACCTCGCCGAGCTGACCCTGCTCTCCGACGGCACCACCGTCTACGAGTGCACCTCGCCGGAGGAGGTCGTCGACCTGCTGCAGGGCGGCCAGGGCGTGTTCGGGATCGCGGTCAGCGGCGCGCTGCGCGAGTTGACCGGGTCGCTGGCCGAACTCCCCGGCGAACGTCTCGACGGTGCCGTGGTCGAGGGCGGGGTCCCCGACGAGCTGTCCGAGCGGCGCCGCTCGCGCCGCACCGGCTGACCCACAGCCCCGCCACCGGCCCGAACCGGCGCCGCGCTGGTACCGTCGAGGACGCCACCGACCCCACGCGGGAGAGTTCCCACGCCGCCAGCATGGGACGCCGAAGGAGCAACCCTCCCCGGAACCTCTCAGGCCAACGGACCGCGCAGGCGAGGCGACTCTGGAAAGTGGGACCGGACCACCGGTCCCCGCCGACGGTGCAAGTCCACCGGTCCCGGCCGGTGCGGCGAAGCTCTCAGGCCTCGATGACAGAGGGGGAGGACGCGGGTGGCCCACCGCCACCCGTCGCCCCCGTCCGTCCCGTTGGAGGCCCCGATGCCCGATCGCCTGGTCGACCTGGAACGCGGTATCCCGTTCACCCGCCGGCACATCGGCCCGGACGCCGACGAGCAGGCCAAGATGCTCGCCGTCATCGGCTACGGCTCGCTCGACGATCTCGCCGACGCGGCGCTGCCGGAGGCGATCCGCGCCGCCGACCCGCTCAGCCTGCCCGCGGCCGGCACCGAGCCCGAGATCATCGCCGAGTTGCGTGGCCTCGCCGCCGCCAACAGCGTGCGGACCTCGATGATCGGCCTCGGCTACCACGACACCGTCACGCCCGGCGTGATCCGCCGCAACGTGCTGGAGAACCCGGGCTGGTACACCGCCTACACGCCGTACCAGCCGGAGATCAGCCAGGGCCGGCTGGAGGCGCTGCTGAACTTCCAGACCGTCATCGAGGACCTCACCGGGCTCCCGGTCGCCGGCGCGTCGCTGCTCGACGAGGCGACCGCGGCCGCGGAGGCGATGACCCTCGCCCGGCGTACGTCGAAGGTCGCCGCCGACCGGTTCCTGGTCGACGCCGAGGTGCTGCCGCAGACCATCGCGGTGCTGGCGACGCGGGCCCGCCCGCTGGGGCTCGAGGTGGTCGTGGCCGACCTGTCGGGCGGGCTGCCCGACGGCGAGTTCTTCGGCGCGCTCCTGCAGTACCCAGGGGCGACCGGGGCCGTCCGTGACCACGCCGCCGTCGTCGCCGCGGCCAAGGAACGCGGTGCAGTCGTCGCGGTGGCCGCGGACCTGCTCGCGCTGACCTTGCTCCGTCCGCCGGGGGAGATCGGCGCCGACGTCGCCGTCGGCTCGGCCCAGCGGTTCGGTGTTCCGCTCGGGTTCGGCGGCCCGCACGCCGGATACATCGCCGTCCGGCAGGGCCTCACCCGGTCGCTGCCCGGCCGGCTGGTGGGCGTGTCGAAGGACTCCGCGGGTGCCCCGGCCTACCGGCTGGCGCTGCAGACCCGGGAGCAGCACATCCGCCGCGAGAAGGCCACCAGCAACATCTGCACCGCGCAGGTGCTGCTCGCCGTGATAGCCGGCATGTACGCCGTCTACCACGGCCCCGAGGGACTCGCCGCGATCGCCCGGCGGGTGCACCGCTACGCCGCGCTGCTCGGCGCCGGGCTCCAGGCCGGCGGGGTCGAACTCGCGCACGAGACCTACTTCGACACCCTGACCGCGCTCGTCCCGGGGCGCGCGGCCGAGGTGGTCGCCGCGGCGGTCGAGCGTGGCGTCAACCTGCGCTTCATTGACGACGACCGGGTCGGGATCGCCTGCGACGAGGTCACCAACCGGGCGGCGCTGTCGGCCGTGTGGTCGGCGTTCGGCGTCACCGAGCCGGACCTCGACGCGCTCGACGAGGCGACCCCCGACGCGCTGCCCGAGCCGCTGCGCCGGTCGAGCCCCTACCTGGCCCATCCGGTCTTCCACCAGCACCGCTCCGAGACCGCGATGCTGCGCTACCTCCGCCGGTTGTCCGACCGCGACATCGCCCTCGACCGGTCGATGATCCCGCTCGGCTCCTGCACGATGAAGCTCAACGCCACCACCGAGATGGAGCCGGTCACCTGGCCGGAGTTCGCCCGGATCCACCCCTTCGCGCCGGCCGACCAGTCACGCGGCTACGCCCGGCTGCTGGCCGATCTGCAGCAGTGGCTGGTCGAGATCACCGGATACGCCGCGGTGTCCCTGCAGCCCAACGCCGGCAGCCAGGGTGAGCTCGCCGGGCTGCTCGCGATCCGCGGCTACCACGAGGCGCAGGGACACGACGAGCGCGACGTGTGCCTGATCCCATCCTCCGCGCACGGCACCAACGCGGCCAGCGCCGTCATGGCCGGGCTCACCGTCGTCGTGGTCGCCTGCGACAGCGCGGGCAACATCGACCTCGACGACCTGCGCGCGAAGCTCGCCGTGCACGGCGAGCGGCTCGCCGCGATCATGCTCACCTACCCGTCGACGCACGGGGTCTTCGAGACCTCGGTCGCGCAGGTGTGCGCGCTGGTGCACGACGCCGGCGGGCAGGTCTACGTCGACGGCGCCAACCTCAACGCCCTGGTCGGGCTGGCCCGGCCGGGTGACTTCGGCGCCGACGTCTCGCACCTCAACCTGCACAAGACCTTCTGCATCCCGCACGGCGGCGGAGGTCCGGGAGTCGGCCCGATCGGCGTCCGGGCACACCTCGCCGGCCACCTGCCCAACCACCCGCTGGATCCCTCCGCCGGGCCGGCGACCGGTCCTGGGCCGGTGTCCGCGGCGCCGTACGGGTCGGCAGGGGTGCTCCCGATCTCCTGGGCCTACCTGCGGCTGATGGGCCCGGACGGGCTCCGGCAGGCCTCGCAGGTCGCCGTACTCGCGGCCAACTACCTCGCCCGGCGGCTCACGCCGCACTACCCGGTCCTCTACACCGGGCGCGGCGGCCTCGTCGCCCACGAGTGCATCATCGATCTGCGGCCGCTCACCACCCAGACCGGGATCACCGTCGAAGACGTCGCCAAGCGGTTGATCGACTACGGGTTCCACGCCCCCACCATGTCGTTCCCGGTCGCGGGGACGCTGATGGTCGAGCCGACCGAGTCGGAGGATCTCGCCGAACTGGACCGGTTCGTCGACGCGATGGTCGCGATCCGGCAGGAGATCGAGAAGGTGGCGGCGGGGGAGTACGACCGGACCGACAACCCGCTCACGGGTGCCCCGCACACCGCGGCGGCGCTGGCCGGGGACTGGCAGCACCCCTACGGCCGGGACGAGGCGGCCTACCCGCTACCGGGGCTCCGGCAGGACAAGTACTGGTCGCCGGTCGGGCGGATCGACGGCGGGTACGGGGACCGCAACCTGATGTGCAGCTGCCCGCCCCTGCCGGAGGCCTGACCGGGCGGTCACTCAGGCGGCAGGCGCGGTTACCAGGGGTTGCCGGCGGCGCGGGGCGATGATCCGTCCGTCGGGGAGGAGCTCGCCGGTGTCGTCGAAGAAGACGACTCCGTTGCAGAGCAGACTCCATCCCTGCTCGGGATGGCTGGATACGACCTGGGCGGCGTCTCGATCGGCGTCGTCAGCCGAGGGGCACGGGGTTGCGTGCGGACACATGGCTCTCGAATTCCTGTGCAAGCGGGGTATGACGTGTGGCAACAGTCACAGTGTGCCCCGCTGGCCACGAAATATTCATCATGTGATGCGTCCGCAACATTCGGCGTGTCGCATGCCAACCTTCGGCCCTGGAGTCATGGCGCTTGGAGCAGCCCGGCGTAGAGGGTGAGTCCCGGCCCGAAGGCCATCGCGACGACGGTCCGGGCCCGTCGCTCCCGGAGTGCCTCGAGCACCAACAGGACGGTCGGTGACGAGCAGTTGCCGTAGCCGCGCAGCACGTCGTAGGACGGCTCGAGCGCTTCCTCCGTCAGCCCGAGGCTGGTGCGGACGGCCTCGAGGATCCGCCGCCCGCCGGGATGCACGGCCCACCCGTCCACGTCGCCGGGGGCCAGTCCGTGAGCGGCCAGCAACTCCTCGACCACCGAGCCGACGTGGCGGCCCAGCACGTTCGGCACCCGCGGGGACAGGCCCATGCGGAACCCCTGGTCGGTGACGTCCCAGGTCATGTGGTCGGCGGTGGCGACGTCGGTGCGGGCGGCCATGTCAAGCATCCGCAGGCCCGGCCCGTCACCCGGTTGGACGACCACCGCCGCCGCGGCGTCGCCGAACAGCGCATGGGTGACCACCTGGTCCATCCCCGTGGTCGGCGGCTGCAGGTGCAGGCTGGTGAGCTCCAGACAGAGCAGTACGGCGGGCCGGCGCCGCGAGGCGACGAAATCGGCCACCGCGGCGAGCCCCGGCAGCGCGGCGTAGCACCCCATGTGCCCCACCAGGAGCCGCTGCAGATCCGCCCGCATCCCGAGGTCACGGCTCAGCAGGATGTCCAGGCCCGGCGTGGCGTAGCCGGTGCAGGTCGCGACCGCGAACAGGCCGACGTCGTCCGCGGCGACCCCGGCGTCGGCCAGCGCGGCTCCCACCGCCGACTTGCCCAGCGGCATCGCCTCGGTCAGGTAGCGGCGCATCCGGGCTTCGGTGCCCCAGTCGGAGATGTCCTCCACCGACGGGTTGACGACGGTGTGCCGGGTCTGCACGCCCGACGACGAGAACACCCGCTCGGCGGACCGGACCCCGGCGTAGCGGTCGGCGAAGAACCCCTTCCACAGGTCGGGCTGCCCGACTGCCGGCGGGACGGCGTGCCCGAGGCCGGTGACCCGCACCGGGGTGGTCCATCCGCTCGCCGTGCCCGGGCTCACCACCGGGCGACGTCCGCGTCGGCGTGCGGATCGAGGCCGAGGGTGGCGGCACCCAGCCAGTCGGCGCACACGTCGCTGGTGGCCGGTTGGAGCGATCCGCAACGGGCGTCGCGGTAGAGCCGTTCGAGCGGATGCCCGCGGCGGGTGGCCGAGGTGCCGGCCGCCTCCAGCATCGAGGCGGCGACCTCCATCGCGGTCTCGCCGGCCAGGAGCTTCGCCCGCCACACCCAGTGGTTGGTCTCCGGCTGTCCCGGCTCGGCGTCGACCCGGCGGGCCGTCTCGCGGACGGCGAGCCTGGTCGCGGCCACCCGCGCCTCGGCCCGGCCGACCCGGGCCCGCACCGCGGGCAGCCGCGCGAGGCCGCGCTCGGTGAGGTGCCGCACGGCCTCGTCGATGCAGGACTGGGCCACCCCGACGTAGACGGCGGCGTAGGAGGCGACCAGCCACTGCGGCATGACCTGCGCGATCAGCAGGGTCAGCCCCTCGACGCCGCCCAGCAGGGTGTCGGCGGGGACGACGACGTCGAGGTGCAGGTCCTGGCTCGCCGTCGCGCGCATCCCGAGCGAATCCCAGGTCTCCTCGACGGTCAGGCCCGGTCCGGCCGGCACGAGGAAGTAGGAGACGCGCGGCGGGTCGACGTCCCGCTCGCGCGCCGCGACGAGGTAGCCGTCGGCGTGCCCGGCCCCGGAGACGAACGCCTTCGCCCCGACGATGCGGTAGCCGCCCTCGACGGCCTCGTAGGTCGTGGTGATCTTCGACAGCCGACTGCCCGCGCCGCGCTCGCTCATCGCGACGGCGTACAGCGCGCCGTCGCGGGCCCGCGCCAGTGCGCGGTCGCGGACGTCGAGGTAGCTGTCCGGGACACCGAGAGCGTGCAACACCTCGTCGGGGGTCAGCGCCAGCGCACCGGTCACCGACGCGTGCATGTTGTAGATCAGCGCCGTGGCGCCGGCGCCGTGGGCGAGCGCCATCGCCACCTCGGCGTAGTCGGCGAAGCCGGCCCCGGGACCACCGAGCCGGGTCGGCACCATCAGCCCGAGCAGTCCGCGCGCACGCAGATCGTCGAAGTCGGCGGCCGGGAACGCGCCCGGCCCGTCGTGCTCGGCGGCCCGCGCGGCGAGCGCCGGCGCGACCTCCTCGGCGGCCGCCAACGCGGCCGCGGTGTCAGGGAGCGTCACCGTGTCGGTCATCGACTCTCCTTCACGCCAGAGGCCTGGAACAGCACGGACGTCGTCCGGGTCGGCACCATCGCGACGTCGTCGGACCGGCGGCGTAACCAGCGGACCGCGTCCGGCACCGACGGTCGCAGCCCACGCAGCCGCAGTGGTACGCCGTGCCGCGCAGATTCGGCCTGCAGGACCCGGCGGTCGACGAACAGGTCCGGGTCGTGGATGCCGGGTGGTGCGGCGCCGGGGATCCGCTCGGCCACCGTGACGACGAGGAACCGGGCCAGCGCGGTGCGGGCGACGGTGTCGATCACCAGTGTGCCGCCCGGTCGCAGCACCCGGCACGCTTCGGCGACGACACCGGCGACGTCACGGACGTGCTCGAGGATCTCGCCCGCCGACACGACGTCGGCCGCCTCGTCGGGCAACGGCAGTGAGCGGACGTCGGCACACACCGGGAGCACGCCGTGGGAGCGGGCGACGTTCAACGCGCTCGGGGTCAGGTCGATGCCGATGTGCCGGTATCCGCGGCCGGCGACGTGCCGGGCGAGCAGCCCGCCTCCGCACGCGAGGTCGACGAGGACGGCCCCTGGTCGCCGGGCCGGCGGGATCAGCTCGGCCCGGGCGGCGGCGATCCAGTTCAGCATCGCGAGCTGCCCGTGTGGCTGCCACCACTGGTCGACCAGGTCGTCGTACTGTCCCGGGTCGTTGCGGGGTCGTGCCGGTCGGGTGATCGCCACGCCGCCAGCGTTGCACAACGGCGTCATGTCTGTCCGTCAACGTCCTGCGCCCGGGCCAGCGTGGCGGCCCGGGGGACCCAGTCGGCGAGTCGCACCGGAGTCCCGTCGCGGGCGATCACGGCGACCACGTCCGGGTCGTCGTCGACCACCAGCGCCACCGGCGCGATGTCCCGCAATCTCGCGAGCAGTTCGGGCTTGACCACCCGGGCCGGCCGGTAGTCCTTGTCCGCGCGCATGACCAGAGGTCCCTCGGGCAGGCCGTGCCCGGCCAGCCAGGCTTCGGTCACCCGGCGCAGCCGCTCGTGCCGGCCGGTGAACCACGCCACGTCGTACGTCGCGGCGAGTTCGTGCACCAGCGCCACGCCGTCGGGAAGCGCCGGATCGTCACCGGCCGCCGCGAAGAACTCCCGCCACCGGCGCGGCCGGCCCTCGATGTAGTGCAGGCGGTGGCGGACGTCGGCGACGACCCCGTCGATGTCGATTACGGCGAGTGCACGCCGCTGCCCCCCGGACCCCACCGGGCAAGTCTGTGGGCTGGGTAAGCCCGGTGTCGAGCCGCCGCGACGGGGCCGGACGGGTGAAGAGGTTAGACCTGCTAACGATGTGCGGTTAGAATCGCTAACGATGATGGCGGCAACGCGGGCCCGTGGCGACGATCGGGCGGTCGAGGAAGCGCCGGCGGCCGGGTGGCTACGCCGGCTGGTCGGCTATTGCATGCGCTACCGGAGGCTGGTCATCCTCGCCTTCGGTGGGGCACTGCTGGGTACGGCGCTGACCGCCGTCACCCCGCTCATCGTCCGGCAGGTCGTCGACGACGTGATCCTCACCCACACCGAGCCGCTGTTGCCGTGGGTGATCGCCTTGTTCGCCGCCGGTGTGCTCCGGTTCGGCTCGGGTTACGTCCGTCGTTACCTCGGTGGCCGGCTGAGCCTCGACGTCCAGTACGACATGCGCACCGAGGTGTTCGCGGCGTTGCAGCGGCTCGACGGAGCGAAGCAGGACGACCTGCAGACCGGCCAGGTCGTCAGCCGCGCGATTTCCGACATCACCCTCGTGCAGGGTCTGCTCGGCATGTTGCCGATCATGTCCGGCAACATCCTGCTCTTCCTGCTGTCGCTCATCATCATGCTCTGGCTGTCGCCGCTGCTGACGGTCGTCGCGCTGCTCATCGGGCCGGCGTTGTGGTTCGTCGCCTACCGCAGCCGCAAGCAGCTGTTCCCGGCGAACTGGGACGCCCAGCAGCGGGTCGCCGAGGTCGCCGGTGTCGTCGAGTCGGCGGTCACCGGCGTACGGGTCGTCAAGGGGTTCGGCCAGGAGCAGCGCGAGCTCGAGACGCTCGAGGACAGCGCCCGCAGCCTGTTCGCCGGCCGCATGCGCGCGGTCCGGCTCGACCAGCAAGTTCAACCCGGCGCTGCAGGCGGTGCCCGCGCTCGGTCAGGTCGGCGTCCTGGCGCTCGGTGGCTGGTTGGCCTACCACGGCAACATCACCCTGGGCACGTTCCTCGCCTTCTCGACCTACCTCAGCTCGCTGGTCTCGCCGGTGCGGATGCTTGCCGGCCTGCTCACCGTCGGCCAGCAGGCCCGCGCCGGCGTGGTCCGGGTGTTCGAGATCATCGACTCCCAGCCGACCGTCACCGACGCACCGGATGCGATCGAGATGCCCGCGGGGCCGGCCGGGGTCCAGCTCGAGGACGTGACCTTCGGCTACGTGCGCTCCCGGCCGGTCCTCGAAGGCGTCAACCTGCAGGTCGAGCCCGGCGAGACCCTCGCCCTGGTCGGCGGCACCGGGTCGGGCAAGTCGACGGTGTCACTGCTCCTGCCGCGCTTCTACGACGTCCAGCGTGGCGCGGTGCGAGTCGGTGGTCACGACATCCGCGACGTCACGATGTCGTCGTTGCGCTCGCGGATCGGTGTCGTCTTCGAGGACAGCTTCCTCTTCTCCGACAGCGTGCGCGCCAACATCGCCTACGGCCACCCCGAGGCGACCGAGGCGCAGGTCATCGCGGCCGCGGAGGCCGCCGAGGCCGACGGCTTCATCCGTGACCTGCCGGCCGGCTACGACACCGTCGTGGGCGAGCAGGGCCTGACCCTCTCCGGCGGCCAGCGGCAGCGGGTGGCGTTGGCCCGCGCGCTGCTGACCGACCCGCAGGTGCTGCTGCTCGACGATGCGACCTCCGCCGTCGACGCCCGCATCGAGGCCGAGATCCACGCCACGCTGCGCCGGGTGATGCAGGGCCGTACGACGCTGCTCATCGCCCACCGCCGCAGCACGCTCTCCCTCGCCGACCGGATCGCCGTCCTGGAGGAGGGGCGCATCATCGACGTCGGCACGCACAGCGAGCTGCTGGTCCGGTGCCCGCTCTACCGCCTGCTGCTGGCCGGACCCGGGGACGACGTGGAGGGCATCGACGCCGGGGAGCTGCCCGGTACGACGGAGACCGCCGACATCGTCGATGACGAACCGGCCGGGGTCACACCCGCGCTGTGGCGCGAGACGGGCCCGGTCCGTGCCGACGTGCCGCTCGCCGTCGCCGCGACGGTGCCCGGCCTCCGCGGCCGTGGCGGGGGCGGTGGTGGCGGCGGGCCGGGCGGCATGTTCGCCTCGCTGCCGGCCACCCCGGAGCTACTCGAGCAGGTCGCCGCGCTTCGGCCGGCCACCGACCGTCCCGACGTCGACGCCGAGGAGGCCCGCGAGCCCGACCCGGACTTCAACCTGGGCCACCTGCTGCGCCCGTTCCGCAGAGGCCTGCTGCTCGGTCTGCTCCTGGTGGCGCTCGACGCGGTCGCGCAGCTCGTGCTGCCGGCGCTGATCCGCGGCGGCGTCGACAACGGCGTCACCGATCACATGGGCAGCGCTCTCGTCACCACGTCGATCATCGCGCTGATAGTCGTCCTGGCCGACTGGGTCGTGAGCGTCTGGCAGACCCAGGTCACCGGCCGGACCGGCGAACGCATGCTCTACACCTTGCGGGTCAAGCTCTTCGCCCACCTGCAGCGACTGGGTCTGGACTTCTACGAGCGCGAGCTCGGCGGTCGGATCATGACCCGGATGACGACCGACGTCGACGCGCTCTCGACGTTCATCCAGACCGGGTTGGCCACCGCGGTCGTCAGCCTGTCGCTGTTCCTCGGCGTACTCATCGCGCTGTTCATCCTCGACGTCGGCCTGGCGCTGGTCGTGATGACGATCCTGCCGGTGCTCATCATCGCGACGCTGATCTTCCGTTCCAAGTCCTCGGTCGCCTACGCCGATGCTCGCGAGAAGGTCGGAATCGTCAACGCCGATCTGCAGGAGAACGTCGCCGGCGTACGCGTGACTCAGGCCTTCCGGCGGGAGGGGCACAATAACGCGAAGTTCGAACGGGTCAGCGACGACTACCGGGTCTCCCGGCTGCGCGCACAGCGCTACATCGCCATCTACTTCCCGTTCGTGGAGTTCCTCAGCGAGGTCGCGACCGCGCTGGTGCTGGCCGCCGGCGCGTCCCGGGTCTCCCACGGCACGTTGACGGCAGGTGCGCTGATCGCGTTCCTGCTCTACGTCAACATGTTCTTCTCGCCGGTGCAGCAGCTGTCCCAGGTCTTCGACGGCTACCAGCAGGCGGCCGTCGGCCTCCGTCGGGTCCGTGACCTGCTGCGCATCCCGACCTCGACCCCGCAGCCGGCGGCGCCGCTACCGGTTCAACAGCTGTCCGGGGAGATTCTCTTCGACGGGGTGCATTTCGCCTACTCCGGCGCGGATACCGAGGCACTGTCCGACATCCGGCTGCGGATCGCGCCGGGGGAGACCGTGGCGCTGGTCGGGGAGACGGGCGCCGGCAAGTCGAGCGTGGTCAAGCTGCTCGCCCGCTTCTACGACCCGACCGAGGGCGCCGTGCGGGTGGACAGCCAGGATCTGCGCGACCTCGATCTCCCCGGCTACCGGCACCGGCTGGGGATCGTCCCACAGGAGGCCTACCTCTTCTCCGGCACGGTGCGCGACGCGATCGCGTATGGCCGGCCGGCAGCCACCGACGCGGAGGTCGAGGCGGCGGCCCGGCAGGTCGGCGCGCACGACATGATCGCCCGGCTCTCCGGCGGTTACCTGCACTCGGTCGGCGAGCGTGGCCGGCACCTCTCGGCCGGCCAGCGGCAGTTGCTGGCCCTGGCCCGAGCACAACTCGTCGATCCCGACATCCTCATCCTCGACGAGGCCACCGCATCGCTCGACCTCGCCACCGAGGCGGCCGTCACCCGCGCCGCCGACGTGCTGGCCCATCGGCGTACGACGATCGTCGTCGCGCACCGGCTGACCACCGCCGCCCGCGCCGACCGGATCGTCGTGCTCGACCACGGCCGGATCGTCGAGGTCGGGTCACAGGACGAACTGCTAGCACAGGATGGGATCTACGCCCGGCTCTGGGAGTCGTTCATGGGCGACGACGCGGAGCAGGTACCGGCCGCCGGCTGAGCCGCGGCGCGCTACCGGCGGATCGCGTGGCGGGGCGACAATGCCAGCCACGAGCTGACCAGTAGGCCGACCTGGCAGACGGCGACGATGACGAACCCGGCGGTCAGCCCGCGTACGGTAGCGATCCCGGCGACGAGGGTGACGGTGGCGATCCCCTCCCACGCCATGCAGGTCGCGACCCACCAGGACAACGGCCGACGGAGGGCGAGCACCGACAGAACGGCGGTGATGAGGACCCAGGCGAGGCCGATTCCCGCCTGAGCGCCGGGGCGCGACGAGGATCGTGACCGTCTGGATCACCCATAGTGCGGCGACGACGTGAACGGGTCGCATGGTCGGCTCAGATTAGCCATCCGCGCGCACCGGGAACAGCAATGCAAGGGCAAATCCGCGGGTCATGCCCGATCGGGCAGCAGGGAGGTGACTCCGGCGCCACGGGCGGCGAGGACGTCATCGGTGTTGCTGAGCGAACAGGTCCGCAGCGACAGGCAGCCGCAGCCGATGCAGCTCGTCAACTGGTCGCGGAGGCGCTGCAGCGTGGTGATCCTGGTCTCCAACTCCGACTGCCACGAGCGCGACAGCCGCCGCCAGTCCGCCCGGGTCGGGGTCCGGTCGGCGGGCAGCGTGGCCAGCGCCGTACGGATCTCCTCCAGGCTCAGACCGACCCTCTGCGCCGCCCGGATGAACGCCACCCGGCGCAGCGTGGACCGGGCGTAGCGACGCTGGTTACCGGCGGTGCGCTCGGCGGAGACCAGCCCCGCCTGTTCGTAGAACCGCAGCGCGCTCGGTCGGACGCCGCTGCGCGCGGCGAGCTCCCCGATGGTCAGGTGATGCGGCAACGCGGGCATCGTCCCACCTCAGCTGTTGACTTCAACATTGGTTGAAGTTACAGCATCATGGTCATGACCACCGCGACGTACGCCGACCTGCCGGATCTGATCGCCCGGATGACCGGAGACGAGAAGCACGATCTCGCCTCCAACTCGACCCTCGATGTCTTGTGGGTGCTCTACGACCGGGTGTTACGCATCCCGGTCGAGGCGCCCGACGACCCGGACCGCGACAGGTTCCTGCTGTCGAAGGGTCACGGGCCGATGAGCTACTACGCCGTCCTGGCTGCGCGCGGCTTCATCGACCCGGACCAGCTCGAGGGCTGGGGCCGGGCCGACTCGCTGCTGGGCAGGCATCCCGACCGCAACCTCCTGACCGGCGTCGAGATCTCCTCCGGATCGCTCGGGCACGGCCTTCCGCTCGCGGTCGGCGTCGCGCTGGGACTCCGCGCCCAGGGCCGCACCGGACCGCGGGTCGTCGTCCTGGTCGGTGACGCGGAGCTCGACGAGGGGACCAACGAGGAGGCGATCGTCATGGCGGCGCGGCTCGGCCTCGACCGGCTCACGGTTGTGGTCGTCGACAACTCGTCGGCGACCTACGGCTGGCCGGACGGAATCGCCCGACGATTCGCCGTCGAAGGCTGGACGACGTCCACAGTGGACGGACGGGACCACGACAAACTGGAGAAGGCGTTCGCCACCCCCCATGAAGACGGACCGCTCGCCGTGGTCGCCGTCGTCGAGCAGAAGGAGACCGTGTGATGACCGCGACCACCACGACCGCAACGACGGCCCCGGCGACGATGCGCGATGCGTTCGCCGATGTCGTGTCGCGGGAGGTCGACGCCGACCCGAGGGTCGCGCTCGTGCTCGCCGACATCTCCACCGACGCCTTCGAGGGCGTCGCCGCGCGGCACCCCGAGCGCGTGGTCAACGTCGGGATCCGCGAGGCACTGATGGTCTCGGTGGCCGGTGGCATGGGGCTGACCGGGCTGCGACCGATCGCGCACAGCTACGCGCCGTTTCTCATCGAGCGGGCCTTCGAGCAGGTGAAGCTCGACCTCGGCCATCAGGATGTCGAGGCGGTGCTGGTCAGCATCGGCGGCTCCTACGACGCCTCGGCCGCCGGCCGCACCCACCAGTCTCCCGGTGACGTCGCGCTGCTCGACACGCTTCCCGGATGGACCGTGCACGTGCCCGGCCATCCGGTCGAGGCCGCCGCACTGCTCACGGATGCGGTCCGCGGCCGCGGCCGGGTCTACGTGCGGCTCTCGACGATCACGAACGACGAGCCGTTCGCGGCCGCCGACGGACGCCTCCGGGTCGTCCGCCGTGGCGCGCAGGGCGTCGTCCTCGCCGTCGGGCCGACGCTGTCGGCGACGCTCGCGGCGACCGCCGGCCTCGACGTCACCGTGCTCTACGCCGCGACGGTCCGGCCATTCGACGCGGCGGGGCTGCGCGCGGCCGCGGCCGGCGCCGAGCCGGCCATCGTGCTCGTCGAGCCCTACCTGGCCGGCACGTCGGCGCACGTGATCGCGCGGGCACTGTCCGACGTACCGCACCGGTTGCTCGGTCTGGGCGTGTCGCGCGACGCCGAACTCCACCGCTACGGCACGACGGACGACCACGCGGCCGCCCACGGGATCGACGCCGCCGGCATCGGCGCGGCGGTACGCCGGTTCCTCGCCCTACCAGTGGGGTGAGCTGGACGGGGTGAACCGGTCGCGCCGGCGGCCGCTCCCCATTCGGCTTGAACGTCACGTTCAAGCCATCTAGCGGCATGAACGTCGCGTTCAAGCCGAACGACAGCGGTCAGTTGAGGAAGACGCAGAACTCGTTGCCCTCGGGGTCGGCCGCGATGTGCCAGTCGATCTCGTCGTCGCGCGGGCGGATCACGGTGGCGCCGTAGTCCAGCAGCGGCGGTAGGGCGTCGGCCAGGACGTCGGGGTGGATGCGGTTCTTGACCGTTTTCGGCTCCGGAACCGCATCGAAGACGATGCTCTCGAACGGCGCCTGGTCGATGCCCTCGACCGACCACCACGGCTGGTCGTCGTCGTGTCCGACCTTCGCGCCGAGCAGTCCGGCCCACCACTCCGCCTGCGCCCGGGGGTCGTGGGCGTCGATGTTCACTTCGTACAGCCGGTAGTCCGGCACCTCGGCGCGGGGGAACGCGCAGAACTCGCCGCCCTCCGGATCGGCCATGACCGTCCAGCCGTCGAGCGGTGCGAGGATCCGGGCCCCGAGCGCCTCGAGGTCGGCGACGGATCCGGTGTGCACATCGAGGTGCATCCGCTGCTTGACCGTCCGCGGCTCCGGCACCCGGTTGATCCAGATGGTGTGCTGCGGTGTCGGCCCGGTCAGCCGGACATTGCCTCCGTCGAGCGGTTCGGCGGCGAGTCCGAGCACCGCCGCCCAGAAGCTGCCGAGCACCGCGGGATCGGTCGCGTCCACGCACAGGTCTTTGAACCGCGCCAGCGTCATGGGCTGACCCTAGCGGTCGGTCACTCCGGCGGGGAGGACGCCGATCCGGCCATCACCTGGTCGAGCGTCCGGGCGAAGAGGCGAAGTTGTTCGAGGTGCAACCGGGACAGCGACTCGACGGCGCGGGTGCCGTCGTCGGTGAGCTGGATGCGGACGATGCGGCCGTCGCGGGGATCGGCGTTGCGGGTGATGAAGCCGGCGCGCTGCACCCGGTTGCACAGCTCGACGGCGCTGTGGGGCCGGACGAGCAGGGCGTCGGCGATGTCGCCGATCGTGGGACCGTCCGGGTCCTGATGCCCGCGTACGGCGAGCATCAACTGGTGCCAGGCCGGGGTGAGTCCCTGCGCGGCGACCTGATCGTCGCTCCAGCGCTCGAAGCGGCGCAGTGTGGTGCGGAACATCAGCAGCCGCTGGAAGTCGGCGTCGGTCAACGCAGGTCCGACTACGGCTGGATCGCTCACGTGATCCTCCTTGCGGCGGCGGTGTGCCGGGCGGGAAGAACCGGTGCCGAGCAGCGTAAGCGATACGGCGCCGCGCCGTGGGCGACTGCGTGAGACGACCTGTCCGCGGGGTCACCGGAAGTCGCGGGAACGGGTCGACGCGGTGAGGGGGAGTCGCATGATCCGCTCCGCGACGATGTTGATCACCCCCTCGACCTTTTCCAGTCGGCCACGGATCAGCAGCGCGCTGGACTCGCGGGCCACCCGCCGGTGCCGGCGCCACACGCCCTGGCCACAGATGACGTTGACCAGCCCGGTTTCGTCCTCGAGGTTGAGGAATGTCGTCCCGCCCGCGGTCGACGGTCGCTGGCGGTGGGTCACCACCCCGCCGACCAGCACCCGATCCCCGTGCGGGACGTCGCGCAGCATGCCGGCGGGAACGACGCCCATCTCCTCGAGCCGATCCCGGACGTACTGGGTGGGGTAGCTGTCCGGGGAGATGCTGGTCGCCCACAGGTCGGCCAGCGTCGTCTCCGGCGGTGTCATCGTGGGCAGCGTCGGCGGATCGGCGCCGATTCCCAGCCCGGCCAGCCGATCGGGTCGCTCGGTGGCCACCATCCCCGCGGCCCACAACGCCCGCCGGCGGTCCAACCCGAACGAGCCGAACGCTCCCGCCGTCGCCAGTGCCTCGACCTGCGGCGTGGTCAGTGCGGTACGACGGACCAGGTCGGCCATGTCGGCGTAGGGACGCCCGTCGGCGATCCGCTCCGCGACCTCCTCGCCGAGATGGCGCACCGACGACAGCCCCAGCCGGATCACCGGTTCGCACTCACCCGCCCGCCCCAGCGGTGTGGGACCCGCGTCGGGTGGGAGTGGCGTACCCGGCTCCAGCGTCGCGAGCGCCGCGGAGGCGTTGATGTCCGGGCCGCGCACGGACAGCCCGTGCCGGCGGGCGTCGGCGACCAGCGACTGCGGGGAGTAGAAGCCCATCGGCTGGGCGTTCAGCAGCGCGGCGTAGAACGCCGCCGGGTAGTAGCGCTTGAGCCAGCAACTGGAGTAGACGATGTAGGCGAAGCTGATCGCGTGGCTCTCGGCGAACCCGAAGTTGGCGAACGCCGCCAGCTTGTCGAAGATCTCGTCGGCCACCGCGCCGGTGATGCCGTTGGCCGCCATTCCGTCGTAGAGCCGGGCTCGCAGCTTCTCCATCCGCTCCGCCGAGCGGCGTGACCCCATGGCGCGGCGGATCAGATCGGCCTCGTCGGGCGAGCAGCCGGCCACGTCGATCGCCAGCTCCATCAGCTGCTCCTGGAACAGCGGTACGCCGAGGGTCTTCGACAGCGACCGCTCCATCAGCGGATGGGCGTATTTCGGGTCTTCCTGTCCGTTGCGGCGGCGGATGTAGGGATGCACCGACCCGCCCTGGATGGGGCCCGGGCGGATCAGCGCCACCTCGACCACGAGGTCGTAGAACTCCCGTGGCTTGAGCCGGGGCAAGGTGGCCATCTGCGCCCGGCTCTCGATCTGGAACACCCCGACCGTGTCCGCGGCGCAGATCATGGCGAACACGGCCTCGTCGTCGGGCGGCAGCATGGCGAGGTCGACCTCGACGCCGTGGTGGTCGCGGATCAGCTCGAGGGCGCCCTGCAGCGCCGAGAGCATGCCGAGCCCGAGCAGGTCGAATTTCACCAACCCGGTGGCCGCGCAGTCGTCCTTGTCCCACTGCAGCACGCTGCGACCGGGCATCCGGGCCCACTCCACCGGGCACACCTCGATCACCGGGCGGTCGCAGATGACCATGCCGCCGGAGTGCAGTCCGAGATGGCGGGGGAAACCCTGCAGCTGCTCGGCCAGCGCGACCACGTCGGCCGGGATGTCGTGGTCGGGCCCCGCGGTACCGTCACTGATCGCGGGGAGGGCATGCCCCCACCCTTCGATCTGCTTGGACCAGGCGTCCTGCTGGCCGGGGGAGTAGCCCAGCGCCTTGGCCATGTCGCGGACCGCCGACCGCGGTCGGTAGGTGATGACGTCGGCCACCTGCGCGGCGTTGTCCCGCCCGTAGCGCTGGTAGACGTACTGGATCACCTCCTCGCGCCGCCCCGAGGCGATGTCGAGGTCGATGTCGGGCGGGCCGTCCCGCTCGGGGGCGAGGAACCGTTCGAACAGCAGGTGGTAGCGCACCGCGTCGACGCAGGTGATGCCGAGGGCGAAGCACACCGCGGAGTTGGCGGCGGACCCGCGGCCCTGGCAGAGGATGCCTTCGCGCTGAGCGAACTGCACGATGTCGTGGACGACGAGGAAGTATCCGGGGAACCCGAGCCGCTCGATCGTGGCCAGCTCGTGATCGAGCTGGGCGTAGGCGCCGGGGATCCGCTCGTCGTCGCGCGGCCCGTAACGCAGCGCGGCGCCCTGCCAGGTGAGCTCGGCGAGCCAGCTGGCCTCGGTGTGGCCGGGCGGCACCGGGAAGTCGGGCAGCCGGGGAGCGACCAGCCGCAGGTCGAACGCGCATTCCCTGCCCAGCGCGGCCGCCCTGGCCACCGCGTCGGGGAGCCGGGTGAAACGGGCCGCCATCTCCGCCCCGGAACGCAGGTAGGTCGCCCCGGCCGCCGGTAGCCAGCCGTCCATCTCCTCCAGGCTGCGGCGGGCGCGCACCGCCGCCAGTGCCGCGGCCAGTCGTCCGCGCGAGGGGGTCGCGTAGTGCGCGTTGGTGGTGGCGACGACGTCGACACCCGCCCGGTGCGCCAACTCGGCCAGCGTGTCGGCCCGCTCGGTGTCCTCGGGGGTGCCGTGATCCCACACCTCGACGGCGATGTGGTCGCGGCCGAACTCCGCGATCAGCCGGTCGAGTGCACGGGTCGCGGCATCGGCACCGCCGCGGGCCAGTGCGGCCGGGACGATCCCCTTCCGGCAGCCGGTGAGCACCTGCCAGTGCCCGGCGGCACCGGCCGCGAGCTCGGCGAGGTCGTAGACCGGCTTCCCCTTTTCACCGCCCGCCCGCTGCCCGATGCTGATCGCGGTGGCCAGCCGGTGGTAGCCCTCCGGGTCGCGGGCGAGGACGACGAGGTGGTCGCCCTCGGGGTCGGCGACGCCGTTCTGCGGCTGGGACAGGCCGAGGGACAGCTCGGCTCCGAACACCGTCGACAGCCCCACTCCTGCGGCGGCTTCGGCGAACCGGACCACGCCGTACATCCCGTCGTGATCGGTGAGGGCGAGCGCCTGCAGGCCGAGCTCGGCGGCGGTCTCGGCCATCTCCTCGGGGTGGCTGGCGCCGTCGAGGAAGCTGAAGTTGGAGTGGGCGTGCAGCTCGGCGTAGGGCGGGCCCGGGTCGCGCCGGGCAGCTGTGGACCCGGACGGGACGGGCGGGACGTAGGGCTCGCGGACCCGCGACCACGCGGGACTGTCGCCGCCGTCACCGGGGGACTCGGGCCGGGGACGGCCGGAGAGCCGGCGTTCGAGCTCCGACCACGGGATCGGCGGATTCTGCCAGCCCATCAGTTGCGGCCCATCAGTCGTACACCGCTTCGATCCACCAGCGGCTGCGCTCGACCGTGAGCAGTCGGGCGGTGCCGTCGGCGGTCACCATCTGGAACCGGGCGTGCCGGCGACCGGTGCGGTCCCACCACCGTTCGTCGACCGGCCATGGCCCCGCCCACGCGACGACGTCATGAACCGACCCCGGCGCCGCCCCCTCCGGTACCAGCCGGGCGGGTGGCCGGGTCACCGCGCAGCGGCCGGTGATGCCGACCGGAGCACCGGCGGCGTCGATGACGGTGACCGGCTGCGGCCGGTCCAGCACGGTGGCCGGCGACGGCGCCGGCATCCGGCCGGGCCAGGGTTGGGCCGGATCGTGGTCGGCCCGGCGCGGCTCACCCCACGGCACCAGCTGCATCTGCTCGCCGGCACCCCGCCCTCCGGCGACGACCGCGGTCAGCACCGCGTCCGGCCCGAGCAGGCCCTGGACATGGGTCAGCGACCGGTCGGCGCGCTCACCGGACTCCCCGGTGCCGCCCCACAGACCGAGCTGCTGACCGGCGTGCGGCAACACCTGCTCAGGGAGCAGCGACAGCTCGACGATGCCGGCGGTCGGCCCGGCGACCGATCGGGGTCGCGCGGTCGAGTCGGTCAGCCAGCCGCCCAGCTGCCAGCGCACCCGGTCGGCGATCGCGGCGGCGGACAAGGCGCCTTCATGCCGCCAGCATCTGGTCAGCTCCTCCCCGTGCTCGGTGCGGGCGGTGATGCGTAGCCGCAGACAACCCAACCCGCGGGAGGTGAGTCGGTCGTGAAATTGCCCGGCGAGCGCCTTCGCGGCGAACGCCGCGGTGTCCACCCGCTCCACGGGAGGGTCGAATGCGGTGGCCGCGATCAGATCGGGCGGAGGCCTGCGGGCAGCCAGCGGCCGGGCGTCCTGGCCGCGGGCCAACCGGTGGGCGAGCCCCCCGTCCGCACCGAACCTGTTTCCCACATCGCGGGTCGACAGCGCGGCGAACGCCCCCAGGGTGGTGATCCCGAGCCGGCGCAGCAGGTCAGTGAGCTCGGGCCGATCCAGCATCTCCACCGGCTGCCCGGCGAGGAAGCCCGGCGACCCACCGGGTGGCACGACCGTCACCACCGTCTCTTCCGCGGCGCTGCGTGCCGCCAACGTCGCCGCGAGTACGCCGTCGGCGACCCCGATCCGCACCGGGACGCCGCACGTCTGCGCCAGCCGACCGGCGAGATGATCGGCCACCGCGGCGTCGCCGCCGTAGTAGCGGGCCGGACCTCGTGCGGACACCGCGACGACCCCGGGCCGCAACACCTCGACGCCGGGGCAGGACTCCTCGACCACGGCGACCACCGGCTCGAAGGACCGGGCGTCGCGATCCGGGTCGTGGACCAGCACCGCCAACTCGGGACACCGGCTCTGCGCCTCCCGCCGGCGCAGTCCGCGACGTACCCCTTCCGCGCGGGCACCCGCTGAGCAGGCCAGCACCTGACCGCCGGCCAGCACCGCGGCCGGAACGCCGTCGGCCACCTCCCCGGCGAGGACGGCGGAGATCACCGGCCAGTCCGGACACCACACCACGATCATGCGGACGGCGTATTCGCTCATGTCACACCGCCGCGACGTGCAACTCGGCCGGCCCGTCGGCAGACCCGTCGATCGGGGTCGGTGCGGGAGCCACGCCACCGTCCCAGGCGGGTAGCCACAGCTCGGTCTGCCGCGGCCGGGTGGCGGCACCGCGGCCCCGTGCATGGACCACCAGCCGGCGGGCCCGCAGCCGACCCGTGCCACCCGCCAATCCGCTCCACCGGCTACCGGCGGCGGAAAGCCGGGCGTCGGCGCCTTCCCAGGAACCCAGCGACACCAGCACGGTGCCCCGCTCGCGGGCCCGCGCGGCCAACCGTCGGGCCTCCCCACCGCTGACCCGCGCCGGCGGGCGTACGACGACCACGTCCATCCCGTCGAGCAGCGCGGCGACCACCGCCGCCCATTGCGATCCGGGGGAAGGGACGAGCGCGAGCCGCTCCAGCGCGACCCCCGCCTCGGCGATGGCCCGGGCGCCGAGGGTCGGTACGCCGACCACGGCGCACCAGCCACCTGCCTGGGACGGGCCGGCCAGCAACGCCAGCGCGAGCGCGGTCGACTTCTCGATCGTCACCGTGGTGCCGGCGCGCAACCCACCCTCCGGCAACAGGGTCGCGAGGGCAGGCAGCACCGGCAACAGTCGCCGGGTGACCGGCGCGCCGATGGCCGGATGACCCGCCCGGGTGACCCCTCGCGACAGGGAGCTTGTGGCCACAGGTGTCCGGCACCGACAGGAACGGGGCGCAGCATGCGAGCCGTGCTCTGGTCGGGCTCGAGCGGGGCATGCTCAGTGGTGCGGGACACCCCCAAAGTATCGAACACATGTTCGAAAACGTCAATCGAGCCGGGCCGACAGCGGCGTCAGGCGGCCCACTTCAGCGCGATGAGATGGTGGTCCTCGGACACGAAGAAGATGTGCTGTGTGGAGTCGATCCCGTCCGCGAATCCGGTGGGGTCGCCCGCGGCGAGTGGAAGGCCCGGCACCCCGTTCAGGTCGTGGTGATGCCATCCGCTGGAGTCCCACCACAGTTCGTGGATGTGCGAGTCGGTCCCCCGATAGAGCACGTGCTGCGTCGGTTCCGGCGCGCCGGGGGCCGCCTCGAAGGGATATGCGGCTGATCGCCCCGGTGGGGATGGCGTTCGTCGTACCGGTGTGCAGGCTCAGATCCTCGACGTGCCATCCGGTCGGGTCCCACCAGAGCTCGTACACGTGCCCATTCGTCCCGATGTAGTCGATGTGCTGGGTGCCCTGCGAGACGAAGACGTAGCCCACCGGCTCACTCCCGGCCGCGGACGCGCCGGTCTGCGCGGAGAGCGGCTCGTAGTGCCATCCCGACGTGTCCCACCACAGCTCGTTGATCGATCCGGCGCCGCCGCGGTAGATGACGTGCTGGGTGCCCTGGGTGTCGAACGGGTAGCCGAACGGCTCGGCGACTGCCGGTGGGGCGCCGGTCGTGTCGAGTGTGAGGTCGAAATGGTTCCACGATCCGTGCGACCGGGCGAGCTCGTGCACATGGCCGTCGATGCCGGTGTAGACGACGTGCTGGTTGCTCTGGAACCCGGGCTCGAAGCCGTAACCACGCGGGACACTCGAGGCCAGAACCGCGCCCGGGGTGTTCATCAGGTCATTGCTGTGCCAGCCGTCGTTGTCCCAATACAGTTCGTGGATGCGGCCGAAATCGGCGGACGACTCGTACACGATGTGCTGGGTGCCTTCACTGGTGTAGACGTACCCGTACGGGTTGGACCGGGCCGGTGGCGCGTCGGACCCGATCATGAGCCCGGTCGCGTCCCAGACGTCGTCGCTCCCGCTGAACCATTCGTCGAGAGCCGAGTTCGTCCCACCACCCGTCGGCGAGTATCCGAGATGGACGACGTGCCGCGTATGTTGCGCCGGGAACAGATACGAGCTGGGGGTCCCACGTGCAAGAGTCAGGCCGGGAAGAGTCGAGAGGTCTTTGAACGTCCAGCCGCCCATGGTCACGCCGTTTCTTCGCACTCAGGCGCCGCAGATGCCGGCGCAGACACGCGGAGCATACGCCGGAGAATCCCTGAACGACCGGAGAATCCCATTGCGTGATGGGGCATGACGGCGGCGCCGAAAAGCGCCCTGGGGCACACTTCAACTGTGCGCGCGAGCCACGACGTATCAGCCGGACTCCGTAGGTCCTACCTCTTCGAGGACCTGACGTCGGAGGACATCCGCCCGTTGGCTGCGGTCGCCACGACGCGTGACCTGGTTCGCGGCGAATGGCTCTGCCACCTCGGCGATCCCGCGGACGAAATCTGGGTGGTGCTGTCCGGCGAGGTGAAGGACTCCGTGGTCGATGCCGAGGGATACGAGGTGATCCATTTCGTCCACGGGCCCGGTATGACGCTCGGGGAACCGGGCTTCTTCTCCGCCGAGCGCACTCGAATTGTCGATGTGATCGCCGTGATGGCGACGACGGCGATCCGACTTCACCGTCGGGACCTCACCCCGTTCATGGCGCACCATCCCCAGGTGAAGGACCGGGTCTTGGAGGCGCTCGCGACCAGTTCGCGCTGGCAGACAACCGTGATCTCGTCCGCGGCGAGGCGCCCGCTCACCGACCGGCTGATCCTCCGGCTGCTCGAACTCTCGGAGTCCAGCCCGCCGGGCGCTTCCGGGGTCGCGACGACTCCGAAGATCTCGCAGTCGACGCTCGCGTCGATGATCGGGGTGAGCCGGGAGAACGTGAACCGGGCGTTGGCTGCGCTCACGGCCGACGGAGCGATCCGCCAGGCGAACGGGCGTTACGTCCTCCTCGACGAGGAACGGCTGCGCCGCGTCGTCTCGCGGGACTGGCCCCTCGCCGGACGTCGCGACCGACGGGTCGACTAGCCGGGACAGGTGTGCCGTGATGTCACACCGCACCGGTGATGCAGCGTCATTGTTGCTCCGTCGACCCTCGGAGATGCTCGCCGAAACGACTCGAGATCGGGGAGCGATGTCCGAGACAAGGAACGACCAGATCGCCCACTCATTCGCATCGGGGTTCGCGGGCACGGTCGTGCAGCCCGCCGATCCTGGCTATGACTCCGCACGTGCGGTCTGGAACGGCTGCATCGATGCGCATCCTGCGCTGATCGCGCGCTGCCGCACGACCGAGGACATCGCGGCTGCCGTGAGGCTGACACGAGAGGCAGCGGTTCCCCTTGCGGTGCGCGCGGGTGGGCACAGTGTGGCGGGCCTGAGCATGTGCGACGGCGGGGTGGTCATCGATCTGTCGCCGATGCGCGGTGTTTCGGTCGACGTCGACCGGCGTACGGCGACGGTGCAACCGGGAGCGAACTGGGCCCATCTCGATGCCGCCACGGCGGCAGGAGGGCTCGCGACGACAGGCGGCCTGATCTCGACCACCGGCGTGGCCGGTCTGACCCTCGGCGGTGGCATCGGCTGGCTGCAACGCAAGTACGGGCTGTCCTGCGACAACCTGATTGCCGCGGATGTCATCACTGCCGACGGCGCGCTTCTGACGGCCAGTGAGACCGCGCGGCCGGACCTGCTGTGGGGGTTACGCGGTGGTGGCGGCAACTTCGGGATCGTCGCGGGCTTCACCTTCCGCCTGCACCCCGTGTCGACGGTTCTCGGTGGCTTGCTGCTGTTTCCGCTCGACCGGGGCAAGGAGGTGCTGACCGCATTCCGCGACTGGGCGGCCGATGCGCCGGACGAAGCTTCGATGCTGGCCGCGGTCATCACGGCTCCGCCAGAGCCGTTCGTACCGCCGGACCTGGTCGGGCAGAAGGTAGTTGCCATCCTCGGCTGCTGGTGCGGCGGACTCGACGCGGGTGCGGCCGCCATCGCGCCACTGCGTGCGCTCGGCCCCTCGGCCGACGTCTTCGGACCGATGCCCTACGTCGCGTTGCAGCAGATGCTCGATGCCGGCGCGAGGCCCGGGCTGCGCAACTACTTCCGCGGCGGATTCCTCGACGATCTCGATGACGAGGTCATCGACACCGCCCTCGCCCACGGCACCCGCATGCCGTCGCCGATGTCGCAGATCCATTTCCATCAAATGGGTGGCGCGGTCGGCCGCGTCCCGCACGACGGCACCGCGTTCAGCGGCCGACACGCCGGCTACACCTACAACGTCGTCTCGACGTGGACCGACCCGTCCGAGGACGCTCGGCATATCGAGGCCAATCGGGATCTCGCCCGCGCGCTGGCGCCACGGTCGAGCGACAGTGCCTACGTGAACTTCGCCGGTGACGCCGACCCCGACCGGGTGCGTTCGTTGTACGGCGACGAGCTCTACGACCGGCTGGCGCGGCTGAAGCGGGAGTATGACCCGTCCAACCTGTTCAACCGCAACCAGAACGTCAGGCCGGCTCGATGAACTCACGGGGCCGTTTCCTGATCGTGAGCTGGGACGGCGGCGGCAACGCCCCGCCGGCACTCAACCTGGGTGCCCGGCTGACGAACCTTGGACACCGGGTCAGGCTGCTCGGCTGGGACTCCATGGCGACGGGTGCCGCCGCGGCCGGGCTCGAGTTCGCGACCTATCCCTCGGTGCCGGCCTGGCCGCCCGACCTGGCGTTCGAAGACGCAATGAACGACCGGCTGGCGCCAGCGCTGTGCAGCCCGCAGACGCGCGGGGACGTCCTCGCCGAGGCGAGGGACTTCGCGCCCGACGTCGTTGTCGTCGACTGCATGATGGGCGCCGGGCTCGAGGCGGCACACGAGCTCGGACACCCCCACGCCGTGCTGGTCCATCTCCCGTACTTCGCCTTCATGCACGAGCGGGGCGATGCGGTGTCACGGGCGACGAGGGCGCGTTTGGTCGGAGCCGCCGACGCTGTGCTGGCGCTCGTCCCACCAGGCTTCGACACCCCGTGCGAGGTTCCGGCCAACACGTCATACGTCGGCCCGATCACCGACCCGAACCCGGGGGAACCACTAGGTCGTGTCGACGCCGATCTTCTCGCCGCGCCGGGTGATCCCTGGGTGCTGCTCAGTCTCAGTTCGACGCTTCAGGGGCAGGCGCACGCCCTGCCGACGATGCTCGAGGCCCTCGGATCGCTGCCGGTCCGCGTCCTGCTGACCCTCGGCGGAGTGCTGCCAACAAGCGCGGTCGACGCGCCGCCCAACGTCACCGTGCGCGAGTTCGTGCGGCACGCCCTGGTCCTGCCGCACATGGCCGCCGTCGTCTCCCACGGAGGCCTGAGCACCATCACTTCGGCCCTCGCCTTCGGTGTGCCCCTGGTGTGCATCCCCCAGGGACGGGATCAGTCGATCAACGCGGAGCGGGTCGCCGCGACGGGCGTGGGGCGGGCGCTCCGCGTCGACGCACCGCCAGCCGCTATCGCGTCCGCAGTCCGGGAGTTGTTGGCGGACTCCGGCGCTCGGCGGGAGGCCAGCCGCTTCGCAGACATCATCGCGACTCTCGGTCGCGGCGCGACAGCGGTCACCCAGGTCGCTCGCCTTCACGCGCGGCCCGGCCATTCCCAATCCGGCTGCCGGACCTCTACCGTCGGGTAGTGAATCGAGACGATCGAGGCGGAGGAATTCATGGCCACCACGGACGCGACTGCGCACCGGCCTGGTCACCGACGAGATGCGTCGCACAGTACCAGACCGAGGGATATTTCGTCCTCGAGAAAGCGCTCAGCGACGAGCATCTCGAATTGCTTCGCGGCGGTGCGCAGTACTCCATCGACAAGCTCGACGCGAGCTTCGATGAGGCCGGCGTCGACCGGATCGGGATCAACGCCAGGGGGAAGCGCTACTTCAGCAGCATGATCTACCAGGACCGGCCGGAGCTCCGGCAGCTTCCTGTACAGCGACCTGATGGCACAGATCTGCCGGGCGACGCTGGGGGAGGATGCCTACCTCTTCTGGGAGCAGTACGTCATCAAGGGCACCGATCCCGATTCGAGCTTCGCCTGGCACCAGGACTCGGGCTACGTGCACGAGGACCACGAGCCCTATCTCACCTGCTGGATCGCGCTCGACGATGTCACGGAGGAGAACGGCGCCGTCTATCTGCTGCCCTACTCCCGCTCGGGGATCAAGTCCTACGTCAAGCACATCCCCGACCCGGTGATCGGCGACCGCATCGCGTATTTCGGGTCCGATCCGGGAATCCCGATGACCGGGCCGGCCGGCACCATCGTCGTCTTCTCCAGCGTCGTCCTGCACCGCAGCGGTCCCAACCTGACCGACCGCCTGCGCCGGGCCTACCTCGCGCAGTACTCCGGCGAGGTCATCATGACCAAGGACCACACCGGCCCGTGGGGCTCGTTCGAGCAGTTCCTCGACGGCGGCCGGATCGTCGCCCAGACCTGAGCGCCGCGCACAGATCGCTCCTCCCGCCACCTGATCGCCGACGGAATTTCCAGGCGTCAGCGGCGTCAGGCTGGGTAGACCTCACCCGTTGCGACCGCACAGTTCGCCTGTGCAACCCTGGACGACCGGGCCCGGATGAGGCAGCCGACGCGCCCGCGCCGTTCCGCGTCGCCAATCGCCGGGACCGCCACCGAGACAGTCATGGGGAGGAACGTTCGTGTCATCGGTCCGCCGACTGCGCTGGGCTCCCGCCGTCGCGCTCGCCGGAGCACTGGCCGCATGCGGGACCGCAGCCGTACACCACAGCGCGGCTCCCACCCATCGGGCGACGACACACCCGCCGTCCGCGACCCGGACCCCCAGCACTCCGCCTCGATCGCACCTGCCGCGCCCGCACCGGCCGGCCCGCACCGCGACGCCCACGACTCCCGCCCCGCGACCGAGGCCGGTGCCGCCCCTGCCCGGCGGGGGGACCAGCCTCTTTCCGCAGCACCGGATCGTCGCCTACTACGGATCAGGCGACAGCCCGGGGCTCGGCGTACTCGGGCAGGCGGATCCGGAGACGCAGTGGAACCGGCTGCAGTCCCAGGCGGCCGGCTACCGGACGTCCGGCCGGGCGGTGATTCCCGCCTTCGAACTGATCGCCGAGACGGCGCAGGCCTCACCCGGGGTGGACGGGCTCTACCGCAGCCGCACGGCCGACTCGACGATCGCCCGCTACCTGGCGACCGTACGGCGCCATCACGGGATGCTGATCCTCGACATCCAGCCCGGTCGGTCGGACTTCCTGACCGAGGCGCAGTCGTTCGCGAAGTGGCTGGACCAGCCGGACGTCGGGCTGGCACTGGACCCCGAGTGGCGGATGGGGCCGGGGCAGGTGCCGGCGCAGGAGATCGGCTCGGTCTCCGCGGGGGAGGTCAACACGGTGTCCGCCTGGCTCGACCGCCTGGTGGCCCGCCACCACCTGCCACAGAAGCTCTTCCTCATCCACAAGTTCACCGCGTCCATGGTCACCGACCAGGAAGCGCTCGCGGACCGGGCGCACCTCGCGGAGGTCGTCAACGTCGACGGCTTCGGCACCCGGACGGACAAGCTCGCGAAGTACCACATCTTCTCCGGGGAGACGAAGTTCCCCATGGGGCTCAAGCTCTTCTACCGGCAGGACGTGGACATGTTCACCCCGGCGCAGGTGCTCGCCCTGACTCCGGCACCGGACGTCGTCGACTACCAGTAGCGCCCGCGGCAGGTACGGGGCCGGGTCGGCCCCGGTCGGCGGGCGACCGGGGCCAGCTCCGGTCAGACCTTGGCGGTGTCCGCCTGGGCGAACCACTCGAGCTCGGAGTGGTAGACCCGCGGCGCCGAGCGCTCGGTGCGATCCGGAGCCGCCCACTGCACGCCGTTCGCGATGACCTTGCGGACGTCGGGGTGGTGGTAGACCGGGAACGCCTGGTCGCCCGGGCTGAAGTAGAAGATCCGGCCGTGGCCCCGCCGGAAGGTGCAGCCGCTGCGGAACACCTCGCCGCCGGAGAACGAGCTGATGAAGACCAGCTCATCCGGCGCCGGGATGTCGAAGTACTCGCCGTACATCTCCTGCTCGTCGATGATGATCGGGCTCGGGATCCCGGCGGCGATCGGGTGCGACGGGTTGACCGACCAGACCAACTCGCGGTCGCGGGACTCGTCCCGCCAGCGCAGGGTGCAGGTCGTGCCCATGAGGCGCTTGAAGATCTTCGAGAAGTGCGCCGAGTGCAGGGCGATCAGCCCCATGCCGGACAGAACGTGGCGCTCGACCCGCTCGACGATCTCGTCGGACACGTCGTTGTGGGCGGCGTGGCCCCACCAGGTCAGGACGTCGGTCTGCTCGAGAACCTCGTCGGTCAGCCCGTGCTCCGGCTGGTCGAGGGTCGCGGTCCGGACCGTCGCCCGGGGCCCGAGGTTTTCGGCGATGCCGGCGGCCACCGCGTTGTGCATCCCGTCGGGATAGAGAATGCGCACCTCCTCGTCGCGGTGTTCGTGCACGTTCTCGCCCCAGACCGTGACGCGGATCGGGGCGGAAGAGGAGTGGGCCGAAGCGGCTGTCATGCGCTGCTACCTCCAGGATTGGTTGATGCTGAGAAATGTACGACGTCGGCCTGTAGCCCGATCAGGCACTGTCCCGAACGACCAAGGTGGGTTCGAGCAGAACGCCCTGCCGCGGGGGCCGGGCACCGGAGAGCTGCCCGACGATCATCCGGATCACCGACCGGCCGACCTCGTCGAGCGGCTGGCGGATGCTGGTCAGGGCCGGGGCGGCCAACTCGGCGGCGGGGGAGTCGTCGAATCCGATCACCGCGAGGTCGCGGCCGACCTCCATCCCGCGTTGCCGGGCAGCGGCGAAACATCCGAGGGCTAGCACGTCACTGGCCGCCACGACCGCGGTCGGTGGCTCCTCGGCATCGAGCAGACGCAGCGCGGCGGCAGTAGCGTCGTCGACGGTGTTGGCGGCGCGGGCGATGGCCGCCCGGCCGGGCAGTTCGTGCTTGCGGAGGGCCCGCCGCCAGCCACCGACGCGGCATTCGCCCGGCGCCGATCCGGTCGGCCAGCCGAGGAAGGCGATCCGTCGGTGGCCGCGGTCGACAAGGTGGTCGACCGCGGCCATGACCCCGGCCTCGCCGTCGACGTCCACCCAGGGCTGGCCGGCGCCAGCCACCTTCACCCGGCCGAAGCTGGCGAACGGCGCCTCGAGCCGGCGTAGCCACCCCGGCCGCTCGTCACCGTGGTCGACCCCGGACAGGACGAAACCGTCGACGCTCCCGGTGCGCAGCATCTCGGCGTACGTCGTCAGTTCGTCGGCGGTGTCCCGGGGCGTGAACAGCAGCAGCGAATATCCTTCGCCCTGCGCGGATTCGGCCAGCGCGTGCAGGAACTCGTCCATCACCGCACTGGCCCAGTGCGGCCGGTTGGGGTCGATGCGGTAGCCGATCTGCCGGGACACGTGGGTCCGCAGCGAGCGCGCCGCCCGATTGGGCTCGTAGCCCAACTCGTCGATCACCCGCTGAACGCGAAGCAGTGTGGCCGGGTGCAGCCGTTCCGGGGCGTTGAGCGCGTTGGAGATCGTCTGCTTCGACACTCCAGCAGCCCGGGCGACCGCCGCGATGTTCGGCCCCGTGGTGCTGGAATTCGGTCTTATCACCGTCCCTCACTTGTCTACATGTAGGTCGAGACCGGGAGCGATGGCCGACACGCTGATCGTGCCGTCGTCGATCCGGGCCGAGAACGGCTTGCCGGCCACCGTCAGGTTGTGCACCTCGACGGTCTCGTACGGCGCGGGTTGCAGCGGAGCAACGACGACCGCACCGCCGGGGACGTCGGGTCGAAGCCCGAGAAGTGACTGCAGGATAGAGATTCCCGCCGTAGCCGCCCAGGCTTGTGGCCGGCACGCGGAGGGATAGGCCAGCGGTGCCCGGCCGGTCGCGTGCTGCTCGCCGGCGAAGAGCTCCGGCAACCGGTAGTCGAAGGACGGCGCCGCGCGGACGAGTCCGGACAACAGCGAGGCGGCCTGCTCGTGAAAGCCGGTCGCGGCGAGCCCGGCGATGGTGATCGCGGTGTCGTGCGGCCAGACGGTTCCGCAGTGATAGCTGAACGGGTTGTAGCCACGCGAGTTGGCGCTCAGTGTCCGGAGCCCCCATCCGGAATCCATTGCGGCGGAACCGATCCGCTCGGCGACGTGACGGCATTCCTCTGGGTCGAGGATCCCGGTACCGAGCAGATGGCCCATGTTCGACGCGACACCGTCCACCCGGTTCTTGTCCGCGTCCAGGGCGATCGCCGGATAGGGCCCGATGTCGTCGGTGACCCAGAAGCTACTGCGGAAACGCCGCCGAAGTGCCGCCGCCCATTCGCGCCAGCGCTCTGCATCAGGACGGTCGAACGCATCAAGCAGCTCGGCGCCGCGAATCGCCGCCTCGTAGGCGTATCCCTGCACCTCGCAGAGCGCGATCGGTGGCTCGGCGAGGCGCCCGTCGGCGAACTGGACCGCATCGCCGGAGTCTTTCCAGCCCTGGTTGGCCAGACCTCGCGTGCCGGACTGCCGGTATTCGATGAAGCCGTCGCCGTCTGCGTCGGCGTCGGTGGACAACCAGTGCAACGCCCGCTCCGCCGCGGGAAGGAGCTCGGCGACCTCCGCCTCGGGCAGGCCCCAACGCCACGCCTCGACGAGGAGGGTGACGAAGAGTGGGGTGGCGTCGATCGTGCCGTAGTAACGCGGCGGGAGGAAGGTCGACGTGTGTCCCTCCGGACGCAGCTCGTGCATGATTTTTCCGGGCGCTTCCTCGGTCTCCGCGTCGTACCGGGTGCCCTGTCGGCGAGCCAGCGTGCGCAGCGTCCCGGCCGCGAGTTCGGTGCCCAAAGGCAACAACATTCGCGCCGCCCAGAGCGAGTCGCGGCCGAACAGGGTGAGGAACCACGGACTGCCGGCCGCCAGGAAGAGGTCGGATGTCTGCGCCGGATCGGCGAGGAGCAGGGCATCGATGTCGAGCAGGCTCTGCCGGACGAGATCGGGCAGTCGGCTGTCGCTGCACCGTACGCGGGGAACTCTCCACGGGGCCGGAACCGCGGGCGCGGCGACGGTGACCGGATGGTCGGCCGCGGCCTTCGCCGTGATGTGCAGATCGACCGTCCACTCCTCACCCGGTGCCAAGGTGACGGTCCAGCCCAGGGCTCCGGTGGTCCGGTCGACGCTTCTCGGGGGACTTGGTGGCCTCGAGCGTCACCGCCAGCCCGTCCGACGGCGACACCCATCGCCAGCCGTCGCGGATCGCCTCGGCCGCGACCTCGGCCGGTCGTTGCCCGCGCCGCACCTGCCCCATCTCGGCGAGGTCGCTGCCCGCGGCCACTTCCACCGGGAGGTCGACGCTGTCCCGGCCGGCGTTGCTGATCCGGATCGACTCGCCGGCCGGAAAGGTGCGCCGGATCCGCTCGACGATGACGGTCGGATCGGCGCCATCTGCATCGGTCCGCACGATTCCGACGAAGCGGGTGGTCGGGCCGCCGACCGGGTCACCCCCTACCGGCTCGGGCTCCCGGTCTCCGATCCGGAGGACCAGCCGGCTGAGCAGGCAGCGCTCCTGGTCGTAGAACCCGTCGATCGCGAGGCCGTGCAGCTGCCCGTCACCGCCCGACATGGCCAGGGCCGGTGCGTCGACGCCGACGACGGCACCATGCACACGGGGTGGCTCGTTCACCGATCCTCCTCCCTCTCGGGATGGGGCCGTGTCGCGCGCAGCAAGCCTGGGCGCCTAGCGGGCGCGGCCTCGGATTGCCGGTCAGCGGATGCTTCGATCCGACGCGGGGCGCCGAACACTACAGCCCCACGACCCCCGCGGCTAGCGTCCAGTCACGGTCGATTTGCCAAAACCTTGTTACAGCATGGACACGTCGCCTTGACAGGGCTGACTTGAAATGCTTGGCTTCCGGATCAATCGACTTGATCGATCGAATCGGCGCTATGAAAGCACATCCGGTACCCGGCCCACCAGGCCTGGGCCAACACCGATCCGATGGTGCGCGATGAGGAGCGCCGTCGGGGACGGAGGCACGTGGTGAACCCCAACACCCTGGATCTGCCGGCCACGCCGGCTCCGTCCGAACGGTCAGGCTACTCGTAGGCCCCCGCCCGGGCTCCATCGCCACGCCGGGGTTGTCATCGTGCCTGTCAGCAGCGAAGATATCTCCTCACCGCGCATCAACAGCTGCCGGCGGGGCCGCACTGACATACACCGTCACACTCGGCCCGCCGTGCCAATCGCGCCATCACTCACGCCACCCTCCTTGCCGGTCGTCATCATCAGCGACCGGAACAGGGCTCCACCTTCGACCAGTCAGACCGCCGGTGACACCGGGCAAATCCCGGCTGCACCCTCAGAAGGGACCACACGACCGTGGACGATCGAGGAAACTTTTCCCGCCGGAATTTTCTCTACGGTTCGGCCGTAGTCGCCGGTGGGGCGATGCTGGCCGCATGCAGTAGCGGGACCAGCAACACCAGCAGCAGTAGCGGTGGTGGTGGCGGCGGGTCGGGTTCGAGCGGCTCTAGTACGGCCAAGGGCTCGGCGAAGAAGCCGCTGACCCCGCCGAAGAGCTTCAGCGAGTCGCCGACCCTGGCCAGCCAGGTGAAGGCCGGCAAGCTGCCCGCGGTGGCGAAGCGGCTGCCCGACAGCCCGTACGTCGTCCCGCACAACTGGGTGAGCAAGGGCAAGTACGGCGGCACCGTCAACATGATCACGTTCACCAGTCAGGGCACCGCGAAGGCCGACTCGAACCGCGAGTTCTTCTACGGTCACTCGCTGCTCCGCTACCTGAACGACGGTCTCGATGTCGGGCCGGGCCTGGTCGAGAAGTGGTCGTCCAACTCCGACACGTCGGAATGGACCCTCCATTTCCGCAAGGGCCTGAAGTGGTCCGACGGCGTGGCGTTCAGCACCGACGACGTCCTCTTCTGGTGGCAGGACATCATCCTGCCCGGCCACTACGCCCAGGTGCCTCCGGACGAGTGCCGGTCCGGCAAGGGCACGCTGGTCAAGATGGCGGCCCCGGACTCACTGACCCTGACGATGACCTTCGACGCGCCGGCGCCGCTGACGGCCGACCGGCTGGCGATGTGGGTGAACGGTGCGATCGGGCTCAACGGTCCGACCTGGGTCCTGCCGAAGCACTACGCCAAGCAGTTCCACCCGAAGTACAACCCGAAGGTGCCGAAGAACTGGGACACCGTCGGTGGCCTGTGGGAGCAGAAGACCGACTGGATGCGTAACCCGCAGTGCCCCGTCCTGATCGGCTACAAGTGCAAGACGTTCGACAACAACAAGGGCGTCACACTCGAGCGCAACCCCTACTACTGGGCGGTCACCAAGGACGGCGACCAGCTGCCCTACATCGACGAGATCGTCATCACCAACGTGCAGGACGCGCAGGTCGGCAAGCTGCAGGTGCAGCAGGGCAAGGTCGACTACTGCCAGGGCTACTTCACCCAGATCGACCTGTCGGACGTCTCGAGCCTCTCGCAGAACAAGGCGAAGGCCGGCACCGACATCGTCCTGTGGGACAGCGGGTCCGGCACCGGGTCGATCTTCTTCCTCAACTACGACTTCCCGGACGCCAAACTGCGGAACCTCTTCCGGGAGCCGAAGTTCCGGCAGGCGATCTCGCTCGCCGTGAGCCGCGACGTCATCCAGAAGAGCCTCTACTTCCAGACCGGTTACCCGACCACAGGGACGCTGAGCCCGAAGGCGATCGAGTATCAGGTCAACAGTCAGGGAGTAAAGAACTTCCAAGCCTGGCGGGACAGTTTCGTCAAGCAGGATGTGAAGAAGGCGAAGTCGCTGTTGGCCGAGCTCGGCTTGAAGGACACCAACGGCGATGGATACGTCGAGATGCCCGACGGGTCGAAGCTCACGGTCCGGATCGACTACTCCGCCGACATCTCCCAAACCGAGGCGGCCAAGGACAACCAGCTGGTGCAGGACGCCAAGGCGATCGGGCTGCGGATGACGCGGAACCCGGTCTCGCCGCAGTCCTACGCCGACCAGTGGGAGGCCGGCCAGCTGATGTCGCACACCAACTGGGAGGTCGGCGACGGGCCCAACAACCTCGTCTACCCGCAATGGCTGGTTCCCCTCGAGAACACCCGCTGGGCGCCGCTCGAGGGCCAGTTCTACGCCGTCCGTGGCACGAAGGCCGAGCACACCGAGGCCAACGTCAACCCGTGGAAGCGCAACCCCCCGCGCCTGGCGCCGGACAGCAACGGTCCGATCGCGGCGATGTGGAAGCTTTACGACCAGAGCAAGATCGAGCCGGACTTCATGAAGCGCACCCAGCTGGTCTGGCAGCTCATGAAGCTCCACACCGACCAGGGACCGTTCTTCACCGGGACGGTGGCCAACTACCCACAGGTGGTCATCGCCAAGACCGACTTGCGCAACATCCCTCGCAAGGAGAACCTGGCTCAGGGCGGGTTCGTGAACCCATGGATCCACCCGACGCCGGCCGTCTACGACCCGGAGACGTGGTACTGGGACAACCCGTCACAGCACACCGCATAGCCACAATGTGTCGTAGGCACGAGATTTGCGAAGGGAATAGCTGACGTGCTGGTCTTTCTCGTGCGGCGTATCTTTTACATGATCATCACGTTGATCATCATCTCCATCGCGAGTTTTGCGATCATCAACGCGGCTCCTGGGTCAGCCCTGACCCAGGAGATCCAGCGTCTGCGCACAGTCGGTGGTGAGGTCTCCACCGCTCAGATCACCGCGTTGAAGAAGCAGTACGGCGTCGACGACCCGTGGTACGTCCAGTACAAGAAGTGGATCAGCGGGTTCATCCACGGCGACTTCGGGACGTCCTTCGGCAACCACGAGCCGGTCTCGAGCCTCATCTGGAGCCGGCTCGGACTGTCGATCGCATTAAGCGTCGGCTCCTTGCTCATCGCCTGGTTAATATCTATCCCATTAGGTGTCTATTCTGCGACACATCGATATTCGTTATCGGACAATACCGTCACGGTGATCCAGTTCTTCGGGGTGGCGATACCGGAGTTCCTGTTCGCCCTGCTGGTCATGACTCTTGCCGCGCGGTATTTCGGCACAGACGTCGGCGGTCTGTTCTCCAACGCCTATCAGAACGCGCCGTGGAGTGCGGCCAAGTTCGTCGACCTCCTCAAGCACCTGTGGATCCCGCTCATCGTGATCTCCGCGGGCAGCACGGCCTGGCTGACCCGGGTCATGCGGGCCAACCTGCTCGACGTGCTCAACCAGCAATACGTGCAGACGGCCCGGGCTAAAGGCGTGGCCGAACGCAAGGTGATCTGGAAGCACGCCACCCGCAACGCCCTGCACCCGCTGGTCATGACGCTCGGGACAACCCTGTCGGTGCTGATCTCCGGCGAGGCGATCGTCTCGATCGTCCTGAACCTACCGACGACTGGTCCATTGCTGATCCAGTCACTGATCTCCAAGGACACCTATCTCGCCGTCACGCTGCTGATGATGCTGTCGATCCTGCTGGTTCTCGGCAATCTCCTCGCCGACGTGCTCCTAGCCTGGGTCGATCCGCGCGTGCGACTGGCGGAGTGAGGGAGGGCGAACAGTGGCGAGCATCCAGGAAACAATTGCCCCAACCACCACGGCGCCGTCCACAGTCGTCGAGAGCGACGTCGGCGAAATCTCGCAATGGCGGTTGATGGTCCGCCGGTTCCGCAAGAGCAAGCTCGCGGTAGCCAGCATGATCATCCTCGCGATCCTGTATCTCTGCGCGATCTTCGCGACGTTCCTGGCGCCCAACGAGTACGACGTGTTGAGCGCGGCGCAGAAGAACGCGTCACCGAGTTCGTGGACGTGGAAGGGTGGACCGGCGATCTGTGGGGTCACCCAGACGCTGGACAAGTCGACCTTCAGCTACAAGTACCAGTCCAACTGCAACAAGGCGATCCCGGTCCACTTCTTCGGGACCGGCTTCCACTACAAGCTCTTCGGCATCTTCCCCACCAACCGGCACCTGTTGACGGTCAACCCACCGGGCCGGCTGCTGTTGTGGGGCGCCGATACTCAGGGCCGAGACGTCTTCGCGAGGGTGATGCAAGGCGCCCGGGTGTCGTTGACCATCGGCCTGCTCGGTGTCGTCATCGCCACCGTCCTCGCGGCGATCATCGGCACGATGTCAGGCTATTTCGGCGGCAAGGTCGACACGTTAACCCAACGCATCTGTGAGGTCATTCTCTCGGTACCGACCCTTCCGCTGTGGGCGACCTTGGCGGCGGTCCTCCCGCGAGATATGAGCGTCACCGAGCGATACTTCCTCATCACCCTGGTGCTCTCGCTCGTCGGCTGGGCGAGCCTGGCCCGGCAGGTGCGCGGCAAGGTCATGGCATATTCCAAGGCTGACTATGTGTCCGCCGCCCGCGCAGCCGGGAGCTCACACAAGCGGATCATCCTGACCCACTTGTTACCGAACGCGATGAGTCACATCGTCGCCGTCGCCATGCTCGCGATCCCGTTCGCGATCATCGCGGAGACCTCGCTGTCGTTCCTCGGCATCGGGATGTTGCCGCCGGCGGTCAGCTGGGGGGTCCTGCTCACCGACGCACAGCAGGTGTCGGTGGTGTCCCAGTACCCGTGGATGCTGATCCCCGCGGGGATGGTCGTGCTCGCCGTCACCTGCTTCCTGCTCATCGGCGACGGTGTCCGCGACGCGGTCGACCCCTACGGCTGATCCTCACCATGAAGTGCGACAGGGAGAACCAATGACACATGCGGCCACTGACAGCCCGACGACCAAGGCTGCCGACGCCGTCGTTTCGGTACGCGACCTCGAGGTTCAGTTCGACACGCCCATCGGGCTCGTCCGGGCGCTGAACGGCGTGACGTTCGACGTTCCGCGGGGCCAGGTGCTCGGGATCGTCGGGGAAAGTGGATGCGGCAAGAGCGTGACCGCGCGCGCCATCATGCAGATCATCGAGAAGTCCGGAAAGATCGTGAACGGCACGATCGAGCTGAACCGTCCCGACACGGCGTCGTCGGATGACGCGGTCGCGTCGCAGATCCTCGCCGACGAGGACGCGGACGTGGAGACGACCCAGGCGATCAAGGCGGGCCGGGTCGAGATCACGTCGCTGAAGCCCAATAGTGCCGGGATGCGGGCGATCCGCGGCAAAGAGATCGCGATGATCTTCCAGGAGCCGATGAGCTCGCTGAACCCGGTCTACACCGTCGGGGCACAGATCGAAGAGGCGATCCTGCTGCACCAGACGCAGGACAAGGAGGAGGCGGCCCGCCGGGCGGTCGACATGCTGCGGCAGGTCGGCATGCCCCACCCGGAGGGGGCGGCGAAGTCCTACCCGCATCAACTCTCCGGCGGTATGCGTCAGCGGGCGATGATCGCCATGGCGCTGTCCTGCACACCGACCCTGCTGATCGCGGACGAGCCCACCACCGCTCTGGACGTGACGACCGAGGCCCAGATCCTCGAGCTGATGCGCAAGCTCAAGGAAGACATCGGCATGTCGATCATGTTCATCACGCACAGCATGGGTGTGGTCGCCCAGCTGTGTGACGAGGTGATCGTCATGTATCTCGGCCAGGTCGTCGAGCGGGCCAGCGTCGACGAGATCTTCTACCACCCGAAGCACCCGTACACCCAGTCGCTGCTGCGCTCGATCCCGCGGATCGGATCGGACCGCAAGGTGCCGCTCGAGGTGATCAAGGGATCGGTCCCCGACCCGTACTCGCGCGTTCCCGGCTGCCCGTTCCACCCGCGTTGCCCGGAATTCATGGCCGGGCGCTGCGATACGAAGGTGCCGGTCGAGATCGCTATGGACGACGACCCCTCGCACACCGTGCGGTGCCATCTGTACTACGAGGACGACCAGGTGCCGGCCGCAACCGCTTCGGAGGCATGAGCGTGGCTACCCATTCTGCGTCCCAGGAGGGAACGCCGTCCCAGGAGGGACCGCTTCTGCAGGTCACGGACCTCAAGAAGCACTTCCCGATCCGCGGCGGCCTGCTGCGCCGGCAGGTCGGCGCCGTGAAGGCGGTAGACGGCGTCAACCTCACCGTCGACCGCGGCGAGACCATGGCCGTGGTCGGTGAGTCGGGCTGCGGGAAAAGCACCACCGGGCGGACCATCCTGCGGCTCGAGCAGCCCACCTCGGGTGAGGTGATCTTCCGGCACCCCGAGCTCGGACCGGTGGACGTCGGGACGGCCAACTCCCGCGTCCTGCGGCAGATCCGTCCGCAGATGCAGATCATGTTCCAGGACCCGTTCTCCTCACTCGACTCGCGCATGACCGTCGGGCGGGTGATCGCCGAACCGCTCGTCATCAACAATGTGGCGAAGGGCAAGCAACTCCGCGAGCGGGTAGCCGAACTGCTGACCCTGGTGGGCATGCGGCCGGAGCACGCCAGTCGCTATCCGCACGCCTTCAGCGGTGGCCAGCGCCAGCGCATCGGCATCGCCCGGGCCATTGCCCTCAACCCGCAGCTGATCATCTGCGACGAGCCGGTGTCTGCGCTCGACGTGTCGGTGCAGGCCCAGGTGCTCAACCTGCTCTCCGATCTGCAGCGACAGCTCAACCTGACCTATCTGCTGATCTCGCACGACCTCTCGGTCATCGAGCACATCGCCGACCGGGTCGCAGTCATGTACGTCGGGCGGGTCGCCGAGGTCGCGACGACCGACCAGTTGTTCTACACACCGAAGCACCCCTACACCGAGGCGTTGCTGTCGGCGGTGCCGCAGCCGGATCCGCGCCACCGCACCCGTCCGACCATGTCCACTGCGGACATTCCGAGCCCGGCCAACCCGCCGTCCGGGTGCTACTTCCATCCCCGTTGTCCCTACGCGCAGCAGATCTGCTCGGAAGAGACCCCCGTGCTGCGCGACGTGGGTGGTGGGCAGCAGGCCGCCTGCCACTTCGCCGAAGAGTTGACCCTCAAGGGCGCGGTCATCGGTTCGATGGACGCCCAGGGTGACCGGACCACGCCGACGTCGGGCCGGAGCTCGGGCACCGGTGCGGGAAGCCAGTCGATGGCCGGCGACCGGAGTGCCGACGCGTGATGGCTCCGTCCAAGCCCCGCAGCGGGCTGCCGATGTTCACCGGCATCACGACCTACCGGGACCCGCTGGGACGGTTCAGTTTCCGGCACCCGTCGGACTGGATCCGCGACGACCTCGCCGACGACCGCGAGGGGTTGATCATCCGGCCGGAGCCGGACGACCAGGACACCTACTTCGCGGTGTGGGTATCCCCGCTGGAGGAGCGCGTCGTCGCCGACGACCTGCCCGACCTCCGCCGGGGATTCGACGACGGGCTGCAGGCCCTTCCGGACGCGGCCGTCGAGTCGTCGCACGAAGACCTCTACGGCAACATCATCAAGCTCGACCGGCTGGTGACCTTCACCGAGGCGGGCGCGACCCGCAAGCGGCGGGTCTGGGGCATGTACGTCGACACCTGGCAGGTCCTGATCAGCTTCCAGGGCTCGGTGCCGGGGGAGTACGACTACTGGCTTCCGATGGGCAACTACTGCTACGCGACGTTCGAGCTGCCCGAGGCGCTGTGGTTCGCCACCGACCCCGAACTGCAGGCGAAGTTCGGCAGGCCGTCCGGCTCGGAGCAGCAGTAGCCCAGTCCGCTGAGGGCTATTCCGCTCACGGCTGGAAGCGGTAACCCATCCCGGGCTCGGTCAGCAGGTAGCGCGGCCGGCTCGGATCGGGTTCGAGCTTGCGCCGGAGCCGGGCCATGTAGAGCCGCAGGTAGTGGCTCTCCTTCGTGTAGGCCGGCCCCCACGCCTCGGTGAGCAGCTGACGCTGGCTGACCAGCTTGCCGGGGTTGCGCAGCAGGATCTCGAGCAGGTGCCATTCGGTGGGGGTCAGCCGTACGTCGTCGCCGTCCCCGCCGGCGTGGCCGTCCGACTCGGCCGGAACGACGCGGTGCGCGGCCAGGTCGACGACGAGCGGACCGAGTTCGACCCGCGGCTCCGCCGGAGAAACGGCGCGGCGCTCGGTCGCCCGCATCCGGGCGAGCAACTCGCCCATCGAGAACGGCTTCGTGACGTAGTCGTCGGCGCCCGCGTCGAGCGCGTCGATCTTGTCCGACGAGTCGGTCCGGCCGGAGAGCACGATGATCGGGGCGGTGGTCCACCCGCGCAGCCCGTCGATCACCTGCCGGCCGTCCATGTCGGGAAGTCCGAGGTCGAGGAGGACGAGATCCGGGGCCTGGTCCGCGGCCGCCGCCAGCGCGGAACTGCCGTCGGCCGCCGCGACGACGTCGTAGTGGCGGGCCCGCAGGTTGATGGTGAGGGCACGGCGGATCTGGGGCTCGTCGTCGACGACGAGGACGCGGGTCACGTGAGGCTTTCCCAGGTCGGCGCCGGCACGGCCCGCACGATGGGCTCGGCGGCCGACAGGGCGAGCACCATCGTCAAGCCACCGCCGGGAGTGTCCTCCGGCGTCAGCGTCCCTCCCATCGCCTCGACGAGTCCGCGGGAGAGCGCGAGCCCGAGCCCGACGCCGGTGGTGTTGTCGTGGTCGCCGAGGCGCTGGAACGGCGCGAAGATGCGCTCCCGCGCGTCCGGCGGGATTCCGGGACCGCGGTCGACCACGCGCAGTTCCACCCGGTCCGCGACGCCGCTCGCCGTCACGATCGGGGGACCGCCGGCGGCGGCGTGCCGCAGCGCGTTGCCGACGAGATTCACCAGGACCCGTTCGAGGAGGGCGGGATCGGCCTCGATCTCCGGCAGCTCGGCCGGGACCACGACACGCACCGACCGGCCGTCGGCCCCGATGTCGTCGAGCGCCCGCGGAACGATCTCGTCGATGGCCACCGGCCGGCGGAAGACCGGGAGCACGCCGGCCTGCAGCCGGCTCATGTCCAGCAGGTTGGTGACGAGGCGGGTCAACCGGTCGAGTGACTCGTCGGCGGTCGCGAGCAGTTCCCGCTCGTCCTCCGCGCTCCAGCTGACCTCGTGGTCGCGCAGGCTGGTGACGGCCGCCTTCGCCGACGCGAGCGGCGTACGCAGGTCGTGGCTGACCGCGGCCAGCAGGGCGGTGCGGGAACGGTCGGCTTCGGCGAGCGGCTTCGCGCTGGCCGCGGCCTCGGCGAGCCGGCGCTGTTCGAGGACGCCGGCGGCCTGAACGGCGAACGCGGTGAGGATTCGCTGGTCGGCGGCGGACAGGACCCGGCCGGACAGCGCCAGCCGGTAGTCGTCGCTGACGGGCACCACGCTGTCGGCGATGTCCGGCGCGACGCAGGGTGGACCACCGCTGCACGCCACGACGTCCCACCGGTCGCCGTCGGTGAGATCGACCCGGCTCCGTCCGTCGGCGTCGGTGGGCCGCCGCAGCAGGGTGACCGACTGCATCGTGAAGGTCTCGCGGAGCCGGTCGAGCAGCGCGGGCAGGGCCCGCTCTCCCCGCAGCACGCTGCCGGCGAGGACGGCCAGCGTCTCCGCCTCGGCCGTGGCGCGGGCCGACTGCCGGGTTTTGCGGGCGGCGAGGTCGACCACGATGCTCACGGCCGCCGCCACGAGCACGAAGACGACGAGCGCGATGATGTTGTCGCGATCGTCGATGGTGAACGTGTGCAGCGGTCGCGTGAAGAAGAAGTTGAGGAGCAGGAATGCGGCCACGGCGGCGGCCAGCGCGGGATAGATGCCGCCGATGAGGGTCACGGCGACGACCACCAACAGATACAGCAGGATCTCGCTGGGCAGCGCGAGCTCGCCCCGCACGGCGGCGAGCACGGCGGTCAGGGACGGCAGCGCGATCAGTGCGACGGCCGCCCCGGTCAGCCGGCGCCGCAGGGACAGGCCGCCACGCAGCGCCGGCAGCCGACCTTCGCTCCCCGAGCGCTCGTGGGTGACCATGTGGACGTCGATGTCGCCGGAGCGGCGGGTGACCGATGCACCGACCCCCGGGTCCGGTGAGGAAGTGCGCCCACCGGCCGCGTCGGCTGGTCCCGAGCACCAGTTGCGTCGCGTTCTCCGCCTTCGCGAATTCCAGCAGGGCGGTCGGGACGTCGTCGCCGACGACGTGGTGGTAGCTCCCGCCGAGCGACTCCACCAGGATGCGCTGCTCCTCCAGGATGGCTTGGGACGCTCCGGTCAGGCCGTCACTGCGGGCGACGTGCAGGGCGAGCAGGTCGCCGCTGCCGGCCCGGGCGGCGATCCGGGCGGCCCGCCGGATCAGCGTCGCACCCTCCGGGCCACCGGTGAGGGCGACCACCACCCGCTCGCGTGCCTCCCAGGTCTCGTCGATGTCGTGCAGTGCGCGGTAGCGCTGCAGCCCCTCGTCGACCCGGTCGGCGAGCCAGAGCAGCGCGAGCTCGCGCAGTGCGGTGAGGTTGCCGACCCGGAAGTAGTTGGCCAGTGCCGCGTCGACCTTGCCTGCCGCGTAGACGTTGCCGTGGGCCATCCGGCGCCGCAGGGCCTCCGGGCTCATGTCCACCAGCTCGATCTGGTCCGCCGCCCGGACGACGGCATCCGGGACCGTCTCGCGCTGGACGACCCCGGTGATCCGCTCCACGACGTCGTTGAGCGACTCCAGATGCTGGATGTTGACGTTGGTGATGACGTTGATGCCCGCGTCGAGGAGCTCCTCGACGTCCTGCCAGCGCTTGGCGTTACGGCCGCCGGGGACGTTGGTGTGGGCGAGTTCGTCGACGATCGCGACCTGCGGGTGCCGCCGGAGTACGGCGTCGACGTCCATCTCGGTGAAGTCGGCGTCCCGGTAGCGGCGGTGCAGCCGCGGCACGATCTCCAGCCCGGAGAGCTGCTCCTCGGTGCGGGGACGGCCGTGGGACTCGACGTACCCGACGACGACGTCGGTGCCGCGGGTGACGCGGCGGCGCGCCTCACCGAGCATCGCGTAGGTCTTGCCGACGCCGGGCGCGGCGCCCAGGTAGACCCTGAGCAGACCTCGTTTGCCGCCCATCGTGAGCTCTCACCGCCTCCCAGACCAGTGTCGATCGTGGAGTCACCCGGGCGCCACATGCCGCCCGGTATATGCGTCGGTATATACGCACCTGATACGGACCGTCGGTCGCTCGCTCGATCAGCCGGGATCACCGCATCCGGCCACATCGTGGCAGATCCATACATACCGGGAAGGGTGCGTGCGCGGCCGACGGCCTGGCCGCTCATCCGCGGAGGGTGAAGACAGCGCCGCGGCGGCGATGGAGCATCGGTGATTGTTCGGCGGGCGAGTCGTGCATGGCTGGCAGCAACACCATGACCGGTCCCAGCCGCTATTTCGACGAGGAGGCGCCATGGGTTTCTGTCCGGTCGACGTGATCATCATCGGCTTTCCGGGGAACAAGTTCAGCGGCCGCATCGCGCCTGCGGTGATGGAGCTCGTCGACAGCCGCACGATCCGGGTCATCGACCTGCTGTTCGTCATGAAGGACGTCGACGGGATCGTCACGACCATCGCCGCGGCCGACCTCGACCCGGACACCGGGCCGAAGTACCTGGCCATCGATGTGCTCCGGCCGGGCGCGCTCGGCCCGGAGGACGCGGACGAGGTCGGCGGGGATCTGGAGCCGAACAGTTCGGCGCTGCTCATCGCCTTCGAGAACGTCTGGGCCGCGAAGGTGGTCGACGCCTGTCGGGCAGCCGACGCCGTGGTGATCGACCAGATCCGCATCCCGGCCGACGTGGCCGACGCCGTACTCACCGCCGGCTAGCGGGCGACGCTGTCGCGAACAGAGAGGAATGACATGGGACTGCTACGCATGGCTGCGCGCACCGCGGTCGTCGCCGGCACGGCCACCGCCGTATCCGGACGGGTCGCGCGTCGACAGGCCGGGAGGTACGACCAGCAGCAACAGCAGGCCGAGCCTGCCCCCGAGCAGGCCGCACCCGCGGCGCCGGCCGAGGACGCGGACGTGGCCAAGCTCAAGGACCTCGGCAAGCTGCACGAGCAGGGGGTTCTCTCGGATGAGGAGTTCGCCGCGGCCAAGGCCAAGATCCTGGGAATCTGACGACGGTCCGCGGGACGGTTCCGAACCATATGGACGACTCGCCGGGGTGTACGACGAGATCGTGGTGGACCGCTGCCACGCCCGCTGGGCCGACTACCTGAACGGGCTCTGGAGTTCGGACCCGACCACTGTGCGCACCGTGCTCGATCTGTGCTGCGGCACCGGCCTGCTCGCCGCCGAGCTGATCGCCCTCGGCTATCGGATCGTCGGCGTGGACTGCTCATCCGCGATGCTCGCTCGGGCCCGTCGACTACTGGGACCGGACGCGGTCCTGGTGCAGCAGACCCTTCCCGAGCTGACGATCGACGGCGTCTTCGACGCGGCGGTCTGCACCTTCGACGGGTTGAACTACCTGAGTCCAGCTGATCTCGATGCGACCCTCGCAGCCGTGGGCCGTCGGCTCCGGCCCGGGGGCTGGTTCGTCTTCGACCTGCACACCGACGCGATGATGGACTTCACCAGGGCGCACCCGGTGGTCGAGGGTGCGGCGGACGGAAACAGATTCGCGCTCAGCAGCGTCGTGGACGTCAGCGCACGGACGTGCGACACGTACATCGACGTCACCCGCGAGCGGGACGGCGACACGTTCAGCGAGCAGCACCGGCAATACTTCTTCAGCGACGTGCAGGTCCGCGGCGCGCTGCTCGACGCCGGCTTCGGGGTGGCCGCCGTCACCGACGAGTACACCGACCAGCCGCCGGCCGGATCGACCCTGCGCGCGACCTGGACGGCCCGCTACCTCGGGACCTGACTTCCCGAGCGGCCGGCTCAGTCGGCGTCGCTCAGTCGGCGTCGTGCAGCGGGGGCGCGCTGCCGGCGAACCGGGCCACGCCGGTCCGGTCGAGCACCCGGTCGGGGAGCATCCCGTGGGAGGCGCGGCGGGTGAGGCCGGCGACCGGCAGGGTGGCGTCGGACGCGGCGAAGACCAGGTTTCCGGAGGCCTTGCCGCGCAGCACGTCGGCGTCCGCGGTGAGCACGACGTGCCGGAAGCTCTGCAGCAGCGTGGCCGCCTCGCTCCGGGCGAAGGCCAGCGGAGGATCGTCGATCACGTTGAGGACGTAGAGGCCGTTGCGGACTGAGGGTGCGGCGTACCAGGCCGAGGAACTCGGTCGTCGCGAGGTGGTGGGGGACCGTTCTGCCCTCGAACGCGTCGCCGACGACGACTTCGGCGGACCCGGGGGAGCGCCGGGACAGCCGCGCGCGGGCGTCGCCGACCTTGACCCGGAGCCGCGCGGAGGTGCGCAGCCCGAGTTGGTCGCGGGCCAACTCGACCAGCGCGTCGTCGTACTCATAGACGATCTGCCGGGAGGCCGGGCGGGTCGCGGCGAGGTAGGAGGGCAACGTGAAGCCGCCGCCGCCGAGATGGGTCACCCGCAGCGGGGCGTCGGCCGGCACGACCAGGTCGATCGCGTCGGCCAGGCGGCGTACGTAGCCGAACTCCAGCCGGGTCGGGTCGTCGAGGTCGACGTAGGAGCACTCGATGCCGTCGAGGAAGAGCAGCCGCCCGGAGGGTGCGCTCGGGTCGCCCTCGACCCGGGCGAGCGAAAAGGTGGTCGGCGCCTCCATCGCCGTGAACGTCGGCGCGGACTCGCGCCGGCGACCCTTGCTCTTCGCGTTTCCCACAATCGCCGATGATCCCAGCCGGTGACCTGCACTAGCGTGGCGGGCCGTGACCGTCGACACTCCCGCGCGCCGTATCGTGCGTCGGGTCAGCGCGCTGTGCTCGGCCGATCCGCGCATCCGGGCGGCGCTCACCTACGGGTCGGTGCCGCAGGGACGCGACGACGAGTACGCCGACGCGGAGTTCTGGATCTTCGTCGACGACCCGGCCTTCGACGCGACGGCCTGGATCGGCGAGGTGGCGCCGGTGACGTACTTGGTCGTCAACGAGTTCGACGCGGTGGTGGCGTTCTTCCCGGGTCTGCTGCGTGGGGAGTTCCATGTTCGCCCGGGCGGAGCCGTCGCCGAGGTGGCGCAGTGGCCGGCCCGCAGTGCCGACGTCGAGCGGATGGTGCTGGTCGATCGCACCGGTGAGCTGACCCGGATCCTGGCTGCGCTCCCGGTGGATCCGCCGGTGCCGTCGGACGAGGCCGCGCGGGCGACGGTGTGCGGCCGGTTCGCCAACTGGTGGCTGCTCGGCTGGAACGTGCTGGCGCGCGGCGAGGTCGAGCGCGCCTACGACACGCTGTCACACGTCCGCCGGCATCTGCTGTGGATGGCCCGGCTGCGCCGCGGCGAGACCGAGCGTTGGCTCACCCCGTCGCGGCTGGCCGAGCAGGATCTGCCGACGGGGGATCTGCAGGCGCTGGCGGCGGTGTCGGCGCGGCTCGATCCGGCGGACCTACGGCTCGCGTTCGACGCGGCCTGGCGGCTGGGACGGCGGTGGTGGGCCGATCTGGTCGACGTACCGCCGCGCGACCTCCTCGCCGAGATCGACGCGGCCGTGCGTGGGGACGGTGACGAGCCCCCGCCGCCCGTGGACAAAACCCACTAGTAGTGGGTTGTGTACGGCGACACGCCGGTCCAGGTGTCCAAAACCCACTAGTAGTGGGTTTTGTCCAACGAGCGACGGCACCTGACCCATGGGCGGGGCGGCTTGATAGAAAGGGTCCTTCAATCCGGCGACGGAGGAGGACGGCATGCGGGTGGTCGTGATCGGTGGCACGGGGCATATCGGCAGTTACCTCACCCCCCGGCTGGTACGCATGGGGCACGAGGTGACCGTCCTGACCCGCGGCACCCGGGCGCCGTACCACCCGGACGGCGCGTGGGATCAGGTCCGCCGCATCCAGGTGGACCGCGACGCGGAGGACGCCGCCGGCACGTTCGGCGACCGGATCGCCGCGATGGACGCCGACGCCGTCATCGACCTGGTGTGCTTCACCCCGGCCAGCGCCCGGGCCCTCGCCGAGGCGCTGCGCGGACGCACCGGGCACCTTCTGCACTGCGGCACGATCTGGGTGCACGGGCCGTCCACCGAGGTGCCGGTCACCGAGGACGCGCCGCGCCGGCCGTTCGGCGACTACGGCGTCAACAAGGCCGCCATCGAGGAGTACCTGCTGCGGGAGTCCCGCGCCGGCGGGGTGCCATCGACGATCCTGCACGCCGGCCACATCGTCGGACCGGGCTGGCCGGCGGTCAACCCGGCCGGGCATTTCGACCCGGAGGTCTTCGGCGTCCTCGGCCGCGGCGAGTCGCTGACGCTGCCCAACTTCGGCCTGGAGACCGTGCACCACGTGCACGCCGACGACGTCGCGCAGGCGTTCCAGTGCGCGATGGAGCGGCGCAGCGCTGCTGTCGGCGAGAGCTTCCACGTCTGCTCGCCGCGGGCGATCACATTGCGCGGCTACGCCGAGGCGGTCTCCGGTTGGTTCGGGCACGAGGCGAAGCTGTCCTACCTGCCGTTCGACGAATGGAAGACGACGCTCGACGGAGCCAATGCGCAGGGCACCTATGACCACATCGCGCACAGCCCGAACATCAGCATCGACAAGGCCCGCGAGGTGCTCGGCTACGCGCCGCGTTACAGCTCGCTGCAGGCCGTCCGGGAAGCGGTGGCCTGGCTGATCGACAACGACAAGATCGACACCGGCGGCCGGCGGATCTCGGCGTAACGACGGCGTCGCGCCGACCTCGGCCCGGCCGACCTCGGCCCGGCCGACCTCAGCCCGGCCCGTTCTTGTCCGGCCGGACGATCTGCCCGCGTACGTCGGCGCCCGAATCGCTGGCGAGCCAGGCGGCGTAGGCGCCGACTTCCTCGCCGGTCAGCCAACCGGCCGGACCCTTCGGCCGGTTGCGGGTGAGTACCGGTGCCAGGTAGAGGGCGTTCACCCGCACCTGGTGTTCCTCAGCCGCGGCGGCCCGGAACAGGCCGAGTACGGCGGCAGAGGTCACGGTGGACAGCGAGGCGCCGGGCACCGGCGACTCCGCGGTGTCTCCGACCACGAACTGGTACGACGACCCCGGCTGCTCCCGGAGCCGCGGCAGTACCGCGCGCAGCAGCAGGAAGTGCGTCGTGAGGTTGTTCTCCAGCACCCGTTGCCACTCCGACGGACTGACGTCGACGAGGTCGGACTGCTGCCACCAGCCACCGACCGCCGCGACCGCGGCGTCGAGCCGCCCGGCCTGTTCGACGGCCGCCGCGGCGACGCCGTCGGCTCCGCCGGGCGCGCCGATGTCGCCGATCACGCCGTGCAGGCCGTCCGGCTCGTCGAGCCGGGACCGCAGGTCCGCGAGGCGGTCGGGGTTGCGGGACGGGACGACGACCTGTGCGCCCGCGCCGAGCAGGGCCCGCACGATGCCCTCGCCCACGGCGCCGGCGCCACCCGCGACGAGCGCCACCCTTCCGGTCAGATCAGCCATGCGCGACACCGTACCGAGCAAGGATGGTCGCAGGTGCGCAGGCGCAGGAATGTTGCGCACGCAACTAAGGTTGGATTGACGACAGTGCAGCAGCCCCCGTGCTGATGAAGGAGACATGATGCCCGCCGTAACCGTGCCCGATGTGCTGGCCCTGCCCCGTGTCCCGGAGGTCGACCCCGCGACCGTCACCGAGCGGCCGGTGGTGTCGATCACCACGGCACCGACCGGCTATGAAGGCGAAGGGTTCCCGGTGCGCCGGGCGTTCGCCGGGGTGAGCATGCGCGACCTCGACCCGTTCGTCCACATGGACCAGATGGGGGAGGTCGACTACGCGCCGGGCGAGCCCAAGGGCACGCCGTGGCACCCGCACCGAGGTTTCGAGACCGTCACCTACATGATCGACGGCACCTTCCAGCACCAGGACTCCACCGGTGGCGGCGGGCTGATCACCAACGGCGACACCCAGTGGATGACCGCCGGCGCCGGAATCCTGCACATCGAGGCTCCGCCCGAGCAGCTCGTCGTCACCGGCGGGCTCTTCCACGGGATCCAGCTGTGGGTCAACCTGCCCCGCGACAGCAAGTGGAATCCACCGCGCTACCAGGACATCCGCGGCGGCGAGACCACGCTGCTGTCCTCGCCCGACGGCGGTGCGCTGATCCGGGTCATCGCCGGTGAGGTGGCCGGCCATGCCGGTCCCGGGTCGACGTACACCCCGATCAGCCTGCTGCACGCGACGGTCAACCCGGGTGCCCGGCTGACCCTCCCGTGGCGGCCGGACTTCAACGCGCTGGTCTACGTCCTCGCCGGGCGGGGAACGATCGGCGCCGACGGTCGGCCGATCCACAGTGGACAGCTCGCCCGCTTCGGCGCCGGCGACGCGATCACGGTGGCTGCCGACGTCTCGCAGGACAGCCACACGCCCAACCTCGAGGTGCTCGTCCTCGGCGGCCGGCCCATCAAGGAGCCGGTCGTGCACTACGGCCCGTTCGTGATGAACACCAAGGACGAGATCGTCCAGGCGCTCGAAGACTTCCAGAGCGGCCGGATGGGGCAGATCCCGGCGGAGCGCTTGCCGCACCGCAGCCCCGACGACTCCGACATCGCCCCGACCACCGGCTGACCCACCGCCCACGCCCGCCGCCCCGCTGCAGCATTCGGCTTGAACGTCACGTTCAAGCCTTCTCAGCGCCTCCCACCGCACCGCCCCTCGACCCACCGCGGCCCATCCACCAGCTCCGACAACGGTGGAATCCGTGCTGTAAGCCCGTTCGTATAGGGATCGCCATATGAGACGTCGCGAGCACTTCCCGTACAGCGCATCCCGCTTGCTCAATCAAGGAGTGACTGCGCGCCCGTTGTGCAACGCTGTGAAAGTCGCGTGGAGTTTCCAGAACTGCGACACGGGGATCGCGTCTCCGTGTACGGCTGCCTCGAGGTAGGTCAGGTGCGTCGTCCAGCCGGGGCCGTAGGAGCAGGCAAGATCTTCCAGTCCTGTGTGCGTGAGCACCGCGCCGGTGCCGTCATCGGACTCGTGCAGCGCGATAGCGACCCGAGACTGGGGTTCGTCGGGGAACTCCCACGTCATGGCCAGCCGATGCGGGGCCTCGACCTGGGACACGTTGCTGCGGCACAGATAACCTTCGCCGTGGTCGATGACCAGCCTCCCGCCGGGTCTGATATCTGACTCGACGGCGGTGCCCAGCCATCGGCATGAACGTCACGTTCATGCCGAATGAATGGCGAGCGTGGGCGACGGGCGGCGGCTAGATGGCCTTGCCGGGATTGAGCAGGCCGAGCGGATCGAGGGTCGACTTGATCGACCGGTGTACGGCGTAGGTGTCGTCGTCGATCTCGCCGTGCAGCCAGGTGCGCTTGAGCGACCCGACGCCGTGTTCGCCGGTGATCGTGCCGCCCAGTCGCAGGGCGAGCCGGCAGATCTCCTCGGCGGCGCGTTCGGCCGTCCGTGCCGCCTCGACGTCGCCGTGCGGGAAGACCATCGTCGGGTGCACGTTGCCGTCGCCGGCATGCCCGACCGTGGCGATCGTGACGCCGTACTCCTTGCCGACCTGCTCGATTCCGCCCAGCAGCGCCGCCAGTTTGCTGCGTGGTACGCCGACGTCGTCGATCAGCGTCGCGCCCTGCGCGGTGACCGCGTGGTAGTGCTGCCGGCGCGCTTCGAGCAGCAACTCCGCCTCGGCCGCATCGCTGGACTGCACGACGAGGTCGGCACCCGCCGCGCGGGCGCACTCGGCCATCGCCTCGGCCTCGGTCGCCGACTGCGGTGAGTCGGCCTGGCCGATGAGCAGCGCGGCGGCGCTGCGGTCGAGGTCCATCCGCTGGTAGTCCTCGATCAGGTTGATGCTGGTGTGATCCATCAGTTCCAGCAGGCTCGGCGTCAGTCCGGCCCGGATGATCCGGGACACGGCGTCGCCGGCGGCCACCAGCGAGCTGAACGACGCTACGAAGGTCACCGGCTCCCCGACGATCAGGGGCCGCAACCGGAGCGTCGCCCCGGTGATGACGCCGAGCGTCCCCTCCGACCCGACGAAGAGCCGGGTCAGGTCGTAGCCGGCCACGCTCTTGATCGTGCGCCCACCGGTGCGGATCACCCGCCCGTCCATCAGCACGACCTCGAGCCCGAGCACGGAGTCGCGGGTGACGCCGTACTTCACGCAGCGCAGGCCGCCGGCGTTGGTCGCGAGGTTCCCGCCGATGGTGGAGATCTCGAAGCTGGACGGGTCGGGCGGGTAGCGCAGGCCGTGCTCGGCCGCGGCCCGGCCGACGTCGGCGTTGATGACTCCCGGCTCGACGACGGCCAACTGGTCGTCCGGGTTGATCTCGAGAATGCGGTCCATGTGAGTCAGCGACAGGATCAGGCCGCCCTCGACGGCGCTGGCGCCGCCGGAGAGGCCCGACCCCGCGCCGCGCGGCACCACCGGGACCCGATGCGCGGTCGCCCAACGCAGCGCGGCGGAGACCTCCTCGGTGGACCGGGCGAGGACCACCGCGAGGGGCATGCCGGCCGCGGCGAGGTCGGCGTTGTCCCGCCGGTAGCTCTCCATGAGGTCGGGGTCGGTCACCAGACTCGCGGCCGGGAGGGCGCTCTGCAGCTCGGCCACGGGTGCGCTGGTGCTCGTCATCAGGTCCTCACCTTCTCGGGACGCTCGGGTGGGTAGGTGACGGAGCGCCCACCATGGACCGGCCCGGTGAGCGTCGCCTGTCGGTCACCGGCGTCGATCCACTTCAACACATGCCGGTGTGGCCGCGTGAGAGAAACGTAGCCCCGACGGACGAGGCGTACTCGACCACCCCGCCGCGCGGCGCGGGGGGTGGCTGAGCCCGCCGAGGTGCGGCTAGTAGAACTGATCGGTGGCCAGATACCGCTGGAGCGAGCTCCGTTCGACCGTGCCCACCCGACCGATGAACCTCGTCCGGCGCGCGGACTTCCGCCGTGCCGCGGCCTGCGGCTTCGGCGCACTCGTGGCGATGACGGCGGCGTCCGCCTTCGGCAACGTCCATGCCAACTCCCTGCAGGTCAGGCTCATCGCGATCGTCGGCGCGGCCGTGTTTCTCGTGCTCGCGATCCTCGCCACCCGCAGCACCGCCGGGGAGATCTCGCGGGTCGTCGGCGCCCGCGCCGGACCGGCAGCGGCCTCGATGGTCCGGTTGCTGGTCACGTTCGTCTGCTACCTGATCGTGCTGCTGCTCGCGCTCGACCTGCTCGACGTGCCGATCCAGCACCTGCTGCTCGGCGGCGCCCTGACCGGGGTCGTCTTCGGGATCGCCGCGCAGCAGTCGCTGGGCAATGTCTTTGCTGGGCTGGTGCTGCTCGTCGCCCGGCCGTTCACCATCGGTGACCACATCCGGATCCGGTCGGCTCCGCTCGGCGGGCTGTTCGAGGGCACGGTCGCCGGAATGGGCCTGAGCTACACAGGTCTGGACACCGACGACGGCCCGCTGAACGTGCCCAACGCCACCATGCTCGCCGCCGCCGTCGGACCGGCCCGCGCACCGGAGGCCGGCGGGACCGAGACCGAGCGAGACCGAGACCGAGGACGCCGGACAACCCGCGGGGGCGAGCCGCTGACGTCAGTGGATCTCGAAGACGCCCTCCAGCCGGTTGAGCAGGATCAGGCGCTGGGCACGCACCGAAGGCCGGGAGATCACCAACTGGCCGCCGGCGGCCTCCAGCGCGTAGTGATGGGCGACCAGGACACCGAGGCCGGCACAGTCCAGAAAGGTCAGACGGCTCAGATCGACGGTGATGATGGCACCGTACGCATCCTTGGACAACTCGGTCAGACACTCGTCGAACTGCTGCGCCGAGGCCAGGTCGAGCTCCCCGGCGACGTCGATCCGGCGATGGATCCCCTCGGTTCTCACGCTGAGATCCAGGTTGACGGAAGGCGGAGGTTGAAGCATCGACTCCGAGCTATCCGCGGACATGGGCGCGCCCCCTCGGCCTGACATGATTTGCCGCGCCCGGCCGCGCTCAATGTCCCCCGCACCGGTCGCGCCGGACGACGATGAAGCCCACGGCTGACTGCCCAACCAGGGACGAGAGTAGCGCGCACGTCACCGTGTGGTAACTGATTCGTCGTACGGCACTGGTCACGGATGTGGTCCGATCCCGCGGTGTCCTAGGGTTTCCGGGTGGAGTTGGCTGACCTCCGTGCCCACTGGGAACGTTTCGGCACCCGGGACCCCTTGTGGGCGGTCCTGACCTGGCCGGGAACGCGGTACGGCCGATGGCGGCGCGAGGACTTCCTCGCCAGCGGACGGTCCGAGATCGACCGGGCATCGTCGGTCGTCGGTGCCGTGGCGGAGGAAATCGGCGTCCCCGCCCCGGCGAACCGTGCGCTCGACTTCGGCTGTGGCGTCGGCCGGCTGACGCAGGCCCTCGCCGAGCATTTCGCCGAGGTCGACGGCGTGGACATCGCCGACTCGATGTTGGACACCGCACGGTCCTGGAACGCGCACGGCCCACGGGTCCGCTACCACCTCAACACCACCGGTGACCTCGCGCTTTTCCCGGACGGCCGGTTCGATTTCGTCTACACCGCCCATGTCCTCCAGCACATCGAGCCGCGGTTCGTCCGGCGGTACGTCGCCGAGTTTCTCCGGGTGCTCTCCGACGACGGCCTGCTCCTGATCCAGCTGGTCACCGAGCCGGTGCGTGGGGCGGATCGCCCACTTCCCGACGACGCGTTCCGGCTCGAGCTGACCCCACAGCGGTGGCCGCGCCGGGTGCCGGCCGGAACCCGACAGCTCATCCAGGTGACCGTGCGTAACGCCGGGTCGTCGACCCTGCCGGCCACGGGTACGAACGGGTGGTACGGAGTCTCGATAGGTAATCGGTGGCTGCGGCCGGATGGTGCGCTGCTGGTCGGCGACGACGCCCGTGCTCCGCTGCCGCACGACCTCCCGCCGGGCGCCTCCGCTCGTGTCGAGCTCGAGGTCACGGCCCCAGCGGGACACGGCCGTCATCTGCTGCGGGTGGACGCCGTACAGGAGGGCGTGGCCTGGTTCGCCGACCGGGGCTCCGGCCCGCTCGACGCGCCGGTGTCGGTCACCTCCAGCCGTTGGCCACGCAGGCGCCGTGCGGATCGGTCGAGGACCGACCACGACACGTCCGACTCGACCATGGAGATGCACCCGGTCAGCGAAGCCTCGGCCCAGGCGTGGATCGAGGAGGCCGGCGGGACCGTCCATCGCGTGTTCGACTGGCACAGGGTGGCCGACCACCAGTACACCGACTACGAGCGGGTCGGCATAATCGCCGGCCGGCGCTCTCCGGGTCCCGGACTGATCTCACCCTCACTGGGTGACGATCGCGGTCCGCCGCTCCAGGAGACTCGCTCCAAGAGACCAGAAACATTCAGTCGCCGAAGCGCGGGGGAGAGGCGGCATCAGATATGAACAGCGTGCCCACATTCCTGGTGGCCGCAGCGGGCTTCCTGCTGCTGGTGATCGCCATGATCGTCGTCCTGCCTCGGATGGAGGAGCGGGTCGACGAGCCGGCCAAGCCGGCCGAGCAGACCGGGCCCGAAATTGGGTGGCAGCCGATACGCCGTTCGCCCCGCACCTCGCGGCGGCGTATGTCATCCTCTCATCGGCTGGTGCCCGGCCGTGGTCGGCGGCGCGGTGTCCTGCAGGGTGTCCGGCCGGATGAGGTGCCCGCCGACTGAGTGCAGCCGCTGCGCGGCTTACTGGGTCTGGAGGGTGCACCATGTTCGCGGACCTCGTGCTCGAAGGTGGCGGCGTCAAAGGAATCGGCCTGGTCGGCGCGGTCAGCGTGCTCGAGGAGCGCGGGTACGAATTCAAACGGATCGCCGGCACGTCCGCGGGTTCGATCGTGGGAGCCCTCGTCGCCGCCGGGATGTCCGCATCCGACATCGAAGCCGTCATGAAGAAGCTCGACTACAACAAGTTCCAGGACGGCGACCTCCTCGACCGGGTCGGGCATCTCGGCAAGGGCATCTCCCTGCTCCTCAAGCAGGGCATATTCCTCGGTAACTACGCGCGGTCCTGGGTGTCGGACCAGCTGCGCGGCGCCGGCGTGCGCACGTTCGGCGACCTGGCCTACAACGACGCCGAACACCCGCTGCCGCCGGAGCGGGCCTACCGGCTGGTCGTGATGACCTCCGACGTGAGTCAGGGAGCGCTACGGCGGCTGCCGTGGGACTTCGGCCGCTACGACTGCGTCACCGACCAACAGCCGGTCGCCGACGCCGTACGGGCGTCGATGTCGATCCCGTTCTTCTACCGGCCGGTCAGCATGACCGACCACGTCACGCACAAACGCTGCCTGCTCGTCGATGGCGGCATGCTGTCCAACTTCCCCATCGACGTCTTCGACGCGCCGGCGGACCGCGAGCCACGCTGGCCGACTTTCGGCATCAAGCTGTCCGCCCGCCCCGGCTCGATGGATGGCGTGATCAACGACGTACACGACACCATCAGCCTCACTCGCGCGATGATCGGGACGATGACGGGCTTCTACGACCGGCTGCACATCGACGACCCGTCCGTGCTGGACCGCACCATTTTCGTCGACACCGGTCACGTCAAGGCGACCCAGTTCGATCTCGATGAAAAGACGCAGCAGATGCTCTTCGACAACGGCCGCGCCGCCGCCGAGCGGTTCTTCGACGGCACGAAGGGCCACCCGGGATGGGACTGGGAGGCGTTCAAGAACAAGTACCGCACACCCGTCGGCTGACCGGCCACACCGTCGCCCGCCCCTGCACCGCCCTGGACAAAACCCACTACTAGTGGGTTCTGTGCCACGACACGCCGCGCCCGACGTCCAAAACCCACTACTAGTGGGTTTTGTCCACGCGGCGGGCGGGCGGTCGGGCGCACGCGAGCGGCCGCCCGTGTCGGCGAGGGCGGCTAGGTATCTCGTTCGGCGCGGCCGTAGATGAGCAGGATGACCAGGATCACCGCGCCGTAGACGATGCTGCGGCCGTAGTCGGGCATGTTCTTGGCCAGAGCCAGGCTGATGATCGCGGTGAGGATGATCGCGCCGGCCAGCGAGCCGAGGTAATGCCCGCGTCCGCCGAGGATGTAGACCCCGCCGATGACCGCGGCCGCGATCGACTCGAACAGGTACGGGTCGCCCATACCCGAGAGTGGCCTTGCCCCCGTAGCCCATCAGCAGGATCCCGGCGGTCGCCGCGAACAGGCCGGACAGGCCGTAGAGCAGGACGGTGACCATCTTGACGTTGACGCCGGAAAGGTAGCTCGCGCGCTCGTTGTTGCCGATGCCGTAGACCTGCCGGCCGAACGTCGTGTAGCTCAGCACAAGGGTGACCACGACGGCGACGCCGAACAGGATGATCAGCACCGCCGGGATGCCCAGGACGCTGCCGAACACCGCGGTGTGCACGACACCCGGCGCCGCCGACGAGCACGAGCCGCAGGTGAATCCGCCGGTGAACCCGAGCGTGAGGCCCTGCATCACGCCGTTCATGCCCAGGGTCATGATCACCGCGGGCACCGCGAGGAAAGCGACGCCGAGCCCGTTGACCAGCCCGATGACCAGACCCATCGCGAGCGTGAGCGGGATCGCCCACGCCGCACGGGAATTCGAGCCCGCCGCGGTGACGGCGAGCATCACCGCGGCGCCGTTGAGAACCCATGGCACGGACAGGTCGATGCCGCCGATCAGGATCACGAAGGTCTGGCCGGCTGCGACCAGCGCGACGAACGACGCCACCACCAACACCGTCTTGACGCCGCTGGCGCTGGCGAAGCCCGGCTCGACCTGGTCGCCGATGACGAAGATCAATGCCGCGGCGACGAAGCCGTACAGCGCCTTGCGCCGGTCCGGCTTGAACCGGTCCCACAGGACCGCGACACCGCGGCCGTCGGTGACCTTCCCGACATCCGCGCTCACCGTAACCGCCTCCTCAGTAGCAACCCGGCTAACGCGGTCAGCGCCGCGGCGACGACCAGGAAGAGCCCTTCGTAGAGCGGCTCCTCGAGCGGGTCGACATGGCCGAAGAACAACACGTTGACCAGGACGGTCAGGACGAAGGCGCCGACGACGGCCCCGGCGGCGCTGCCCCGACCACCGCTCAGGCTCACGCCGCCGATCACCGCCGCGGCGATCGAGATCAGGGTGAAGACGTCGCCCGCGGTCGGGTCGCCGCCGGTGGTCTGCGCGGCGAGCAGCAGGCCCGCGAAGCCGACGAACGCGCCGGAGATGGTGTAGGTGGCGAGTACGACGCGGGTCACCGGGACACCGTTCGCCCGCGCGGACTGCCGGTCGTTGCCGATCGCGTAGATGCCGATGCCCAGCGACGACCGCCGCAGCAGCCACCACAGCAGAAGCCCGACCGCGATGACCACGAACGCTGTCGGCTCGTGCGGATTGGCCAGGGTCGTCGTGACGCCGCTCGCGACCTGCCCGCCCGGCTGCGGCAGCACCTTGAGCGCGAGGCCCTGGAAGATGGCGAGGGTCCCGAGCGTGACGAGGATCGGCTGCAGTCGGCCGAACGCGATCAGCAGTCCGTTGAAGAGTCCGGCGCCCGCACCGATCAGCACGATGATCACGGCCCAGAGCAGCATGTGCCCCGTACTACCGTGCATCTCGAGCGCGGAGACGCTGTTCGTGAGGTCCATCACGCCGCCCACCGACAGGTCGATCCCGCCGGTCAGGATGACGAGCGACTGCCCGAGCGCGGCGAAGACCAACGGCAACGCGTTGTCGGCCGTCGACGTCAGCTCGAAGTTGCCCGGCAGCCGGCCGATCTGGTTGCCGTAAAGACCCAGGTAGATCGACGACCATCAGCACGAGCAGACCGACACCGAGGAGCAGCGGTGCGTTCTGACTCAGGCCGTGCGCCGCCGGGCTGCGGCGTCGCCGCTGTTGGATGGCGGGGATTCCGGTCATGCCGACGTTTCCTCCTCGCGTACGGCGGCCCCGACGATCGCCTCCGGGTCGATGTCGGGCCCGGTGAGCTCGCTGACGATCCGCCCGTCGCGCATGACGAGCACCCGATGCGAATGCTGCGCGACCTCTTCGGTGTCCGAGGAGTAGTAGAGGACCGCCTTTCCCTGCGCGGCCAGCTCGGCCATCAGCCGGTAGAGGTCCTGCTTGGTGGCGACGTCGACGCCGCGGGTGATGTCGTAGAGCAACAGGACCCGCGAGTCGGTGAGCAACCAGCGCCCGATGAGCGCCTTCTGCTGATTCCCGCCGCTCAGCCCGCGCACGGGCTGCGCCCAGCCGCGGGCGCGGATCCGGAGCCGGCCCATGAGGTCTTCGGCGACCCGACGCTCCTCGCGCAGCTTGCTGAAACCGCCCCGCGACAGCGAGCCCAGGACACTGAAGGTCAGGTTTTCCTTCACCGACATCGGCAGGAGGAGACCCTCACCCTTGCGGTCCTCCGGCACGAGTGCGATGCCCGCCTTGATCGCGTCGCGGGGGCTGCGCAGTCGCCGGGGTGACCGCTCGACCTCGATGACGCCCTGCGCCCGCTGTACTCCGAAGAGCGTGAGGAACAACTCGCGTTGTCCCTGCCCCTCCAGGCCGCCGACGCCCACCACCTCGCCGGCGTGTACGGCGAAGGAGACGCCGTCCAGGCCGGTGCCCTGCAGGTCGCGGACCTCGAGCACCGGGTCGTGGCGCTGCAGCGGCTCCAGCGCGGCGACCGGCTCCTCGGCGGTGCGACCGGTCATCAGCCGGACCGCCTCTTCCTCGCCGAACTTGTCGCGGGTCTCGACCTCGGTGCCGCCACGGAAGATCGTGACCCGGTCGGCGAGGCTGCTGATCTCCCGCCACCGGTGGGAGGTGAAGACGATGCACGCACCTTCGTCGCGGAGCCGGCGCAGCAGCTGGAACAGCCACTCCGCTTCCCGCTCGGGCAACGAGGAGGTGGGTTCGTCGAAGAAGAGGACGCTCGGTTCGCGACTGACCGTCCGGACCACCTCGAGCATCTGGCGCTGGGCCAGTGACAGGTTCGCGACCACCTCGCGCGGGTCGATGCTGTGGACGTCGTACTGCGCGAGCAGTTCCTCGGCCCGCGGGACGAGCTCGCCGCGGCGGACGATGCCGAAGTGCCGCGGTTCCCGACGGATCAGCAGATTCTCCGCCGCCGTCATCCAGGGCAGCAGGGTGAGCTCCTGGAACACCGCGCCGATCCCGTGCTCGTGGGCGGCGTCCGGGCTGCGCAGCTTCTCCTGCTGACCGCGGATCCGGATCTGCCCGCCGTCGGGCTGGTGCATGCCGCACAGCGCCTTGATCATCGTGCTCTTGCCGGCGCCGTTCTCCCCGATGATGGCGTGGATCTCGCCGAAGTCGGCCCGGAACGTCGCGTCGTGCAGGGCGGCGACCGCGCCGAAGTGCTTCGAGATGTCGCGGCCCTCGATCGCCGGGCCCGTGGTCGCCGTACCTCCTCGGCCGTCCTGCGATGTCGCCACGATCAGGCCTCCTTCGGGAGATTCACGTTGAGGCTGTGCGCGCATGGGGTGCCCTTGAGCGCGCTCTGCAGGCACATGTGCAGGACCGGACGGGCCGAGGTGTCGGTGAAGCCGGTGAAGAAGCTGTCCGCCACCTCGGGGAAGACCGTCTGGCCCACCTTCACCGTCTTGTCGGTCACCGACGGGAAGGGCAGAACGACGTCCTGCCGGGGATACTCGTGCCGCAGGATCCGACGGGCGACCTCCAGCGACACGACCGACAGGTACGGCGGCTGGCCGATGGACAGGCCCTTCACCTTCGGGTAACCGGGCATGCCGGCCAGGAACTTGCGGAAGCCGTTCTCCGACTCGCCACAGGTCGGTGGAAGTGGTTTCCCGGCTCCCTGGAAGGCTTTCAGGATCCCGTCGGTCCCGCCCTGCGCCCAGATGCCGTCGATCTTGGGCAGTGAGGGCAGGATCGCTGCGGCGTTCTTCTGCGCGACGGACGAGTCCCACATCGTGGTGAACTTGTTGACGACCTTGATCCCGGGGTACTTCTTCCAGACCTTCTCCGCGCCGGCGTTGCGGTCGGCGTCGACGGTCGTCCCGGGTACGCCGGTGCCCATAATGACGTTGCCCTTGCCGTGCAGCAGCCCGGCGAGATGCTCGGCGAGCAACTGCCCGAACTTGAACTGGTCGGTGTTGACGTTCAGCGCCTTCTTCGTGCTCACCGTGTTGTCGAACGCGATCACGAGGATGCCGTGCGCCGCGGCCTGATCGATGATGCCGTTGAGCGCGGTCGGGGACGCCGCGTCGATGACGATCGCGTCGACCTGCAGCGACACCAGGTTGGCCATCTCCTGCGACTGGTCGCGGAGGTTGTTGTTGGCGTTGTAGATGGTGCCCTCGACCTGCGAGGCGAACGGCTCCATCTGCAGAGCCGCCTTCCATTGGTTCTCCATCTCGATGCGCCAACTGTTGCCGATGTAGGAGTTGGCGAGGGCGATGCGCAGCTTGCGGTGGCCGCCGCTGGCCTGGGCGGCCGAAGCGCACCCGGCCGCGGCCGTCAACGCGCCTGCGGCGAGGCCGCCGCCCGTGAGACGCAGGAGTTCGCGCCGACCCAGAGACATTGCGATTCCTTCCTCGCCGTCGGATGGTGAAGGCGTTGAGCCCAGTCGACGTGCGCAGACGCTACGACATCCTGCGCCGTTTGGCAGGTCGACGTTGCACCCTACGGCGCCATATCGGGGCAGAAGGGCGCCATGACGGACAACCCGGACTGACCACTGTGTGACCACTAGTGACCGATCAGTTCCGTTGCGTCATCGAGATTTCTGTCCCATCCTGGGGAACGTGACCCGGCTCACGACCCCCGTCCCGCCGTACGTCGATCCGGCGACGTGGCGGCGGTTCTGCGCGTCGGTCGTCGTCGTGCCGGACGGCTGCCACCTGTGGGCCGGCCCTCCGGGCAGCGACGGGCACGGGCACTTCTGGGCCTATGACCGCGCATGGAGCGCGCACCGCTTCGCGTGGTTCGCCTGGCACGGCGAACCAGGTGACGACCATCTGGTCGTCCACCGGTGCGACCGATCGATGTGCGCGCCGGTCACCCAGGCGACCGTCGATGCACACCTGCGGTCGCGCAGCATCAGCGGCCGCGCCTCATCGGGCGGTGCCGGAGACCGCGGTCACGCCCGCCGGGTCGGCGTGGTCCGGGCGAGCGCGACGCACCGTCGTCGGCGCGACGCCGAGGCGGCCCACCGCGCGATTCAGGCGGGCACCCTCGACGCGTTGACGGTCGCGCTCAGCCGCGAGGCCGAAGCCGACGCACCCCGCTGAGACCGAGCGTCGCGGTAGCGGCGTCAGTGCGCGGAGGGTCGGGTAAACCGAACGTCGTACTGCCGTGCCGCCACGATTGGCCGGGCCATCGTTCCGCACCAGCATGGAAACAGCGAACGCGCACTCCATGCCGATGAAGGGACCGCCTTGACCGACTCCACGACCGCCCACCGCCGATCGCACCGGAAAGTCCACAGGTACGCCGCAATCGGCGCCGTGACCACGGCCGCCGCCCTCGCGACTCTCGCCGTCGGCACCGCACCCGTGCAGGCCCAGACGGCACAACCCCGGACCGCACCGAATGCCCCACACAGCCTGGTGCGGGTGCACCTCCCGGCACCGACGGGACCGGACGAGGTCGGCACTACCGACCTGCACCTCGTGCAGCATGGCCGCCCGGATCCCTGGAAGCCCCGCCAGACCCGACAGATCATGGCCAGCATTTGGTACCCGGCCCGGGACGCACGCCGGTTCCCGCTTGCGCATCAGATGCCGCCCGGAGCAGCCGCCGGCTTCGACGCGTTCAACACGACCGGCGTACCTCCGGCGACCGTCGACTGGGCGGCCACCCGCACCGCCGCCCATCTCGGCGCGCCGGTGGCCCGTGGTCGCCGGCCACGTCCCGTCGTCCTTTACTCGCCGGGAGTCGGCGACCCCCGCACCTGGGGCACGACCCTGATCGAGGATCTGGCCAGTCGCGGCTACATCGTCGTCACGATCGACCATACCTACGACGCGACCGCCGTGCAGTTCCCGGACGGACACGTGGCGAAGAGCGTCTTCCCGGCGGTCCTGGCGGGCGGCCCGCCCACGTCGGCGTTCTTCCGCAAGGTCGTCCAGGCCCGCGAGGACGACACCCGGTTCGTGCTCGACGAGTTGGGCGTGCTCGATGCCGGCGACGACCCGGACGCCGAGCACCGGCCGTTGCCGTCCGGCCTGCGCGGCGCGCTCGACCTGCACGACATCGGGATGTTCGGCCAGTCCGGCGGCGGTTTCACCGCGCTGCAGACGATGTACGACGACCCGCGGCTGAAAGCGGCCATCGACATGGACGGCCAGCTGAGCTACGCCGCGGAGGACAACGACGGGAAGAATCTCTCGACCGTGGCCGAACACGGGCTGCACAAGCCCTTTCTGCTGATGGGCAGTCAGGCCGGCGGGCGGCACGCGGCGAACAACCGTTCGTGGGCAGCGCTGTGGAACGCGAGTCGCGGTTGGCACCGCGATCTCTACCTCACCGGTTCCGGCCACGCTTCCTACACCGACGGCGAAGCGCTGCTGCCGCAGATCGCGCGGCAGGTCACCTTGCCGCCCGGGGTCCTGGCCGGCATCGGATCGGTCGATCCCGCCCGCGCCGTCGCGGCCAACCGTGCTTACGTCGCGGCCTTCTTCGACCGGTGGTTGCGGCACCGCGACGACGGCCTGCTCGACGGCCCGTCCGCGCGGTTCCCGCAGATGACCTTCGTGAGGTAAGCGGCAGCGGTCACTCGTAGGGCTCGGCCGGCGCGCCGATCGGCGTGATCCGTACGGCGTGCAGCACCGCGAGCGGCCCGGAACCGTTGTCGTCGCGATGATCGAGCCCCGCGTAGCGCCCGGTGATCTTCAGCCATTCGTTGGCCCGTACGCGCGGAACAGTGCCGGTGACCATCACCTCGATCGGGCTCGCGTCGGCGGCGCAACAGGTGATCATCATGCGGGTCAGGAAGATCCCGCCGCCGGTGCGCGGGGTCACGAACCCGGTGAGCGCGACCGTGCGGCCGGTCAGGGTGCGGCCCTTGTCCCACACGGCGCGTTCGGAGAAATCCCGCAGCGTGTCGGGCACCGCATTTCCGGCCGGCAGTGCGGTGAAGGTGCTGTCACCCACCGGTTTCGCGACGGCACCGCCCCGATGCGCTGCGGTGTAGGCGCCGAGAGCCGGGGGAGCGACGAGAAAGATGACCAGGATCGGTGCCAGCAACAGCCAGGCGACCCAGCGCTGGCCGGTGTGCGCGTGTCCGTGCCCGTCACCGTCGTCGGCCGGCGCGCCGTCGATGATGCCGTCGTCTCCGCGCCGGCGACGCAGATCGCTGCGGAGCAGGGACACGATGCCGATCACGATGAGCACGATCCCGGCGGTCAGGAGCCACGGGCGGAGATTGCCGCGGACGTAGAGCTGGTAGCTCCCGTCCGCCGCGATCCGCGTCACCGCCGCGCCGACCAGGACGACGAGCAGGCTCTGAGCATCCTGGTTCACAGCAACCACCGGCCGATCACGACGCTGGCACCGATCCCCACGACGAAGACGAGGGGGGCGAAGCGGACGACGAAGGCCCGGCCGAACATCCCGGCCTGCATCGCGATCAGTTTGATGTCGACCATCGGCCCGACCACAAGGAATGCCAATCGCGCGGTCAAGGAAAACTGGGTCAGACTCGACGCGATGAACGCATCCGCCTCGGAGCAGATCGCCAGCACCACGGCCAGTACGGCGAGCATCGGCACCGCGAGCCAGGACGTGCCGACCACGTCGAGCACACTGCGGGGGACTACGACGTTCAAGGTGGCCGACGTGAAACTGCCGATCACCAGAAAGCCGCCTGCGTTGACGAAGTCGTGCCGGCACGCCGCAGCGAACCCCGCAAGCGTGCGGTCCATCGGCGCCGGCCGGCTCACGGCGCGGGTCCACTCGGCCCGGCCGAAGCGCGCCCACACCCAGCCCACGACCACCGCCGCCGCCAGCGATGCGACGAAGCGCGCGAGCACCATCTCCGGACGGCCGGGAAAGGCGACCGCGGTCGCCACGAGCACCACCGGGTTGATCGCCGGCGCGGACAGCAGAAACGCCAGCGCTGCAGGGGCTGCCACGCCACGGGACATCAGCCGGCCGGCGATCGGCACCGAGGCGCACTCACAACCGGGCAGCGCCGCGCCGGCGAGGCCGGCCACCGGCACGGCCGCGACCGCCCGCCGGGGCAGGGCCCGCTCGAAGAAGCTCGCCGGAACGAACGTGGCGATCACGGCGCTGATCACGACGCCCAGGACCAGGAACGGCAGCGCCTGTACGACGACCGCGACGAACACCGTCGCCCACGCCTGGACCGCGGGCGCGTCGAACGTGCCGACAAGCACCGGTTGCAGGGCGAGTACGGCGACCAACGACCCGGTCAACACGCCGACCGAACCGACCCGCCCGTGGGTGCGCCGAACAGCGTCGGTAACTGCCCCCGACACAGTCATAGCCGTGATGCTCCCACTCGGACAGCGCCCGACAAGGTCATCGGCGCCGTGTCACGCGAGCCGGGAAGCGCCCGCCGTGCAACGCTGGCACATGATCGGCCCCGGTGTCGAGGCCGATGACGCAGCATGCGGAGGTGAAATCTGTGTCGCGGCGGGTCGTCGTCCTGTGCGGCCTTGTGGTCGTCGTGGCCTTCGCATTGCTCGGCCGCACCGCGGCGCAGTCGCGCGCTCGTTGTTGCCGATGCCGTAGACCCGCCGGCCGAACGTCGTGTAGCTCAGCACAAGGGTGACCACGACGGCGACGCCGAACAGGATGATCAGCACCGCCGGGATGCCCAGGACGCTGCCGAACACCGCGGTGTGCACGACACCCGGCGCCGCCGACGAGCACGAGCCGCAGGTGAATCCGCCGGTGAACCCGAGCGTGAGGCCCTGCATCACGCCGTTCATGCCCAGGGTCATGATCACCGCGGGCACCGCGAGGAAAGCGACGCCGAGCCCGTTGACCAGCCCGATGGCCAGACCCATCGCGAGCGTGAGCGGGATCGCCCACGCCGCACGGGAATTCGAGCCCGCCGCGGTGACGGCGAGCATCACCGCGGCGCCGTTGAGAACCCATGGCACGGACAGGTCGATGCCGCCGATCAGGATCACGAAGGTCTGGCCGGCTGCGACCAGCGCGACGAACGACGCCACCACCAACACCGTCTTGACGCCGCTGGCGCTGGCGAAGCCCGGCTCGACCTGGTCGCCGATGACGAAGATCAATGCCGCGGCGACGAAGCCGTACAGCGCCTTGCGCCGGTCCGGCTTGAACCGGTCCCACAGGACCGCGACACCGCGGCCGTCGGTGACCTTCCCGACATCCGCGCTCACCGTAACCGCCTCCTCAGTAGCAACCCGGCTAACGCGGTCAGCGCCGCGGCGACGACCAGGAAGAGCCCTTCGTAGAGCGGCTCCTCGAGCGGGTCGACATGGCCGAAGAACAACACGTTGACCAGGACGGTCAGGACGAAGGCGCCGACGACGGCCCCGGCGGCGCTGCCCCGACCACCGCTCAGGCTCACGCCGCCGATCACCGCCGCGGCGATCGAGATCAGGGTGAAGACGTCGCCCGCGGTCGGGTCGCCGCCGGTGGTCTGCGCGGCGAGCAGCAGGCCCGCGAAGCCGACGAACGCGCCGGAGATGGTGTAGGTGGCGAGTACGACGCGGGTCACCGGGACACCGTTCGCCCGCGCGGACTGCCGGTCGTTGCCGATCGCGTAGATGCCGATGCCCAGCGACGACCGCCGCAACAGCCACCACAGCAGAAGCCCGACCGCGATGACCACGAACGCCGTGGGCTCGTGCGGATTGGCCAGGGTCGTCGTGACGCCGCTCGCGACCTGCCCGCCCGGCTGCGGCAGCACCTTGAGCGCGAGGCCCTGGAAGATGGCGAGGGTCCCGAGCGTGACGAGGATCGGCTGCAGTCGGCCGAACGCGATCAGCAGTCCGTTGAAGAGTCCGGCGCCCGCACCGATCAGCACGATGATCACGGCCCAGAGCAGCATGTGCCCCGTACTACCGTGCATCTCGAGCGCGGAGACGCTGTTCGTGAGGTCCATCACGCCGCCCACCGACAGGTCGATCCCGCCGGTCAGGATGACGAGCGACTGCCCGAGCGCGGCGAAGACCAACGGCAACGCGTTGTCGGCCGTCGACGTCAGCTCGAAGTTGCCCGGCAGCCGGCCGATCTGGTTGCCGTAAAGACCCAGGTAGATCGACAACCATCAGCACGAGCAGACCGACACCGAGGAGCAGCGGGGCGTTCTGACTCAGGCCGTGCGCCGCCGGGCTGCGGCGTCGCCGCTGTTGGATGGCGGGGATTCCGGTCATGCCGACGTTTCCTCCTCGCGTACGGCGGCCCCGACGATCGCCTCCGGGTCGATGTCGGGCCCGGTGAGCTCGCTGACGATCCGCCCGTCGCGCATGACCAGGACCCGATGCGAATGCTGCGCGACCTCCTCGGTGTCCGAGGAGTAGTAGAGGACCGCCTTTCCCTGCGCGGCGAGCTCGGCCATCAGCCGGTAGAGGTCCTGCTTGGTGGCGACGTCGACGCCGCGGGTGATGTCGTAGAGCAACAGGACCCGCGAGTCGGTGAGCAACCAGCGCCCGATGAGCGCCTTCTGCTGATTGCCGCCGCTCAGCCCGCGCACGGGCTGCGCCCAGCCGCGGGCGCGGATCCGGAGCCGGCCCATGAGGTCTTCGGCGACCCGACGCTCCTCGCGGAGCTTGCTGAAACCGCCCCGCGACAGCGAGCCCAGGACACTGAAGGTCAGATTTTCCTTCACCGACATCGGCAGCAGGAGACCCTCACCCTTGCGGTCCTCCGGCACGAGTGCGATGCCCGCCTTGATCGCGTCGCGGGGGCTGCGCAGTCGCCGGGGTGACCGCTCGACCTCGATGACGCCCTGCGCCCGCTGTACTCCGAAGAGCGCGAGGAACAACTCGCGTTGTCCCTGCCCCTCCAGGCCGCCGACGCCCACCACCTCGCCGGCGTGTACGGCGAAGGAGACGCCGTCCAGGCCGGTGCCCTGCAGGTCGCGGACCTCGAGCACCGGCTCGTGGCGCTGCAGCGGCTCCAGCGCGGCGACCGGCTCCTCGGCGCTGCGACCGGTCATCAGCCGGACCGCCTCTTCCTCGCCGAACTTGTCCCGGGTCTCGACCTCGGTGCCGCCGCGGAAGATCGTGACCCGGTCGGCGAGGCTGCTGATCTCCCGCCACCGGTGGGAGGTGAAGACGATGCAGGCACCTTCGTCGCGGAGCCGGCGCAGCAGCTGGAACAGCCACTCCGCTTCCCGCTCGGGCAACGAGGAGGTGGGTTCGTCGAAGAAGAGGATGCTCGGTTCGCGACTGACCGTCCGGACCACCTCGAGCATCTGGCGCTGGGCCAGTGACAGGTTCGCGACCACCTCGCGCGGGTCGATGCTGTGGACGTCGTACTGCGCGAGCAGTTCCTCGGCCCGCGGGACGAGCTCGCCCCGGCGGACGATGCCGAAGTGCCGCGGTTCCCGACGGATCAGCAGATTCTCCGCCGCCGTCATCCAGGGCAGCAGGGTCAGCTCCTGGAACACCGCGCCGATCCCGTGCTCGTGGGCGGCGTCCGGGCTGCGCAGCTTCTCCTGCTGACCGCGGATCCGGATCTGCCCGCCGTCGGGCTGGTGCATGCCGCACAGCGCCTTGATCATCGTGCTCTTGCCGGCGCCGTTCTCCCCGATGATGGCGTGGATCTCGCCGAAGTCGGCCCGGAACGTCGCGTCGTGCAGGGCGGCGACCGCGCCGAAGTGCTTCGAGATGTCGCGGCCCTCGATCGCCGGGCCCGTGGTCGCCGTACCTCCTCGGCCGTCCTGCGATGTCGCCACGATCAGGCCTCCTTCGGGAGATTCACGTTGAGGCTGTGCGCGCATGGGGTGCCCTTGAGCGCGCTCTGCAGGCACATGTGCAGGACCGGACGGGCCGAGGTGTCGGTGAAGCCGGTGAAGAAGCTGTCCGCCACCTCGGGGAAGACCGTCTGGCCGACCTTCACCGTCTTGTCGGTCACCGACGGGAAGGGCAGAACGACGTCCTGCCGGGGATACTCGTGCCGCAGGATCCGACGGGCGACCTCCAGCGACACGACCGACAGGTACGGCGGCTGGCCGATGGACAGTCCCTTCACCTTCGGGTAACCGGGCATGCCGGCCAGGAACTTGCGGAAGCCGTTCTCCGACTCGCCACAGGTCGGTGGAAGTGGTTTCCCGGCCCCCTGGAAGGCTTTCAGGATCCCGTCGGTCCCGCCCTGCGCCCAGATGCCGTCGATCTTGGGCAGTGAGGGCAGGATCGCTGCGGCGTTCTTCTGCGCGACGGACGAGTCCCACATCGTGGTGAACTTGTTGACGACCTTGATCCCGGGGTACTTCTTCCAGACCTTCTCCGCGCCGGCGTTGCGGTCGGCGTCGACGGTCGTCCCGGGTACGCCGGTGCCCATGATGACGTTGCCCTTGCCGTGCAGCAGCCCGGCGAGATGCTCGGCGAGCAACTGCCCGAACTTGAACTGGTCGGTGTTGACGTTCAGCGCCTTCTTCGTGCTCACCGTGTTGTCGAACGCGATCACGAGGATGCCGTGCGCCGCGGCCTGATCGATGATGCCGTTGAGCGCGGTCGGGGACGCCGCGTCGATGACGATCGCGTCGACCTGCAGCGACACCAGGTTGGCCATCTCCTGCGACTGGTCGCGGAGGTTGTTGTTGGCGTTGTAGATGGTGCCCTCGACCTGCGAGGCGAACGGCTCCATCTGCAGAGCCGCCTTCCATTGGTTCTCCATCTCGATGCGCCAACTGTTGCCGATGTAGGAGTTGGCGAGGGCGATGCGCAGCTTGCGGTGGCCGCCGCTGGCCTGGGCGGCCGAAGCGCACCCGGCCGCGGCCGTCAACGCGCCTGCGGCGAGCCCGCCGCACGTGAGACGCAGGAGTTCGCGCCGACCCAGAGACATTGCGATTCCTTCCTCGCCGTCGGATGGTGAAGGCGTTGAGCCCAGTCGACGTGCGCAGACGCTACGACATCCTGCGCCGTTTGGCAGGTCGACGTTGCACCCTACGGCGCCATATCGGGGCAGAAGGGCGCCATGACGGACAACCCGGACTGACCACTGTGTGACCACTAGTGACCGATCAGTTCCGTTGCGTCATCGAGATTTCTGTCCCATCCTGGGGAACGTGACCCGGCTCACGACCCCCGTCCCGCCGTACGTCGATCCGACGACGTGGCGGCGGTTCTGCGCGTCGGTCGTCGTCGTGCCGGACGGCTGCCACCTGTGGACCGGCCCTCCGGGCAGCGACGGGCACGGGCACTTCTGGGCCTATGACCGCGCATGGAGCGCGCACCGCTTCGCGTGGTTCGCCTGGCACGGCGAACCAGGTGACGACCATCTGGTCGTCCACCGGTGCGACCGATCGATGTGCGCGCCGGTCACCCAGGCGACCGTCGATGCACACCTGCGGTCGCGCAGCATCAGCGGCCGCGCCTCATGCGGGCGGTGCCGGAGACCGCGGTCACGCCCGCCGGGTCGGCGTGGTCCGGGCGAGCGCGACGCACCGTCGTCGGCGCGACGCCGAGGCGGCCCACCGCGCGATTCAGGCGGGCACCCTCGACGCGTTGACGGTCGCGCTCAGCCGCGAGGCCGAAGCCGACGCACCCCGCTGAGACCGAGCGTCGCGGTAGCGGCGTCAGTGCGCGGAGGGTCGGGTAAACCGAACGTCGTACTGCCGTGCCGCCACGATTGGCCGGGCCATCGTTCCTCACCAGCATGGAAACAGCGAACGCGCACTCCATGCCGATGAAGGGACCGCCTTGACCGACCCCACGACCGCCCACCGCAGATCGCACCGGAAAGTCCACAGGTACGCCGCAATCGGCGCCGTGACCACGGCCGCCGCCCTCGCGACTCTCGCCGTCGGCACCGCACCCGCGCAGGCCCAGACGGCACAACCCCGGACCGCACCGAATGCCCCACACAGCCTGGTGCGGGTGCACCTCCCGGCACCGACGGGACCGGACGAGGTCGGCACTGACCGACCTGCACCTCGTGCAGCATGGCCGCCCGGATCCCTGGAAGCCCCGCCAGACCCGACAGATCATGGCCAGCATTTGGTACCCGGCCCGGGACGCACGCCGGTTCCCGCTTGCGCACCAGATGCCGCCCGGAGCAGCCGCCGGCTTCGACGCGTTCAACACGACCGGCGTACCTCCGGCGACCGTCGACTGGGCGGCCACCCGCACCGCCGCCCATCTCGGCGCGCCGGTGGCCCGTGGTCGCCGGCCACGTCCCGTCGTCCTTTACTCGCCGGGAGTCGGCGACCCCCGCACCTGGGGCACGACCCTGATCGAGGATCTGGCCAGTCGCGGCTACATCGTCGTCACGATCGACCATACCTACGACGCGACCGCCGTGCAGTTCCCGGACGGACACGTGGCGAAGAGCGTCTTCCCGGCGGTCCTGGCGGGCGGCCCGCCCACGTCGGCGTTCTTCCGCAAGGTCGTCCAGGCCCGCGAGGACGACACCCGGTTCGTGCTCGACGAGTTGGGCGTGCTCGATGCCGGCGACGACCCGGACGCCGAGCACCGGCCGTTGCCGTCCGGCCTGCGCGGCGCGCTCGACCTGCACGACATCGGGATGTTCGGCCAGTCCGGCGGCGGTTTCACCGCGCTGCAGACGATGTACGACGACCCGCGGCTGAAAGCGGCCATCGACATGGACGGCCAGCTGAGCTACGCCGCGGAGGACAACGACGGGAAGAATCTCTCGACCGTGGCCGAACACGGGCTGCACAAGCCCTTTCTGCTGATGGGCAGTCAGGCCGGCGGGCGGCACGCGGCGAACAACCGTTCGTGGGCAGCGCTGTGGAACGCGAGTCGCGGTTGGCACCGCGATCTCTACCTCACCGGTTCCGGCCACGCTTCCTACACCGACGGCGAAGCGCTGCTGCCGCAGATCGCGCGGCAGGTCACCTTGCCGCCCGGGGTCCTGGCCGGCATCGGATCGGTCGATCCCGCCCGCGCCGTCGCGGCCAACCGTGCTTACGTCGCGGCCTTCTTCGACCGGTGGTTGCGGCACCGCGACGACGGCCTGCTCGACGGCCCGTCCGCGCGGTTCCCGCAGATGACCTTCGTGAGGTAAGCGGCAGCGGTCACTCGTAGGGCTCGGCCGGCGCGCCGATCGGCGTGATCCGTACGGCGTGCAGCACCGCGAGCGGCCCGGAACCGTTGTCGTCGCGATGATCGAGCCCCGCGTAGCGCCCGGTGATCTTCAGCCATTCGTTGGCCCGTACGCGCGGAACAGTGCCGGTGACCATCACCTCGATCGGGCTCGCGTCGGCGGCGCAACAGGTGATCATCATGCGGGTCAGGAAGATCCCGCCGCCGGTGCGCGGGGTCACGAACCCGGTGAGCGCGACCGTGCGGCCGGTCAGGGTGCGGCCCTTGTCCCACACGGCGCGTTCGGAGAAATCCCGCAGCGTGTCGGGCACCGCATTTCCGGCCGGCAGTGCGGTGAAGGTGCTGTCACCCACCGGTTTCGCGACGGCACCGCCCCGATGCGCTGCGGTGTAGGCGCCGAGAGCCGGGGGAGCGACGAGAAAGATGACCAGGATCGGTGCCAGCAACAGCCAGGCGACCCAGCGCTGGCCGGTGTGCGCGTGTCCGTGCCCGTCACCGTCGTCGGCCGGCGCGCCGTCGATGATGCCGTCGTCTCCGCGCCGGCGACGCAGATCGCTGCGGAGCAGGGACACGATGCCGATCACGATGAGCACGATCCCGGCGGTCAGGAGCCACGGGCGGAGATTGCCGCGGACGTAGAGCTGGTAGCTCCCGTCCGCCGCGATCCGCGTCACCGCCGCGCCGACCAGGACGACGAGCAGGCTCTGAGCATCCTGGTTCACAGCAACCACCGGCCGATCACGACGCTGGCACCGATCCCCACGACGAAGACGAGGGGGGCGAAGCGGACGACGAAGGCCCGGCCGAACATCCCGGCCTGCATCGCGATCAGTTTGATGTCGACCATCGGCCCGACCACAAGGAATGCCAATCGCGCGGTCAAGGAAAACTGGGTCAGACTCGACGCGATGAACGCATCCGCCTCGGAGCAGATCGCCAGCACCACGGCCAGTACGGCGAGCATCGGCACCGCGAGCCAGGACGTGCCGACCACGTCGAGCACACTGCGGGGGACTACGACGTTCAAGGTGGCCGACGTGAAACTGCCGATCACCAGAAAGCCGCCTGCGTTGACGAAGTCGTGCCGGCACGCCGCAGCGAACCCCGCAAGCGTGCGGTCCATCGGCGCCGGCCGGCTCACGGCGCGGGTCCACTCGGCCCGGCCGAAGCGCGCCCACACCCAGCCCACGACCACCGCCGCCGCCAGCGATGCGACGAAGCGCGCGAGCACCATCTCCGGACGGCCGGGAAAGGCGACCGCGGTCGCCACGAGCACCACCGGGTTGATCGCCGGCGCGGACAGCAGAAACGCCAGCGCTGCAGGGGCTGCCACGCCACGGGACATCAGCCGGCCGGCGATCGGCACCGAGGCGCACTCACAACCGGGCAGCGCCGCGCCGGCGAGGCCGGCCACCGGCACGGCCGCGACCGCCCGCCGGGGCAGGGCCCGCTCGAAGAAGCTCGCCGGAACGAACGTGGCGATCACGGCGCTGATCACGACGCCCAGGACCAGGAACGGCAGCGCCTGTACGACGACCGCGACGAACACCGTCGCCCACGCCTGGACCGCGGGCGCGTCGAACGTGCCGACAAGCACCGGTTGCAGGGCGAGTACGGCGACCAACGACCCGGTCAACACGCCGACCGACCCGACCCGCCCGTGGGTGCGCCGAACAGCGTCGGTAACTGCCCCCGACACAGTCATAGCCGTGATGCTCCCACTCGGACAGCGCCCGACGAGGTCATCGGCGCCGTGTCACGCGAGCCGGGAAGCGCCCGCCGTGCAACGCTGACACATGATCGGCCCCGGTGTCGAGGCCGATGACGCAGCATGCGGAGGTGAAATCTGTGTCGCGGCGGGTCGTCGTCCTGTGCGGACTTGTGGTCGTCGTGGCCTTCGCATTGCTCGGCCGCACGGCGGCGCAGTCCCACCCGAGCGGCACGTCGGCGCCGGCCGGCGCGGTCGCCGCGACCTCCGCGCCGGCGTCCGGCGCGGCAGGGGGAGGGGGCGGCGGATTGCCGGTCGGGGCGCCGCCGTCCGGGCCGACCGGCCATGGTCATGCCCGGGTGACCGGCAGCCTGCACCGGATGTTCACCTTCAGCGCGGTCAGCTGCGTGCACAGCCCCAACTCCGCGACCGGTGTGCTCGCCCGGGGATCTACCAGCCTGTCCGCCGGAATCCCGGACACGCTCTCCGTCAGCACCGATACGACGACCGACGCACGGATCGCGCTTCAGCTCTCGGCAGGCGCCGCCTGGAGCGACCAGCACGTCGCGAAACCACCGGCCATCCGGCGTACCGGGATGACGATCACCTTCTCCGGTGTGGTGATCCCGGAGACCGGGTCGGCGCACGGCCGCACCGCGACGGTGAGCGGATCCCTGACCTGTACGTCGATCATCACCCTCGGCTGACCGGGCGGCAGGCTCGCTCAGCCCGCGGCGGCAATCCGGCCGCGGGCCTGCCGAGCCGCCTCGACCATGTGGGTCAGCGCCGGGATCACCTCGTCCTCTCTGCGGGTCTTCAGGCCGCAGTCCGGGTTGACCCAGACCCGCTCGGCGGGCAGGTGCTCCAGCGCGCGATCCAGCAGCGCCACCACCTCGGCGGTGTCCGGCACCCGCGGCGAGTGGATGTCGTAGACGCCGGGCCCGACCGCCGCCGGATAGTCGGCGTCGGCGAGTTCCCGGACGACCGCCATGTCCGACCGGGCCGCCTCGAGGCTGATCACGTCGGCGTCCAGCGCGATGATCGCGTCGAGGACGTCGCCGAACTCGGCGTAGCACATGTGGGTGTGGATCTGGGTGTCGTCGCGCACCCCGCTCGTGGCCAGGCGGAACGCCTCGGTCGCCCAGCGCAGATAGGCCGGCCGGGCGGCGGCGCGCAGCGGCAGGCCCTCCCGCAGAGCGGGTTCGTCGACCTGGATGATCGCCAGCCCGGCGGCCTCGAGGTCGGCGACCTCGTCCCGCAGCGCGAGCGCGACCTGGCGGGCGGTGTCCCCGAGCGGCTGGTCGTCGCGGACGTATGACCAGCAGAGCATCGTCACCGGCCCGGTGAGCATGCCCTTGACCGGTCGGTCGGTGAGGCCCTGGGCAAAGCTCGCCCAGTCGACCGTCATCGGGCCCGGACGGGACACGTCCCCGGCGATCACCGGCGGCCGCACGTAGCGAGTACCGAAGGACTGCACCCAGCCGTGCCGGGTGGTCAGGAATCCGGTGAGCCGCTCGGCGAAGTACTGCACCATGTCGTTGCGCTCGGGCTCACCGTGCACGAGGACGTCGAGGCCGGCCGCCTCCTGGATACCGACGACGCGGTTGATCTCCTCTTCGATCCGCGCGCGGTAGTCCTCCGCAGCCAACGCGCCGGTCGGCAGCGCGGCCCGCGCCTCCCGCATGGCCTTGGTCTGCGGGAACGACCCGATCGTGGTGGTGGGCAGGGGCGGGAGGGCCAGCCGGGCGGCCTGGGCGGTCGCCCGGTCGGCGTACGCCGTGGAACGCCGCAGATCGGCCGGCGTCACGCCCGCGACCCGGTCCCGCACCGCCGCATTGCGGGTCATCGGAGCCGATGCCCGGCTGGCGAGATCGGCTCGGTTGGCCGCGAGCTCGGATTCGATCGCGTCCGTTCCGTTGGTCATACCGCGGGCGAGGGTCACCGTCTCGTCGACCTTCTGCCGCGCGAACGCCAACCAGCGCGAGATCTGCGGATCGAGCTGGCGCTCGAAGGTGAGATCGAGCGGCACATGGAGCAACGAGCAGGAGGGCGCCACGATGACGTCGGCGAAACTGACTAATGAGCCGAGCGTCGAGAGCGACGCCTGCAGATCGTTCTTCCACACGTTGCGGCCGTCGACCACGCCGGCGACCAGGCGCTTATCGGGAAGACCTCCGACGGCGGCGAGCGCGTCGAGGTTGCTCCTGGCCGGGCCGGTGAAGTCGAGCGCCAGACCCTCCACCGGGGCATCGCGCAGCACCGGCAGCGCCGCACCGACGGTGTCGAAGTACGTCGCGATCAGTAGCTGTGACCGGTGACTGACCGCGCCCAGGCGCTCGTAGGCATGTGCGGTGGCGGCGAGCACTTCCGTGGGCTGGTCGAGGACCAGCGCTGGTTCGTCCAGCTGGACCCAGCGGGCGCCGGCGCCGCGCAGGGTGCCGAGGAGTTCGGCGTAGATCTCGAGCAGGTCGTCGAGTCGCGAGATCGGCGTGAAGCCTTCCGGCGCCCCGGGCGCCGGCTTGGACAGCAGGAGAAAGGTGATCGGGCCGAGGACCACCGGGCGGGCGTCGAGCCCCAGGTCGAGCGCCTCGGCGAGCTCGCTCACGGGTTTGCGCGGGTCGAGGGCGAACTCGGTGTCCGGTCCGATCTCCGGGACGAGGTAGTGGTAGTTGGTGTCGAACCACTTCGTCATCTCCAGCGGGGCGGCGCCATCGGTGCCCCGGGCCATTCCGAAGTAACGCCGCACCGCCGACTCGTCATCGTCCGCCGGTCCGGCATGACGCGGCGGTATCGCGCCGACGAGGACGGTGGTGTCCAGGACGTGGTCGTAGAAGGAGAAGTCGTTGCACGGCACTTCGTCGATCCCGGCGGACCGGAGGGTTTCCCAGCTTTCCCGCCGTACGCGCGCGGCGGCCGTGTGCAGGTCGGCCGCGGTCGCCTCCCCGCGCCAGTAGGACTCGGTGACCCGCTTGATCGCACGGTCCGCCCCAACTCTCGGATATCCGAGGACGGTCGCAGCGATGGGACGGCGATCGGTGGTGTCGGTCATCTCAGAAGTCCTCGGTGGGGGTGACGGGACCATAAGGCTAAGGGGGGATCACCCGCACCGTATTCCGTGCCGGTCCCGAGTCGCGTCTCCCGGCACTCGTGCCGCTGCCACAATCGGTCGATGAGGGCATTCGCTGCCGTCCCGTCCGTCGCGGCGTGGCGGCACGTCGGTGCCCGCGACGGGTTCGAGGTCGCCTCGTTCACACAGATGACGGACGGCTGGCTCGTCAGGGGCATGACGGCGGCCGTCGAGGGAACCGAGGCGTGGTCGGTGCGCTACGAGATCACCGTCAGCGAGCATTGGCTGACTCGCTCGGCGCGCGTCGTCACCATCTCCGGCCTCGGTGAACGTCAGGTCACCGTCACCCATGACGGCCGCGGACACTGGCTGGTCGACGACGAGTCCCGGCCGGACCTGGACGGGTGCCTCGATGTCGACCTCGAGTCCTCAGCCATGACCAACACCTTCCCGGTTCATCGGCTGAGCTCTCGAATCGGAGCGCGACAGGCAGCGCCAGCGGCCTACCTCCGCGCCACGGCGTTGGAGGTCGAGCGACTCGACCAGCACTACACCGCGCTGGACGAGCGGCGCCGCTTCCAGTACGAGGCGCCGGCCTTCGAATTCGCCGCCGAGCTGACCTACGATGCCGGCGGCCTGATAGTCGACTATCCGGGCATCGCGCAACGCGCACATTGACCGCCGATCTACTCCGACTGGCGGGCCGGATGGCGGTCTTCGGACGGACAGAATTGGGCCGCCTACTAGCCAGCCGAGTATCTCGGCAGGCGTATTTTTATGGGAGGCCGCCGCTGGGGAACCAGGGGCTGGCGCCGGACGGGCAGGGATGGGGCGGGGCGTTGACAGCGACCACCGAGACGGAGGCGCCTGCTGACGAGTTTCGCCACGAGGCGATGCTCTACGCCGGGCCGGCCGATTTCGTCGCCGGAACGGTGCCCTTCGTCACCGACGGTCTCTCGGCCGGCGAGCCGGTGCTGGTCGCCGCCGAGCCGGCGAAGCTCGACCTGGTGCGCGACGAGCTCGACGACGACGCCGACCGGGTGCGGTTCGCCGACCTGGCCGACGTCGGCCGCAACCCGGCGCGGATCATCCCTGTCTGGCATGACTTCGTCGACGAATGCGGCCGCGGCGGCCAGCGGGTGCGCGGCATCGGCGAGCCGATCTGGGCCGGCCGGACATCCGCCGAGGTCCTCGAATGCCAGGTCCACGAATCCCTGCTGAACCTCGCGTTCGCCGAGTCGGCGCCGTGGACCCTGATCTGCCCGTACGACACAGACGCCCTCGACCCAGGGGTGCTCGACCGCGCCTACCGGAGCCACCCGATGACACGACGAGGCGACGCAATCTCGCCCAGCACGAGCTACCGAGCCCCGAGCGAGGAGCTCGCCAGCATCGGTCATGCCCTGCCCGAGCCCACCGAGGTACTCGAGGAGCGGAAGGTGGTCTTCGAACGCCTGCACGACATGCGCAGCGCCGTGGCCCGGTGCGCGACCACCCTCGGGCTCGGGTCGGAGCGCACCTCCGACCTCGTGATCGCCGTCGACGAGCTCGCCAGCAACAGCGTGCAGTACGGCGGCGGCGACGCGACCATGCGGCTGTGGCAGGACGAGGACTGCATCGTGTGCGAGGTGTCCGACCGCGGGGCGATCGATGAGCCGCTGGTCGGGCGGCACCGGCCCGCGCTCAACGCGCCTAGTGGTCGGGGGCTTTGGCTGGTCAACCAGCTCTGCGACCTGGTGCAGCTGCGCACCTCCGCCGCCGGCACCGTGGTCCGGCTGCACATGGCGCTGCGGGCGTGACGTTACAAATGTCACCCGGCAGTCCTGGCGCACGACACTGGTGAGCCGCCCCGGCGACCGGCAGTCTGGTCGTCATGACGACCTATGCACAAACCTCACAAGCGGCCGGCGTACAGCTGCGCGGCCTGGTGAAGTCGTTCCACTCCCAGGGCACCGTCGTGCGTGCCGTCCGTGGAGTCGACATCGCCATCACACCGGGCGAAACGGTGGCTCTGCTCGGACCCAACGGGGCCGGTAAGTCCACCACGATCGACATGCTTCTGGGCCTGACCCGGCCTGACAGCGGCACGGTCTCGCTGTTCGGCATGAACCCCGCCGACGCCATCAAGGCCGGCGCCATCGGCGCGATGCTGCAGACCGGCCAGCTGATCCGTGACCTGTCCGTCCGTGAGCTCATCACGATGATGGCCTCGATCTACAGCGAGCCGCTGGCGGTCGACGACGTCCTCGAAATGACCGGGATCACCGACATCGCCGACCGGCGTACCCAGAAGCTATCCGGCGGTCAGACCCAGCGGACCCGGCTCGCCATCGCCTTGGTGTCCAACCCCGACCTGCTGGTGCTCGACGAACCCACGGTGGCCATGGACGTCGAGAGCCGGCACGCCTTCTGGACGTCGATGCGGGACTTCGCCGCCTCGGGGAAGACGGTGGTCTTCGCCACCCACTACCTCGAGGAGGCCGACGCCTACGCCGACCGGATCGTGCTGATGGCACAAGGCCTGGTCGTCGCGGACGGGCCGACCACCGAGATCAAGGCGACGGTCGGTCTCCGCACGATCCGTGCCACGCTGCCCGAGGCTGACCTGGCCGAGCTCTCCCGGCTGCCCGGCGTGACCAACGCCGACCGCCGGGGCGAGGCGGTCATCCTCAACTGCGGCGACTCCGATCTGACGATCCGGGCCCTGCTGGCCGGCTACCCCGACGCCCGCGACATCGAGATCTCCGGCGCCGGGCTCGAGCAGGCATTCCTTCAGCTGACCGGCGCGCAGGACGACGCGTCGGCCGACGACTCCACCACCGCAATGATCTCCGCCTCGGAGGGCACCCGATGAGCAGCAGCATCACCTACGTGCGGTACGAGGTCCTGCGGACCGTTCGTAACGCCAGGTTCTTCATCTTCTCGCTGGTCTTTCCGCTGATCCTCTTCTTCACGATCGCCGGACCCAACCGGAACATCTCGCTCGGCGGTATCCCGTTCGCGCAGTACTACATGGTCGGAATGGCCTCGTGGGGCACGATGGCCGCGGTCATCGCCGGGGGAGCGCGCATCGCCGCCGAACGGTCGGTGGGCTGGAATCGCCAGCTGCGGATCACCCCGCTCTCGACCCGCACCTACTTCCGGGCCAAGGTGCTCACCGGATACATGATGGCTCTGGTCAGCATCGTGCTGCTCTACGCGGCCGGCCTGTCGCTCGGCGTGCGGATGCCCGCCGGTGACTGGGTGCAGATGACCGTGCTGATCCTCGTCGGCCTGATCCCGTTCGCCGTGCTGGGCATCCTGCTCGGCCACGTGCTGACGGTCGACTCGATGGGCCCGGCGATGGGCGGTATCACCTCGCTGTTCGCCCTGCTCGGCGGCTCGTGGGGACCGATCGGCGGGGACAGCGGCGTGCTGCACGACATCGTCCAGTGCCTGCCGTCGTACTGGCTGGTGCAGGCCGGACACGTCGGGATCGGCGACGGCGGCTGGGGCGCGACCGGCTGGATCGTGGTCGGTGCCTGGACCGCGGTGCTCGGCGTCCTGGCCGCCCGGGCCTACCGGCGGGACACGAACCGCGCCTGAGGGCGGGGCGGCGGGGCACAGCACGAGGGGTGCACAGTGGCGGGCGTCGGAGTGTGACGCCCGCCACTGTGCGTAGTCGGCCGCCTCGTCCTGGGCTCAGGTGGGTGACGGGTCTGGCGGACGGACCACCGAGGGCGCATAGTCACCTCATGCACCACGTACGCCACCGGTGACCGTCAGGCAGTCGGCGGAGCTGTCGGTCGGTCGTCCCGGCCGCACAGAGCTTCTGCGTCGTCCGGTCGACAGCAGGTTGTCGACGGGCGGGGGCAAGGTCATTGGGGGCGTGCGCAAACGGCCGATCGCGCAGCTGCCATCGCCGGTCCGACTGCGACCCTCGTGTGAGCGAGGTCCCGAGTGAGTCTGACGACCAGTACATCGGGGCGCGCCCCGGAGCGCACCGCGCGGCACGACGCATTGCTCTACGCCGGCGCCGACGAGTTCCTCGCCAGCACCGTCCCGTTCATCTACTCGGGCCTGGTCGCCGACCAACCCGTACTGGTCGTCGTGGATCACCTGAAGGCCGACCTGCTCCGTGCGACCCTCGGCGCCGACGGCCGGGAGGTCAGCTTCACCGATCTCGGTGACACCCACCGCCACCCCGACGACTTCCTCTCCGCCTGGGTGGAGTTCGCCCGGGCACACTCCGGCGACAACCGGCTGTTGCGCGCGATCGGCGAGCCGGTGTCGGCCGCGATGTCGAGCGAACTGTTCGAGTCGCGGCAGTGCGAACCGCTTCTCGACCTCGCCTGCGTCGGTCTCCGGCAGTACTGCCTGCGTTGTCTCTACGACGCCGACACCGTGGGTGCCGACGCGCTGGCCGAGGCACGCAGCAGCCACGCCGTCGTCCTCGAACGCGGCGCCCGGCGCCTCGGCGCGGCCTGAGCCCGGCTGCTTCCGGGTCAGCCGAGCCGCTCGTGCAGGAAGGCGATGGTGCGCCCCCACGCGAGCGCGGCCTGCTCGGCGTTGTAGGTGCCGATGTTGTCCTCGTCGTTGTTGAACGCGTGGCCGGCCGGGTAGTAGTACATCGTCACCGGGCCCTTCGTCTCTGCCTTGAGCTTTGCTTCGAGCTCGCGCGCCTGTTCGACCGGATACATCTGGTCCTGCTCGCCGTAGTGGCCGAGGATCGCAGCCGACACGGTGGAGAAGTCCTGTGGGACGTAGCCGACGCCGTAGTACGCGACTGCGGCGGCGATTCGGTCGCCCTGCTGGGCGGCGAGCGCGAGCACGAAGCCCCCGCCCATGCAGAACCCCACCGCACCGACCTTGTCGCCGGTCACCGCCGGAAGGCCGAGCAGGTAGTCGACCGCACCGCCGAGGTCACGGGCGGCCTGGTCCTCGGGCAGGGCCCCCAGCAACTCGCCGGCCTCATCGGCGTTGTGGGTGACGCGTCCGCCAAACAGGTCCGGCGCAAGGGCGACGAACCCCTCCGCGGCGAGCCGGTCACAGATGCTGACGATGTGGTCGTCGAGTCCCCACCACTCCTGTACGACGATCACGCCGGGCCCGCCGTCGTTGTTCGGCGTGGCCAGGTAACCGTGCGCCTGGTTGCCGTTGCTGGGGAACGTCACGTTCTGCCTGGGGTTGGCTTGCGTCATTGCCCGGTGTCCTCTCGTCCGTCGTCTCGTGGCCACCCTGACCCGGGGCCGAGCCTACGTTCCCGGGTCCCCCTCTGATCGGTCACCACCGCACGGCCTCGGGTGTCCCGATATCCGGCCCTCCGTCGGCCGGTCCGGGTTGGGCATCATCGTGCGCCGTACTCGCATCCGAGGCCCGTTTATGCGAGTAGCACGCACGATGTCGTGGCGGCTTCGGGTCGTCGCCATCATCGGACGCTGTACTCGCATCTGAGGCTGGATCATGCGGGTAGCGCGTCCGATGTTCGGCCGGCGCTCGCGGATCGCCCGGCCGGCGGGTCGGGTGGGCATCATCGTGCGCCGTACTCGCATCCGAGGCCCGTTTGTGCGAGGTAGGGCGCACGATGTCGACCGGCGTCGGGCCTGGTCGCCCCGGATGTGGTCCTGACGCGGGCCGGTGCTCGCTGATCGGCTGGTCCACGAACACCGTGGCTGTCTGGGCATGTCGCATCGTCCGGCTAACTGCTGGTGGCCAGTTCGAGGGTGCGTCGCCGGCTGCGTGCCCGGTGGCTCGGGTGGGTCGGGCATGGCGGGCAGGTGGTGCAGCCGGTTGCGGCGGGGTGTCTGGTCGGGGTCGATCCAGGGTGGCGGCAGAAACTCGGGTAAGCCGTGGTCGATCGATTCGGGTCTGCCAGTCGTGGTGGTGGATGGTGCGGTGGTGGTGCCCGCAGAGCAGCACCAGGTTGGTGATCGCGGTGGGTCCGCCGTCGGCCCAGTGCTCGATGTGGTGTCCGTCGCACCAGGCGGCGGGCCGGTCGCAGCCGGGGAACGCGCAGCCCCGGTCCCGGGCCATCAGCGCCCGGCGGATCCCCGTCGGGAATGGTGTGGCTGGCCCGCCCGACGTCCAGCGGTTGCCCGGCCGTGCCGAGCAGGACGGGGATGAGTTGGGCGTCGCAGGCCATCCGCCGGGCCGACTCCGCGGTGACCGGCCCGCCCCAGCCGAGCTCCGCCGCCCCCAACCGGGTGCGGAGAGTCTCCCAGTCGAGGGTGACGGTGACCTGCGGGCGTTGGCCACCGGTCTCGGGCAGGTCCCCGGCGGTGAGGGCGCGGCGGGCCAGTTCGATCAACCCGTCCGCCTGCCGTCGGGCCGGGCTGCGGGGATCCGGGCCGTCGGCGGTGGACGGGGCCGGGGCGGTGAACGGGTCCAGCGCGCGAGCGCAGCACCGCCGCCCCCTCCGCATCGAGCCGGCCCCGGATGACCGTCATCCCGTCCGGCCCGCGGGCGAGGGACAGTTCCCGGGCCCGGACCGCCTCGTCGTCGTCGAGCGCGGCCCCGTCCGGGTCCAGGGTCGCGAGCATGCGCCGGGCCAGCTTCCCCAACGCCGTCGTGTCCAGGTCCCTCGCCTGGGCGGCCAGGAATGCTTCCGCGTGAGCGCGGGTACTCGGCGTCCACCCCGGCGGGGAGGCGGCGGATCGTGTCGCAGATCAGCCGGGCCTGCCCCGCCCCGATCGACCCGTCCGCCACCCCCGCCCCGGTCGCCGGCAGCGGCGCCGGCACGGTCTGCCCGGACGGGCCGGTCCGGTCCAGCAGCTTCTCCGCCGCGGTGACCCGCCAGCCCGCCTCCGCCGGGGAGATGTTCAGCACCTGCCGCAACAGGGCCGCCGTCGACACCGCGCCCCGGTCGGTGGCGAGCCGGCGGTCGTCGACCTCCGCGACCAGCCGCAACGCCGCCGCCGACAACCGGCGGGCCGCCGTCTCCACCAGCCGCTGCAGATCCAGCAGCTCCGCATCCCCGCACCGCCACAACGCCGCCCCGGCAAGCCCATCGACGGCGGCGGTCAGGCAGCCGACCGCCTCCCACACCGGGAGCTCACCGGGACCGGAACCACTGACCATGCACCGACGATAGAACCGGCCACCGACAATTCCCCGACCCCGGAAACCCCTGCCACACAAGAACTTTCGGTCACGAATCGATCGCGCACGGCGATGCAAGCGTGCCTCAACCAGCGTCGGAGACCATGCGACAATGAGGCATGACCGAACGCGACCGCGACCCCGCGGGTCGAGCGCACAACGCGAGACCCCGGGACGCATTCGGCCGGCCGTTGCCGCGCGGTGCCGCCGGGGTAGAACGCGTCGACGAAGCCTTGGTGCTCGGCCCGACCGAGACCATCGAATATGCGCAGCGGCTTCTCGACGAGGACAAGCCGTTCCACGCACACGAGGTGCTCGAGGCGGCGTGGAAGTCCGCACCCGACGACGAGCGTGATCTCTGGCAGGGGCTCGCCCAGATCGCAGTCGGACTCACCCATCGCCAGCGCGAAAACGCTACCGGCGCCGTCGCCCTCCTCCGGCGAGGAACCGATCGGCTGCAGCCCTACGCCAAGACACCACCGCACCACCTACGCATCGCGGGCATCATCGCCGACATGACTGCGCTCGCGGCAGACATCGAGCGGGACGGGACCGACGCCGGGCCCGGCCGAGCTCTTGTCCTGCTCGACCCGGTCCGGCCGGAGGGCTAGCGGGTGATCCGACACGGCGAATACGAGATCGACGACGACCCGGACCGCGTCGACGTCGACGCGGTCTGGGACTACCTCTCCACCGACGCTTACTGGGGACGTTGGCGTCGGCGGGATCACGTCGAGCGCCAGATCCGCGGTTCCTGGCGCATCGTCGCGTGTTACGACGACGGCGGCAGGATGGTCGGATTCGCCCGGGCGGTCTCGGACGGCGTCGCCCTCGCCTATCTCGCCGACGTCTACGTACTCGACGCACATCGTCGCCGCGGTCTCGGTGAAGCGATGGTCCGGGAGATGGTCGACCACGGCCCGGGTCGGGCGTTCCGCTGGATGTTGCACACCGCCGACGCACACGGGATGTATCGCAAGTTCGGCTTCAGCCCGCCCGACGAGACCTTCATGGAGCGAAAGGGCCGCCTGGACGCGGAGCGTGCGCCGGACTAGGAAGCGTCCGCCGACTCGATGAAGTCCTGCAGCAGCGTGAGGGCACGCTGCCGCGACTCGGTCAGGTGCACGCGCATCGCCTGCGCCGCCGCTCGGGGATCGCCGGCGGAAATCGCATCCGCGATCGCCTGGTGCTCCGCCATGGTCGCGTCGACGACCGGCGCGCGGCTCTGGATCCGGAGCATGTGCAGATGACAGTGGGTGCGCTCGAATGCCGCGCTCACCTGCGTGTTGCCGCATGCGTCGAGGATGATGCCGTGGAAGCGGACGTCGTGGTCGAAGACCTGTCGATACGGTTCGGCGACCGAGCCGTCGAAAGTACGCCGTGCGTCGGCGACCTCGGCGACGAGCAGCGCCCCGGTCTCGGCGCCGGACTTCCGCGCGACCTTGCCGACCGCCCACGGCTCGAGCAGCCGGCGGAATTCGAAGAGTTCGTCGACCTGCTCGATGGTGAGCAGCGGGCTGGCGCGGTAGCCGCGTTGCGGTTGCTTCGTCACCAGGCCGTCGGACTCGAGGCGCGCAAGCGCTTCGCGTACGGGCGTGGGGGAGACGCCGAGGTCGATCGCGAGACGCTCGATGGTGATCCGCTGTCCGGGGCTGATCGCCTGGCTCATCAGGAGGCCACGGATGACAGTCCATACGTCGTCGCTCAATGCGGCCCGGCGTACCAGCGGCGGGGCCATGGGCAGCGGGTCACTCATCGGCTCGCCACTCTCCGCTCGATACGTCGGCCACCGGCCTTGACATCAGACACACTACATCCTATAGATTCTCGCCGGCTGAACGTAGCCGGGAGAGAGCACCTCCTCGAGCCGAATCCGCAGTCTCCTTGTCGCGCCGCGACCCCGTGCGTGGCGTAGCGGGAATCGGCGCTGTGGCAGGCGGATCGGTCTGCTGGTCCGAACTGCTCCGGCCCTTCTTCGTCCAAGCCATCGTCACCACAGGCTCGACCGGCTGACAAACCCGGTCACCGAATTCTGCCGAGTCCGACGGGGGAGGCGTCCATCGCGGGCGATCCCGTTCGTCGTCGTGGTGATCGGCCACTCCCTGTGGCGACCGCCGATAATGGAGGACGGACATGGGTACGACGGCAATCAGGATCAACCAGATCAATCTGGTGATGGTCCCCTCGACCGACCAGGACCGGTCGGTCGAGTTCTACGAGGCGCTCGGGTTCGAGAAGCGCCTGGACGTCCCGTTCGCCGACGACCACCGCTGGGTCGAGGTCTACCCGCCGGACGGGACGGCGGGCATTTCCCTCGTCGCAGCCCGCCGGGAGGACCGGACAGGGGTGCAGACCGGGATTCTCCTGAGCGTCGATGACATCGACGCCACCCACGCGCAGCTACGGTCGGCCGGTGTCGATGTCGACGCGGAGGTTGCCCGCAAGGGTGCACCGACGGCGATTCGGCTCGGAGCCGCCGAGGTCGTCGGTCCGGTGCCGTCGATGTTCTGGTTCCGCGACCCCGACGGAAACGCCCTGTTGATCGTCGGGGCGAACTGACGCCGGCTACCGGTCGTTGATCGTGCTGGAGCAGGAGGAGGAACGATGAAGTACATGCTGATGATCTGCGGCGACGAATCCGTCGAGCTCACGCCGGAGGAGGTGGCGACCATGGGGCCGGCCACCGAGTCCTGGGTGGAGGAGATGGAGGGTCGCGGTATTCGGCTCGACGGCGACCGGCTGCGGCCGGTGAGCGACGCGACGAGTGTGCGCGTGCGCGACACCGAAGTGCTGATCGTCGACGGGCCGTTCGCGGAGACGAAAGAACAGATCGCCGGATTCGACATCATCGAGTGCGCCGATCTCGACGAGGCGATCGGGGTCGCCGCGAAACATCCCATGGCCAGGTACGGCGTGATCGAAGTCAGACCGTTCTGGCCGCTATGACACCGGACGCAGGGACACCGGCCGCAGGGACACCGGACGCTGGGTCGGCGGTCGCCGAGGCCTTCCACGAGGAGTGGGGGCGGGTGGTCGCCACCCTGATCCGGGTCACCGGCGACTGGGACCTCGCCGAGGAGTGCGCGCAGGACGCCTTCGCCGAAGCGTTGAAACGCTGGCCCGACACCGGCGTTCCGCGCCGACCAGGTGCGTGGCTGACCACCGTGGCGCGCAACCGCGCCCTGGATCGGCTGCGCCGTAAGACGACCGAGGCCATCAAGCTGAAGGAGGTTGCCGTGCTGTCGACCCCGACCGACACCGACGACGACGACAGCGGCATCGAAGACGACCGGCTGCGGCTGATCTTCACCTGCTGCCATCCGGCGCTGCCGATCGACGCACGGGTCGCCCTCACGCTGCGGACACTCGCCGGTCTCACCACCGCCGAGATAGCCCGGGCTTTCCTCGTGCCGGAGGCCACGATGGCCAAGCGCCTGGTGCGCGCGAAGCACAAGATCGCGAATGCCAACATCCCGTACCGCGTTCCGCCCGCGCCACTCCTTCCCGTGCGACTGACGGGCGTGCTGGCCGTGCTCTACCTCCTCTTCAACGAGGGCTACTCGGTGTCGACCGGGGACGAGACCCTGCGCGAAAGCCTCTGCACCGAAGCGATCCGCCTCAGCCGGGCGCTCGAGCAGCTGATGCCGGACGAACCCGAAACAGATGGGCTGCTCGCACTGATGCTCCTGCAACACTCCCGACGACACGCCCGCGTCGACGACGACGGCGAACTTGTGGCCCTCGAGGACCAGGATCGAACCCGGTGGGACCGGCCGGCCATCGACGAAGCCGTCGGCCTGCTCACCCAGGCCCTGCGTCAGGGGCGGGCCGGGCCGTATCAGCTGCAGGCGGCGATAGCCGCGAGCCACGCCGAGGCGACTGACTGGACCACGACCGACTGGGTCGAGATCGCCGCGCTCTACCAACGGCTCGCCGCCATTGCGCCCTCTCCGGTCGTGGAGCTCAACCGCGCCGTGGCGATCGCCATGGCCGACGGGCCGGCGGCCGGCCTCGCAATCGTGGCGGAACTGGCGAACGCACCTGCGCTCAGCGGCTACTACCTTCTCGACGCGACCCGCGCCGATCTGCTGCGCCGGCTCGGTCGTGGGCCCGAGGCCGCCGAGAGCTACCGCCGGGCGCTGGCCCTAGTCGGTTCGGAGCCGGAGCGGCGTTTCCTGGAACGCCGGCTCGGCGAGGTCACGGGCGATCACTGACCTCCGTCGTCGGGTGGTGCGTTTCTGGATTGTTACGACGGCCCTCTTGACCATCGCCCCCCGGCAACCTACCGTCCGGGGGTTGAAAGGTTTCAGCATATCGGGCGGACGAACGGTGGGCAGGCGTGAAGACCAGGTCGCTCGGCTCGACCCAGGTCGGATGTGTCGGTTTCGGCGGCGCACCGGTGTCCCTCCGCCCGGACCGCCCGTCAGACGACGAGGGCGTCCGTGTCGTGCACGCCGCGCTCGACGCCGGCATGACTCTCTTCGATACGGCCGACGTCTATACGCCCGCCGGCACCGGCCGTGGCCACAGTGAGCGGTTGATCGCCCGGGCGCTGCATGAGCGGAGCGTGCGGGCCGGCGACGTACTGGTCGCGACGAAGGGCGGAAAGTACTGGGACGCGGCCGGCGACGTACAGATCGACGCAAGTCCGGACCGGCTCCGTGCGGCGTGTGAGGCCAGCCTGCTCGACCTCGGAATCGACGTGATCGACCTTTACCAGCTGCACGAGGTCGACCCGGTCGTCCCCCTCGAGGATTCCGTCGGAGCGCTCGCCGCGCTCCAGCGGGGCGGCAAGATCGCCCAGATCGGACTGTGCAATGTGACGGTGGAGGAGGTGGACCGTGCTCTGGCTGTGGCGCCCATCGTGAGCGTGCAGAACCGCTATTCGCCCGCGGTCATCGACAGCGACCCGGTGCTCGACCGGTGTGCGGCCCTCGGCATCGCCTTTTTGCCGTGGGGACCGCTGACCGGCTTCCGGTCCCGCCCCGGTGATCCGAAAACCCCCATTCACGACCGGTTCGCGGCCGTTGCCGGGCGTCTGGGCGTGTCGGTGCAACGGGTGGTGCTGGCCTGGGAGTTGGCCCGCTCGCCGGTGATGCTCCCCATACCGGGGTCCACGCGTGTCTCCACGGTTGCAGACAGTGCAGCGGCGGCCGATCTCCCGTTGTCGGTCCAGGACGTCGCCTGGCTCGCCGGAGAAACGACGGCGGCGGCTCCTTGACACCCCGCCTGAGGGCCGTCTAGTTTCTGAAAACCACGCTTTTAACGATTCAATCCCATCCACACAGACGACGGTGCCACCGTCCTCCGATGGCCGGACCTAGGGACCACGTCCCATGACGCAGCAATCTCCTCGTAACGTGTTCGACCTGGCGGCCCGGTTCGCCGACGTCGACACGTCCTACGGGCCGGTGCCGATCTGGTGGTGGAGCGGCGCCCGACTGGAGCGGGACCGGCTGCGGTGGCAGATGGAACAGCTCGTCGCCGGCGGCGTGACCCAGGCGGTGGTCATGTGCCTGGCGCCCCGCGGGCCGCTCTACGGCTCGCTCGCCGACGACCCACCCTTCCTCTCCGAGGAGTGGTGGGAGATCTTCCTGCACGCCTGTGAGGACGCCTACGAAATCGGCTTCAAGTTCTGGCTCTACGACCAGTACGGCTTCTCCGGAGCCAACTTCCAGGGACAACTTGTCGCCGCCCACCCGACCTGGGCCGGGCAGGAGATCGACCGGGTCCAGCGTGAGGTGACCACGGGCGAGACGGTGACGCTGCGGCCCCCGGCCGGAGCGGTCCCGATCGCCGCCTACGTCGTCGCGCCCGGCGCGGCCCCGGCCGCCGTCGACCTGCAGTCCGACGGATCGGTCAGCTGGTCCGGCGGCAGCGGCCGGCTCTGCCTGTGTTACGCCCGCACCCGCGGCTTCGACTACTACGACCCCGCGGCGTGCGCGGCCCTGATCGACACCGTGCTCGGGGAATTCCGGCGGCGTGCGGACAAATGGTTCGGCCCCGTCATCACCGGCCTCTTTCAGGACGAGCTGCCCCACATGCCCACGTGGGGAAAGGAGTTCGCCGCATCCTTCGCCGGAGCCCACGGCTACGACCTCGTCGCACAGATCGCCTGCCTGTGGGAGGGCGACGACGATCGTGCCGCATCGGTACGCCGCGACTACCACGCGCACCGCGCCGCGCTCGCCCGCGAGTCCTTCTTCGTGCCCTACGGCACCTGGGCGGCAGACGCCGGCCTGACCGCCGGCTTCGACCAGCAGAGCCCGGCACGGGAAGGCGATCCCGTGAGCGCCGCCGACCTCTACGGCGACTACCTCCGCACCCATGCGGTCTACAGCGCCCCCGGCAGTGACCACTGGGGAGACCCGAAGGTCCACAGTTCACTCGCGCACGCCAACGCGCAGCCGCGAACCTGGATCGAGGCGTTCCACTCCTCGGGCTGGGGCGGCACCCTGGAGGAGACCTACGACTGGCTCGGGCCGTTCCTCCGGCGCGGCGCCAACCTCTACGACCCGCATGCCGTCTACTACGCGACCGTCGGCGGGTGGTGGGAATGGGCACCGCCGTCGACCTGCTGGCGCCAGCCCTACTGGCCCGACTACAAGGTCTTCTCCGACGCCGTCACGAGACTGTGCGCACTGACCTCGGCCGGAGCGCTGGTCGCCGACACCGTGCTGGTGTTCCCGACGTCCTCGGTGCAGGCCGACCTCCCGCTCGACGGCACGCACCCGCGGGCGCGCCGTACCTCCGACGTCTACCACCAGCTCAACGGCTCGACGTCGTGGTTCGACGAGCGTCCGGGCGTGCTCGACCGGGCCGGCCGCGACTACGAGATCTTCGACGAGCACACGCTGGCCGACGGCGAGATCGACGGCGACGTGTGGCGGGTGGCGGGCGGCGCGTTCCGCAACATCGTGATCCCCGCCGCGACCGCGCTGGACGGGCGTTTCGCGGGCAAGCTCGCGGCTTTCGCGGCCGGCGGCGGGCGGGTCGTCTGCGTCGGCTCCGTTCCCGACCGCATCGTCGGAGCCGACGCGCCCGACGGCGCGGGCCTCGCTGCCGCGGTGGATGCGGGCCGGGTCGATGTCGTGCGCGACGCCGCCGACGTGCCCGGTCATCTCGTGCGTGGTCCGGTCTCGGTCGAGTCCGACGCTCCCTTCATGCTCCGCCGCTACGACGACACTCACGTGCTCCTGCTCGTGGCCCACGACGACGACACCGGCACCCAGATGCCGGTCTTCGCGGGGAGTGGCATCGAGGACCGCATCGCCGGAACCTTCAGCTGGCAGGGCTACTGGACGAGCTTTTCGGAGCAGGGCTACACGTTCTCGCCGGTCGGCGACCGGCAGGCCCGGGTCCGGGTGACCGGCCTCGCAGGCCATTCCGCGCAGCGCTGGGATCCACGCTCCGGTGAGCGGGTCGACCTCGAGGCCAGCCAGTACGGCGACGAACTCGTCCTCGACGTCGCCTTCACCGACGGCCCCATGGCGGTCGTCGTGCTCGGCACCGGACTGCCGGAGGCCACCCGCACCGACCCGGTCGAGAATCCCGACGTCGTCGGGATCGATGGCGACTGGGAGATCGAGGCGCACTCCACCCTCGACAACCGGTGGGCGGATGTCGGCGATCCGGCGGACCGCGGCATTCTCCCGATCCAGGTCTGGCGTGTCGAGCACTCCAGCGCCGAGGCAGGAGCGACCACCCCGCCCGCCGACGGATGGGCACCGGCGCTCGCCACCTTCGGCCCCTACCTGCGGGTCACCGGTCCGCAGGCGACCTGCGGTGGCCCGTCGGCCGCCGACGTCGCATGGCAGCCCTACGAGGTGTCGCTGTCCCGGGGGATCCGCAAGGACCCGCTGCACTTCACCAGCCTCGGCCCCAAGGGCACCGTGCCCGAGGAGTTCCTCCGCTGGAACGAGGTGGGCGCTGAGCAATGGGTGGCCTTCGCCGCCACTCTCGCCCTCCCGGACGGTGCCGGGCGGCACCTCGTGCTGGGTGCCGACGCCGACCGGCGGATCTTCCTCGACGGCGCGCCCGTCGAGGCGGACGGCACGGGATATTGGACCAGGTCTCCGGTAGCGGACGGCGCCCGCGACCTCGATCTGCAGGTCTGGCTGCGCCGGCGCATCGTAGGACGCGGCGCCGACGAGCAGGCCGGCGAACTGCGGGCCACGTTCGCCGTCGTCACCGATCTCGACCGTTTCCGCCGGCCGGAGTGGCTGGAGCCGGCTGACGGGATACGCACCGCCGGCACCGTCCGCTTCTCCGCCACCGTCGACCTCGACGTCGTCCCCGACGACGCCGTCGTACAGATCGGCAGTGAGGGTCCCTGCTCGATCATCGTCAACGGAACCGAGATCGGCCGCCAGGGTGCGTTCGAGCCGTACTGGGCGCAGCGGCGTCCCCAGGTGATGCCCTACGACCTCGGCGGTTCACTGCGTCCGGGTCGCAACGAGATCTCCCTCCAGATCGACGATCTCGGGGGTGGTGTCGCCGCGCTCGTCGACAGCGTCGCCGTCGCGGACGGCGGCCTCGGGCTCACCACCGACCTCGACTGGACCTGCACCCGGGATGAGGCCGAGGTCGGTCCACGACTGCGGAGCGAGCAGTGGCTCGATCCCCGCTGGGTATGCCTGCGCCCCCGACCGCACCCTCTGCCGCGGGCCGCATGGCTGGAGCCGGCGGCAGCAAGTGACGGTGTCGTCGTCGACGTGGTTCCCGACGCGTGGAACGACGGGGCTCGCTCCGAGTGGTTGCGCTTCGTCGGTCCGGCCGGGGCGACCCGGATCCGGGTGCCGACCGCCGTGCCGTTCACCGCAGTGGTGGCGGGAAACGAGGTCCCGGCGGCCCAGGACGGGACGGTCACGTTCGACCGGCCGCTGCCGTTCGGCACCGAGGTCTGCCTCCGGTTCGACGCCGACGGCGGCCACCGGGTCGGCGGACTGCTCGCCGGGCCGCTGGAATGTGCTGTCACCTCGGTCCAGGCGCCCCTGGTCGAGTGGGAGACGCTCGGCCTGCGGGCGCTCGGTGGCTATGTGTCATACCGGCGCCAGATCGAATTCGACCCCGCCGACGCCGGTGAGACCGTCGTGCTGGATCTGGGTGACGTCCGGGGGAGCGTCGAGGTGCGGGTCAACGGCGCTCCGGTCGCCACTCTGTTGTGGAGCCCGTACCGTGCGGACATCACCTCACACCTGCGGTCGGGAACCAACGACGTCGAGATCGTCGTCCGCGGCACGCTGGCCGGATATCTCGATGACGCGTCGCCGACCCCTGCCGTATACAAGGGGCAATCTCGCCACGGTCTCCTCGGACCGGTGCGACTGCTCCGCCACCCCATGACCCGACAAGCAACAGGACACGTACGTGGCTCATGAAGACACTCAACGTAGACAGGCGGGGCCAGTGACCACCGGCGACGACCGCGCCCTCGACACCGGCACGAGAACGTCGACCGGCGGCGGGTCTGTGGCTCTCGGCAATGCGGGTGGGTTGTTCCGGCCGCGCAAGCGCCTGTTCCGCCGGCACCTGATCACTGTCCTGATGCTGCCCAGCCTGCTGCTGATCGGATTGTTCGCCTACTACCCGGCCCTGCGGAGCCTCATCGGCGGCTTCTACAAGTGGAACGGATTCTCCAAGCCGACCTACACGGGGATCTCGCAGTTCAAGCAGTACGTGAATTCCCCGACGTTCGCGCCGGAGGCCCGCAACCTGTTCCTGCTGGTGATCGGCAGCATTCTCATCACCCTGGTCTCACAGTTCGTCGCGGCCGAGGTGGTCTGCCACCTGCCCCGCAAGGTGAGCACGGTCGCCAAATACCTCCTGACGCTGCCCATCGTGCTGCCGCCCATCGTGCTCATCGACGTGTGGGCCTACCTGTTGAACCCGACCGACGGCCTCATCAACAAGTTCCTGCACGCGCTCGGTCTCGGTCAGCCGGACTGGCTGACCAACAACCACCTCGCCCTCGTCTCGATCCTGCTCGTCGGTTTTCCGTGGGTGTCCAATCTCGGGTTCCTGATCTTCCTCGGCGGTGTGCAGAACCTGCCGAGGGACGTCACCGAGGCGAGCACGATGGACGGCGTCGGGTGGCTGCGCCGGGTGCTCTACATCGACGTCCCGATGCTCATGCCGCAGTTCCGCATCGTCGTCGTGCTCTCGGGCGTCTACGCCGTCCAGAACTTCATTCCGATCCTGCTCCTCACCAACGGAGGTCCCGGAAACTCCACCATGGTCCCGGCGCTGGACATGTACCAATCGGCGTTCCAGAACAGCAACTACGGCTACGGCATGGCGATCGGCACGGCACTGTTCATCGCCATGCTGATCTTCACGCTCATCGCAATGCGGGTGCTCCGCCCGCGGACCTGACCCATCGCTACTCATGCAGGTGCCTCACTCGACCGGGCTGACCGGCACAGGAAAGGGAAAGTCATGAAGGTTGCTGGCAAGAGGACGTTCGGCGTCCTGGCGGCGACGACGGCCGTAGCGCTCGTGGCGAGCGGATGCCTCAGCAGCGGCGGCGGAGGAAACTCGTCGTCAGGGGGTGGCGTGACGATCCGCGCGATCCTGCCCCCCAACACCGGTGAGATCACCTCGGCGCAGAACAAGTCGCTGAACCAGTTCACCCACGAGTACGAAGCGGCCCATTCCGACGTGCACGTCAACTGGTTGCCCAACCCGACCTCGTCGATCACCACGGCCAACGCCACCCTTGTCTCGCAGGCCGCCGGCGGGAACGCTCCCGACATCGTCTTCGAGCAATACAACCCGTTGCTGTCGGGCTCAATCCCGAACGATGTCCTGCAGGACCTTCGGCCCTACCTGAACAAGCCCAACCCCTACATCAAGGGCAACAAGAAATGGATCGACAGCTTCCAGGAGTCGACGGTCCCCTACATGACGTCGCCCGACGGCAGTATGCGGATCCTGCTCGGGTCCAACGTCGAGACCGCCTTCTACTACAACAAGGCGGCGTTCGCGAAGGCTCACATCACCGGCGCGCCCCAGACCTGGGCCGACATGATGGCGGACCTCGGCAAGCTCAAGAACGCCGGCTACACGCCGCTCGAATACGCCACCGGCGGCCCGTGCAACCCGTCCTGGTACGAGCGCCTCGCCGACACCCAATATCTGAAGAACTCGCTGTCGAAGTTCATGGTCGACAAGTCGGTCGTCACCAGCGGCAAGGACGTGGCCTCCGGCATCGTCAAGGGCATCATCTCGATGAAGAATCCGGCCTACGCCGAGGTCTGGAAGATGCTCTACGCCCTTCGGCCGTACATCTCGAAGTCCGGTGGTAGCTACGACGCCTGCTCGACCCCCAACGCCGTCAGCCCGCCGTTGTCCCCGCTGCCGCTGTTCACCCAGGGCAAGGTGGCGATGATGTGGGGCGGCAGCTGGGCCATCCCGCAGCTCGACAGCGCCGGATTCACCGGCAAGTACGGCCTGTTCCCCGAGCCGGTCGTCACGAGCGCAACGTCACCACATTCGGCTGCCGTCAGCACCAAGGGTGTCATCGGTGGCCCCAACGGCGCCGGCCAGTGGTCGATCACCTCCAAGAAGGCCGACCAGTCGATGACTCCGGCCAAGACCAAGAAGGTCATGGACTTCATGGCGTGGCTCTACACGCCCCAGCACATCGGTGCCGAGGTGAAGGACTGGGGTCAGGGTGGCTCCTACATCCCGACCGTGAAGGGCGCGCCGGTCCCCGACGTTTCCGGCCTCGCGTCGCTGGTGCCCGCGACCGCTCCGCCGACCGTCGTCGACATCGCCCTCGACGACGTGCTCTCCACCGACACCACCAACACCGGGCTCCGGATGGTCTCCCAGCTCATGGCCGGCGGCGTCAGCTTCGCCAAGTTCTCCACCCAGTGGGAAGCGCTGCTGCAGTCGGGAGCCAAGGCCTACGCCACGGCGAACCACATCAGCCTGAAGTCACTGAAGTGAGGCAGTAACAGATGGCAATGGCAACAGGCGTCTTCGGACGCCGCAAGAGAGGGCTGACCGCCGTCACACTCGTGGCCGGTCTGGTCATCGTCCTCCTGACCTACTTCCCGATCATCTTCGTGCTCTCCAACTCATTGAAGACCGGGAAGAACCTCGCCACCGGAGGTGTCTTCGCGCTGTTCACGCAGTTCGAGGCGAACAACTACGTGCAGGCGTGGAAGGGCATCGACACCCCGCTCAAGAACACCCTCATCATCGCCGCGGTGTCGATCGTGATCGGGGTGGCGGCGGCGCTCCTGGGTGCCTACGCCTTTTCACAGGCCGACTTCCGTGGCAAGTCGGTCGTCTTCATGGCCTACATCTGCCTGCTGATGATCCCGTCGACGCTCACGATCATCCCGCTGTACCTCATGATCAAGGCCTTCGGGATCTACAGCACGCCGTGGGCGCTGATCCTGCCCTACGCGGCGGGGGCGCAACCCCTGCTGGTCCTGCTCTTCCGCGGGTTCTTCGAGCAGATCCCCAAGGAGCTCACGGAGAGCGCCCGGGTCGACGGCGCCAGGGAATACCAGGTGCTGCTGCGGATCGTCGCGCCGTTGACCCGGCCGATCATCCTCACCGGGGCGATCCTCATGACGATCACCATCTGGGGCGACTACATCTGGCCCGAGGTGGTGATCCAGGACTACAAGCAGTACACCATCTCGGCCGGCCTGCAGGAGTTCGTCAGCAGTCTCGGGATCTCCGGCAGCGCGGGCGGATCGGTGTTCGCGGCGTACGTCATCGCCCTGATCCCGATGTTCCTGCTCGTCGGCATCACCATGCGCTATTTCGTCGCCGGGATCACCGAGGGAGCCGTCAAGCTTTGACCACGACCACACCGGAGGAGACATTGTCGGGACACCCGACTGATGGGACGGGAGCTTTCAGGAAGGCACGCTGGATCATACCGGGGGAGCAGCGGGTCCAGCTGCCCGGGCACGGCGCGTATCTGACCCGGCGGCACTTCACGCTCACGTCGCCGGTGCGGAAGGCCGTGGTGCGGGCGACCGCCCTCGGCGCCTACGACCTGCACGTCAACGGCGCCTGTGTCGGTGACGCGCTGCTCCGCCCGGGGTGGACCGACTCGTCTCGGCGGGTGCAGTACCAGGACTACGACGTCACCGACGCCCTGTCCGAGGGCGCCAACGTGATCGGTGCCGTCGTCGCTCCGGGCTGGTACGCCGGCCGGATCGGGACCGACCGCGAATCGCGGCTGACCCCCCGCACGCCCGAGCTGCTCCTCTCCCTCGAGGTCGAGACCGACGACGGCACCACCGTCGCCGTCGCAACCGACGAGGGCTGGGAGTGGCGGGCGTCGGAGATCGTCTCGTCCGACCTGTACGACGGCGAGATCGTCGACCTGCGCCTCGCCATACCCGGCTGGGCGACGGCTGCAGCCGCGGACCTCGGCGACTGGGAGAGCATGGAGATCTCACCCGGCACCGCGGCCGCATTGGTGGCCGAGACCGGTCCACCCATCCGGGAGACCCACACCCACCCGCCGGCGGAGATCTCCTGGCTCGACGACGGCACCGCCGTCGTGGACATGGGCCGCAACGAGGTCGGCTTCGTACGCCTCCGGGTCCACACCGCCCCAGGTACGCGGGTCGAGGTCAGCTACGGCGAGATCCTCGACGTCGACGGCCACGTCTACACCGAAAACCTGCGCAGCGCCCGCTGCGTCGACACCTTCTACTGCGCCGGAACCGCGGAGGAGGAGCTCTCCCCGCGGTTCACCTTCCGCGGCGCCCGTTACGCCCAGATCACCGGCCTGGCCGGTGAGGCGGACCTGCTGCACGTCGAGCGCGCCATCATCGGCACCGACGTCACGCGGGTCGGCTGGTTCGAGTCCTCGCACCGGATGCTCAACGACATCTACGAGTGCGTGCTCACCTCGCAGCGCGCCAACTTCCTCGAGGCCCCGACCGACTGTCCACAACGCGACGAGCGGCTCGGCTGGATGGCCGACGCGGTGCTCTTCGCGCCGTTGGCGGCCTACAACTACGACATCTCCGGGTTCATGGCCAAGTGGTTCGAGGACGTCCTCGACGCCAGGTCGAGTGAGGGCGGCTTCACCGACGTCGCCCCCCGCCCGACCGGGCGGGTGATGTTCCGCAACCGCGCGGGCGCCCCGGCCTGGGCCGACGCCGGCGTGGTCCTGCCCTGGCTGATGTACCAGCGGTACGGCCGGCGCGACCTGCTCGCGCGGATGTTCCCGGCGATGATGGAGTGGCTCCGCCTCGTGCACGGCAACAACCCCGACGGTGTCTGGCGGCACGGTCGCGGGCGCGACTACGGCGATTGGGTTCCCGCCGGACCCGACACCTCCCACGACCTGTTCGGTACGGCGTGGCTGTGCCACTCCACCGAGATCGCCGCCAAGGTGGCCGACGTACTCGGTGCCGCCGAGGACAGCACCTGGCTGACCGAACGGGCCGCGGTGGCCCGTGCCGCGTTCGCCGACCATTTCGTCGACGCCGACGCAGGCCGGGTGCGCGCCACCGAGCCGGTCGGCTCGCCCGCCGCGGCCCGGCGGTTCGCGCCGTCGGTCGCGGAGGAGACCCAGACCGGTTACGTGCTGGCTCTGGTCTTCGACCTCGTCGACGAGAAACTGGCCGACCGATTCGGGGACCGGCTCGCCGAGATGGTGGCGAAGGCCGGGAACCGGCTCGAGACGGGCTTCATCGGCAGCGCCTTCCTGCTCGACGCCCTGGCCAAGGGCGGTCGGGCCGCGCAGGCCGTCGACCTCCTGCTGCGCGAGGAATATCCGTCCCTCGGTTACATGGTCAACCGGGGCGCGACCTCGATCTGGGAGCGCTGGGACGGGATCCAGCCCGGGAACGGTGGGCCGGCGTCGGCGACGATGAACTCCTTCAACCACTACTGTCTCGGCTCGATGTTCCACTGGGCGATCGAGTCGGTCTGTGGCCTGCGAGGTGGTGACGGCGTCGGCTTCTCGAGCTTCGAGTTCGCGCCGTCGGTCACTCCGCAGCTCGATTGGGCCGCATTCCGCTTCGCCAGCCCGTCGGGGGAGATCAGGGTGCGGTGGGACCGGTCCGGAGACCGGGAGGTCACCGGCGAGGTGACCGTGCCCGACGGCGCGTCCTGCCGTATCGCCACCGACATCAGCTTCGGTGACCGGGAGGCCCATCTCGACGCCGCGTCGCTGCCGGGCGGCAGCACCGTGGTCGGCGGCGGTACCCACCGCGTCACCTGGCGCTGCTGACACCGGCGCCGGCCGGAACCACCGCACACGATGATGCTCTGTCCGACACTCGCGAAAGAACAGGTATGAGTCTCACGCCTTACGCCCTGCAGACCGAGCACCGCGCAGCCCCCCTCGGCATCGACGAGCTTCAGCCGCTGTTCACCTGGAAGCTGTCCGCCGATACCGCGGGACGCCGTCAGTCGGCCTACCGCTTGCGGGTCGACGACCTCGACCGGCGCGTCCGCCTGGGACACAGGCTGGGTGCAGAGCGACGACCCGACCGGCGGTGTTGCCTACTCAGGCGCCGCGTTGCGCCCGTCGACCCGATACGCAGTGCATCTGGAGGTCCGCGACCAGGACGGCGCCACCTCCGAGGTGGTCTCGACCTGGTTCGAGACCGGTCTCCTGCGCCCCGACGCCTGGTCGGCGCGGTGGCTGCGGCGCGACCCGCGGAGCATGCCGCCGATCGATCCGCCGGAGCCAGGGCCGAAGGACGACACGCCGCTCGACGCCGTCCCGTGGGGGTCCCCGCCCCGCCGGTTCCGGCGGGACTTCGATCTGCCCGGCCGCCCCGCTCGGGCCCGTGCCTACGTCACCGCACGCGGGATCTACCAACTGCGTATCAACGGTGCGCGGGTCGGTGACGACGAGCTCACCCCGGGGTGGACCGACTACGCGACCCGCCTGCAGTACCAGACCTACGACATCACCGACCTCCTCGTCGAGGGCGGCAACACTGTCGGCGCGATCGTGGCGGACGGCTGGTGGTGCGGCTACATCGGCTTCGACCCGCGTCAACGCGCGCAGCACTACGGTCGTGTCCCCGAGTTCATCGCCGAGATCCACATCGAGGACGCCGACGGCTCGCAGCGGGTGATCGCAACCGACGCGTCGTGGACGGAGAAGCCGGGCGAGATCCGGTCGGCCGACGCGCTCATGGGCGAGTTCCACGACCAACGCCTGGCCACTCCCGGCTGGGACGCACCGGGTTTCGACGACGCCGCGTGGGCACCCGCCCTGGTCTCCGGCGACGACACGTCGACTCTGGTGGGTCAGCTCGACGAGCCGGTCCGGGTGACCGAGGAGGTCGCGCCGAAATCCGTGACCCGCAGCCCGTCGGGCAAACAGCTCGTCGACTTCGGGCAGAACCTCGTCGGGCACCTGCGGGTGCGGCTCACCGGATTGCCGGCCGGCACCCGGCTGGTCCTCCGGCACGGTGAGACCCTCGAGGACGGCGAGCTCTACACGGCCAACCTGCGGTCGGCGAAGGCGACCGACCAGGTGGTCGTCGCCGCCGGCTCCGACGTCGACGTGTTCGAACCGCACTTCACCTCGCACGGATTCCGGTACGTCGAGGTGACGGGCCTCCCGGGCGAGCTCGCCCTGGGCGATCTCACCGCGCAGGTGATTCACAGTGACAGCCCCATGGTCGGGGATCTGCACTGCTCCGACGAGCTGGTCGAGCAGCTGATCAGCAACATCCGCTGGGGACAGCGGGGCAACTACGTGAGCGTGCCGACCGACTGCCCGCAACGCGACGAACGCATGGGCTGGACCGCCGACGCCCAGATCTTCTTCCCGACCGCCTGCTTCAACGCCGACCTGGCCGCCTTCATGTCCCGGTGGATGCTCGACGTGGTCGACGGTCAGGACGAGGACGGCGCATTCCCCGACGTGGCACCCGTGGTGCTGCTCGACCGCGAAGGCGCCCCGGCATGGGGAGACGCGGGCGTCATCGTCCCCCATCACCTGTGGCGGACCTACGGCGACGGCCGCATCCTCGAACGGTTCTTTCCCGCGATGCGAGCCTGGGTCGACCACATCTGGCGACACAATCCCGACCTCATCTGGCGCAACGCCATCGGCAACGGATACGGCGACTGGTTGCAGATCGACACCGTGACGCCGCGGGACATCGTCTCGACCGCCTACTTCGCGCGATCCGCCATGCTGGTCGCCGAAGCCGCCGAGACGCTGGGCCGGACGGAGGACGCGGCGCACTACGGTGCCCTCGCCGGCCGGGTCCGGTCGGCGTTCACCGCGGAGTTCGCCAAGCCCAACGGCGTGATCGGCGAGGGAACGCAGACGTCGCAGCTCGTGGCGCTCGCGTGGGATCTGATCCCCGAAGAGCTACGGGCCGGCGCCTTCGAGCACCTGTGCCGTGACCTGGAGTCTCGCGGCGTACGCCTCACCACCGGCTTTGTGGGAGTGTCCCTGCTGTGCCCGGTGCTGACCGCCGGCGGACGTGACGACCTGGCGTTCGCGCTGGTGCACCAGGAGGCCTTCCCGTCCTGGGGCTACTCGATCCGCCGCGGCGCGACCACGATCTGGGAACGGTGGGACGGCTGGACCGAGGAACACGGCTTCCAGTCCGTACAGATGAACTCGTTCAACCACTACTCGCTCGGGTCCGTGGGGGAGTGGCTGTGGCGGTCGGTGGCCGGCATCGACCAGGCACCGGACTCGTTGGCCTACCGTGACCTCGTGATCGAGCCGCGGCTCGGATCCCGGCTCGACTGGGTCACCGGCAGCTTCGATTCGCCGCGGGGGATGGTCAAGGTCGCATGGCGCCGCGACGGTTCCGGAGTCGGTGGCGACCTGCAGGTGCCGCCCGGAAGGCCCGCCGAGGTGCGGATCCCGGCGACCTCGGTCGACGACGTGGCGATCGACGGGCGGCCGGCCGCGGAGCACCCTGCGGTCGAGGTGCTCGCGGTGCAAGACGGCAAGGCTCGCCTGCGCATCCAGCCGGGGTCGTGGGCACTGGCATCGACGGTAGGCGCAATCTCGTGATCGAGAAGGGGATGGATCAGTCATGAAGAGCACCGTCACCGAGGAACAGAGCGCGCGGTACGGCAAGGAGGGCTTTCTCGTCGTCGAGGAGTTCCTCAGCACCGACGAGCTGGCGGAGTGGCGCGAGGCGGTCGACCATGCGGTCGAGCAGCGCGGTCGGCAGCGGCTCTCCTTCGAGGCCGGGGGAGAAGAAGGCACCTCGCTCACCGAGCGCACGCAGGAGGAGCGGGACTACTACGACTCGGTCTTCACGCAGCGCAACAACCTCTGGCAGACCGACGAGCACATGAAGCGGCTGCTCCTCCAGCCCGACCTGGGCCACTTCGTCGCCGACGTCGCCGGCATCAAGGGCGTGCGGATCTGGCACGATCAGGCACTCATCAAGGAGCCGTACGGAAACCCGACGGCGTACCACCTCGACGTGCCGTTCTGGTCGTTCAAGTCCGCGGACGCGATCACCATCTGGATCGCGCTCGACGACGCCACGATCGAGAACGGCTGCCTCTACTACGTGCCGGGCAGCCACCTCGCGCAGAAGTTCGACAACGTCGGCATCGGCAACGAGCTCGGTGCTCTCTTCGACGTCTACCCCGAGTGGGCGGATGTCGCCGCGGTCCCGTGTCCGGTGCCCGCGGGTGGCGCGTTGCTGCACAACGGGCTCACCTTCCACGGCGCCGGGGCCAACATGACGCCGGGTCGGCGGCGGGCGATGACCTGCGCCTACATGCCGGAGGGTTCGACGTTCAACGGGACCCAGAACGTGCTGCCACCGGCGTACTTCGAGACCCTCACCGTCGGAGACCTGCTGGACAACGAGGAGCAGAACCCGCTCGTCTTCTCCCGCTCGAGCTGACGCGCTAGCTACAGGTCGAGCGCACGCAGCAGGCGTAGCAATGCGGTCTGCTGCGTGTGCGAGAGGTCGCCGACCGCCGGGTGGTCTTCGCGTAGGCGGTCGGCGAGGCGTCGGCGCAGGTCGAGGCCGGCCTTCGTCAGGCGGACACCCTTCACCCGGCGGTCACTGGTCCCCTCGCGGGTGACGTAGCCCCGACCGTCGAGTCGTGCGACGACGACCGTGATGTTCGACGGGTTTGCGTGCACCCGCTCGGCCACCGTCCGCATCGGCACCATCTCCGGGCCGTCGAGCGCCTGGAGTACCTTCGCCTCCGGCATCGACAGCCCGAACTCGGCGACCCGCGACTGGAAGTGTGCCCAGATCCGTCCCACGAGCCGGTCGGCGAGATCGGCGAGTTCGTCCGCGGTCTTGTCGTCGGACAACTTCTTGGTCGGCACGGCGTCAGTCTAGGTGGAAGCAACGTCGGCGGCGGGTCATCCTTCAATAATAGTGCTACGGTATAACTACTAACTTCATGGGAGGCAGCTCGATGCGACTGGGACTCACACTCGGCAGCTTCACCTGGCAGGGCGGAGCACCGGCACTCGGCGACACGCTCGCACGGGTCGCGCGGACGGCGGACGACGCGGGCTTTCGTTCCATCGCCGTGATGGACCACTACTTCCAGATCCGGATGAACGGTCCGGCCGAGCAGGAGATGCTCGAGGGCTACGCGACGCTCGCCTTCATCGCCGCCCACACCGCCCGGGCCGAGCTCGCGACGATGGTCACCGGCGTCCACTACCGCCACCCCGGCCTTCTGGTGAAGATCGTCACGACGCTCGACGTGCTCTCCGGTGGCCGCGCCGCCCTCGGCATTGGGGCGGCGTGGAATGAGGACGAGAGCGTCGGGCTCGGCGTACCGTTCCCGCCGCTGTCCGAGCGGTTCGAGCGGCTCGAGGAGACCCTGCAGATCGCCCAGCAGATGTGGTCCGGCGACGAGACGCCGTACAAGGGTCGCCACTACCAACTCGAGCGCCCGCTGAACTCCCCGCAATCGTTGTCGCGCCCGCATCCGCGGATCATCATCGGTGGCTCCGGCGAGCGGAAGACCCTCCGGCTCGTGGCCCAGTACGCCGACGCCTGCAACCTCTTTCCCGGCGATATCCCGCGCAAGCTGGCTGTGCTGCGCGGGCACTGCGACGCGGTCGGGCGCGACTACGACGAGATCGAGAAGACGAGCATGCTCATGGTCGATCCCGCCGACATCGTCGGTGCGCTCGAGTCGTTGCACGAACTTGCCGACCTAGGCATCCAGATGGTCTATGTCGGCGTCAAGGACGTGGACCGGCCCGAGGTGCTCGACGCGCTTGGCCAGCAGCTGATCCCGGCGGCCGAGCGGCTCTGACGCTACGGTAGAACCTGACATGCTTGTGAGGTTCAAATCCGAGGGCAGGCGAGGTGCGACATGCGGATCGGTGAACTGGCGGAGCGCACCGGAGTGAGCGAGCGCTCGCTGCGCTACTACGGGGAGCAGGGACTGCTGGGTGCCGAGCGCACCCCGGGCGGCCACCGCGACTATCCCGACAGCGCAGTCGATCGGGTCATCCGCATCCAGGAGCTCTTCGCGGCGGGACTGTGCAGCTCGAAGATCGCGCAGCTGCTGCCGTGCATGCGGGACGCCGACGGCGGCCCATCGGAGATCGCCACCCCGAGGTTGGTCAACGACCTCACCACGGAGCGCGAACGGATCGATCGGATGATCAGCGACCTGGTCCGTTCCCGCGAGGTCCTCGACGACGTCATCGACACCGCATCAGGCGTCTCTGAGGGCTCCCGACCCTAGGTCACTGCCGCGTCCCGGAGTGCGGCAATCAGCCCGTCGAGCGCCGGCTGGCCGAGCGAGGTCTCCCGCACGGCCGCGTGGATGGCTCTGACGGGTTCGGGCCGGCGAACCGGGCGTACGGCGACGGCCGGATGGCGTCTCGCCAGCCCCATCTCCGGGATCAGGCTGATCCCGAGACCGGCCGCGACGAATCCCTGAGCGGTGGCGTGGTCCTCGCTCTCGACCACGAAGTTCGGGCTGAATCCGGCGGCGGCGCAACCGTCGAGCAATGCGTCGAGGCAGGGTCCGGCCGATTCGCTGCTGACCCAGGGCTCGTCGGCGAGGTCGGCCAGATCGACGACCCGCTTCGCCGCGAGCGGGTGCCGCTTGGGCAAGACGACCCGGTAGGGGTCATCGAGCAGGTGCACCAGGTGGATGCCATCGGCCGGCCGGTGGTGGGCCCGGACCACGATGGCGAGGTCGGCCCGGCCGCGGGTCAGCGCGGGCAGCGGGTCGCCGGGATCGGTCATCTTCAGGTCGACCCGCACGCCGGGGAACTCGCGGCGGAACCGGGCGAGAGCCGGCGCGATCACGGTCGCCCCCGCTGTCGCGAAGTAGCGGATCGCCAGCCGACCGGTACGACCCTCCCGCAGGTCGGCCAGCGCCGTCTCCGCCTCGGCGACCTGCTTGCCGATGATCGCCGCGTGCTCGGTGAGCAGGCGCCCGGCCGCGGTCGGCCGGACACCCCGCCCGACCCGCTCGAGGAGCGCGACCCCGGCCTGCTTCTCCAACGCGGCCACCTGCTGGCTGACCGCCGACGGGGTGTAGCCGAGATTTGTCGCCGCCGCGGTCACCGACCCGCTGGTGACCACCGCGCGCAGGACCTGCATGCGGCGTACGTCGAACATGTAGCAGAGCTTAACGGACTGGTAGAACTCTTCGCTTGTCCTATCGAATGTCGTCCGGCACCGTCAGAGCGGAAACCGAGAAGACAGGGGCGGGGAGTGCTCACCGGCGGACGTGGCTCGTTGGCTCGCATGGCCGTGTTGGCTTTGCTGTGGGGATCGGGCTTTCTGTGGATCAAGGTGGCTCTGGACAACGGGCTGACCCCGCTGCAGATCACCGTCATCCGCTCCGTGCTCGGTGCTGCGGTCCTCCTCGGCCTGGCCAGGTCGGCGCACCAGCGCCTCCCGCGCGATCGCGCCACCTGGGGCCACCTGGTCGTCGCCGCCTTCTTCTGCAACGCGTTGCCGTTCTTCCTGTTCGGCATCGGCGAGCAGAACCTCGGCTCCGGGGTCGCCGGTGTGCTGAACGCGACGACCCCGCTGTGGTCGCTGCTGATCGGGGTCGTCATCGGCACCGAACGCGGGATCGGCGCGACCCGCCTGGGCGGGCTGCTGCTCGGGTTCGCGGGAACGGTGCTGATCTTCGCCCCCTGGCACGTGGCCGGACTCGTGGGCTGGAGCACGCTTGCGCCGCTCGGGGCGGCGGCGAGCTATGCCGTCGCCTTCGCCTACATGGCACGCAAGCTCACCGGACGAGGCTCGGCCCCCATTGCGTTGTCAGCGGCCCAGCTCCTTGTCGCGGCGGGACTGAGTGCGCTCGTCCTGCCGGCCGGCGGTACGGCGTCGGTGCCCCTGCATCCCCAGGCGCTGATCGCGGTGGCAGTTCTCGGGATCTTCAGCACCGGCGTGACCTTCTACCTCAGCTACCGCCTCATCGCGGACGAGGGCGCGACGAGCACCGCCACCGTCGGATATCTGCTGCCGGTCGTCTCGGTGGCGCTCGGGGCGGTCGTCCTCGATGAGCGGCTCATGCTCCGGGTCGTCGCGGGCATGGTCGTCGTACTCGTCGGAGTCGCGATGACGCGGCGGAAGCGGCCGCAGGCACCGTCGATCACCGCGGATCGTTCGCGACAGTCGGTGAGTCGCTGACTTCAGCCAGGTGCCGACTTTCGGAGCGGGAGGTATTCGGCTTAGCTGACGTGATGCCGGACGAGTCGGGGCAGCTCTCCGCTGTCGCAGCCTCGATCACCGCTGGAACGTCGGGCCGGTGGTTGCGGGCGCTGACCCAGTGGGGCCTCGTGTCCCGTGCCCTGGTCTACGTTCTGTTGGGCTACCTCACCCTGCGGATCGCGCTCGCCGCAGTAGGTGGGCGGACGGCTGAGCCGGCGAGCAGCGCGGGGGCGGTGCAGGAAGCCGCCCGCCAGACGTGGGGGCAGGTGACGCTGCTCCTGCTCGCCGCCGGTTTTGCCTGCTATGCGCTGAACCAACTCGTCGAAGCCATCTTCCGGCCGGGTCGCGCGGGCAGCAGGATGAACCGCTGGCGGATGCGGGCGGTGTCCTGCTTCGGGTGCCTGCTGTACGTCGCCTTCTGCATCACCACGTTGTCGCTGCTGGACTCGTTCGGACGGGTGTCGGGCACGGCCGCGTCTGAACAGCGTCAAGACACCGCGCTGACCGCGATCCTGTTGCGCAGCGGTCCCGGTCACCTGCTTGTCTGGGTGGTGGGCGTGCTGTTCATCCTCGCCGGTCTCGAATTGTGCCGGCGATCGGTCAAGCTCACCTTCCAGGAGCGATTCGTCGCCGAACTCCACCCGCCGTGGGTCGGCACCGTCATTCGCGTGCTCGGAGCGTTCGGGTGCGTCGCGAGGGCAACAGTGTTCGTTCTCGTGGGAGCTTTCATCGTCAAAGCCGCCGTCCTCGACGAGCCACGTCAGACCAAGGGACTCGACGCCACCTTCCGATCGGTGGCGGACGCCGCATATGGCCGGATCACCCTGACCGCATTGGCCCTCGGCCTGCTGTCCTACGGGCTCTACTGTCTTCTCGAGGCCCGCTATCGGGATCTGACTCCGGGACGATGATCGGCGCCGCTGCATCCGGAGTCTGCCTTCGGAGCACGGTCGGCGAATCGACATCGGACGCTCTACTCGCATGATCGCGCCAGATTTGCGAGTACAGCGTCCGATGATCACCGCGGACGGCGCCGGCAGCGGACGGCCGGCGACATCGTGCGTCCTACTCGCACGATCGGCCAGGATGTGCGAGTACGGCGCACGATGATGCCGGGACCGGCCCTCGGAGCACGGTCGGCGAATCGACTTGCCGCTGCCGGCGCCGGCGGTCACGGAGTCTGCAGACGGCGTAGCCACGGGTCGACGCGGGCGAGCCAGTCGGCCGGGTTGTCGCGGTGCGGGAAGTGCCCGGCACCGGCGATCATCTCAAGGCGCCAATCCGGATGACGAGCGGCGGCGGCGCGGGCGAACGCGGGCGGCACGTAGTGATCGTCACCTCCGTGCACGAGGAGGACCGGGCACGTGACCTGGTCGGCCACGGCGTGGAAGGCGGCCGGTCGCAGGCCGTAGTAGGCGAGTGCCCGCAGGCCTGCGACGCGAGTTAGCGGACCGGCACTGCTGCGCGCCGTTCCGCGGCGTCGACGACTGCGTACGTCGCGCGCGAAGAGCATGCGGTGGTGGGCGTAGTCGGCCGCGGTGGCCACTGTGGAGCGACCACCGCGACCCACCGGGAGGAACGGCGAGGTGAGGACCAGGCCGGTCGGCCGTTCCGGCTGCGCGGCCGCGGTCAACAGGCAGATGACGGCGCCCATCGAATGGCCGATGAGAACGCACGGTCGGGAGGAGTCGGCCAGCAGCCGGTCGAGCGCCGTGACTCCGGCGCCGAGCCCGTCACCGGGCGCCTCGACGGCAACCACCTCGCCACGTGCTGCGAGCCCGGGACCGACGGCCGACCACTCGTCGACGTCACCGCCCAGGCCGGACACGCAGAGCAGGCGTCGATCGCCCGGCCCGCCAGGCGATCCCCACATCCGCGCCGCTCCGCAGAAGTCGGGCAGGAGGCTCACCGGGCTGTGGGTACCACGTCTCGCCACGGTCGTCATTCTGCCGCGCGGCTACCGCCTTGTGCTCTCTCCGGGACTGAGGAGGACGAGCCGTCCCTGCTCGCCCCGCCGGGTGAAGGCAGCCGTGATCGTGTCCGGTCCCTGGCTGAAGTGCTGCCAGCCCTCGGTGTGCAGCGGGATGACGACATCGGCGTCGAGGACCTGTGCCGCCCGCGCCGCCTGATCGCTGTCGAGGGTCAGGTTGGCGTCCAGCAACGGGGTCCGGGCGGCACCCGCAAAGAGCAGCGCGATATCGATCGGGCCGATGCGGTCGGCGATGGTCCCGACGATGTCGAGGGACGCGTTGTCGCCGCTGACGTAGACGGTGGGCAGGTCGTCACCACGGAGCACGAAGCCAGTGACTTCTCCCGTCACGTCCGTCGTACCGTCGGGTCCGTGCTGCGCCGGCACGCCGGTCACCCGCAGCGTCCGACCGCCGGGTCGGGGGAGGGAGAAATCCTGCCAGGCCGGCAGCGCCGTCGTGTGGCCGCCGAGCCGCTTTTCCGCATCCGTCGTGCTGAGCACCAGCGGAACCCGATCGAGCAGCGTGCGGCCGCCGTCGTCGAGGTTGTCCGGATGCTGGTCGTGCGAGAGCAGGACGGCGTCGATCGGCCCGATCTCGTCGAGCGGAACCGCCGGTCCGCGGGTCTTGACGAGCGTCCGGCTGCCGACCGGGTGGTCGCCGGGCGGGTCGGAGGTCGGGTCGGTGAGCAGTCGGAGCCCGCCCATCTCGATCAGGGCGGTCGGTCCGCCGATGAGGCGCACTGTCGTCGAAGTCATGTCGTGATCCTGGCGCGCGGCGGCCTACCATCGTGAGTGGCCGATTGGCCTCTCACCGATCGATTCCAGCCAAAGGGTCCGATGAGGCGTGATAGGGCGACGGTGGCCGTGCTGATGTTCGACCGTGCGCCGATGTTCGAGATGTCGGTGCCGATCAGCGTGTTCGGGGTCGACCGCACCGCCAATGGGGCGCCGGCGTTCGTGCTGCTCCCGGTCGCCGGCGAGCCCGGTCCGCTGACGAGCACGGGCGGCGTGCAGCTGCACGCCCCGTACGACCTCGACGCGGTCGATCGGGCGGGCATCGTGGTCGTGCCGACGTGGCGTCATCCGCTCGAGGAGCCGCCGGAGCCGGCGCTGGACGCGATCCGGGCGGCGTACGCCGACGGAGCTCTCGTCGTCAGCCTCTGCCTGGGCGCGTTCGTCGTTGCGGCGACCGGGTTGCTGGACGGCCGGCGCGCCGCCACCCATTGGTTCCACGCACCGACCCTCGCCACGAGGTATCCGCAGGTGAGTGTCGATCCGTCGGTGTTGTTCGTCGATGACGGCGACCTGGTCACGAGCGCAGGGACGGCTGCCGGCCTCGACGCCTGTCTGCACGTGGTCCGACGTGAGTGGGGTCCACGCGCAGCGACCGCGATCGCCCGGCGGATGGTGGTGCCGCCGCAGCGCAGTGGGGGACAGGCGCAGTACATCGACCAGCCGGTGCCGGAACGGCACGAGGGCGACGACCTCGCCGGGGTGATGGCCTACGCGCTCGAGCATCTCGCCGAGCAGCTCGACGTCGCCTCACTCGCCCGGCACGCGCATCTGAGCCGGCGCACGTTCGATCGCCGATTCCGCTCCCTGACCGGCATCTCGCCGCTGCAGTGGCTGCTGTATCAGCGGATCCTCCGGGCTCAGCGACTTCTCGAGGACAGCGACCTGCCCGTCGACACCGTCGCCCGGCGGGTCGGCCTGGCCAACGCCGTGTCCCTCCGCCCACACTTCCGGCGCATCGTCGGCGTCAGTCCGCAGGATTACCGCCATACCTTTCAGGCAGCGCAGTGATGAGGCGGAGTGACCCGACGAAGTCGGGTTGGCTGCGGAGCTTTCCGTAGCGGCGGTCCCATTCCCCTGACTGCAGGTCGGCCCGCAGCCGGGTCAAGGCGGCGGCCGTCGAATCGGCGTCGACAAACCCCCACACGGACTGGGACCGGCGTACGGCGGGGTCGAGGAAGCGCTCCGGCCGGGCGTAGTAGGCCTCGGTGAATCCGTCGACGCAGTCGCACGGGATCGGGACGTCAGTGACGGTACTGGTGCCGCCGAGCACCTCCTGGATGTGCCCGATTGCGGGGTAACGGCGTCGTTCGGCACCCATCAGCGACGGGGCGTAGTCGACGAGCCAGAGCCGGTCGAGCGCATCTCCGTCGAACGTGAGGACCACGACCGGTCCGCGACTGACCCGGCGCATCTCGCGGAGACCACGGTCGACGTCCGGCCACTGATGGACCGTGACCATCGCCATCGCCGCGTCGAAGCTGTCGTCGGGAAACGGCAACTCCTCGGCGGTCGCGTCGATCGCGCGCGGACGGTGGTCGGGCCGCTGCTCGCGCATCGACGGCGACGGCTCGACCGCGGTGACCTCGCGATCCTCCGGCTCGTAGGAGCCGGCGCCGGCTCCGACGTTGAGCACCGTGCGGGCCGCTCCCAGCGCGGCATGCACCAATGCGGCGATCCGCGGATCGGTGCGGCGGTGCGTGGCATAGCCGCCGCCGTATGTCTCGTAGTCGAAGTCGCCGGCGATCCGTCCGCTCATCGGGACGCACCGTCCGTGCGTCGGAACCGGTCGGAGAGTCTCGGCCCGTCCGGGCCGCCATGGACCCGCACGGACCATCTGGTCGTCTCCTGACCGAGCGCGATGGTCGGCACGACATAGCAGTCGAAGACGGCAAGCACTTCCGTTCCGAACTGGCGCATCAACCGCTCTCGCGTCCCCCTGTGCTTGCCGTCGCCGCGTTCGACGAAGTCGCGTTGCCAGCGCCGTCGTTCGGCTTCCGGACCGAACACCAGGTGGAGCGGGAAAACGCAACCCTCAGGCGAAGAGGTGACCGCCTCGTCGCGATCCACGTCCGGATCGAGGCACGCGTCGATGTCGAGGTAGTAACGGCGTTGGCCGGACGCCAGAGTCTGGTACAGCGAGGTGATGCGTTGCCGCCCATCGATCAGCAGCCACTCGGGTCCCGTCGAGGTCGGTGGCGCGCCCGCTATGGGTCGGGTCCCGAATCGCGTCTCAGCGTTTCCGGCTTGCAGGAGCATCACCGCACCGATCGGATAGTTCAGCGAGACGCTGGCGACGAGACTCTTGATCCACTCGTCGTTCGCGATCGACTCCCGCTGAAACTCGGGGAGCTGGATTCGGCCGTCGTGCGCCTGCTCGAGGAGCCCCCGGAGTCCGTCCTCGGTCCGGACGACGGCAGTCGTCGCTGCCATTGCCGGATTCTCGCATGAGCGGTGCCGTCAAGAGCTCGTCAGGAGCACGTCAGGGGAACCGTCGTCGACTCGGTCGGCGACGACGGTCGATGACTTGCGGTCGACCTTCTGCCAGCCCCGGCAGCTGACGTAGGCGGCGATCAGCAGGACCGTCAGGAGTCCGTCCCAGACAAGGACATCGGTTGTTCCGTCGATGTGCCCGTGGGCCGCAAAGCCGATGGCGAGTGCGGTGAGCACCAGCTTGTTGGCGATGACCAACTCCCAGACGCCCCGATGCCCGGTGGGGTTGAGCGCCAGCAGGGTGAACAGGCCGGCGAAGAGCGCGAATCCGCACAGGCGCCACGTCTCCACGACGATGGTCCCCGAGGAGGCGTTCAGCACCGTCGGGATGCCCGAGATGGCGGCGGCCAGCGCACCGAGCGCCGCGAGAGCCATCAGTCCTCGGGTGATGCGGAACATGGCGACGACCTCCTGCCTAAAGGCGACAGTATGTCGCCATAGGCTATCGTGGCAGAGTCGGGTCGGCGAAGCAACCTGTCTGAACGGTTCATCGAGGAGGGTGATGGCGACGGTCCCGCCGCGTCGACGCGGTTCGCCGGACACGGCACGTCGGCCCGGCGGTCGGACGGCTCGGGCGAGCCAGGCCATCCTCGACGCGACCCTCGCCGAGTTGGTCGAGGTCGGCTACGCGTCTCTCAGCCTCGACCGCATCGCGGCACGCGCCGGAGTGCATCGCTCGACCGTCTACCGGCGCTGGGCCAACAAGGAGGAACTCGTCGTCGACGCCGTCCTTGCATCAGCGGCGCGCGACGTGCCCACCCCCGACACCGGGTCGGTCCGAGGAGACCTCCGGGCGCTCACCCACGCCATCGTCGGCACCCTCTCCACACCGGTCAGCCTGACCCTGCTGCGGACCTACGTCGCCGAGTCCGGCCGGGCACCGGGCATCGACGCGGTCGCCGCGTCGTTCTGGGCGCATCGCTTCGCGCTCGCGGGCTCGATCGTCGAGCGTGGAATCGAGCGGGGTGAGCTCGACCCGCAGACCGACGCCGACCTGCTGATCGAGACTCTGGTCGCGCCGCTCTTCCTGCGGATTCTGGTCACGGGAAAACCGGTCACCACCAGGTACGCCGACCGCATAGTCGAGCTCACCCTCGCCGCCCACTCCGCGTGATCCGCAGCCCGGACGGAGGTCACCGGCTCGTGAGGATGACCAGTTGCTGGGTCGCCCGGGTCATCGCGACGTAGCGGTCGACCGCTCCTTCGATTCCCACGCCGAACCGCTCCGGGTCGATGAGCACGACCAGGTCGAACTCGAGCCCCTTCGCCAGCTCCGGGCGTCAGCGATCGGACGCGGGGCGTCGCCTGGAACGTGGGATCACCGATGACGCAGGCGATCCCGTCGTCGTGCGTGGCGAGCCAGGTGTCGAGGATCGAGCCCAGATCCGACGCGGGTCCGTGTACGACGGGCACGTCGCTGGAGCGGATCGAGGTCGGCACGTTGGCGTCCGGAAGCACCGCCCGGATCACCGGCTCGGCCTCGACCATGACCGCTTCGGGCGTCCGGTAGTTGATGCTCAGGGAGGCGAGGTCGATGCGGTCGAGCCCGATCCGCTCGAGCCGCTCCTGCCACGACTCGGTGAACCCGTGCCGGGCCTGCGCGCGATCGCCGACGATGGTGAAGCTCCTCGAGGGGCAGCGCAGCAGCAACATCTGCCACTCCGCATCGGTCAGCTCCTGGGCCTCGTCCACGACGATGTGCGCGAACGGGCCGGCGAGCAGATCAGGGTCGGCGTCGGGCAGTGCGTCGTCGACCAGGGCGCGCTGCAGGTCGTCCTTGCGCAGCATCGACATCATCTGCATGTCGGAGTCGTCCGCGGCGATCAGGTGGTCGATGACCATGGACATCTGATCCCGTTGGGCGACAACGGCGGCCGCTTGCCGACGCTGGCGTCGGGACGCCTCCGGGTCGCCGAGCCGCTGCCGGGCGGCGTCCAGGAGCGGTAGGTCGGGCACCGTCCAGGACTGGGCGTCCTCACGCTGCAGCGTCCGAACGTCATCGGGACTGAGCCAGGGCGCGCACTTGCGCAAATAGGCGGGGACCGACCACAGGTCTCCGACGAGGTCGGCCGCTTCGAGCAGCGGCCACGCGCCGTTGAAGGTTGCGAGCAGTTCTTCGTTACGCAGCAACGACTTCCGGACGAGGTCGGGGGAGTCGTCGCCGTCGTACTTGTCCATCAGGATCGTGAGCAGCGCCTCCCAGATCTGGTCGCGTGCCTCGTTGTGCGGAGTACCGGGATCTGGCGTCTCGAACGCCTCGGCCCAATCGGCCGCGCTCAGCCAGATGTCGGACCAGTCGGTCGTGACCGTCATCCCTTTGGTGGGCGGCTCCTCGTAGAACCTGACGGCCGCTTCGATCGCCGTCACCAGGTCGCGCGGACGACTTCAGGCGGGCCACATCCGGGTCGGCTTCGACAGCCGCCGCAGCTCCCTCGGGGACGAGGTCCCGCAGGGTGCAGGTCTGCACGCCCTCCTCGCCGAGACTGGGCAGTACGTCGGCGACGTAGGCCAGGTAGGGCTGGTGCGGACCGATGAACAGCACGCCGCCGCGGTGGTGACCGAGGCGCGGGTCGGAGTAGAGGAGGTAGGCGGCGCGGTGCAGAGCCACCACGGTCTTCCCGGTCCCCGGACCGCCGTCGACGACGAGAGCGCCGTGCGATCCCGCACGGATGATGGCGTCCTGGTCGGCCTGGATCGTGCTGAGCACGTCCCGCATCCGGGGCGACCGGGTGCTGCCCAGGCTGGCGATGAAGGCGGATTGGTCGTCGAGCGCGGCATGCCCTTCGAACCCGTCCGGGGTGAACACCTCGTCCCAGTAGTCGTTGATGCGGCCGCGGGTCCAGCGATACCTGCGGCGACTGGCCAGACCCATCGGGTTGGCGTGGGTCGCGCCGAAGAACGGCTCGGCCGCGGGCGTGCGCCAGTCGAGCAGCAGCCGACGACCCGTGCTGTCCGTGAGGCCGAGCCGTCCGATGTAGACGGGCTCGGGGTTGTCTTCGTGAACCATGTGTCCGAGGCACAGGTCCAGACCGAAGCGGCGCAGGGTGCGCAGGCGAGCGGTCAACCGGTGGATCTCCATGTCCCGGTCCATCGCCTTCCGGCCTGATGCCGGCGGGCGCCTTGCGCTCGGTGTCGAGGCGGTCGGACAGGTCGGCGATCGACTGCTCGAGGCTCTCCGCGATGGCCGCGAAATGCCGCTCGTCGCCGGCGATCAGCGTCGGGTCGGCCTTGGTGCTGAGGTGGTCGGGAAGGTCAAACGCGCTGGTGGTCATGAGGTTCACGTCATCGGCTCCGATCTGAGCTTCGTTACTGTAAATCCAATTTCGGCGCTTATGAGCGCGGCCGGACTCTGCGTTGACGCATCGGCCCGGTGATTTTGCGGCACGACCGGGGTCTTGCCGCAAGCCCCCCAGTGCGCTATAAATTGAAAGTGGCAGGGAGAGGGTTTTCTCCTTGCCCTTCTTTTTGCCTCGGGTCGCCGGGCGACCTCCTCGCTGAGCGGCGGTGTCCCAGCCACCTGGTTCACTCGGAGCTGACGGTGATGAGGGAGGCGGAGTGGCCGGAAAATGGGGCGTGACCTTCGATTGTGCGCAACCGGCGAAGCTGGCGGCGTTCTGGAGCCTGGCGCTGGGCTACGTCGAGGCCTCGCCACCACCGGGGTTCGACACCTGGCCGGACTGGTTCGTTCACGTCGGTGTCCCGGAAGAGGAGTGGGATGACGGCGCCTACCTCCAAGATCCCGACGGGGTGACGCCCGGCATCTCGTTCCTCAAGGTGCCGGAGTCCAAGGTCGCCAAGAATCGCGTCCACCTCGACGTGCAGGTCAGTGGTGGCCGCAGCGAGGCTCCCGATGTCCGGCGGTCGAGGATCACCGAGACGGTCGAGCGCCTGGTCGAGGCGGGCGGGACGGTCATCCGCGCGGACAGCATCGACGGCACGCTCGACCACATGGTGATGGCTGATCCGGAGGGCAACGAATTCTGCGTCGTGTGAGGAAGATGGAACCGGCGGGCTGGTCGTCGAGTCTAGGTGGATAGGACCCGGCGAGAGGAGCCGTCATGGCGGCACACCAACGGTTTCGGCGATCGCCGGCTTGCCCTCGCACCGCCGTCGGGCTCGGGCTGGCCGCGGTCCTGCTGATCGTGGCCGCCGGCTGCACAGGATCGACGGAGACGTCGGGGTCGGCTTCCGGCGGCGCCGTCGATCGCGCCCCGAACGCCGCGGCGGCGGCTCCGAAGACCGTTCGGCCGGCCTCCGGGGCGCTACAGAGCCGGGACGTCGTACGCACCGCCACACTCGACATGCGGACCGCGGACGTCGACCGCGCAGCAAATGCCGTGGTGCGGCTGGGGAGCAAGAACCAGGGCCGGGTGGACCTTGACCAGCGCACGACGACACACGGACGGCGTACAGCCGAAGTCGTGCTGCGGGTGCCCCCGACGGCGTTGGAAGCCGTCATCGGCGAGGTCGACTCGCTCGGCACCGAGGTCAGCCGATCCGTTCGCGGAGAGGACGTCACCGCCTCGAAGGCGGACATCGGCGCCCGCGTCTCCACGCTCGCGGCGAGTGTCAAGCGGCTCCAGAGCTTCCTGGCACACTCCGGCAGCATCTCCGATCTCGTGTCGTTGGAGAGCCAGCTGACCCAGCGCGAGGGCGATCTCGAGTCGATGCAGGCCCAGCAGCGGGCGCTGTCGGACCAGATCGCGCTCGCCACGCTCACCGTCGACTTGGCGATACGTGGAACGCCGGTCCGCGCCGCCGCCGGCCCCGCCGGTTTCGGCTCGGCGCTCGCGGGCGGCTGGCACGCGCTCGTCGTCAGCTTGCGCTGGATCCTCGCCACACTCGGCTACGTCGCCCCGATCGCACTGGTGCTGGCGCTCACCGCGGTCGGCGCCGTCATGCTCCGCCGGAGGCGGCGGCACAAGGCTGCTCCGGCCGGCTGAACGGCGGTCCTACTCACCGGCCGCCGTCGACAGGACCAGATCATCCGGGCGGAGCGTCATGGTCATCGGCCCGGCGACGGTAATGGCACGAGCGACCACCTGCGACGCCGCGCGGATCGCATCGCCCCAGGTCGAGCCCCGCATCCTCGCGGCGATGACCGCGCCGGCGAACGTGTCACCCGCGCCGTCCGGGTCGACGACCTGCTCGGCCGGCGCGACCGCGGGAATGGTCAGGTCGAGCCGCCCGGCCCGCAATCGCGCCCCGTCGGCCGCCATCGTGCGGCACACCGCCGTACCGGCCGCGACCAGGCGATCCTCGTCGAGCCCGAGCGCCTCCAGCTCGCCCTCGCTGGGGAAGAGGACGTCGGCCTGCTCGCAGAGTTGCCGGACCGCGGCCAGCCCGGCCGGATCGTCGAGTTCGGCGCGCAGGTTGGGGTCGACCGACACGGTCGCGCCCGCCGCCCGGCCCCGGCGTACCGCCTCCACGACGGTCGCGGTCGTCGTGCCACCGAACAGCAGCGCCGATCCCGATACGTGGACCCAGGTGGCCTGCTCCGGCCGGCGGCCCAGGTCGCTCAGGTCGAGGGCGGTGGCGGCGCTGTCGGCGACGTGGAATTCGAAGCTCCGCGAGCCGTCCGGGTCGTAGTCCACCCGGGCGGTGGCGGTCGGCAGACCGGCTTTGGTCACGATGGCCGAGGCGTCGGCGACGACGGCCGCCAGCGTGGCCCGCATGAGGTCTCCGGCATCGTCGGCGCCGACACCGCCGAGGAATGTGGCGGGTACGCCGAGGCTGGCGGCGGCCCACGCGGCGATCGCCGGGGCTCCGCTCGCCTGCGGCGCCAGGCCGGGATCACGGGGGAGGATGACGATCGGCTCGCCGGGGATCAGCAGCATGGACGTCCTTGAGGCAGGAGGATCGGCTCGGTCAAGTTTTATCAAGCGGCCTGTCCATCAGGCGACCGAGCCGTTCGTCGTACCGGATGTACGAGGCCCCGCGGCGGAGCACCGACGAGGGACGCCCATCAGAGACAAGACGGAGAGTGGTTGCGATGAAGTACATGATGTTGGTCTGTTTCGATGCGGCCCGGGCGAATGCGGACGCCTCCGCCGACGAAGCCGAGCAGGACGGCGACGAGAGCTTCCCGTGGCTGGACGAGGTGACGGCCAGCGGCGTACGCCTCGACGGCGACATGCTGCGCCCGTCGAGTGAGGCCGCCACGGTGCGGGTGCGCGACGGTGAGGTCCTGGTGACCGACGGTCCGTTCGCCGAGACCAAGGAGGCCATCGTCGGCTTCGACATTCTCGAGTGCGCGGACCTCAAGGAGGCCGTGCAGATCGCGTCGCGGCACCCGGTGGCGGAGGGCGGTTCCATCGAGGTACGGCAGTTCTGGCACGGCTGATGTCCCGGCTGCTCCCGGCACCGTCAGCCGCGGCCGAGAAACGGCATCCCGGTGGCGAGGATGGTCGTCTGCGGCACGCTGACGGTGACCGGGAGCGCGGCCAGGTGGGCGACCAGCTCACCGACGTGGACCGGATCGAAGGTCGGCTCGGCGGCGCTCGTGCCGTCGGCCTGGCCGATACCGGCCGCGATCGACTCCGTCATGGAGCTTGCGGCGTTGCCGATGTCGATCTGGGTGCAGCTGATGAGGTGGCTACGTCCTTCGAGGCCGATCGATGCGGTCAGCCCGGTCATGGCGTGCTTGGAGACGGCGTAGGCGACGCTGTCGGGCCGTGGTCGCTGCGCGGCGACGGAGCCGATGTTGATGATGCGCCCACCCTCGGGCCGCTGGGTCTTCATGATCCGGACCGCATGCTGGGCGCAACGGAAGCTCCCGGTGACGTTGACGGCCAGCACCTCGTCCCACTGCGCCGGGGTTACGTCCTCCAGTGGGCCGGCGGGTCCGGCGATGCCCGCGTTGTTGACCAGGACGTCCACTCGGCCCCACTCAGCCATCACCCTGGCGAACGCGTCGTCGACCGCAGCCGGATCCGAGACATCCGTGGGCAGAGCCAGCGGCGGGGTCGCTGGGGAACGACCAGGCCGGCCGTCTCCTCGAGGGTCGCGGCGGTGCGACCGAGCAGCGCCACCCGAAAGCCGGCCGCCGCGAGGGCGAGCGCGCTCTGCCGACCCAGGCCGGTCCCAGCTCCGGTCACCACCGCAGTGGGCACGGGCGCAGGGTCGTGATCGGTCATGGCTGCCTCCCGGTTTCTCCGAGCGTGGAGACTAACGCGGCACGCCGATTCGCGTGCCTCCGTCGACGGTGGCCGCGCGATAGGGTCGCCCGATGGAATTCGCGGAGATCCTGCGGCAGCGTCGGATGGTGCGTCACTACGACCCCGATCCGATCCCGCGCGAGACCCTCGAACGGATCGTGCGCACCGTCCGGCACGCACCGAGCGGTGGCTTTTCCCAGGGCCAGCGGCTCGTGGTCGTCACCGAGCCCGAGACGCGGGCGGCGATCGGACGGCTCTCGACGAGGACGAATGGCTCGCCGAGGGCCTGGAGCCGTGGCTATCGCAGGCGCCGGTGCACGTCATCGTGTGCACGCGCGAGCAGGACTACCACGACCGTTACAACCGGCCGGACAAGCTGGCCGCGACAGGCGGAGTGGAGGTCGAATGGCCGGCGCCGTACTGGTTCGTCGACGCCGGTGCCGCCATGATGCTCCTGCTGCTCGCCGCGATCGACGAAGGTCTCGCCGCGGGTGTCTACGGCGTCGATGTGGCGGACATGGAGTCGTTCAAGCAGCTGCTGGGAATTCCGGACGACGTCGCAGTCGTCGCCGGCGTGACCATCGGCCGGCGCCGGCCCGATCCGAAATCGGCGGCGATCTCGTCGCGGTCGACCCAGCGGCGGCGCGACCTCGACGAGGTCGTGCGCTGGGAGCGTTGGAGCTAGCGACCGCCGGGCGACGTGCTGCGGCGTAGCCGTAGTGTTGCCCCATGGATCTGCGCGTCTTCGTCGAACCACAACAGGGTGCCACCTACGAGGATCAGCTGAGGGTCGCCCAGACCAGTGAGCAACTCGGGTTCGATGCGTTCTTCCGGTCCGACCACTACCTCTCGATGGGCGCCGGAGACGGGCTGCCCGGGCCGACCGACTCCTGGGTGACGCTCGGCGCGATCGCCCGGGAGACCAGCCGTATCCGGCTCGGCACCATGGTCACCGCGGCCACCTTCCGGCTGCCCGGCCCGCTCGCGATCTCCGTCGCCCAGGTCGATCAGATGAGCGGCGGGCGGGTGGAGCTCGGTATCGGCACGGGGTGGTACGACGACGAGCACCGCGCCTACGGCATCGCATTTCCCGAGGTCGTCGAGCGCTTCGACCGCTTCGCCGAACAGGTCGAGATCATCGACGGCCTGTGGCGCACCCCGCCCGGTGCGACGTACTCCTTCGCCGGAGCGCACTACAACTTGACCGATTCCCCGGCACTGCCCAAGCCGGTGCAGTCTCCGCGACCCCCGATCATCCTGGGTGGTGCCGGAAAGCGGCGCAGTGCCGCGCTGGCGGCGCGGTTCGCCGACGAGTACAACGTGGGCTTCAACCGGGCGGGTACGAAGGCGATCATCGAGCGGGTGCGGGCGGCGGCCAGCGGCACCGGCCGCGAACCGACGTACTCCGTCGCCAACGTGCTGTGCGTCGGCCGGGACGAGAGCGAGATCCGCCGTCGGGCCGAGGTGATCGGCCGCGATGTGGACGACCTGCGGGAGAACGCCTTCGCGGGTACGCCGGCCGAAGTGGTCGAGCGGATCGGGGAGTTCGCCGAGCTGGGTGCGACCCGGATCTACCTCCAGATGCTCGACATGCACGATCTCGACCACCTCGAGGTCGTCGCATCCGAGGTCATGCCCCAGGTCTGAGCTCCACCCTCTCCATGTCCTCTTCTGCTCGTGCTAGGGTGCTAGCATACGAGCATGGAGGCGCAGAACCATGGCGGTTGAATCCGCGAAGCGACCGGGCAGCGGACGGGCGGCGGACGCCAAGGTGCAGTTCAACGTCTATCTGCCGCCGACGCTGGTCCGGCGGGTCAAGCACAAGGCCATCGACGAGGAGACCAGCCTGTCCGGGCTCGTCGAGCAGGCGTTGACCGAATACCTGACAGCGCACGGAGAGGCGAGCGGATGAGTGGGTCGGACATCGGTCGGACCGAAGTTGTCGTCATGCCGATGAGGTTCACCGATCACCTGCCGGAGATGCGCGATTTCCTTACGCTGCTGGGCTTCTCGCCACGACTGAGTAGCGCGGAGTCGTGGGTCGACATGGTCGGCGGTTCGGGAATGGTGGCACTGCACGCGGCCGCCACTTCCGGCGCGGGTCCCGGCGACACCGACTTGTCGTTCGAGGTCGCCGACGTCGATCGACTCGCGGTCCAATTCGCTCGCGCGGGCTATCTCGACATGGAGACTTTCGACGAGGCGTACGGGCGGGTCATGAATGTCCGGGACCAGCACGGCACTCAGCTCACCTTCAACGAGCGTCCCACCGATCTGTACGGCTACCGGCTCGACGAGCCGCGGCCCGAGCACGGGATCGTGTCGATGCCACTGCGATTCGACCCGCCGGCCGGGCCGTTCGGCCAGTTCCTGTCTGCGGCCGGGTTCGTGCGGCTCGACGAGGGCGACGACGAATGGTGGCGGGTGTGGCGCAGCAACGGCGGCGGCCTCGTGGCCCTGCACCCGTCCGCGGACCACCGTGCACCCGGGTCGGTGCAGTTCGGCTTCCGCACCCGTGAGCCTCTGGACGAGCTGGCGGGCCGGCTGAAGGCCGGCGGCTACGCGGAAGTCGCCGTGTCGGGGGAGTTCGGCGGCGAGCTGATCGTGACCGACCCGGACGGCCAGGTGGTGCTCGTGCAATCGGTGCCGGACGACACGCCACCCTCGTGAAAGGTCATCGCGGCCCGTAGTCGGCCGGTAGCCCGAGTCACCCAATTTTCCGGAGTTCGTTGCCGGCCCCCGACCGCTCTGATACTTGTGTCCCACACGAAATCCGACGCTCCTCCGATAGGTGCGGGCGCCGTGTCAGTTGGGGGGTTCGCAGTGTCCGAACAACGGGTTTCCCGCATCAAGGCCGCCGCTGTCGCCGTCGTCGTCGCGGCGGCATCCGTGACGCTGGCCGCCGCGCCGGCCGCGGCGAGCACGCCGTCGTCGGCCGGAAAGCCGCCATTGCGGGTCGTGAAGACCCTCGCCTCCAACTATGTCGGGCCGCTGCAGTTCGCCGTGGCCGGTCCGCTGGTCTTCGTGGCGGACTCGTTCACCTCGACGCTCAACCTCGTCGGTCGGAGCAAGCCGATCGCCACCGGAGCCGATGAATGGTGGCGACATCGCCGGCGTCGCCGTCAACCCGTCACGACTCTCGTTGGCCTACACCAGCAGCACCGCCGACCATTCGACGACGAGGCTGACGATCCTGCGGGCGGGCCGCAAGCCGGTCGTGGCCAACCTCTCCAGGTTCGAACGGATCCACAACCCCGATGGCCGCATCCACTACGGCGTCGCCCACCCGGGCACCTGCGTGCGAAATGCGCTGACGAAGGCGGGCATCCCCGTCAACTACACTGGTCAGGTCGACTCGCACCCCTATGCGGTGACCGCGCTCCGCGACGGCGCCTGGGCGGTCGCCGATGCGGGCGGAAACGACCTGGTCAAGGTCGACCGCACCGGCCATGTCTCGCTGCTGAGCGTGCTGCCCCGCCAGGCGCTGCACGTCACACCGCAATTCGCGGCGGCACAGCACCTTCCGAACTGCGTCATCGGCATCACGTACTACTTCGAAGCCGTCCCCACCGACGTCGAGACCGGCCACCATGGCGACCTGCTCGTCACGACGCTCCCCGGCGGCATGGGAGTCTCCGGCAGCGTCTATCGGATCGACCGGTGGACCGGTAGGCCGTCGCGGATCGCGACCGGATTCGACGGAGCCACCAACCTGGCCGTCGACCCGTGGGGACATGTCTTCGTCGCCGAAATCAACAGCGGCACGATCTCCGAGATCGTCCGGGGTCACCGCGTGCAGGTCGCCTCGCTGCCGGGAGTGGTCGCCGTCGAATACGCCAACGGTCACCTCTACGCATCGACGGCGCCGGCGGCATCCGGTGGACAGGGGCCCGGCACGATCGTGGTGCTCGGACGCTGAGACCCTCCACGAACCAGCCTCAGCGGCGCCGATCCACCCTATGCTTGCAAAACTGGCAACGGGGACCACGCAGGCACGGTCGGTCGCAATGCTGGCAATACGACAGCCGGCCTGCGGACGTACCGGCGATGATCAGCGGTGTCGTGCAGCTGCAGCGCGGCGGGGGCATCAGCGCCGTACCTCGATGGCTCGGTGGATCTGGAACAGGTGACTCACAGCCTCGCCGATGTACCCCTCGGGGGCTGCGACAAACCCCAGATCACGGATGGACCGTTCGACTGTCCGCTTCCGACTTCTGGAGCAGCACCGGAAGCGCCAGGCTGAAGATGACCAGGCTGAGTTCAGGTGGCCACAGGACGCCGTAGCGCAGCAGGAATGCGCCGAGTGTCGCGCTGGCCGCGAAGATCGCCAGCGACGCCGCCCGACGTCCGGCATGGGTGCCTGGCCCGCCGGCCAGGCGCGAGTCCGCGAGCAGGGCGGTCATCGTCAAGGTCATCACGTTGGTGGCGAGGTTGGCCACACCCCAGCGACGCAGCATGGCGTTTTGGATTCCCATGGCGAAGGACAGAATGCCCGTGACGACGAACCGCCCGCCGCCCTCCGGACCCGGATGCAGGATCGCCGTGGTCACCGTGGCGGCGAGGAGCGCGCCCACTCCACCACGAACCCGGCCCGCCGGTCGCTCAACGGGGCGGGCAGCCGGAGAAACCGCCCGCCGGCCACCGCACCCACCATGAAGAACGCCAGCACGCTGACGTAGGGGAGGATCGGCCCCGCGCCGTGCGTACCGATCGTCCCGAGCGAGAAGGCGAGATAGACGAGATTCCCGGTCATGATCTCCGAGAAGACGCGGCCCAGGCCGAGAAAGCACGCTGCATCAAGGAGCCCGCAGATCGAGGTGATCGCGTAGAGGGCCACGATCAGCGGCGGCTGGAGCCGTCGTCGATCCATGAACCCTCACCTGCGTGGCGGCGGTCTCACCCGAGCGCGTCCCCGAGCACGCGCAGCGTACCGGCCCTGCAGCGCGATCGGCGGGAGGCGACACCGCGCCGCGCCGTAATCAACGGGCGACGAAACGTACTCCGGTACCGTGGTGTCGCACCGAAGCGACTGGGGGCCGGTGACGTCGAATGAGCGTGGGCACACCTGACGACGACTGCCCCGACTGCGGTCACGCGAAGGCTGAACATCAGCGCTCGAGTTTCGGCTGCCTGGCGCCGTCCGGGGACGACGCGAAGATCCCGTGCGGTTGTCGCCGCTGGCGGGCGACCGGCGCGCAGCGGGACGTCGACGAATGGCTGGACCGCTAACGGTCGATCTCAGAGATATGTTTCCGGCACGGGGCCGACGATGCCCATTGCATGTCTCTCGGAGATGTGACTGAGCAGTTCGGGGGTCGCGGTGCCGTTGGCCTCCGCCTCGGCGAGTTCCTCGAAGAAGCCGACCATCGCGGCCGGACTGAAGAGGTTCAGCTTCTTCCCGGGTTCCTGGGAGACCACCTTGAACGTATGCGGGACATCGGGCGGCACGTAGACGAAACTGCCCGGCGGACAGACGTCCTGTCGCTGGTCGACAAACATGAGATAGGTGCCCTCGAGGACGTAGAAGGCCTCGGCAGCGTCGCGGTGCACATGCATCGGCGGACCGAAGTCGGGCGGCTCCCGCTGGGTCCGCAAAAGGGTGAAGGCGCCGGACGTGGCTGTCGCGTCCGCCAGGACGATCGCTTCGAAGTTCCCGAGGTCCAGCAGTCGGCCCTCCTCCGGCCGCACGATGAAGGGCTCGCTCATGCGGTCAGCATCCTGGCCCATGAGGTCAACTGCAAGCCTCCGCGCGCGGAGACGACGCCGATGATTCTGCGCGAGCCCAGCAGTCAGTAGCGTCGACATCAAATCGGCAAGGAGGACGTCATGGGCAACGTGGTGGTCACCGAATTCGTGTCGCTGGACGGGGTCTTCGAGGATCCCGGCGGCGCAGAGAGTTTCGAGCACGGCGGATGGTCGTTCCGGTTCGACCGGGGCGAGGACGGCGACCGGTTCAAACTCGACGAGCTCAATGCGGCCGATGCACAGCTGCTCGGCCGGGTCACCTACGAGGGCTTCGCCAAGGCGTGGCCGACGATCACCGATGAGGTGGGCTTCGCCGTACGGATGAACGAGATGCCGAAGAGCGTCGTCTCCACCACGCTGAAGGATCCGACCTGGCAGAACACGACGGTGATCGCCGACAACATCGGAGGACAGGTTCGTGCGTTGAAGGACAAGTACGCCGGTGACATCCTGATCGCCGGGAGCGGGCAGCTGGTCCGCGGCCTGATGGCCGAGGACCTGGTCGACGAATTCCACCTGATGGTCTTCCCGATCGTCCTCGGCAGCGGCCGACGTCTCTTCGACGACGGCACCACCACGACCCGGCTGGCGCTCACCGGCACCCGGCAGGTCGGACCCGACGGTGTCACCGTCCTCACCTACGTCCCGGACCGCGCCCGATCCTGATGCCCGGGCGTGGCGGAATACCGTGCCGCTAGAGTCGGTTTCGTCCGACGCCCGAACGGAACTCCAGGGGACTTCTCGAGCCCTCGGAAACAGAGGCAGACCATGACGGAACCCTCTGCCCAGAACCTGCGTGGTTCAGGTACAGCCACCCAGACGACCATTGCGGACATCATGCGGCCACCCCTCACCACGGTCGAGGAGGACGCTCATGTCGCCGCCGCGGCGTACCTGATGCGGCACGCCGGCGATACCGCCCTCGTCGTCCTGCACGATGAGCAGGACAAACAACCGCGGGGCCTGGTGACCGAGGCCGACATCGTCCGCGCGGTCGCCGACGGGAAGGACGTGAACGACGTCCGCATCCGCGACATCATGACCTCCGACCTGACCGTCAGCTCGGCGACGACGAGCCTGCGCGACGCGGCCGAGTCGATGCTGGCTGGGCGGTTCCGACACCTGCTCGTCGTCGACGACGGGCGTCTTGTCGGGATGGTCGACATCGGTGCCGTTTGCGGTGCCTTGCTCGACCCGCCCGCGAGCTGACGGTCCGCTGAGGTCCGACCAGGCCAACGGCGCTAGGCAGCTCCGGGCGCGACGTGGGACGATCTGCAGGTGACCAGCAGAGCCGCCGAGGCGCAGCACCTGGGCGACCTCGCGCGGCTGCGCCGGGTGCGTGACCGGATCGACCGCGACTACGCGCAGCCGCTGGACGTCGAGGCGCTGGCCCGCGGCGCGCACATGTCGGCCGGGCACCTCAGCCGCGAGTTCCGGCTCGCCTACGGCGAATCGCCGTACGGCTATCTGATGACCCGGCGCATCGAGCGCGCGATGGCGCTGCTGCGTCGTGGCGATCTCAGCGTCACCGAGGTCTGTTTCGCGGTCGGCTGCTCGTCGCTGGGCACCTTCAGCACCCGCTTCACCGAGTTGGTCGGTATGCCGCCGAGCACCTACCGGCGCCAGGCGGCGAGCGCGACGGCGGGGATGCCGTCGTGCGTGGCGAAACAGGTGACCAGACCGATCAGGAATCGAGAAGCGCCGGTCGCCGAGCCGCGCCTAGCCTGACCGGCATGGACATCACCATTCACGCGACCTTCCTGCCGCACAACGACCCGGACGCCTCGCTGGCCTTCTACCGCGACATCCTCGGTTTCGAGGTCCGCAACGACGTCGGCTACAACGGGCTGCACTGGATCACGGTCGGCCCCGCCGACCAGCCCGGCACGTCGATCGTCCTGTACCCGCCGGGCGTCGACCCCGGCATCACCGACGACGAGCGCCGCACCATCGCCGAGATGATGGCCAAGGGGACCTACGGCATCATGACGCTGGCCACCAAGGACCTCGACGCCACCTTCGAGCAGCTGCAGGCCGGCGACGCCGAGGTCGTCCAGGAGCCGACCGAGCAGCCGTACGGGATCCGCGACTGCGCCTTCCGCGATCCCGCGGGCAACCTGATCCGCATCAACCAGGTCCGCTGACCCGTCCGCCGCCCCGGCAGTGCCAGACTCTGAGCCATGAAGTACGTGCTGCTGATGTGCGATGACGAGTCGGATCCGCCGAGCAATGAGGACCTGGCGGTCGACCCGGTGCACCAGGCCTGGGAGGCGGACCTCGAACGTCGCGGCGCCCGGTTGTTCGGCGCGCGGTTGCGGTCGGTCGCCGACGCGACGACGGTCCGGCTGCGCGACGGCGAGACCCTCGTCTCCGACGGGCCGTTCGCCGAGACCAAGGACTTCGTCGGCGGCTTCGTGGTCCTCGAATGCGCCGACCTCGACGAGGCCATCGTGATCGCCGCCGGGCACCCCTATGCGCAGCGGGGGAGCGTCGAGATCCGCCCGGTCTGGGAATGACCGCATCCGACGATGCCGTGCGCGCTGCGGTCGACGCGGCGTATCGGGATGAATGGGGTCAGGTGGTCGCGACGCTGATCGGGCTGACCCGGGATTGGGACCTGGCGGAGGACTGTGCGCAGGACGCGTTCGCGACCGCGCTGACGACCTGGCCGCGCGACGGCATCCCGAGCCGTCCGGGCGCGTGGCTGACCAATACGGCGCGCAACCGGGCGACCGACCGACTGCGGCGAGACACGGCCGGCCGGGCGAAACTGCGCCAACTCGCCGTGTTGGCCCGGGAGCCGGACGAGCCCGCGGTGGACGAAATCCCCGACGAGCGGCTGCGGCTGATCTTCACCTGTTGTCATCCGGCGTTGCCGTTCGAGGCCAGGCTCGCGCTCACGTTGCGCACGCTCGCCGGTTTGACCACCGCCGAAATCGCCAAGGCATTCCTCATCGCCGAACCCACGATGGCGCAACGCCTGGTTCGCGCCAAGCGCAAGATCGCCGAGGCCGGCATCCCCTACCGCGTCCCGCCCGCCGAGATGCTGCCAATCGGCTGTCCGCGGTCCTCGCCGTCCTCTACCTCATCTTCAACGAGGGGTACGACGAGCAGGACGGACGCCGGGGCCTGACCGCCGAGGCGATCCACCTCGCCCGGGTCCTCGCCCGGCTGATGCCGCAGGAGCCCGAGCCGCGCGGCCTGCTGGCGTTGATGCTGCTGCACGAAGCCCGACGGGCGACGCGTACCGACGACGGCATGTTGGTCACGCTGGAGAACCAGGACCGGTCCCGGTGGGATCGGGCCCTGATCGCCGAAGGCGTCGCCGTACTCGACGAGGCGCTGGCCATGCGACGCAGCGGGCCCTACCAGGTGCAGGCCGCCATCGCCGCCTGTCACGCCACGGCACCCGACAGCGCGAGTACGGACTGGCCGCAGATCGCCGCCCTCTACGCCGAACTGGGGCGCCTCGCACCGTCCCCGGTGGTGGAGCTCAACCGGGCCGTGGCGGTCGCGATGTCAGACGGCATCCCGGCCGGCCTCGCGCTGGTGGACGACCTCGCCGAGTCCGGTGGCCTCGACGGCTACCACCTGCTGCCCGCGACCCGGGCCGACCTGCTCCGACGGGGCGGGCGCGTGGGCGAGGCCAGGGCGGCGTACGAGCAGGCACTTCGGCTGGCGCCGACCGAGGCGGAGCGTCGCTACCTGACCGGCCGCCTTCGGGAGCTCTGACCTCTTCTTCGCCGGTGATGTCGATCCCGGGCCGGCCCCTTCGTCGGTGGGGCGAAAACCCCCGAGGCGAAGGAACGACCGATGTCACTCACCGTAACCATGCCGACTGCCGCGCAGCAACGGCTCCCGCAAGCGGATCAACCGGGGACTCGTGCTGGCGCTCGCCTGCGCGGCCCAGGCGATGGTGGGCCTCGACACCGCCATCGTGAACGTGGCGCTGCCGTCGATCCAACGCGACCTCGGTGTCGGTCACAGCACGTTGCAGTGGGTGGTCGTCGCCTACGGCCTGCTGCTCGGGGGATTCCTTCTCCTCGGCGGCAGGATGACCGACCAGCTGGGCCGGCGGCGCGTCTTCCTCGCCGGACTCACCGTCTTCACGGGTGCGTCGTTCCTGGCCGGTGTCGCGCACCACGCCGGTCCATTGATCGCGGCCCGCGCCGTCCAGGGATTCGGTGCCGCGCTCATCGCACCGGCGGCCCTGTCGCTGCTGGCCGTCACCTTCGACGAGGGACGGGAACGCGCTCGCGCGGTCGGCCTCTTCGGGGCCGTGGGCGGGGCAGCCGGGTCGGTAGGGGTCGTCGCCGGCGGCCTGCTCGCCGCCGGTCCGGGCTGGCGCTGGTCGTTCTTCATCAATGTCCCCGCCGGTGTCGTGTTCATCGTGCTCGCCGCGGTGTTCCTCGGCCCCGATCGGGCCGGTGACCGCACCACGCGGCTCGACGCCGCCGGGGCGGCCACGGTGACGGCCGGATTGCTGCTGTTCGTCTACGCGCTGCACCACGCCGCGGACCACGGCTGGATCTCCGGATCCACCCTGGTGTTGTTCGCAGCCGCGGGTGCCCTGCTGGCGGCGTTCGCGCGGATCGAGGCACGATCTGCCGCGCCACTCGTGCCGCCATCGACGCTGAGGAACCGCACGCTCGTCGCCGCCAACCTCACCGCGTTCCTCACCTACTGTGCCCTCCTCTCGTTCATCTTCATCGGATCCCTGCTGATGCAGCAGGCACTGGGCTACTCGCCGACGAAGACCGGCCTGGCGTGGCTGGCCACGACGGCCACCGTCTTCGTGGCCGCCATGGTCGGTGCCCGGCTCGTCGCCCGGGTCGGGATCCGGTGGCTGCTCGTCAGCGGCCTTTCGCTTCTCGTCGTCGGGACGCTGTGGCTGACGAGGGTTCCCGCCCATGCCAGCTACGTCGCCGATCTCCTGCCGGCCTTCCTTCTTCGCCGGAGTCGGCTTCGGGCTCTGCGGCCCCGCTCTGCAGATCGGCGCCCTGTCAGGGGTGTCACAAGCGGCCTCAGGGCTGGCGTCCGGCCTCGTGGAGACCATGCGCGAGATCGGCGGCGCCGCCGGTGTCGCCGCGGTGTCGACCGTGCTCGTCGCCGGATCAGGCCTCCACGGCTTCCACACGGCCTTCGTGTTCATCGGCGTCCTCGCCGTCGTCGGCGTGGTCGTCGCCGCCACCGGATTTGCCCGCCATCCCCGAAACTCTGAATCAGTTCGCGGCCGATGTCGTATCCGGGCCGCCCCCTTCGTCGGTAGGGCGAAAGAGCAACCAAGAACACGCGCGAGAGAAAGGGAGACCAGTCATGTACCAGATGAGTCCGGACATGCCACGCCAGTTGTACGCAGAAGTCCTGCAGTCGCGGGAAGAAGACCGCGCCGCTCGCCGTGCGGTCCGCACGCACAGGAGCTCAAAGCTCACAGCAGAGCGGCGTACCGCTTGGCGAGCCTTCGGCCACAGAGTCAGGCATGCGCGATCCCTCGCACAATTCGCAAGAGGCTGACCTGGATGCACAGCGCAGACCCTGAGGAGACAGTCATGAACGATGAATCAACCAACCGCAACGCACCGAGCCTGCCCGCGGTCGTCGACCGGGCCACCTTCCAGGCGGAGCTGGACAGCCTGCGGGTTCGGGAGAAGGCGCACACCCGGGAAGGCGACTCGATCGCCGCAGCCCGGCGGCGCCTGCCCATGGTCGAGGTGGACGCCAACGCCGCGCTGATCGGGCCCGACGGGCCGCGTACCCTGCTCGACGCCTTCGAAGGGCGACAAATGCTCATCGCCTACTACTTCATGTGGCACAACGGCCACCCCGCGGCCGAGCAGTGTGAAGGCTGCACGTGGTGCAACGGCCAGGTCAGGGAACTGTCCTACCTGCACGCCCGGGACATCACCTACGCGGTCCTCTGCCAGGGTCCGTACGACGAAAGCATCCGCTACCGCGATTTCATGGGCTGGGACATGCCGTGGTACTCGGCACAGGACTCCGTCGACGTACTCCTCACCGGGCGTCAGATCGGCCTGTTCCACCTCGTGTGCTACCTCCGCGACGGTGACCGCGTCTTCGAGACCTACTGGACGACCGGTCGTGGCGCAGAGGTGATGGACAACAACTACGCGCTCATGGACCTGACGGCGTACGGCCGCCAGGAGCCGTGGGAGGACTCGCCGGCCGGCTGGCCCCAGCAGGTCGACGGCTACGGGCGGGTCAACGGACGCCCCATCGCCCAGTGGTCGCGAATCGAGGCGGGACGCTCCGACGTCCTCTCCGGTAAGAGCTGAACCCGTGACCGTGATCAAGAGGGGATTCGTGCGGCGTGTCGCGCACTTATCCCCTCTTGATCACGGAGCTGGGCGACCCTGCGGCTAGCCCCATTGGCCAGGCTTGTAGTCACCGGCCGGCTGCCGTGTGATGACGTTGAGTCGGTTCCAGGTGTTGATGAAGGCGATGGTGCAGACGAGGGCGGCGAGCTGGTCCTCGTCGTAGTACTTGGCCGCGTTGGCCCAGACCTCGTCGGTCACGCCACCCGCACCGTCCGCGATCCGGGTGCCCTGCTCGGTCAGCTCCAGAGCGGCCCGTTCGGCATCGGTGAAGACCGTCGCCTCGCGCCACCCTGCGACGAGGTTCAACCGCACCGAGGTTTCCCCGGCCTCCTCGGCATCCTTGGTGTGCATGTCGAGGCATACGGCACAGCCGTTGATCTGACTTGCCCGGATCTCCACGAGTGCGTGTGTGGCGGCCGGCAGCGGCGAATCCGTCACGCCTCTACCCGCCGCGGTCAGATGCTTGACGGCGTTCTGCGTAACGGCGTTGCCGAAGTAGTTCAGGCGAGCATCCATGATTGATCTCCTTGTCGGTCGTGGCCTTTGCTAGGCCGGAATCATGTTGAGTTGACGCATCACTGACAGGGAATCGACGACACCCCAGGTCTCAGCGACTCGGCCGCCCGAGAAGCGAAAGATGAAGATCTCGTTGTACGAGACGGACTTGCCGCTGGGTGGGCGGCCCATGAACTCACCGTTCTGGGTCCCGGTGACCGTGTTTCTGGTGACGATCTTGTCTCCCTCGGCGATCACGTCCTCGACCGTGAGATGAAGGTCGGGGAACGCCTGAAGGAGAATCGCCCACACCTGCTTGAGCGCTGGCGCACCGGTCGTCTGGACCGGCAGCGGCGTGCGGATCAACACGTCGGGCTCGACGATCGCGTCGATCGTCTTCGACACGAGCTCCACATCTCCGGTGTTGACGACGTCGTGGAGACGGGCGAACGTTGCCTTGTTCTCGGTTTCCTGCGTTGCCGACATGAGATTTCTCCTCGGGGTGGACGTGGTCACTTCTGCAGGACAGCCTCGATCTCGAGGCTGATCGACACCTTGTCGCCGACCGCGACGCCGCCGCCGTCCATCGGGATGGTGAGGTCGATGCCGAAGTCGCGGCGGTTGATCTGCGCGGTCGCGGAGAAGCCGGCGCGCTGGCCGCCGAAGGGGTCCGGCCGGAACCCGTTCACCTCGACCGCCATCGGGACCTGCCGCGTGACGCCGTGCAACGTCAGCTCGCCGTCGACGGCCCAGCCGTCGTCGGTCTGGCGGACGCCGGTGGAGCGGTAGCTCATCGTCGGGTACTTCTCGGTCTCGAAGTAGTCGGCGGAGCGGAGGTGGTTGTCGCGCATCTCATTGCCGGTGTCGATGGACGCGAGGTCGATCGTCGCGGTGACCGTCGAATCCACTGGGTCCTCGGCAATGACGAGGGTGGCGTCGTAGCTGGTGAACCGGCCGCGCGTCTTGCTGACCATGAGATGGCGGACGGAGAAGGCGACCTCGGAGTGCGCCGGGTCGGCGTTCCAGATACCGGCCAGGTAGCCGGGGATGGCGATCGTCGCGGGTGCGGACTGCATGGGTTCCTCCATGGACGTGGTGCCGCGGCTGTGCGGCGTGGGCACTGGTGGGGCGCTCATACCTAGGTGACGAATGAGCACCCGCCCGGGGGACAGCCGGCCGCGTGGGTATGTCCGACTGTTGCGGTGACTACCGGCTCGCGGTGTGCTTTCTGGGGCGGCCGCGGGGCCGTTTGCGCGGGACGATCCTCCCGCGATCGAAGAGCTGACCACCCCACACACCGGTGTATTCAGCGCGATCGATCGCGCCGGCCAGGCAGGCCAGTCGGATCGGGCACTCGGCACACAGAGCCTTGGCGCGCTCGAGGTCGGCGGGCGCGTCGGCGAACCACAGTTCGAATTCATGCGTCCGGCAGGGAAGCAGTTCGTCGCTGCGGATAAACGCGAGTTGGGCCGATGCGGAGAAGGCGCCCATGGTGAAACTCCTGAGTGTCGGGCGGTCCGGGTGGGCGAGGTTGTCTCCCCACCTAAACGACGGATGCGGATCCGTCGAGGGGACAGCTCTGTCAGAGTTCTTCAAGCCGCCGGGTGAGAAACCGCTGCTCCGGCGTCGAATTGGCCAGGTCGAGCGCACGTCGGTACGCCGTTCGGGCCTCGTCATCGCGGCCGAGACGCCGCAACAGCTCGCCGCGGGTCGAGTGGTAGTAGAGGTAGCCGTCGAGGTCGAGGCCATCGACGATGCGCAGCGCCGCGGTGGGGTCCCCGGCCTGGGCGAGTGCCGCGGCACGGTTGAGCTCGACCACGGGGGAGCCGGTGAGGTCGACCAGTCGCCGGTACATCTCGGCGACCTGCACCCAGTCGATCCGCTCGCGCGTCTGCAGCGACGCGATCGCGGCCTGCACGACATAGGCGCCGCGCCCGCCCAATGCGATCGCGCGGTCGAGCGCCGCCCGTCCCATGGCGATCTGGTCCGTGTCCCACAGCGAACGGTCCTGGTCGTCGAGCAGCACGAGATCGTCGCCGGCGAACCGGGCCCGTCGCCTGGCGTGGTGGATCATCATCAGGGCCAACAGGCCATGTGCTTCGGGTTCGTCCGGCATCAGCGCGACGAGCACCCGCCCCAGCCGGATGGCCTCGGCTCCGAGGTCGACCCGGCCGCTGTAGCCCTCGTTGTAGATCAGGTAGAGGACGGCGAGCACCGCATCGAGGCGATCGGCGATCAGTCGCTCGTCGGGAACCGCGAACGGGATCCCGGTCGCCTTGATCTTGGCCTTGGCGCGGGACAGCCGGCGCTTCATCGTCTCTTCCGAGACGAGGAACGCCCGCGCGATATCGGCCGTCTCGAGACCGCCGAGAGCCCGCAGCGTGAGCGCCACCTGCCCGTCCAGCGGCAACGCCGGGTGGCAGCAGGTGAAGATTAGCTCGAGCCGTTCGTCCTTGATCACGGTGTCGTCGATCTCGTCCACGATGGCCTCCGACACCGGCAACAGATGGATCTTTTCGGCGAGGGTCCGCTCCCGGCGGATCCGGTCGATCGCGCGGTTGCGGGCCGTCGTCACCAGCCACGCACCCGGGTTGGCCGGAACGCCCGAGACGGGCCACCGCTCCGCCGCGATCGCGAACGCCTCCTGCGCCGCCTCCTCGGCCTTGTCGAAGTCGCCGAGGAACCCGACCAGCGAGGCCAGCACCCGGCCCCACTCGTCCCGGAAGACTTCCTCCAGCACACTCAGCGCGGCGCCACCGGCCTGACCTCCACCACGCCGCCGTAGCGGGCGGCCGGCATGCGCGCGGCCAGTTCTATCGCCTCATCCAGGTTGGCCGCCTCGATGAGACAGAACCCGCCGAGCACCTCCTTGGTGTCCGCGAACGGGCCGTCGGTCATCAGCGTCCGGCCACCGACGACGCGCACACTGGTGGCCATCTCGGCTGGTTGCAGCCGCGCACCGACGATGCAGCGCTCGTCATCGGCCAGTGCCAGGTACTCGGCGTGCGCCGCGGCACGGTCCGCGTCGGACATCGCCTCGAGATAGCCAGGCTCGATGAAGTTCATCAGGGCGTATTGCATCGCAACCTCCCGGGGCGGTGGGTTCTCCTACCAACACCACGAACGAACAGCGGCGCAGGGGACACGCCGAGGTCCACAACTTCAGAACAGCCCAGACGCTAGTCCCGCCCAGTGCGTGCTGCGAGCCCCTGGCCGCTGCCCGGCTACCTCGTGGTCATCCGAACTGGCCCGGTTGGTAGTCGCCGCCCTGCTGCCGGGTGATGACGCCCATCCGGTTGGCGGCGTTGATGGTGGCGATGAGCAACACCAGGGCGGCGAGCTGCTCCTCGTCGTAGTGCTTGGCGGCATTCGCCCAGGCATCGTCCGTGACACCACCCGCCGCATCGGCGATTCGGGTGCCCTGCTCGGTCAGCTCCAGCGCGGCGCGCTCGGCCTCGGTGAAGACCGTGGACTCCCGCCACGCCGCGGCGAGGTTGATGCGCACCGAGGTCTCGCCGGCGTGCGCGGCATCCTTGCTGTGCAGGTCGGTGCAGAAGCCGCAGCCGTTGATCTGACTGGCGCGGAGCATGACCAGGTTCTGGGTCGCCTTCGGCAGGGTCGAATCCTCGATGATCACCCTGCTCGCCGACGCGAAGTACTTCATCGACTTGGCTGCGAGCGGGCTGTCGGACAGGTTCACGCGGGTTTCCATGGTGCACTCCTTGGTGTGTGACTGGTCGAGCATGAGATGCCGCCCGGCCGATTGGTGTGACACCACGGACACGTGACCTGCGCCATACCCGCCGTGGACCGTCGAACCGCCGCCGCGGTGTCACAAACTGGCGGGACCTGGCGTCTTGTGGGTGACACAGTCGGGAGCGGAGAAAGGTCGTGGAGGGGTTATGAGCGAGGGCGGCCGTCCGGATCCCGCGACCGAAGCGTTCATCGCGCATCGCAATCTGCTGTTCACGGTCGCCTACGAGATGCTCGGCTCTGCCGCCGACGCCGAGGACGTGCTCCAGGAGACCTGGCTGCGGTGGGCGAACGTCGATCTCGACGCGGTGCTGGACCAGCGCGCCTACCTGGTCAGGATCACCACCCGGCAGGCGCTCGGCCGGCTACGCACGCTCGGCCGGCGCAAGGAGTCCTACGTCGGGCCCTGGCTGCCCGAGCCGCTGCTGACCGCGCCCGACGTCGCCGAGGACGTGGAGTTGGCCGACAGCGTGTCGATGGCGATGCTGCTGGTGCTGGAGACGCTCACTCCGACCGAGCGGGCGGTGTTCGTGCTGCGCGAGGTGTTCGGTCTGGAGTACGACGAGATCGCGGAAGCCGTCGACAAGAGCGCGGCGGCGGTCCGCCAGATCGCCCACCGGGCGCGGGCGCACGTCGCCGCACGCCGACCGCGCGGGGTCGTTTCTCCGGCCGAGATCCGGGACGCGCTCGAGGCGTTCCGACGGGCGGTCGAGACGGGCGATCTGCAGAGCCTGCTCGACATACTCGCGCCGGACGTCGTCGCCCTGACCGACGGCGGGGGAGTCAAGCAGGCCCAGTTGCAGCCCATCGTGGGAGCGGAGACCGTGGCGCGCTTCTTTGCCGCCCGCTCGGACCGGGTCGGCGCGGGGATGACGCTCGAGCCCGCAGAGGTCAACGGCGGCCCCGCTCTGATCGTCCGGTTCAACGGGGAGATCGACGGCGTCGTGGCGGTGCGGGTCGAGGACGGCGTGCTGACGGGGCTCTACCTCGTGCGGAATCCCGAGAAACTGTCGCATGTGGAGCGTGAGACTGCCGTCAGCCGCTGATCTACGAGGGCCCGCTGTCGGCGTACGGGCTAAACGGCCGCGCCCGGCCCGGGAAGCAACTCCACGTCGCCCGCGCGCATCGGGTCGCCGCAGTGTGCGCAGCGCAGATCGACATCGCTGATCTCGCCGCACGCATCATGGCGGTAGAGGACCGGCGGCCCGGCCTCGCCGGCCAGCCACTTGTCGCCCCAGGCGACCATCACCATCAGCAGGTCGAGGAGCTCCGTGCCCTGCTCCGTCAGGACGTACTCGTAGCGCGGTCGGCCGTCGTAGGGCCGCCGCTCGAGCACTCCGCGCTCGACGAGGTGGTTCAGTCGCTCGGTGAGGACCTTGCGCGAGATGCCGAGGTCGGCCTGGATCTGCTCGAACCGGGTGAACCCGACCCACACGTCGCGGAGGATCAGCGGAGACCAGGGCTCCCCGACGACGTCGAGCGTGCGGGCGATCGAGCAGGCCATCTCGCCGAAGTTCGTGCGCTGCATGGAATCACCCTAGCAAGTTTGGGTTCCCTCAGGGAACTCTAGCGTGCTACGGTCCTTGCATCTCCTCAAGGAACCTCAGGAAGGGTGCCCGGAATGAGCAAGGTCTTCAGCGCCCATGCAGTGTCGGTCGACGGCTACATCACCGGGCGCGATTCCGGCCCCGGCCGCGGACTCGGCGACGGGTCGATGCTGTTCGACTGGTACGCCGACGGGGACACGCCCAGCAAGGTGTTCGACGGGTTCAGGCTGAGCGAGCCCAGCGCGCGGGTCTTCGACGACGTCGCCGGACGCGTGGGTGCAGTTGTGGCGGGGCGCAAGACCTACGAGGACTCCGAGCATTTCGGGGGAGGGGGCCCGCACCCGACGGCCCCGTTGTTCGTCCTGAGCCATCGGGCCGCACCGGACCTTTCCGATCGGCAGACCCTCGTCACCACCGGCATCGAGGACGCGGTCGCGACGGCCCGCAAGGCTGCCGGTGACAAGGACGTCGCTCTCATGGGCGGCGGCGCCTTGACCGCGGGGTTGACGGCGGGCCTCGTCGACGAGCTGGTCCTCCATCAGGTGCCGATCCTGCTCGGCGGTGGGCGTCCCTTCTTCCAAGCGCTCCCGGAGCACATCAACCTCCGCCTGGTCGAAGCCGTTCCGGCGCCCGGTGTCACCCACCTCCACTACGCGATCGCACGATGACTGTGAGGAGAACAGCGATGCTCGATCCCGACGTACGCCGCGTCCTCGACGGCACCTCGGTGGCCCACCTCGCCACCGTCCTGCCGGACGGCTCGCCGCACACCGTCCCGCTGTGGGTCGCCACGCACGGCGACCAGATCGTGTTCCTGACCGGGCCGGGCTCGCGCAAGGCCCGCAACCTGCGCCGCGATCCGCGAGTGGCATTGTCCGTGGCGCCGGCCGACAACCCATTCCAGCCGGTCATCATCCGCGGCCGGGTCGTCGAATGGCTCGAGGGCGACGTGGCCTGGGAGATCATCGACCAGATGTCGATGAAGTACATCGGTGCGCCGTACTCCCGAGAAGCGGACCGCGTCGTCGGCGTCATCGAGCCCGAACGGCAGACCGTCGGCGTCAGCTGATCCCGGGGGAGTAAGGCTCCTGCTCTATCCTCGGCGTCATGATGGTCCACATTGACGGCCTATCCGGGACGGGAAAGACGACCCTCGCCGCAGAACTGACACGGCGGGGTTATCGTGCCATCGACACCGACGCGGCGTTTGCTTACTTCGCCGACCCAGTCACCGGCGCACCCAGCAAGGTCGAGACACGAGCGAACTGGGTGTGGGACGGACAAAAATTGCGAGAATTCGCTCACGCATCCCAGGATGGTCTCGTGTTCCTTTGCGGTGGCGCGATGAACCAGAATGACTTCTTGGATTTGTTCACGAAACGATTCACGTTGTGTATCGATGACGACACAATGCGAGAAAGACTTCTCGCTCGAATCAATAATGGCTACGGGAAGAATCCCGAAGAACTCGCTGAACAGCTCGAGTTGAATCAGAGCACGGTCGAATACTCCAAGGGCTTCGGGTCGATCATCGTCGATGCGACAAGGCCTATCGATGAGGTTGCGGATGACGTTGTGCGGATGACTCCCGAGGCGGGCATGCCTGGAGGCGGCCAGTGAACATGAAGAAGATCAACCGTCAGTGGTCGAGCAGTTCCTCGCCGGCGGCGAGATAACACCACCCGGTCATCGAGCTCACCAAGCTGGAGCTGACGTCCATGGCGCTCGGGCCCCTCAACTGACCCATTCGCCCAGCGCCGATAATGAGCATTATGTCAAGTAGCGGAGATCTCCTCCCGCGTTGAGGGCGGCATGACGGTCACGGGGATGTCCCCCGCAAGACGGCGTCTCCGAACGGATACGACGTTGACAGAAGCCGAGAGAGTTCAGTGGACTCGGAGCATGGCGGTGATCGAGGACGTTCGCGCGCTGGGCGCCGAGTTGGAGCGCTCCTACCACGCGTACGTGCGCGGGAGGTTGAAGTTCCGCGTCGGACAGATCGTCTACGTGGCGTTCTCCCTCGACGAGAACGTGATGGGTTTCGCCTTCCCGAAGGAGGAGCGGGCGGCGTTCGTCGCGGGCGATCCAGACAAGTTCCAGATGCCGTCGGAGTCGGAGCTGCGCTTCAACTGGGTCGACGCAGATCTTGCGTCACTTGAGCCCACCGAGGCCCGCGAGCTCGTCGTCGACGCGTGGCGCATGGTCGTCCCCCAAAAGCTCTCGCGCGCCTACGACCTCGCGCATCCCGACGGCCCGGGCTAACGAGCCGCGGCCAAGATGGCGACGGCTTGGATCGTCGCGTAGCCACGCCACTCCAGGACAGCGGCCGGGCTGTACATCGTGTAGTCCACGGTCCATCCACCGTCGGGTTGCTGCTGGCCGGCCAGTCGGTCCAGGTCCGCCGCGATGGCGTCCTTCGTGAACGACGCCCGCGACGGCGCATCCGCGTATGGGGTGAAGTCCAGTAGGTGCAGCACCTCGCCGTCCGCGCCTCCGGCTACCGGAGTCGGGCCGTCGCTGACCACGTGGCGGGTCAGCCGGTCGAGCAGCGAGCGGGCGCGGGAGTCGTGGTCGGCCACCGAGTCGAGGAATCGCATCGCGAACATCAGCTCGTAGGCGTGCGGAGTCTCGAAGCTCCGATCGATCGCGTCCAGGCAGTAGGCGGTGGCCGCGGCCAGCCACGGATGTTCCGCGATGTCACTACGGTGCCGCGCGAGTCGGTGAGCCTGTGCCGCCAGCTGCGTCGTCATCTGCAGAGACGAGGTCGTCGCATCGGCTTCCACCCAGTGCGATGCGCTCCCCATCGTGTCGGAGTACGGGAGACCGAACGGCACGCCGCCGTCGGGAAGAGTGTGGTCGGCGAGCCAGTCGCACAGCTCCACCGGACGCCGGCTCTTCGTGTCGGGGACCTCGGCGAGGATCTCAAGGGCGTGCATGGCCGCCACCGGCTGGCTTGTCGCCGACCGCTGGTCGGGCTCCAATCCCCATCCGTAACCCCGATCGGGGTTGCGATAAGCATCGAGTGCAGCAAGGACGTCGTCGGGCGATCCCTCACCCAACAACAGGTTCAGCCGGCGCCGCTCGAGAATACGTGCGTGGGTGGCCACGAACGAGACCGCGGCGTCGAGATCCATATCCATCCCGGCATCCTGCCAAAGTCAACGCCCCGCGCAACATGGACCATGCTGATGCTGAGAGGGGCCTCCCCCGGCGACGGCGTGGACCGGCCTCCGGAGAGGTGGTGAGCATGCCCGAGATCGTGTTGCCGCTGAGCGTTCGAGATCTGACGGTCGAGGATCTGCCGGCGTGCGCCTGGGCGGGATCGGGCGTCGCCACATCTCTGGAACGCGCCCGGCTCGGTGAGGTCGACTATCTCGCGGTCTGCCCACCGTCCGGCCGGCCGGTGGCGTTGGGCGGAGTCGACTACACGTTGACCCCCGGCGCCGGAACGCTATGGCAGCTGTCGGTTCACGAATCGCTACGGTCATGCGGAATCGGCACGATCCTCATCCAGGCGGCAGAGCAGCGGATCCGCGCCCGCGGTCTGAACCGGGCCAAGCTAGGTGTGGACGAGAATTGCCCGCGGCCACGTGCTCTGTATGAGCGGCTCGGCTACGCCGCCGGCGGCCGCGAGCCCGCCTCGTGGGACGAACAAGCCCCGGACGGATCCGTCGTTCGCTACGAGACGATGATCACGCTGATGCACAAGGATCTGCCGTAGTTGCCGAGCCGATGCTCCGGGCGGCGCACCTCTATGCTCGCCAGCATGGCGACCCACTCCGAAGCGCTCGTCCGCGCGTTTGCTCCCGTCGGCCGGCTCCGAGCCTCCATCAATCTGGGCAACCCGATCCTCGCGCATCGTGACGCGACCTCCGGCGAGGCCGGCGGTGTCTCGGTCGATCTCGCTCTTGCGCTCGGACAAGAGCTTGGCCTCGAGGTCGAGCTGGTTCTGTTCGAGAAGGCCATGCTCTCGGTGGATGCGGTGCGGAGCGAGAGGGCGGACATCGGTTTCTTCGCCGTAGATCCGGCCCGCAGTGACGGCCTGCGTTTCACCGCGCCGTACGTGCTGATCGAAGGCAGTTATCTGGTTCCGGACGGCTCCCCCCTGCGGGACAACGCCGACGTAGATGACTCCCGGAATCATGTGGCGGTCGGACAGGGAAGCGCCTACGACCTCTTCCTGTCGCGTGAGCTTCAGGCCGCGCAGATCGAGCGCGTGGCCAATGCGCCTGCGGTGCTGGAGGCACTGAAGGCCGGCCGCGTCGAGGTGGCGGCCGGTATCCGTCAGCTGCTGCAGAGCTGGGCCGGCGAGGATCCGTCGTTGCGCATGCTGCCCGGCCGATTCATGGTGATCCAGCAGGCGATGGGTCTGCCGTCCGGGCGCGGTGATGCCGCCGCCGAGGCGCTGGCGGACTTCGTCGAGCGCAAGAAGTCCAGCGGCTTCGTCGGCGATGCACTGGTGCGGCACGGCATCGAGGGCGCGTCCGTTGCACCGGCGGTCGGCGGGTAGCGCAACGCGCTGAGCGCGAATCACCGCTCGACGACTGATGCCAGTCGATTGAGCAACAGCCGAGTGCCTCCCCTGCGCTCGCCGAGCTCCGCCGCCCCATCGCCCGCCACTGACACGAACACGAACTGATCGGTGTAGGTCAGGTGGGTTCCGTCCGCGTTGGGCGCGAACTCCACAGTCACCAGGGACAACGACCGACGTCGACCGTCCACGGTCATCTCGCTCACCGTCACGATGCGCCGATCGGTGGCGATGTCGAGGAACTGCGAGCGCAATTCGACGTGCTCCGGTACGCCGGCCGGTGCGAGCGTCCCGCTGGAGACCTCACGTCCGCCGACGCGGAAGTCCATCTCGTGACGAGCGGTACCCGGTTCGCTCGGAATCTGGAACCAGTGTCGGCGTAACTCCGGGTCGGAGAATGCCGAGAAGACCCGCGCCGGCGGTGCCGCGAGATCGATCTCGAGCTCGACCGAGCCATGTAACGCGTGTCGGACCGGTTCGCCTTGAGCAGCAGACATCAGTTTGCCGTGTAGGTGTCGAGGTCGGTCGGTACGGCGGATACGTCGAGGTCGGAGCGCAGCCGGAGGAAGCGGAGGCCGTGTCGCCACCGGTCGCCGTGGATGGCGACGTCGACGCGGATCTCGGCGACCACTTTCGGGTCGACGCGGATGTAGTCGGTGGACCGACCGGCGCTCCCCCACCCGCCCGGCAACATCTCCGGCCACGGATGAGTCGCTTTGGCCCGCGTGAGTACGGCGCCGACCGCGGCCGAGTCGGCGGTGTGCAGCGGTACGGTGCGCCCGGCCACGATCAGCTCACCCGAGTCCGAGGCATATCGGCCGACGATCAGCTCGGCCGGACGGTCGAGCGCACCGGTCACACCGCCGATGATCACCTCGGTGCTGGCGTAGTGCTTCACCTTGCGCCACACGGACCGGTCCCCCGCCCGGTAGCGGGACGTAGCGGGTTTGATCATGATCCCCTCGACTCCGACCGGGGCGAGGTCGTCGTACCACGCGCGCGCGGTCTCGAGGTCGTCGGTCTGCAGCCCGAGCGCGAGCGCGGATGCCCCGGGTACGCCGGCGAAGAGGTCCTCCAGCACCTTCCGCCGCCGTATGAGCGGCTCCCCCACCGTGTCGCGGCCGTCGACGCGGAGGACGTCGAAACAGATCAGATGACACGGCTCCTCGGCGGCCAGCTGCGCGATCGCCGGCCGGGCGGTGGTGTTGCGGTACTGCAACGCCCCGAAGTCGAGCCGCCCCTCCCCCGACCAGCGCACGATCTCCCCGTCGACGACGGTGTCGATGGGCAGGCCGGCGTGTACCGCGGTCACGACTTCGGGAAATCCTCGTTTCAGCGACTTCCCACGCCGGGACACCAGATCGGTGCCGCCGTTACGGTCGATGATCGCGAGCGCGCGGAATCCGTCCCACTTCGGTTCGAACAGCATCCCCGCGGCCGCGCTCCCCGCCGGGAGGCGGTCGATCTGCCGCGCCAGCATCGGCTCCACCACACCGCCGACCCTAGGGCCGGGGCGTCCTCTCCCCCGAATACTTAGGCAACTGCTTGACTTTCGGGAGTCGTCCACGTTTACTTAAGCAGGTGACTAACCAAGAGTCGCTGGATCGCATCTTCGCTGCACTGAGCAACGAGACGCGACGCCGCATCGTGGCTCGGCTGGTTCGCTCGCCCGCATCGGTCGGTGAGCTGGCCGCGCCGTTGGCGATGTCGCTGCCGTCGGTGATGCAGCACCTGCAGGTGCTGCAGGACTGCGGTCTGGTGACGACGCGCAAGGCCGGGCGGGTCCGCACCTGCTCGGTCGAACCCGAAGCACTGCGGTCGGTCGAGGCGTGGCTCGCCGACCAACGCACGGTCTGGGAGCGCCGGCTGGACCGGCTCGGCGACCTCCTCGGCGAGCCCACGCACGACGACGAACGCAGTCCATCATCCGGAGGGAAACCCACATGACCGAGCCATCGCTCATCCATCACACGTTCGCCATCGAGCGTCACTACTCCGCGCACATCGACGAGGTGTTCGGCGCGTGGAGTGATCCGAAGACGAAGCGTCGCTGGTTCACCGGTGACGAAGGCGAGTACGCCCTCGACTTCCGGGTCGGTGGACTCGAGGCCCTCCGGGTCCTCGGAGCCAACGGGAAGATGCTGGCCGTCGAGTCGCGCTACGTCGACATCGTCGATGGCCGACGGATCGTCTACGTCACGACGTTGTCGGCCGACGACGAGCTCGCAACGACCTCGATCACCACCGTCGAACTTCGCACCGACGACGGCGGCACCGTCTTGCTGCTCACCGAATCCGACGTCTTCCTCGACGGGCAGGAACAACCTGCGTGGCGTGAACAGGGCACGGGCGACTGGCTGACCAGACTCGGCGACGACCTGCAGACCGCCGTCCGTTGAACGAATCCTCCGCGAATGGAGCAAGTGATGATCAAGCATGTACTGGCCGTCGTACCAGTGACGGACATTGGGCAGGCTCGAGAGTGGTACCAGCGGCTGGTCGGCCGAGAGCCGGACAACAATCCGATGGACTCGCTGATCGAGTGGCGATTGGCCGACCACGGCTGGTTGCAGGTGACCGTCGACGCCAAGCGCGCAGGCACGGCCATGGTGAATTTCGCGGTCGACGATCTCCGCGCACAGATGGGCGAGATCAAAGGTCGCGGTATCACGACCGGCGAGATCCAGCCGGTGGCCAAGGGCGTCGAGCTCCTCTCGGTCAGCGATCCTGACGGCAACGCCATCACCTACATCGGCAGCTTCCGCGAGAAGTATTGACTGTACGGCGAGCTGCCGGTCAGTGACGGAAAGTTCTTGTGTGGCAGGGGTTTCCGGGCCCGGGGAATTGTCGGTGGCTGGTTCTATCGTCGGTGCATGGTCAGTGGTTCCGGTCCCGGTGAGCTCCCGGTGTGGGAGGCGGTCGGCTGCCTGACCGCCGCCGTCGATGGGCTTGCCGGGGCGGCGTTGTGGCGGTGCGGGGATGCGGAGCTGCTGGATCTGCAGCGGCTGGTGGAGACGGCGGCCCGCCGGTTGTCGGCGGCGGCGTTGCGGCTGGTCGCGGAGGTCGACGACCGCCGGCTCGCCACCGACCGGGGCGCGGTGTCGACGGCGGCCCTGCTGCGGCAGGTGCTGAACATCTCCCCGGCGGAGGCGGGCTGGCGGGTCACCGCGGCGGAGAAACTGCTGGACCGGACCGGCCCGTCCGGGCAGACCGTGCCGGCGCCGCTGCCGGCGACCGGGGCGGGGGTGGCGGACGGGTCGATCGGGGCGGGGCAGGCCCGGCTGATCTGCGACACGATCCGCCGCCTCCCCGCCGGGGTGGACGCCGATACCCGCGCTCGCGCGGAAGCATTCCTGGCCGCCCAGGCGAGGGACCTGGACACGACGGCGTTGGGGAAGCTGGCCCGGCGCATGCTCGCGACCCTGGACCCGGACGGGGCCGCGCTCGACGACGACGAGGCGGTCCGGGCCCGGGAACTGTCCCTCGCCCGCGGGCCGGACGGGATGACGGTCATCCGGGGCCGGCTCGATGCGGAAGGGGCGGCGGTGCTGCGCTCGCGCGCTGGACCCGTTCACCGCCCCGGCCCCGTCCACCGCCGACGGCCCGGATCCCCGCAGCCCGGCCCGACGGCAGGCGGACGGGTTGATCGAACTGGCCCGCCGCGCCCTCACCGCCGGGGACCTGCCCGAGACCGGTGGGCCAACGCCCGCAGGTCACCGTCACCCTCGACTGGGAGACTCTCCGCACCCGGTTGGGGGCGGCGGAGCTCGGCTGGGGCGGGCCGGTCACCGCGGAGTCGGCCCGGCGGATCGCCTGCGACGCCCAACTCATCCCCGTCCTGCTCGGCACGGCCGGGCAACCCCTGGACGTCGGGCGGGCCAGCCACACCATTCCCACGGGGATCCGCCGCGCGCTGATCGCCCGGGACCGGGGCTGCGCGTTCCCCGGCTGCGACCGGCCCGCCGCCTGGTGCGACGGACACCACATCGAGCCACTGGGCCGACGGCGGACCCACCGCGATCACCAACCTGGTGCTGCTCTGCGGGCACCACCACCGCACCATCCACCACCACGACTGGCAGATCCGAATCCATCAACGCGACGGGTTACCCGCGTTCCTGCCGCCACCCTGGATCGACCCCGACCAGACCCCCCGCCGCAACCGGCTGCACCACCTCCCCGCCATGCCCGACCCACCCGAGCCCACCCGAGCCGACGCACCGTGGCAGTGCGCCCTACTCGCACGGGTCCCGGATGCGAGTACGGCGCACAGCCGATCCGCGAGCGCGGGGCGAACATCGGACGCGCTACCCGCATAATCCAGCCTCAGATGCGAGTACAGCGTCCGATGATGCCAACCGATCCGACCCGCAGCCAAGACGAGGCGACATCGTGCGGCGGCCCTCGAAAGCCTCGTACGCGACAGCCGGCTCGCCGACGCGGCCCAGGAGGTACGGCGCGAGATCCTTGCCATGCCTGCGCCGGCGACGGTCGCACAACAGGTCCAGCGTCTCGTCGAGCAGGGACCCCACCCGACGAGACGCTAGACCCGGCGCTGCACATGCAGGAGATATTCCTTGCGGTTGAGGGGATTCTGGTCCGTTCGCGGCCGGGACGGGACCGTGCCGCGGACCGGCTCGTAGCGATCGAATTCGCACTCCAGCACGCCCTCACCGCGGGTCAGGGACGGCAGTCGCTGCTCCAGGCCATGCACCTGCGCCGCCGGGACCTCGCCGTGGAGCAGATACGCCGTCCCGCGCATCACCGCCTCCTGAGGGACGGCACGCATCCCCGCGAGGACCGGCACGATCGCCCCGAACGTGTCCGCCGGGATCTCCAGCCGGAACCGGTGCATCGGTTCGTACACCCGCGTTCCGGCCGCCTTCAGCGCACTCATCACCACCAGCGGCGTCAGATTACGGAAGTCCTCCCCGGTGCTCGACATGCTCTTCGAAAAGCCCTGATGCGCATGGCTCTGCCGCGGTGCGTAACCGGAGTGCGTCAACGTGACCGTGCAGTCGATGACCTCCCACCCGTGCAGCCCCTGATCCAGCGTCTTTCGGACCGTTACTTCGACCGCCTTGAGAAACGCCAGCGGAAGCGCACCAAGCTCGATCTCCAACCCGAACTGCACCCCGGTCCCGACCGGGGCCGGGTCGATCCGCAGACCGACCGAGGCAAGAAACGGATTGGCGTCGTCCTTCATGAACTCGACGTCGTGACCGCTCCCGACCGGACGCTCGATGCAGATCGTGGTCGATTCGCGGAAGCTGACCTCGATGGCGAATTCGTCCGCCAGCGTGGCCTGGATGACCTCCTTCTGCACCTCGCCGTAGAGCGAGACGAACGTCTCCTGCCGCAGGTCGTCCTGGCGGAGGCCGATCAGCGGATCCTGCTCGGCGAGCTGGGCGAGCGCGACGTGGAGCGCTCCCTTGTCGGCGGCCCGCTCGGGTACGACGACCGTCTCGAGCGTCGGCGGCGCGAAATGGTGTTCGACGGCAGCCGGAGATACGACGCCGATCGCATCGCCGATCTGGATGTCGCCCAGACCCCAGAGCTTTCCGATCTCCCCAGCGGTGACGGCGTCACGCTGAGCCGTCGAGCCACGATCGAAGACCCTGATCGCCGTGACCTTTCCCTCGCGGTTCCCGCCGAAGGCGATCCGGTCCCGGGTCCGGATCGTCCCCGCGACCATCCGGACGTAGGCGATCTTCTCGCCTGCCGGGCCCCGTTCCACCTTGAACACGCGTCCTGACACCGGGCAGTCGGCGTCACCCCCGGCCGCGGGCAGCAGGTCGGTGATACCGGTGATGAGGGAGTCGACGCCGGCACCGGTGATCGCCGAGCCGAAGAACACCGGATGCACCTGTGCCTTCTTGGTCTGGGCCGCGAGCTCGCACCGGAGTCGGCGGTAGGACACCGCCGACTCGTCGTCGACGTACGCCGCGAGAAGCGTGTCGTCGCGATCGGCGAGCAGATCTGCCAGGTCCGCCGCGAAGGGGGTGTCCGATCCGCTGAACGGCGTGAAACCGGGGTCGCGCGTGCCGAGGCCGCGTGCCGATCCCATCGGGATGATCGCCGGAGTGAGCCGTTCCGAGATCTCCTGCAGGACCCGCTCGTCGTTCGCGCCGGACCGGTCGATCTTGTTGACGAAGATGAGCGTCGGGATGCGCAGGCGCTGTAGTGCCCGCATCAACAGTCGGGTCTGCGCCTGCACGCCCTCCACGGCGGAGACGACGAGAACAGCGCCATCGAGGACGCTCAACACCCGTTCCACCTCGGCGATGAAGTCCGGGTGGCCCGGGGTGTCGATCAGGTTGACGGTGACGTCACCGATGACGAACGAGACGACGGCGGATTTGATGGTGATCCCGCGCTGCCGTTCGAGAGCCAGGGTGTCGGTCTGGGTGCTTCCGTCGTCGACGCTGCCGATCTCGTCGATGACGCCGGCCGCGTGGAGCAGCCGCTCGGTGAGGGTGGTCTTACCGGCGTCTACATGCGCCAGAATCCCGAGGTTCAACATGGTCACTGCGCGTCGTGTCCTCTACGTAGGTGAATATCCCCTTCTCGTTGGACATCGACGCTGCTCGCATGGTCCTCTCCCTGGTCGGCTCGGCTCGGGTCCCGCTCCGGCAGTGCACCAGACGTGACTCCGCAGGGCAACCAATTTGGCGTTCCGGCCGCCTGGCCGACCGCACCGCGCGGCCGCCACTATCGTGGAGCGACCGTTCGGGAGGAGGGGCTGTGGGTGCGGAACGCTTCGTCGTCCTGGTGAACGGCGTGCCGGGCGCCGGGAAGACCACCCTGTCGCACCCACTGGCGCAAAAACTCGGCCTGCCGCTCTTCGGCAAGGATCTGATCAAGGAGACCTGGGCGGACATCCTCGGTGCCGCGCCGCTGGACGGGCGGACGCAACGGGAGTGGAACTCGCTCTTCGGCGCGGCCGCGAGCCAGACCGCGTGGAACCTGCTCGCCCAATCCCCCTGCGGCGGCATCATCGAAAGTCCGCTGCCGGCGAAGTTCCGGCACCACGCCGAGGCCGGCCTCGCCAATGCCGGCGTCACCCGGCCCCTGGAGATCTGGTGCGACGTGCCGCTCGATCTCGCCCAGGAGCGGCTCCGGCGGCGGTGGCCGACCGTGCACCCGATCCACGGGAAGATCGTGCGGGCCAACGAGTGGAGCCGCGAGTACGGCGGCGGCCCGCTCGGGCTCGGCCCCGTTCTCACCGTCGACACCAGCGGGCCGGTGGACATCGACGGCGTAGCCGCCTGGTGCCGCTCCGTCCAGCGTGGTGCATGTCGTGCGGAGACCGGCCCGTGACGGCGCCGGCCGGACGGACCGGCACCGACCCGGCCGTGCCGCGGCCGCTCATCCGGCGGTGGCTGGACCCGTGGCGCTACCCGCTCGACTGTGCGGTGGCCTGGAGTCTCGAGCCGGGGGCGCCGGTTTGGGGGCTGGGCCAGGCCGCAGCGGTGCTCGCCGTGTTCGTCCTGACTCTGGCGGTCGGTGTTCCCGTGGTGGCGGCGCTGCACCTTCACGGCGTCGTCTTCAGCGTGATCGCCTACGCCGCGCTCGCCGCCGCGCTGCTACTCATCGGCGGACCCATCGCCCGGCGGTCCGGCGGGTGGGCGGCCGCGTTCGGCTGGGGCCGGCCGCGAATCGCCGACACCGGCCAGATCCTGCTCTTCGCGCTCATCGGGCTGGGCGCCCGCATCGCCGTCGGCGGGGCGACGCTGGCGATCTTCCCGCAGCTACGCCATGAGCAGCTGTCCAACCTGCACCTGTCCGGCCTGTCCACCGCAGTGGTGGTCCTCGCGATCGTGATCGCCGTGCTCGTCGGCCCGCCGATCGAGGAGCTCATGTTCCGTGGGCTGGTCCTGCGCGCCGGCATGCGCCGGGTCGGGTTTTTTCCCGCCGCCCTGGTCGGCTCGCTGATCTTCGGCGCGTGTCACGCTTGGGAAGAACACACCGCCGCCGCCGCGGTGTTCATTGCCGTGAACACGGCCGCGTTCGGGCTGGTGCAGTGTTTCCTGGTCCGGCGTACTGCCCGTCTCGGGCCGGCCATCGCGGTCCATGGCCTGAGTAATCTCGCGGCCGCCGCGCTCGCGCTCACCACCGGCAGCCTCCTTCTCGCGACCTGACCTCACCCTTTTCGGCGACCGAGGTTCACCGCCCGGCCGGCGCGGGCAAGACGGCGAGGACGCGGTCGACCTGTTCCACGGCGTTGAACAGGTGCACCGACAGGCGCAGGTTGCCCTCGCGGTAGGCCGCGCCGATTCCGGCGTCGGTGAGTTGCCGGTGCCGGTCCGCACCGCTGCCGACGGTGTCGGTGAGCACGACGAGTGTCGAGCGGGCGGTGCCGTCGGCAGGGCTGACCAGGCGGTAGCGGTCGTGGTCGAGGCCGCCGACGAGGTGATCGACGAGCTGCTGATCCCAGCGGGCGATGGCGTCGACCCCGGTGTCGAGGAACAGGTCGACGGAGGCGGACCATGGCAGGACGTCGAAGAAGTTCGCGGGACAGAAAGTGTCGAAGGCGCGGACGCCGAGGTCGTCGCGCAGGGTCGTGTCGCGCATCTGGTGCAGCCCGCGGCCGGCCTGCATCGCCAGCCAGTAGGCCTGTTGGGGCACGAGCCGCGCGAGCAGATCGGGATGCAGCCACGCGAAGCCGGTGCCGTAGGGGCCGCAGAGCCATTTGTATCCGCAGGACACGACCGCGTCGACCGGGGTGCGGGTGACGTCGATCGGCCGGGCGCCGAGGGCCTGGGAGGCGTTGACGACCAGCAGGACACCGGTACGTCGGCAGATGACGCCCAGCGCGTCGAGATCGAGCGCCCGGCCGGTGAACGAATCGACCCAGGTCACCGCCAGCACTCGAGTTCGAGACGTGATCGCCGCGGCGAGCTCCTCGGCGGTGAGCGATCCGGACGTCGGCCGCAATTCGACGATTCGGATCCCCTTGCCGGCGAGGCGTTTCCAGGGCAACACGGTGGCCGGGTAGTCGCCGGCGACGACGAGGACCTCATCACCGTCCGCCCAGGGCAGTCCGTTGGCGATGAGGTGCAGGCCGTACGACGTGCTGTTCCCCAGCACGATCTGGTCCGGCGAGCCACCGACGAGCCGAGCCAGCAGCGAACGGAGCTGCTCGGGTATCTCGGTGAAGTCGTCGTCCGCGATCCGGTGTGGCGCGACTTTCAGCTCGGCCGCCTCGTGCGCGGCGGTGACCGCACGGCGCGGCAGCGGTCCCTGGTGCGCGGTGTTGAACCAAATCCGGCCGTCGAAGGGGCCGAAGTCGGCAGCCGCCGCGGCGATGCCCGACGGCGTCGGAGCAGGATCGGTGCTGACGGGATCGGTCATGGTGGCAGTGTCCGCGTCGGGCCGCGGTGCGAGGATGGTCGGGTGTCGGCCCGTCGTACCCCCGGCCTCAGCGCCGACTGCGCGCGCTGTGTCGGGCTCTGCTGCGTCGCTCCGGCCTTCTCCGCGTCGGCGGACTTCGCGATCGACAAGCCCGCGGGACGCCCGTGCCCCAACCTGCACGGCGACTTCCGCTGCGGAATCCACGATGACCTCAGGGTCAGGTGGCTTTCGGGGCTGCACCACCTACGACTGCTTCGGCGCCGGACAGCAGGTGTCCCAAGTCACGTTCGGCGGCCGGGATTGGCGCGCGGAGCCGGAGCTCGCGAAGAGCATGTTCGACGCGTTCGCGGTCATGCGGCAGTTGCACGAGCTGCTCTGGTACCTCACCGAAGCCGTCGACCTAGCCGCGGCGGCACCGGCGCACGCCGACCTCCGTGACGCCATCGCCGACACCGAAAGCCTGGCGCGCCGGTCGTCCGACGGTCTGGTCGGACTCGACGTGGCGGCGCATCGGGAACGGGTCAACGGGCTTCTGCTCCGAGCGAGCGAGCTCGCCCGCGCCGCCGTCGCCGGCCCGAAGGCCGATCATCGGGGTGCCGACCTGATCGGAGCCGACCTTCGTGGCGCCGATCTTCGCGGCGCCACCCTGCGGGGCGCGCGGCTCATCGCCGCCGACCTGCGACGCGCCGACCTGAGCGGCGCGGACCTCATCGGCGCCGACCTGCGCGACGCCGACATCAGGGGTGCCGAGCTCACCGGATGCATCTTTCTCATCCAGTCCCAGATCGACTCGGCCAAAGGCGATGCGCATACGCGGCTGCCGCAGTCGTTGGTCCGACCGTCGCACTGGTCCGGCACGGGCTAGCCGGCCGCCGGTCAGAAGGCGCCGGTGCCCTTGGGGGTCCCCAGGCCGGTCGGGCCGTCCCAGCCCTTGCCGGCCGTGCACCAGACCTTGGTCGAGCAGGTGCCGTTGTTGCCGACGATGATGTCGATCAGCGAAGCCGTGTGGTGCCAGGTGAAGTCCACCGGATAGCCGATGGTGTTGCCCGACAACGCGTAGACACTGGCGATGATCGGTGACGAGGCGCTGGTGCCGCCGAAGACCAGCCATCCGCTGACGCCCTGGAACGCGAAGGAGTCGTAGACCGCGACGCCGGTGTTCGGGTCGGCGACGGCGGACACGTCGGCGCTGGCCTTGCCGCTGCACTTCGTCGCGGCGGTCTGCCAGACCGGCTTCGCGTTGAGGGTCGAGCAGCCTGAACCGGCGCCGTTCCACGCCGTCTCGTGCCAGCCGCGGGTGGACGAGGCACGGTGCAGCGACGTGCCGCCGACGGCGGTCACGGTGCCGTACGACGCAGGGCTCTGCACGCCGTATCCGCTGTCGCCGGTCGATGCGGTGATGGCGATCCCCGGATGGTTGTAAGCAGAAGTTGCGCGGGTGTCCGAGCCGCCATAGCTGTTGCTGATGGCCTTCACACCGGCGATGCTGGCTGCGCGATTGACTGCGGTGCCGAGGTTGGTGAAGGAGTTGTCGGACGACTCGACCAGCCGGATCTTGCAGTCGGGGCAGGTCGCACTGACCATGTCGAGGTCGAGGGAGATCTCCTGCGCCCAGCCGCCGTCGGCGCGCGGCGGTGTGGTTCCACCGGTCTGGTTGACCTTCTTGAAGCAGCCGTTGGCGGTGGTGCATGCAGGTAGGCCGAACTGCTTGCGGTAGACGCCGAGGTCGGCCTCCGCCTTCGGGTCGTCGAAGGCGTCGACGATCGCGACCGTGCGCCCGCTCGACTTGGCGGCGCCGAGAGCGTAGGCCGAGCGGATCGCCGACGGGCCGTAGCCCGAGGGAGCCGCGTTCGCGACCGCCCTACCGGTGATCGGAACGATCGTGTCATGACGGATCGCCAGGCAGCCGGCATGACCGGGCGACGGTCGATCACAAACGCGGGTGTTCTGGTGGGTCACGCCGCCCGCGGACGCGCTGACAGCACCCATCACCATTACCGTCAGCACCCCTAGCACCACGGGCACGACAAGCGCGCCCCGCTTCATGCGTCTTCCGGTGCTGCCATGCATCTCTGATGTGTCCCCCCGTTCGGCTAACCTACCAAGTCGATGGGCATAGCGGGTGGCGATGGGAAGGTCGCGTGCGTCGGCCACAATGAGCGCCATGGAAAAACCGCCGTCGCTGCGTCGCCGCTTCGACCGCCACAACTGGCGAGCAGTCGGTCACGGCATGTCGGGTGCGAAAGTCTGGCGGCTCATGGGCGAGCCGGACCTCTACCTGAAAGTCGTCAGCCGCTCCGATCCGATCGCCGCCCGCGAGCTCGCCGATGAAGCCGAGCGTGCCCGTTGGCTCCGTACGCAGGGATTCCCCGCCGCCGATGTGGTCGAGTTCGACGGCGACACCGATCGATGCTGGCTCCTCACCAGGGCGTTGGCCGGCCGTCCGGCATCGGCGCACTGGGCCGAAACCGAACGGAATCGGGTCATCGACGCCTTCGCCGATCTTGCCCGCGCGTTGCATGCTGTGCCGGTCGGGTGGTGCCCGTTCGACCGCAGTCTGGCCGTGACGCTCCCCTATGCCCGCACCGCGGTCGAGACCGACGCGGTCGACCTCCTCAGGCTGGATCCCGAGCGTGAAGGCCGGACCGGCCGCCAGCTTCTTGCCTCCCTCGAGGCCGCGATCCCGGATCAGAAAGAGGACCTGGTCGTCTGCCATGGCGACCTGTGCCTGCCCAACCTTCTGCTCGACCCCGTCGACATCACGGTCACCGGGCTGATCGACGTGGGTCGTCTCGGTACGGCCGACCGGTACCTGGACCTTGCCCTCGCCACCCGAAGCATCTCCTCGGAAAGCCTCAACCCGCAATTCGGCGATGGCTACGCGCGACGTTTTCTCAGCCGTTACGGCGAAATCGACCCGGATTCTGCACGCGTCGACTTTTACCGTCTGCTGGACGAAATCTTCTAGAGAGCGAGGACGAATGGTGTACGTGGACGTCGCAGGCCTGCGCACGTGGCACGAGGTCGAGGGCGATGGCCCGGCCCTCACCCTGCTGCACGGGGCCTTCGCGGGAGCAGCGTCGTTCGCGGCGCAGACCCCGGTGTTGGTCAAGGCCGGCTTCCGGGTGCATGTCCCGGAGCGCCGCGGCCATGCGCACACCCCGGATGTCGACGGTCCGCTGACCTACGCGGTGATGGCCGACGACACCATCAACTACCTCGACCAGGAGGTGGGCGGGCGCAGCCACCTCGTCGGCTGGAGTGACGGCGCGATCGTGGCGCTACTCGTCGCGCGGCGCCGGCCCGACCTGGTCGACCGGATGGTCCTCATCGGGCAGTACTTCAACTCCTCCGGCAAGATCGCCGACGGCCTCGCCGCCCAGCTGCTGGCCGCCGGCGACGCGGCCATGCCCTTTCTGCGCGCCGGGTACGACGGGCTCTCCCCGGACGGACCCGACCACTTCCCCGTGGTGTTCGCCAAGCTGATTCACATGGTGGAGACCGAGCCGGAGCTCGACCTCGCCGACTTCGGCTCCATCGAGACCCCGGCACTGGTCCTGCAGGGCGACCAGGACGACGTGCGGCTCGAGCACAGCGTCGCGGTGGTCGATGCCCTCGGCGACGCGAGACTCGCGGTCTTGCCCGGCACCCACGGTCTCCCGGTCGAGTCCCCGGATGCCGTCAACGCACTGATCATCTCGTGGCTGCGCGGCGGCCCGGCGACATTCGACTGGACCTGAGTAGATTCTCCCCGGGAGGCGATGAGTGACATGAGACTCGGGTTGCACTACTGGAACTTCTCGGACCCGGCCGACCCCGCACTGATCGCACCGACGCTCGCGGACACGGCGCGCGCCGCCGAGCAGGCCGGTATGTCGTCGTTCACCCCGATGGATCACTACTTCCAGATGCAACACCGCCTGGGCGGCGCCGAGGAGCCGATGCTGGAGGGCTACACCACGCTCGGCTACCTCGCGGCGGTCACCGATCGCATCACGCTCGGCCTGCTGGTGACCGGTGTGATGTACCGGCATCCGGGGCTGTTGGCGAAGATCGTCACGACCGTCGACGTGCTTTCCGGTGGCCGCGCGCTGCTCGGCCTCGGCGCCTCGTGGTACGAGCGGGAACAGCGCGGGCTCGGCGTACCGGTGGTTCCGGTCGCCGAGCGTTTCGAACGCCTCGAGGAGTGCATCCAGATCTGCCTGCAGATGTGGAGCGACGACAACGGCCCGTACGAAGGCCGCCACTACCAGCTCGCCGAGACGCTGTGCGTGCCGGCGCCGCTCGGCCGCAGGCGACCGCCGATCATGATCGGCGGTGGCGGTGAGAAGAAGACGCTGCTGCTCGTCGCCCGATACGCCGACGCGTGCAACGTGTTCGCGACAAGCACCGACGAGGTGGCCCACAAGCTCGGCGTGCTGCGCGTCCACTGCGACAGCGAAGGCCGCGACTACGACACCATCGACAAGACCGTGATGGTCAGCCGCCCGGTGTTGGACGACCCCGACGCATTCCTCGCCGACGCCGAGGACTATGCGCGGCTGGGCATCGGCGAGATCCAGGTGCTGCCCGACCGTCACCCGGTCGCCTTCACCGAACAGGTCGCCGAGCGGATCGTGCCGCGGATCGCCGCGATCGGCTAGGCCCGCTCGGCGCAGACGACGAGGAAGTTCGGCAGCTCGACGTATGCCTCGACCCCGGGAGCAGCCTCGGCCGCGACGGCGGGATCGAGGCCGGGCTCGGCGATCTCCCGGATCCGGCATCCCAGCCCGACGAGCTCGTTGAGGTAGGCCGACAACGGCCGGTGGAAGTCGGCCGCGTAGGTCGCGGGAATCTCATACTCCCGCAGGTATCGATCGGTGCGATAGGCCCCGTGCTCGCGCCAGGTCCGCCAGAGTTGCTCGAAGCACGGGTGGTTGATCGAGAACACGAAAATCCCGCCCACGTCGAGCGACGAGACGCACGCACGCATCGCCGCCCGCCAGTCGGGTATCGCCGAAAGCACGACATTGGCCACCACCACGTCGAACGTCCCGAGAGCGGGCGGCGCGGAAAGGTCCGCCTCGACGTACTCAATACCCAGTGGGTCCGTTGCCTCGAGATCCCTGGCGTAATCCAGCAGCGACCGGCCAGGTTCGAGACCGACGACCCTCGCTCCCCTGGCGGCCAGTAGCCGGCACAGGTATCCCTGCCCGCTGCCCGCATCGAGCACCCGACGCCCCGAGACATCGCCGAGCATGCGCCACAGCACCGGGTTGAGCAGATGCTGCCGACAGAAGTCGCCCTCCGGGCTGAATTCTTCGTGCGCCGATCGCGGGATCGCACCCCAGCGCCGGATGGCTGCCTCATTCGTCTCGGTCACCGCATCCACTCTCCACGTCGCGGCGCCCAGTATGCGACAGGCGACCCCGCCCTGACACGATCAGCGGATGATCGATACCGAGCTGGCCGGTCGGGTCGCGTTGGTGACCGGGGCGAATAGCCCGCTGGGAATCGGCGCGGCCGTGGCGCGCGCCCTGGCGGCACAGGGTGTCCGGGTCGCGATGGCGTTCCTCCCCCGGTCGGCTGACACGACCATCGACGACCACCCGGCGCCGGGACCGGCCCGCTACGAGGCCGCCAACTCCGCCGACGGTCGTCAGGTGCGTGGCGAGATCGTGGCCGCGGGCGGGGTCGCGGAGTTGCTCCCGGCCGACCTCGCGGATCCGCGCGCCTGCGTCGACCTCTTCGATCGCACGGCCGACACGCTCGGTCCGGTCGAGATCCTCGTCAACAACGCGGCGTACTGCCGGCCGGACACCTTCATCCCGGCCGGCGGCACCCGGTTCCACGGCGAGATGACCCCGATCACCGGCGACACGATCGACGCACACCTCGCCGTCAACACCCGCGCACCGGCGCTGCTGATGGCGGAGTTCCACCGTCGGCACCTCGCGCGGGCCGCGACCTGGGGGCGGGTGCTCAACGTCAGCACGGACGGCGCCGACGTCTTCCCGTCCGAGGTGTCCTACGGCGCGTCGAAGAGTGCGCTGGAGAGCCTGACGAGGTCGGCGGCGCACGAATTCGGCCCGGCCGGTATCACGGCGAACATCATCTCCCCCGGTCCGATCCAGACCGGCTGGATCGCCGACGACATGGTCGCCGACATCGATCGGGACACCCCGCTGGGCCGCGTGGGGACACCCGAGGACGTCGCCGACGTCGCGGTCTTCCTCGCCTCGGAACAGGCCCGCTGGATCACCGGGCAGACGCTCTACGTCGGCGGCGGCCACCGCATGGTCTGACCGCACTCACCGCTCGGCGAGCCAGGCGTCGCGGCGGCGTTCCCGGTGGCGGCGCTCCGGGTCGGACAGGGCACCGGCGAGCGACGCCGTGGCCTCGTCGGCGGCTTCGGCGTAACGGCCCTCGCGGGCGAGCAGTTCGCTGCGTACGGCGTGCCAACGCGGCCCCGGCGGAATCGTGTCGAGGGCGGCGAGTCCGGCAAAGGCGCCGCACGCTTCGCTCAGTGCCACCGCCCGGCTCAGCGCCGCGGTCGCGGTCGGCGCGACGCTCAGCAGCAGGTCGTAGAGCCGGACGATCTCGGCCCAGTCGGTCAGCGCGTAGCTGGGCGCGTGCGCGTGCTCGGCGGCGATCGAGGCCTGGAGTTGGTAGGGGTCGGCGATACCGGCGGTACGCCGCAGCGACGCGGCGAGCAGCGCAGACCCCTCGGCGATGGCCGTCGCGTCCCACTGCGCGCGGTCCTGGTCGGTGAGCAGGACGACGTCACCGGCGTCGTCGATGCGGGCCGGCTGTCTCGCCTCGGTCAGCAGGAGCAGGGCGAGCACGGCCGCCGGCATCGGCTCGTCGGGCAGCAGGTCGACCAGAAGTCGACCCAGCCGCAGCGCCTCGGCACAGACGTCGACGTCGAGCGCTGTCGCCCCGGCGAGCGGTGCATGACCGGCGGTGTAGAGGGCGTGCACCACACCGCACACGGCGCCGAGCCGTCCGGGCAGGTCCGCGTCGGACGGCACGGTGTACGGGATCCGGGCAACGCTGATTTTGGTCCGGGTGCGGGTCAGCCGCTTGGCCATCGCTGCTTCCGTGGTCAGCAGCACCGCCGCGACCTGGGCCGTCGACAGGCCGCACAATGCGCGTAGCGCAAGCGCCACCCGAGCATCGGGCGCCAGGGCAGGATGGCAGCAGGTGAAGATGAGGCGGAGCTGGTCGTCACGCACGACGCCCGCGGGCGGCAGGTCCGCCGTACCGGTGTCCATCAGGGCACTCCCGTCGCGCTCCTTGCTCGCCCGGGCGCCCTCCCGGCGCAGGATATCGATCGCCTTACGACGCGCCGTGACGGTCAGCCAGGCCCGCGGCTCGTCGGGCACCGCGGTGCGCGGCCACTCCCGCAGTGCGGCGAGGACGGCGTCCTGTACGGCGTCCTCGGCGACCGACAGGCTGCCCACCGTCCGGACCAGGGTGGCGAGGACGCGCGCACCCTCGATCCGCACGGTGTCGGCGAGCCGATCATGCGCCTCGGCCATCCGGCGTCACTTCGCCCGGGCGACCGGCCGTACCTCGACCGCCCCGCCCCACGCGGCCGGGATCCGGGCGGCGATCGCGACCGCGGCGTCGAGGTCGGCGGCCTCGATCAGGTAGTAGCCGGTCAGCGCCTCCTTGGTCTCCGCGTAGGGCCCGTCGGCGGTGACCACCTCGCCACCGCGGGCACCGACGACCCGGACGGTCGTCGCCGTACCGGTCGGATGGAGCACGGCGCTGGCCACGATGCTGTCGGCGTCCTCACGCCCGAACTTCTGGTACTCGGCGAGCGTCTCGGCGTTCTCGGGGGTGAACCAGTCCACGTCGGCGGTGTAGGTCAGAGCCAGGTACTGCGCCATGGTGTTGCTCCTCGGTCCGGTCGGGCCCGAATGCCCGACTCATGAGAAGGACGAACGAGCGGACCCGACAAGGACATCATCCCCGGCGACCACGGCCGATCACCAGACCGACGGGAATCGGCATAATCGACTGTCGATCGAGGAGGCGGGGCGTGGACATCCACCAGTATCTGGCCGGCTGCGCATGGGACAAGGCGGATCTCGAGGCCTTCCTGGACCCGGATACCCCCGGCTGGGCGCGCTTCGACCCGCTCACCGGATACGCGTTGGACGACATCTGCATGCGCGACGGCGTCGACGACTCCTACACGATCAGCACCTACACGCCCGACTCCGCCCGCGGGATGGTCCGCTACCGCGAGTGCCCGTGCCGGATCAACACCTACGGCGACAGCTTCACCCAGTGCCATCAGGTCAGCGACGGTGAAACCTGGCAGGAGGTGCTCGCCGCGCACCTCGGCGAGCCGGTTCGGAATTTCGGCGTCGGCGGGTTCGGTGTCTACCAGGCCTTCTGCCGCCTCCGCCACGTCGAGCAGGGCGAGCTGGGCGCGCCGTACGTCGTTCTCAACATCTACGACGACGACCACGTGCGAAACCTCGACGCCGCGCGGTGGTTCCGGCTATCCGGCTTCCGGGCGGCGATGGGCGAGAACATCCGGTCCATGATGCACGCGAACCCATGGCCGCATCTGCGTCTGGACACGTCGACGGGTCGCTTCACCGAGCGCGACAACCCGATGCCGACAGCCGAAGACCTCCACCAGCTGTGCGACCCGGCCACGGTCGATGCATTGTTCGCCGGCGACGAGATCGTGCAGCTGGAGTGCCTGAGCAAGGACATCGACGTCGACGACCTCGGACCGCTCCGCGCGCTCGCCGACGCGCTGGGAGCCGACGTCGATCTCGCCGGACCGAACCGCGCTCGGGACGCCGACCGTCTTCTCGTCCACTATGGACTGCAGTCGACGCTGTACACCCTCGACCTGGTCCGGGAGTTCGTTGCCGAGCACGGCAGGGAGCTGCTGATCGTGCTGACCTACAGCGGGGAGTCGGTGATGCAGCACCTCCGCGGTGAGCCGCGCTTCGACGGGATCCTGCTCGACTACCTGAGCCGACACGACCTTCCCGTGGTCGACATGCTCGAGGAACACGCCGTCGATGCACGCGACTTCTCGCTCGACCCGGCGGCCTACTGCGACCGCTACTACATCGGCCACTACAACCCGACCGGCAACCACTTCCTCGCGTTCGCGATGAAGGACCCGCTCGTCGACTGGCTCGACCCGGCACCGGTCACCTACCGCGGCGACGGCTTCGTCGCCGCGGCCGGCGACCTGGCCTGAGCGCGTCGGCCGTGGGGCGGGTCGCTACCCGGCCTGGCGCTGCGCCTTGACCTTGGCGATCTCCGCCGCGAGCGCCTGCTCGGCGAAGTCCGCGCCGAGCCCGAGTTCATCGAGTTTCCGGGCGACGTCGCCGTCGGTGTAGATGACCCCGAGCAGGAGGTGTTCAGTTCCGACGTAGTTGTGGCCGAGCCGCAGCACCGCGCGCAGCGTCTCGCGCAACACGATCTTTCCGTCCGGGGTGAATCCCAGCTCGCGCAGCGCCGCGGGGTCGGCGTCGCCGCCGCCGGTCGCCGGCTCGAGCGCGAAGGCGGCGCAGATCTGCTCGTCGGTGAGGCCCGCGGCGTGGATGATCGTCGCGGCGATGCCGGCGCTCTCGGTTAGCAGACCGCCGAGGATGTCGGCCGGTCCGATGGCGTCCGCCGGCCCCTGGTCGGCGATCTGGCCGGCGGCGGCGAGGACGTTGCGCGCCCGCGGGGTGAAGCGGGTGAACAACTGGTCCTCGGGCACGAGACTGTCGGCGTCGAGCCGTGGGACGAAGCGCTTCTGAACGGCCTGTTTCGACACGCCCATGCTGGCGCCGATCTGGCTCCAGGACGCGCCGGAGCGGCGGGCCCGGTCGACGAAGTGCCCGATGAGGTCGTCGGACTGCTCGTCGAGGCGGACGGAGACGGCGACGGCCGCCGAGAGGTCGTCCAGCGGGCCGCCGCTGGGGTCGAGGGTCTCGACGAAGGCGATGAGGTTGTCGAGGGAGATCGGTGAGTTCGTCATGCGTCAACTCTAGGTTGACGATCGCGGCGTCGTCAACCTCAGGTTGACGCGGCATGATGGATCCCGTGCTGGTCACCGAAGAACCTGTGCCCGATGCCGAGCTCGGTCCTCGGCTGGCCGCCGGGCGCGACACCGTCGTCTACGAGCTCGGCCCGGACCGGGTGCTCCGCCGGGCGGCGCGCGATCGCTCCTACGTCGCCGAGGCGCAGGTGATGGACCACGTCCGGGCGGCCGGCTACCCCGTGCCCGCCGTACACCGGGTCGGCCCCGGGGAGATGGTGCTCGAGCGGATCACCGGACCGACGATGCTCGAGGATCTCGTCCGGCGGCCCTGGCGGGTGGATCGCCACGCCCGGCTGCTCGCCGACCTGCACCGGCGGCTGCACGAGATCAGAGGGCTGCCGGGGATGACGTCGTTCGCCGCGCCGGGCGACGCGGTCCTGCACCTCGACCTGCACCCGGCCAACGTGCTGCTGTCCGCGTCGGGGCCGGTGGTCATCGACTGGACCAACGCCGCCGTCGGTGCGCCGGGCGCCGACGTGGCGTTGACCTGGATCGTGCTGCGCGCGTTCGAGTCCGACGCGTCCCTCGCCGTACGCACCCTGACCTCGGTGGTACGACGCCGCCTCGCCCGGGTCTTCGTCGACCACGCGGGCCGCAGCGAGGCCGTCGCCGCACTGCCAGCCGTCGCCGAGCACCGGGCCGTCGACCGCAACATCCGTCCGACCGAACTTCGCCGGATGCAGCGGCTGGTCAGCCGCGAGGTCCGCTCGCCGGGTTAGGCCTCGGTCGTTTGGTCCATGTCGATCACGACCTTGCCGAGCACGTGGCCGGACTCCACCGACCGCAGCGCCTGCGGCGCTTCGTCGAAGGGGTAGGTCTGCAGCACCTTCGGGTCGACCTTGCCGGCCGCGACCAGATCGGCCACGGCGGGAACACCCGCGGCGGTCCCCCGCACGAGCTGCCCCCCGAGCTCCACGACAGCGGGATCGACGATCGAGACGATCCTGGCCGGGTCGGTGATGAGAACGGCGATCTGCCGCAGCGATTCGCCGCCGACCAGGTCGAGGATTGCGTCGAGCCCACCGGGCAGGAGCTCGCGCATCTGGGCGACGACGTCGCCGGTGTCGTAGGGCACCAGTACGGCGTCCAGGCTCTCCACCAGCGCCCGCTTGCCCTCGCTGGCGGCCCCGAACACCGCCGCGCCGCGGTCGCGGGCCAGCTGGGCGGCCATCACCCCGACTCCCCCGCCGATGCCGTTGATCAGCAACGTCTCGCCGGAGGTGACGCCAAGCTTCTCGACCGCGTCCCAGGCCGTGCCGCCGGCCACGGGCAGTGCCGCCGCCTGCACGAAACTGACGTGCGCCGGCTTGTGCGAGGTCGCGTCCGCGCGCAACACGGCGTGCTCGGCGTAGGTACCGTGCTCCAGAGCCGCCCGGCCCATCACCTCTTCGCCCTCGGCGAACCCGTCGACGTCGGAGCCGATCGCCACGACGACGCCGGACGCCTCCGCGCCGAGCGCCAAGGGGAAGTTCGGCGACGCCTCCGGGTTGGCCATCGCGCCGTCGCGCACCTTGGCGTCGACGGGATTCACCCCGATCGCCCGGACCTTGATCACCAGCTCGCTCGCACCGGGCGCCGGCTCCGGCCGGTCGAACCAGGTCTCGGTCTCGGGGCCGCCGTAAGCGGAAAAGCCGTAGGCCCTGCTCATATCCGTCGTCCCTTCGGTCGGGGGAACGTGCGCCCGTCCCACCTTGCCTTACGCGTCCGCCGTACGACGACCGAGCCCCGCTTGAGACGGACCGGCGGGCGGGGATGTGCACCGGGCATCATCGTGCGCCGTACTCGCATATCGGGGTCGATTGTGCGAGTAGCACGCACGATGTCGATGCGACCCCGCGCGCCGAAGGCCGCCCGGCGGCGTCGCAACGTACTTCGACGTGGCGCTCGACCGTAGGATGCGGGATTTGTGACGGACGACGAGGTAGTGCTGCGGCCGGTACGCGAGGACGACCTGCCGTTTCTGCAGGACCTGATCAGCGAACCCGACGACGCCGGCTCCTTTCTGTGGCAGGGATTCCGGGATCCTCGGGAGTGGCGCCAGCGGTGGGATTCCGAGCGCAGTCTCATCACGGACGGCGGAGGGATCGTGTTGATCGCCCGCGACGACGAGCGCTCGGGCACCATCTCCTGGGACCGGCACCAGTGGTTCGGGCAACCGTGCTGGACCCTCGGGATTCATCTGGCCCGATCGGAGCGGGGCCGCGGAGTCGGGACCCGTGCCCACCAGCTGGTGGTGGCGTATCTGTTCGCGCAGACCCTCCTGGACCGGATCGAGGCCTATACCGAGGTCAGCAACATCGCTGAGCAGCGGGCGCTGGAGAAGGCCGGCTTCACCCAGGAGGGGACGCTCCGACACGTCGCCTTCCGCGACGGGCAATGGCACGACGGCGTTCTCTACAGCATCATTCGCTAGCCGCGCCGCCGAGCGCGCCGGCCGCCCGTTACAGGGTCGGGGGCAGCCCGAATGCCGGGAAGAGGTCGGGGCCGAAGGTCGTGATCTCCGCGATGGCGCCGCCGTCGATGCGCAGTACGTCGACCTTGAACGGCCGGTACGTCGTGTCACCGGTCCGGCGGAGGTAGCTCGCAGCCGCCGGCATCCGATTGGCCGCGGTCGGCAGCAGCCGCCAGTCACCCTCCCGGTCCTCGCCGAATGCCCGCTCCAGCAGGGGCGCGATCCCGGCGATGCCGTCGAAGACGAGCGGATAGGGCGGCATGGTGACCCGGATGTCCTCGGCCGAGACGGCGATGGCCGCCGCCGCGTCGCAGCGTTCGTGCGCGGCGATGAACCGCTCGAGCAACGCCTTTTCCTCATCGCTCACCGTCGGCGCCGACCAGTCCGTCCGGCGTGCGGGAAGCCGGTCCTGCATGGTCGCGCGGGCTCGCTGCAGCGCACTGTTGGCGGCGGCGACGCTGGTCTCGAGCAGCGAGGCCGTGTCGGCCGCGGGCCAGCCGAGCAGGTCGCGGGCGACGAACGTCGCGCGTTGTCTCGGCGGCAACGCCTGCATCGCGGCGACGAATGCCAGCGCGATCGTCTCCCGGTCGACGGTGACTGCTTCCGGTTGCTCCGCGGTGGGAGCGGCCTCGTCGAGGACCCGGTCCGGGTAGGGCTGCAGCCACGGCACCTCGGCGACGGAGCGCACCTGCGTCGGATGACGTGCGTTGCGCCGGATCATGTCGAGGCAGACGTTGGTCGCGATGCGGTAGAGCCAGGCCCGAAACAGCGAGCTTCCGTCGAAGCTGTCGCGGGCCCGCCACGCCCGCAACATCGCCTCCTGCACGGCGTCCTCCGCCTCGTCGTACGACGCCAGCATCCGGTAGCAGTGGACGTGCAGTTCTCGGCGGTGGCGTTCGGTGAGCTCGGCGAAGTCCGCCTCCGTGGTCGTCACGTCGCCGATGCTGCCGACCGCTTGACCTCCTGGACCATCCATCCGTTGCCGTCGGGGTCGTTGAAAGAGGCGAAGGAGTTGTAGGTGCTGCGTTCCGGGTCCGGGCCGGGCGTCTGCCCCTCCGGCCCGAAGTGGAAGATCTCGCTGACCTCGGCCCCGCGCCCGACGAGCTCGGACCGGGCGGCCTCGATGTCTGAGACGCAGAGGTGCAGGCCCTGGGCGGCGCCTGCGGTCTTGGTGTCCTTCTTGAGCACGATCGAGCACGCGGATCCCGGCGGAGTCAGCTGCACGATCCGGAAATCGTCACCGGCGCTGTAGTCGACGTCGACGTGGAAGCCCGCCTTCTCGGCGTAGAAGGCCTTGGCCCGGTCCACGTCCGCGACGGGCACCAGCACGAGTTCGAGGGTCCAGTCCACGATGCATTCTCCTTCGCCAGGTCGGAGGCTTCCGACGTTATACAGGTGAAACGCCGGCGCCCGGAGAAAGTCATCGATACGGCGATGACCTGACCTACGCCTGGCCGGGCGGATGGAACGTGAGGACCGAGGTCGCGTGGTCGCCGCCCCACGAGATCGGCGCGCGGCGGACCAGCCGCCACCCCAGCCGCTCGTAGAGGCTGATCGCCGCGGTCGAGCCGTCGGCGACATCGAGCTCGACCGCCAGGCCGCGGGCCTCGGCGTCGGCCAGTGCGTGCGCGAGCAGTCGCCGCCCGATCCCCGAACGTCCGCAGGCCGGGTCGACGAAGAGCCGCTCGATCGAGCCGAATCGGGTGCCGTCGGCCCGAGGTACGACGCCCAGGGCGACATGTCCGACGACCGTGCCGTTCCGGGTCGCCACCCAGGCCTGCACCATCGTCCGCGGCGTCAGCCAGCGCTCGGCGTCGTCCGGCCACACGACCGGGTAGCGCGAATCCTCGTGGACCGCCCGGAGCACGGCGGCGCAGCTCGGGAGATCTTCCGCTGTGCGTTCCCTGATCCGCACCGATGCGTGCATCACATTATCTTGCCCCTTGCTAAGCATCTCTGAACAGTTGCGTAAGCTCTGGCGTGCGGTCGACCCCCGGCGTGCTGTCCGGCGGATCGTCCGGGAGCCAGCTGCCGTAGTCGAAGGGGCACGCCGCGCGAGATGGTCGAGTCGCCGAGCCGGACCAGCATGTCGAGTCCCGAATCGTCGACGGCCACCCTGCGCTCGATCGCTCCGTCGGTCTTCCTGCCGGCGATGGTCTACGAGATCGGCAACGGCGCCATCGCGCCGATCATCGCGCTCACCGCCCTCCACGTCGGTGCCTCGCCGAGCACCGCGGGCTACATGCTCGCGCTGCTGGGCATCGGACAGGTGCTCGGCGACGTACCGTCCTCCTGGCTGGCCGACCGGATCGGCGACCGGCACGCGATGATCGCGGCCGCCGGGGTCGCCGTACTCGCGCTGCTCGGGTGCCTCATGGCTCAGTCGCTGGTCGTCCTCGGTCTCGCGCTGACCGTGATCGGGATGTGCAATGCGACGTACTACCTCGCGCGCCAGTCGTATCTGACCGAGGTCGTGCGGGTCGACCTGCGCGCCAGAGCGATGTCGACGCTCGGGGGCTCGCACCGGATCGGACTGTTCATCGGGCCGTTCGTCGGCGCGCTGGCGATCGGGCTGGTCGGCCTGAAGGGTGCCTTCATCGTCGCGATGATCACCGCGTCGACGGCCGCCGTACTCCTGGTCGTCATCCCGGACGTGGCCCGGGCCGACGACCGCCCGCCGGCGGTGCGCGGCGGGGTCAGCGCGTGGGCGATGTTCACCGCCCACCGGCGCCTGTTCGCGACGCTCGGATTCGCCGTTCTCGCGGTCGGCGCGGTGCGGGCGGCGCGTCAGACCGTGCTGCCGCTGTGGGCGGAACACATCGGTCTCGGCCCGGAGAAGACGAGCATCATCTTCGGGATCGCCAGCGCCGTCGACATGGCGCTGTTCTATCCGGCCGGGAAGGTGATGGACCGGTACGGCCGACTCGCCGTCGCGATGCCGTCGATGATCATCGTGGGCGTCGCGATGATGCTGCTGCCGTTGACCAGCGGCGAGTGGCTGCTTGCCGCGGTGGCCATCGTCATGAGCTTCGGCAACGGCATCGGTTCCGGGATCATGATGACGATCGGAGCCGACGTCGCCCCGACCGACAACCGCACCCGCTTCCTGTCGATCTGGCGGGTGATGAGCGACTCGGGCAACGCCGCCGGCCCGGTGGTCGTGTCGATCGTCGCGACCGTATGGACGTTGGCGGCCGGCATCACGGTCATCGGCTCGGCCGGTCTGCTCGCGGCCGCCGGCCTCGCCGCGTGGACACCGCGCTACTCCCCCTTCGCCACCCGGGCGATGATGAGGGCGCAGCGCGAGTAGCCGACGCCTACGTCGGGCGCCCCGCTCGTCCGAGTCGCTTGTAGTCGGACTGTCACGTAACGTGATTGGCGTCGGTACTCAGACACTCCGACCCAAGGCCCCGGCCCGGCGTGGGTGATCGGCTCACGCGCCGGGGCTGCGGTCTGTCCGGGATGGGACGATGGTCCGGGTTCGCCGCGTGGAGCTAGGTCGGGAGGACGGCATGGTCGAACTGAAGACGGCCGGGGAGATCGACGCGATGGCGGCGGCCGGCGGTGTGGTCGCGGACATCCTCGCCGCGGTCCGCCGGCACGCCGATGTCGGCGTCGACCTGCGGAGCCTCGACCTCGTCGCGCGCGAGGTGCTTGACAAGGCCGGAGCCACCTCGCCGTTCCTGGACTACCAGCCGGGGTTCGCGCCGACGCCGTTCCCCGCGGTGATCTGTACGTCGGTGAACGACGCCGTACTCCATGGGATCCCGGACGGATACCGACTGGCCGACGGCGACCTGCTCTCCGTCGACAGCGGCGCGGAGGTCGACGGCTGGGTGGGTGATGCCGCGATCTCGTTCACGGTCGGCGGGCCCCGGGCGGATGACCAGACCCTGATCGACGCCGCGCAGCGTGCTCTCACGGCGGGAATCGACGCCGCGGCGGCGGGCGGCCGGCTCGGGGACATCTCGGCGGCCGTCGGTGCCGTCGGTCGGGCCGCGGGCTACGGGATCAACACCGATTACGGCGGCCACGGGGTCGGCCGGACCATGCACGAGGGCCCGTCGGTGCCGAACGAAGGGACCGCCCGCCGCGGCCTGCGGCTCCGGCCCGGCATGGTCATCGCGATCGAGCCGTGGTTCCTCGGCGGCGGACACGACGATTACACGGTCGACGACGACGGCTGGACGCTGCGCAGCGGCGACGGGAGCCGAGGCGCCCATGTCGAGCACACCGTCGCCGTGACCGCCGACGGCCCCCGCATCCTCACCACCCGGTCGGGTCGCCATTCCGCGTAAACCTTCGGCCTCAAGTTGACGTTGATGCGGAACTGGGCCGCGCAACGTTCGGCATCAACGTGACGTTGATGCCGCTAGAAAGCTTGAACGTGACGTTCAAGCCTCTGTGGAAGTGCGCGACGTCGCGTCAGGCTCGGCTCCCGCTCCAATGCGTTTGGTCACCGGCGCCGAGCTGCCCCCGTGGACAAAACCCACTACTAGTGGGTTTTGGGCAGCTGGCACGGCGTGTCGCCGTACACAACCCACTACTAGTGGGTTTTGTCCAGGGGGCCGGCCAGTGGCGTGGCGGCGGCGAGGAGGGCGAGCTGCTGGCGGACCGCGGCGGTGGTGCGTACGACGTCGCCGGTGGCCAGCAGATCGAGCAGGGCACCGCGCAGCACCGCGAGCACGAGCGTGCGCCGCGCCCGCCCGGCCGCCGTGTTGCGCTCGGTTCGGGGCTGGGCAGTCGACAGCACGCCCAGCCAGTCGTCGACCGTCGTACGGGCGAAGTCGGCCCACGGCCCGCCGGGATCGACCAGCGACCGGCCGTACCCCTCCACCCACAGGGTCAGCAGCGGCCGGTGTTCCTCGGCGACCAGCCACGACCACACCCGCTCGGCGACGACCGGCAGCCCGGCCGCCTTGCCGGAAGGCAACTTGTCGAGCAACTCGAGTTGGTCGACCCGGGTCCGCGCGAGCAGCGCACGCACCAGTCCCTCCTTGCTCCCGAAGAGGTAGAGCAGGACCCGCGGGCTCGACCCGATCGCCGCGGCCAGCGGACGTAGCGACAGATCCCCCAAACCGTGCTCGAGCGCGTAGCGGTACGCCGCCTCCAGCAGCTCGGTCTGGCGGGCCGACGGGGCTTGGGCTGACGCGGTCACGGCGCTACTCTGCCACTGAAACGATCGTTTCACCAGTCCACGATGAGGAGGCGGCGCGGTGGCGGAGACGCGCGCGGTCGCGGTACGACGGCTGGGCCGGCCGGGCGACCTCGGCTGGGTGGTGCTGGCGCACGGCGAGAGTTACGCGAAGGAGTTCGACTGGGACGGGAGTTTCGAGGCACTCGTCGCCCGGATCGTCGCCGACTACGCCTACGACCACGACTCCGACCGGGAGGCGGCCTGGATCGCCGAGGTCGACGGTGAGCGGGCTGGTTGCGTGTTCTGCGTACGCAAGAACGACGCCACCGCGCTGCTGCGGATCCTGATGGTCGACCCGGCCGCCCGTGGCCTCGGACTCGGTACCCGGCTCGTCGACAAATGCCTGCGATTCGCTGCCGCGGCCGGCTACCGACACATCGAACTGTGGACCAACGACGTCCTGGTCTCCGCCCGCCGGATCTATGCGGCGGCCGGCTTCCGCCTCGTCGCGCAGGAGCCGCACCACAGCTTCGGTCACGATCTCGTCGGGCAGACGTGGACCCGGGCACTCTGACGCGCCCGGAGAGCCGCTGAGCCTGCTGAGCCTGCTGACCAAAACGCACTCCTAGTGCGTTTTGGTCAAGGACACGCCGGGCCAGGCCCCCATAACGCACTCCTAGTGCGTTTTGGTCACCCGGCGGCGTGGACAAAACCCACTACTAGTGGGTTTGGTACGGCGACACGCCGCGCCAGCTGCCCAAAACCCACTACTAGTGGGTTTTGTCCACGCGGCGGGCCAGAGTTCAAGACGGCGGCTACAGCGCACCGAAGCGGTCGATCGCGTCGATCATCAGATCGCTCATGTCCGGACCACCCTGGTGACCGCTACCCACCAAGTGCAATGTCGCGTCGGGCCAGGCCCGGGCGAGTTCCCATGCCGTCACCGGCGGACCGCCGAGATCGAGCCGGCCGTGGATCAGTACGCCGGGAATGCCGGCGAGCCGCTCGGCATCGCGCAGCAGTTGACCGTCCTCCAGCCAGGCGGCGTGCGCGAAGTAGTGCGCCACCGTGCGGGCGAAGCCGAGCCGGAAGCGTGGGTCGTCGTACCGCGGATTGGGCGGCATGTCCTCGAGCGAGACGACCGCCTGTTCCCAGGCGCACCACTCGTCGGCGGCCCGTTGCCGCACCGCAGGATCGGGATCGTTGAGCAGCCGGTCGTACGCCGCGACGAGGTCACCGTCCCGGTCGGACTCCGGCACCGCGTTCCGGAACCGCTGCCACTCCTCGGGGAAGAACATGCCGACACCGTGATAGAGCCAGTGCACGTCGGCCGGGCGGGTCATCGTCACCGACGCGAGGACCATGGCGCTCACCCGGTCCGGGTAGCGCTCCGCGTAGGTGAGGGCGAGTGTCACGCCCCACGACCCGCCCCACAGCAGCCAGCGGTCGATGCCGAGGTGTTCGCGCAGGAGTTCCATGTCGGCAAGCAGATGCTCGGTCGTGTTCACCGACATGTCGGCGTCGTACTCGCTGGCGTGCGGGGTGCTGCGTCCGGCGCCGCGCTGATCCATCACCACGATCCGGTAGACGGCGGGGTCGTAGTTGCGGCGGCTTCCCGGCGTACCTCCGGAGCCCGGTCCCCCGTGCAGCACCAACGCCGCCCTGCCGTCCGGGTTTCCGCTGGTCTCCCAGTAGATCTGCTGGCCGTCGCCGACGTCGAGCATCCCGTGCTCGTACGGTTCGATCGGTGGATAGCGCTCGGTCATGGCGCTCCGAGCGTGCGCTTCTGGGGGTAGATCGTCTCGCCCCGGGCGAGCATGGCGACGAACTGCTCGATCCGTCGGGTCCGCGTCTCGGGCCGCTTGGCGCCGTCGATCCGGTACAGGACGGCGTAGCGGTTCTGGGCGGTGAGGATGTCGAACATGGCCGCGGCCCGCGGCTGCGCGGCCAATGCGGCGCTCAGGTCCGCGGGCACCGGCATACCGGACTGCGGCGCGTACGCCGCCTCCCACCGCCCGTCGGCCTTCGCTCGCTCGACCGCGGCCAGACCGGCCGGGTGCATCCGGTCCGCGGCGAGCAACCGGGCGATGTTGGCGACGTTGTTCGCCGACCAGGGGCTGCGCGCCCGCCGCGGGGTGAAACGTTGCCGGTAGGTGGCGTCGTCCCGGCGCCGTACCTGGCCGTCGATCCAGCCGTGGCAGAGCGCCTCGTCGAGGGCCTCGGCGTAGGTGAGGCTGGTCGGGTCGGTCGTGCCCTTCTTGGCGAGCACGACCCACACCCCGGGTGAGCCGTCGTGGTGCCGGGCCAGCCACTTCCGCCACCCGGCCGCGTCGGCCACCGTCAGCTCCGCCAGTTCCTCGGACATCGCCGCTCAGCACACCACGACTCCGTCGCCGCGGCGACCCCGGGTGACGGGGAACACCGTGCCACGGCAGACTCATCGACGTCCGACGACTGGAGGTGGTGGCGGCGATGCCGGCATGGATCTGCCAGACCTGCGGAGTGCAGCATCCCGACACCGCCGAGCCGCCATCCGGCTGCCCGATCTGCCAGGACGAACGGCAGTACGTCGGCTGGGGCGGCCAGCAGTGGACGACCATGGCCGACCTGGCCCGCGACCACCGCAGCGACCTGCGCGAGGAAGAGCCGGGCCTGCTCGGGATCGGCACCGAGCCGTCGTTCGCGATCGGACAGCGGGCGTTGCTCGTTACCACCGCGCAGGGCAATGTGCTGTGGGACTGCGTCTCCCTCGTCGACGACCGGGCGGTCGAGGAGGTACGACGCCGCGGGGGCATCGCCGCGGTGTGCATGTCCCATCCGCACTTCTACGCCGCCTGCGTCGAATGGGCCGACGCGTTCGACGCGCGGATCCTGATCCCCACAGCCGATCAGCAGTGGATCCAGCGGCCGTCGCCGCGGGTCGAACTGTGGGCGGACGAGATCGAGCCCGTGCCGGGCCTGACGCTCGCGCGCATCGGCGGCCACTTCGACGGCGCCGCCGTGCTGCACTGGCCGGACGGCTCCGACGGGCGCGGCGCGCTGCTCACCGGCGACACCATCACTGTCGTGCAGGATCGCGACTGGGTGAGCTTCATGTGGAGCTACCCCAACCTGATCCCGCTCGATGCCGCGACCGTGCAGCAGATCGCCGGCCGGGTCGAGCGCTTCCGGTTCGACCGGGTCTACGGCGGATGGTGGGGCCGGGTCGTCGTCCGCGACGGCGCGGGCGCCATACGCCGATCCGCCGACCGCTACGTCGCACATGTGGCCGGCAACGACACATGAGGGAGGACGACGTGGACGGACTGTCCGGACTGCTCGGCGGGATCGCGACCGGAGCGATCCGGGTCGTCGACCTGACCGCGCGGCTCTCCGAGCGCACACCGGTGCTGCAACTACCCGAGCCGTTCGTCAACACGCCGGGATTCGCGCTGCACGAGCTCAGCCGTTACGACGACCGCGGCCCGGCCTGGTACTGGAACTCCTTCTCGGCCGGTGAGCACGTCGGCACCCATTTCGACGCGCCGGTGCACTGGGTGTCGGGCCGGGACGGCCTCGACGTGTCGCAGGTTCCGGTCGAGCAGCTGATCGCCCCCGCGGTCGTGATCGACAAGAGCGCGGAGTGCGCCGCCGACCCCGACTTCCTGCTCACCCGCGACCACGTGCGCGCGTGGGAAGAAGACCATGGCGGGCTGCCGGCCGGTGGGTGGCTGCTCTACCGCACCGGCTGGGACGTGCGCGGCGGCGACGCCGGGGCGTTCCTCAACAGCGACGAGACCGGCCCGCACACCCCGGGCGTCGACCCGGACTGCGCCCGGTGGCTTGCCGAGGAGACCGCGATCATCGGGATGGGTGTGGAGACGGTCGGCACCGACGCGGGTGCGGCGCATTCCTTCGATCCGCCATTCCCGTGCCACACCTTCCTGCTCGGGGCCGGCAAGTTCGGGCTGACCCAGCTGGTCAACGTCGCCGACCTGCCGGCGACCGGCGCCGTACTCGTGGTGGCGCCGCTGCCGATCGAGACCGGGTCCGGGAGCCCGAGCCGCGTCCTCGCGCTGGTGTCGTCGTGAACGTCGCTCAGGCGGTCGGAGCCCGGCTCGCGGCACTCGGTGTCGACCAGGTCTTCGGCGTCGTCGGCAGCGGCAACCTGATCGTCACCGACGCGCTGTGCGCCGGCGGAGCGCGCTACCTCGCCGCCCGGCAGGAGACCGCCGCCGTCGCCATGGCCGACGGCTACGCCCGGGTGACCGGCCGGCTCGGCGTCGCGACGGTGCATCAGGGCCCCGGGCTGACCAACGCCATGACCGCGATCACCGAGGCCGCGAAGAGCCGTACGCCGGTGCTGGTCCTGGCCGGGGACACCTCTGCGGGCGCGATCCGGTCCAACTTCCGCATCGACCAGGACCGCCTGGTCGGCGCGGTCGGTGCCGTCGCGGAACGGGTCTACACACCGCAGACCGCGATCGCCGACGCGACCCGGGCGTATGAGCGCGCGGTCACCGATCGGCGGACCGTCGTCCTCATGCTTCCGCTCGACGTGCAGGGGGCCGAGTGCCCCGTTACTGATCCACCCCTTACGTCGACACCGCGCCGACAACCCGCTCCCGACAGCGAGACCGTGGACGAGATCACCGCGCTGCTGCTGCAGGCCCGGTCGACCGGTGCTGCTCGCCGGCCGCGGCGCCGTGGTCGGAGACGCCGGCACCGCGATCGAGGCGCTCGGTGATCGCGTCGGCGCGGTGCTGGCCACGTCGGGCAACGGTCACGGGCTCTTCGCCGGAAACCCCTACTCCGTAGGGATATCCGGCGGCCTCGCTCCCCCGTCCGCCGCCGAGCTGCTCACCGACGCCGACCTGGTCGTGGCATTCGGTGCCTCGCTGAACGTGTGGACCAGCGGGCACGGGAGCCTCTTCCCGAAGGCCACCCTCGTGCAGGTCGACATCGATGCCGAGGCGGTCGGCGCGCACCGCCCGGTCGACGTCGCCGTGGTCGCTGATGCGGCCACGACCGCCCGCGCGCTGTGCGACGAGCTCGATCGGCGTGGTCACCGGTCGACCGGGCTGCGGACGCCGCAACTCACCGCGCGGATCGCGGCGGGGCTGTGGTCGGAGCAGCCGTTCACCGACGCCGGGACCGACTCGGTGATCGATCCGCGGACGTTCACGATCGCACTCGAGAAGATGCTTCCCGCCGAGCGTACCGTCGCTGTCGACTCCGGCCATTTCATGGGCTGGCCGGTCATGTATCTGTCGGTCCCCGACGCGGCCGGATTCGTGTTCGGCCAGGCGTTCCAGTCGGTCGGGCTGGGCCTGGGTGCGGCGATCGGTGCGGCCGCCGCCCGACCGGACCGGCTCACCGTGGCGGCGCTCGGCGATGGGGGCGCGATGATGGCGCTCGGTGAGCTCGACACCGTCGCCCGGCTCGGCGTACCCATGCTCATCGCGGTGTACGACGACGCGGCGTACGGCGCCGAGGTGCACCACTTCCGCCCGGACGGCCAGTCCGTCGACCTGGCCCAGTTCCCCGACACCGACCTCGCGGCCCTGGCCCGCGGCGCAGGGCTGGACGGGGTGACCGTCCGGACGCTTTCCGACCTCGACGCGGTGCAGGACTGGCTCGGCCGGCGCGACCGGTCGCTTCTGATCGACGCGAAGGTCAATCCCGACGTGGTGGGGAGCTGGCTCGAGGAGGCGTTCCGGGCGCACTGACGTCCTAGAGTTCGAGCCGCTCCTGGATATACAGCTGCGACGCATCGACCGGGCGGATGAGTTCCGGGCCGTTGTTCCGGACGTTGCCGACCGCCGCCGAGACGACGTCCGGCTGCAGACGCGGCTCCGGGACCCGGTCGAGGATCCGCCGGGCGTCCGCCGCGTCGTCGCTGGTGCAGTCGAGCCACGACTCCTGCAGTTCGGCGGGCATGATCACGGGCGTGCGGTCGTGGATGTGACCGAGCAGATCAGCCGCGGGTCGGGTGATGATCGTGCACGTCCACACCCACCGATCGGGATCGTCCTCGGCGAGCGCGGGATCACGCCACACCTCGTAGAGCCCGGCGAAGGCGATCTGCCTGCCGTCGGGGTCGTGCAGAAAGTGCGGCACCTTTCCGTCGTCGGTGTTCTGCCACTCGAAATAGCCCTGGGCCGGACACAGACAACGCCGGCGGGCGGCCGCCGTCTTGAACGCCGGCTTGCTGGTGACGGTCTCGACCCGGGCGTTGATCATCTTCGCGGCGCCGCGGCGATCGCGGGACCAGCCCGGCACCAGGCCCCACCGGAGGGTCCGCAACTGCCGGACCTGCGGTGCGTCCTCGTCCTCGCCGTCGCCGTGCCGCCGCCGTTTCATGACGGCGCGCACCGGGTCGGTCGGAGCGATGTTCCAGGACCGGGCGAGATCGTTGCCGAGAACCTGCTCGACGTCGTACTCATCGCGGAGGTCAGCCGTCGAGGCGACGTTGACGTAGCGACCGCACATGTCCCCAGTCTGCCGGAAACCGAGCCCCGAGGCTGGCGGTGGCCCAGCCGTCCGCCATGATCGCCCGCGTGCCCCACGCCACCGAGCAGACCAGACGCCCCGGACCCGCCGAAGCGGCGATCAACGCGGCCATGCGCAGACTGCAGTGGGATCACAACGCCCACTACCATCGCGCCCTGCTCCGCCGGATCCCCAGGCGGTTCGGCCGCGGACTCGACGTGGGCTGCGGCAAGGGCGACTTCGCCCGGCGGCTCGCCCGCCGGGCGGGTGCGGTCGATGCGGTCGACGTCGCGCCGGACATCGTCGCGATCGCCCGCTCCCGGACCCCGGCCGTCGACAACGTCCGCTTCCTCGTCGGCGACGTGCTCGACCCGACGCTCGACCTGACCGGTTACGACGTCATCACCAGTCTGGCCGTCATCCACCACATGCCGCTGGGTCCGGCGCTCGACCGGCTGCACGACCTGCTCCGGCCCGGCGGGGTCCTCCTCGTCCTCGGGTGCTACGAGGAGGAGACGAGAAGCGACGTGATCGTCGGCCGGACGGCGTCGTTCGCCAACATCGCCATGGGCCTGGCCCACCGGGTGGGCCGCACCGCGAACCGCCGGTCGGTCGCCGGGCCGAGCGCCCCGGTCGCGCGGCCCGCGATGACCCTCGCCGAGATCCGGTCGCAGGTCGAGACCCGCCTGCCGGGCGCGACCATCCACCGGCGCCTGTTCTGGCGCTACCTGCTCACCTACCGCAAGCCCCGGTAGTCGTCAGGCGGATCGCTGGTAGGCGCGGAACGCCCGGGTCGCGAGATTGGTCATCACCAGGGTCAGCGCCGCGAGCAGGCCGAGGTGCAGCCAGATCGTGCCCCAGTCCGGTGACTCGGCCAGCGCCTGCCTCCCGACGACGACCGCCCACTCGAACGGGTTGTACCGGGCGACGTCGCGCACCCACGCCGGTGACAGCGCGGTGTTCATGATCGCGGAGCTGAGGAACATCAGCGGCAGGGTGACCAGTTGCGAGATCCCGATCAGCGCCGTCTGTTGCCGGGCGAGCAGTGCCACCGCGTTCGAGAACGCCGAGAACGCCGCGGTGAGCAGCATCGCGCCGAGGAGCAGTACGACGATCCCCACGAACCCGCCGTGGAAGCGCGCGCCCGCGAACCACGCGATCGCGACGACCACGAGGCTCTGGATCAGCGTGAGGATCGCCTGATACACCAGTGTCGACGACATCAGGCCGGCGCGGCTGGTCGGCGAGGCCAGGAAGCGGTCCATGACACCCCGGTCCATGTCCTGGATGTAGGTGGTGCCGGCCCAGGCGCTGCCGAACAGCGCCATCATCATGATGATGCCGGGCGTGAGGAACTCCAGATAGGTGCCGTGGTCGCCGAATCCCGGGATGTCGATGACCGACTTGAACAGCTGCCCGAACAGCAGCAGCCAGAGGATCGGCTGGATGAGGTTGATGGCGACGAAGGCCGGAATGCGTCGGGCGGCCCGCAGTTGTCGTGCGGTGAGCAGGGCGGTGTGTGCGACGTAGGTGGTCATGCGTTCTCCCGGACTTTGTGGACGGAGCGCTCGGCTCCTTCGTGGGCGCTGGCAAAGGTGTGGCCGGTGTGCTGGAGGTAGACATCCTCGAGACTGGGCCGGGCGACCGTCGCGGAGTTCACCGCGATGCCCGCATCGTCGAGCGCACCGAGGATCTCGGGCAGTGCCGTCGCGCCGACGTCGGCGCGGGCGCGCACGACCCGTTCGTCGACCACCAGCTCGCGCACACTGCGGATGCGGTCGTACGCCGCCGTCGCCGCCGGGATGTCGTCGGCGTTGGCGAGCTCGGCGACCACCGTGTCACCGCGCAGCGCACTCTTGAGCTCCTCGGGCGAGCCGGAGGCGACCAGCCGGCCGTGGTCGACGATCGCCAGCGCGCTGGCGAGCCGATCCGCCTCTTCGAGGTAGTGGGTGGTCAGCAGGATGACGGTCTTCTCCTCGACCGCCAGGTGCTCGATCTCGGCCCACATCTCCGCCCGTGCCTGCGGATCGAGGCCGGTCGTCGGCTCGTCGAGGAAGAGCACCCGCGGCCGGTGCATGAGCCCCATGGCGACGTCGAGCTTGCGGGCCATGCCGCCGGAGTAGGTCTTGACCTGCCGTCGGGCGGCGTCGGTCAGGGAGAACCGGTCGAGCAGCTCACCGGCTCGTGCAGCGGCCGCGCGCCCGGACATGCCCTGCAGCCGGCCGGCCAGCACGAGGTTCTCCAGCCCGGTGTCCATCGGATCCGAGACGGGTTTCTGCGAGACGAACCCGATCGCCCGCCGTACCTGATCGGGATGGCGGTCGACGTCGATCCCGGCGACGGTCGCCGTGCCCGAGTCCGCCCGGGCCAGCGTCGCGAGGATCTTCACGGTGGTCGACTTGCCGGCACCGTTGGGACCGAGCAGGCCGAACACGGTGCCGACCTCCGCGGCGAAGCTGAGTCCGTCCAGGGCACGGAGCGGCTCCCCGCCCCGGCCCGTCGAGTAGCTCTTCGTGAGGTTGACGACGCGGATCGCCGCGTCGGAGATTGCTGCCATCGAGACTCCTGATGATCGGAGCCGTCTCCGGGCATGACGGGGCCGCGTCGGTAGACTGGGAACGTCCTTGAGCGCAACTGTTGACGCAGCTCCCGCATGCGGGAGATCGGCTCGAGGTGACGGTGGCTCGGATGTTGGCGCATCCGGGCCACCTCTTATGTGGGCCACTTAATCGGAGTGGCGGTCAGCCCAGCAGGTCGGCCACCTCCTCGCCGAAGTAGGCGGCGGAATTCGCGGACAGCTCGTTCATGTCGTGGCCTTCGGCGAGGAGCCGGTGCAGTGTCTGCCACCAGTCGGCTCCGCCCACCGACCCGTTCTCGATGCGGTCGACGAGATCGGCGAGAAACTCCCGCTCCGCCCGCAGGACCGCGATCCGGTAGTGCGACTCGACCACGAACAGCTCCGGGATCCGCGCGACGTCGGGCCTGGCGAGTAGCTCCTCCCGGGCCCGGATGTCGGCGTCCAACGACTCGAGGCGCTTGCGCAGCAGCAGCGCGGCCTCCGCCGGCGGAAGCATCGCCAGCAGCGACAGCCCGGCCTCGATCGCCGGATACTCCTTCTGCGGCAGGGCCAACAGGTCACGGAGCCATTCGATGGCCTCACGACGCCCGCTGTCGGTGATCCCGTAGACCACCCGCTCGGGCCGGTTGCCCTCCCGCTCGGTCTTCTCCCGCACGATCAGGCCGCGCTTCTCCAGCGACTTGATGACCGCGTAGAGCGACCCGAAGTTCAGCCGGATGCTGTCCTCCTTGCCGCGCTCCTTCAGTGTGGTGGTGATTTCGTACGGGTACATCGACCGCTCCCAGAGGCAGGACAGGACGGCGAGCGCGAGCGGATTCGCCCGGCGCGATGCGGTCGTCGCCATGCTTCCTCCCTCGGTTACTCCACGCAGAGTACTCTAACTAGAGTACGTCGCAAGGGAAACGACGGCGTGGCGACCGGAGACCTCGGCCAACCCGGGCTCCCCGTAAGCTCGCCGGCATCATCGATCCGATCCCCGCCGCACGAGCGACCCTGACACTCCGAGCAACGAGGCTCTTTCCTGCGCGCCCCCAGGACCGTGTTGTCCGCCGACCGGGCCGCGGCGTGACCCCGCGACCGCGTCAGCGGCAGGGAAAACGCGATGCCCGCCCCGGGCCGCAGAACAGGCAGGGACCCACTGGGGTGCGGATGTTCGCCGCGACCGCCTCCGGCCTGGGCCGGCTCGCGCGGCAGGAACTGGCCGACATCCCGGCCGTCACGGTCGGCGACCTCGGGTCCGACGGACGGTCGGACATCGTGCTGTTCGACGCCGCGCCCGCCCACGCGGCCGACCCGCTCACGGCCCGGCTGAGCGAAGACGTGTTCGTCGAGGTCGGCCGGACGCTGCGCTCGGACGGCGATCGGGCGCAGTGGATCGCCCGGCGCCTGTGGCGTCCGCAACGAGTCCAACAGGCGCTGGCGAACCTGCGCACCGCTCGACGGCTGGGCCGCGGTTCGCTCACCTTCCGGGTGATCGTCCGGGTGCTGCAGGAGCGTTCGTTCCCGAGGACCGAGCTGCGCCGCCACCTCACCCAGGCCATCGCACACGATCAGCCGACATGGCGCGTCGACGACCCGGCGCAGCTGGAGATCTGGGTGGTCGAGTACTCCCGCGGACGCTTCCTGGCCGGGCTGCGCCTCTCCGATGCCACCATGCGCCAGCACGGCGGCCGCTCCGTCGAGCGGACCGGCGCCCTGCGACCGGCCGTCGCGGCCGCCATGGTCCGGCTCGCCGGGACGCCGGACGGCGTACTGCTCGATCCCTGTTGCGGGTCGGGCACGATCCTCAGCGAGGCGATCGAGCAGGACTGGACCGCGACGGGGAGCGACATCGACCGGGAGGCGGTCCGCACGGCCGGACACAACGTCCCGCGGGCCACCGTGTCCCGCGCCGACGCGCGCAGTCTGGACCTGCCCACCGGCTCGGTCTCGGCGTGCGTGTCGAACCTGCCGTTCGGCCGCCAGTTCGACGTCGACGAAGACATGACCGCCTGGCTCACCGCGGTGCTCGCGGAGATCGCGCGGGTCACCCGGCCGGGCGGTCGCGTCGTGCTGCTCGCACCCAAGCTGCCCCGCTCGACCCTGCCGCCCCAGCTCCACCTCGAGCGCCGTCACCCGGTCCGCGTGCTGGGTACGCCGGCCACGATCTGGACGTGCGTGCGCAGCGGGTGACGGTCGTTCGCTCCCCCCGGTGCGCGAAGGAGGCGAATACTGGGGCTTCAGGGTGCGAGCGAGACGGGATCGAGGTGGAACGGTGTCCGTAGTTCCCGGCGGCATGCCGCTGCTCGCCTCCGGTTCCCATCTGGACGAGACCGACGGTGCCTGCCTGATGGAGTTCGCCTCGATTCTCGCGGGCGAACGGTTCAATGACCGGCCACGCTGCAGTGACCCCGTGCTCGCCGATCTGGTCCGGGCCGTCAACGACGAGATGAGCACCGGCGGGCGCCAGCAGCTCGCGATGACCGCACCGGTCCTCGTCGGCCTGGTCGGCGACGACCGGATCGCGCCGGCGGTGGTCGCCGCGGCCGCCGATGTCGCCCTGACCCGCACCCCGCCGTCCCGCTGGTCCGCCTGGCGGCTGCGCCGGCAGGAGCGCCGGGCCCGCGCCCGGCTCGCCCGCGAATCGGCCCCGGGACGGTCCCGCGTCGGACGGCTGGGCCGCCGGACAGGGAGCGTCCTCTATGCGCGCGGCCCGGCCAACCATGCCGTCACCCGCGCCGTCTCCGCGCTGGCCGGCGCTCCCGACCCGGAGCGGGACCGGGCGTTGAGCGCCGCCCTCACCGCCGCGCTCGGCGCGGCCCTACTCCTTGACGGCCCCGGACAGCATGCCGGAGATGAAGTGGCGCTGCAGGAAGAAGTACAGGACCACCACGGGTAGCGCGACGATCGTGGCGCCCGCGGCCAGCAACGAGAACTGTGACGTGTGCTGACCCTGGAAGAACGCCAGCCCGAGTGGCGCGGTGCGCAGTTTCTCGGTGGAGATCATCACCAGCGGGAAGAGGAAGTCGTTCCACGTCCACATGAAGACCAGCATCGCCATCGTCAGGAGCGCCGGCCGGCTGATCGGCACCAGGATGCGCCACAGCACCGACCAGCTGTTCGCGCCGTCGATGCGCGCCGCCTCGAGCAGGCTCCCGGGCACGCCGCGGAAGAACGTGCGCATCCAGAATGTGCTGAAGGCCAGCGACTGCGCGGTCTGGGGAAGGATCAACGCCCAGTAGGTGTCGGTGAGCCCCACGCCGCGCAGGTCGAAGTACAGCGGAATGACCAGCGCCTCTTCGGGGACCATCAGGCCGAGCAGCAGCACGTAGAACAGCACGGAGCGGCCGCGGAACTGCATCGTCGCGAAGGCGTATCCGGCGAGGATCGCCAGGATCCCGGACAGGACGACCACGCTGACGGTGACGATCGCGCTCGAGCGCATGTACTCCGAGAAGTGACCCTGGTGCCAGGCCGTGACGAAGTTGGAGAAATGCAGGCTGCTCGGAAAGCTCAGCGAGGCCGACGACTCCGACGGCGAGGTCAGTGCGGACGAGAGCACGCCGAGCAGCGGGAAGAGCGCGATGACGGCGAAGAATCCGAGGATGAGGTAGTTGATCGCGGCGTCGCGGCGCAGGTTCATCGGCTCTCCCCCGGGTCGACGCGGTTGATCACGACGGTCGCGATCAGGATCAGCAGCGTGAGCAGGATGCCGATGGCGCACGCCGAGCCGACCTGACCGACGTCGAACGCCCGGTGATAGACCTCGAAGGCCGGCACCGAGGTCTGCGTACCCGGTCCGCCGCGGGTGGCGACGTAGATCAGGTCGAAGCTCTTCAGGCCGGCGACGACGCTCAGGGTGAGGGCGACCGCGATCTGCGGGCGCAGGCCGGGCAGCGTCACGGTGAAGAACTCGCGGATGGCGCCCGCGCCGTCGATCCGGGCCGCTTCGAACAGCTCACGCGGAATCTGGGAGACGCCGGCGAGGAAGAGGACCAGGCACAGGCCGATCTCCACCCAGGTGCCGATCAGGCCGACCGCCGGCAGCGCCCAGGTGAAGTCACCCAGCCACGGTTTGGTGATGGCATGGAGCCCGATCGCGCTGAGGAAGTTGTTGAGGACGCCCTGGGGTGCGTAGATCGCCGTCCAGATCGTCGCGACCACCACCGACGCCACGACCTGCGGCAGGAAGAGCACGACCCGGAAGAACCCGAGACCCTTCGGACGCTTTGCGCGCGACATCACCGCGGTCAGCAGCAGCGCCAGCGATACCGGGATCACGGCGTAGAAGACGATCAGCACCAATGAGTGCAGGAAAGCCGACCGCAGGCCGGGATCGCTGAATGCCTCGCCGTAGTTGCGCAGACCCACCCAGGTGGACGCGGACAGGCCGTCCCACTGGTACAGCGAGATCCAGAATCCGTGGATCAGCGGGAACAGCAGGAAGATGCCGAACAGCACGAACGCCGGAAGCAGGTAGAGGTAAGCGATCCGGTCGGATTTTTTGGTCGCCGTCCGCCGACCGGCGCGCCGTTTCTCGTCGGGCGCGCCGGTGCGGTCGGTCGGTGTGTCTACTGCCGCCAAGGGAATACCACGTGTTCCTAGTTCGACTGCTTGAAGGCGCCGGCGTCGGCCTGCAGGGCCTGGGTGAAGGCCTTCGGATCGAGCTTGCCTCCGATGAGCTGCTGCAGGTTGGACGTGATGGTGTCGTAGAACGTCGGCGTCGTGTAGTCGAGGTAGGGCGTCAGCCCGTCCTCCTGGCTGATCGTCTTCCACGCGGCGAAGATGTCCGCGTTCAACGAGCCGGCCTTCGGGGTGTACGACGGCGGCTGCACGGCCGGCAGGTTGCCGGTCTTGGCGAGCACGTCCTCGGCATGGGCGTCGGTGATGAAGTTGAGGTAGGCGCCCGCAACGTCAGCGTGCTTGGTCTTCGACGTGATCGACCACGCCAGCCCCTCGCCGCCCTCGGTGGCGCTCGGCTGACCCGCCTTCATGGGCGGTGGGCTCATGAATCCGACGTTTTTGCCCATCGCCTGATCCAGCTCGGCGAGGCGCCACGTGCCGTCGATACGGAACACGCCCTGCCCCTTGGCGAAGTTGGCCGACGCCTCATCGCCGGTCAGGCCGTTCGCGCCCGCCGTGATGTAGCCCTTCTTCGCCCAGTCGCTGACCACCTGCGCGGCCTGCACGGTGCTGGCGTCGGTCCATTTCGCGTTACCCGCCGACGCCACCATGTCGCGGACCTCCTGCTTACCGGCGATCGCGGCCTGCGCGACGCCGAAGAGGTGGATGGCCGGCGACTTGTCTCCCGTGCCGAACTGGATCGGCAGCTGCCCCTTGGCCTTGATCTTCGGTAGATCGGCCTCGAACTCGCTGAAGGTCTTCGGGAGCGGCAGCCCGACCTGCTTCAACAGCTTCTTGTTGTAGTAGATACCGACGATCTCCCCGGTCTGCGAGACGCCGTACAGGTTGCCGGTCTGCCACTTCTTCCCGTCGGAGCTGAACTTGTTGAGCGCGAGCAGCTGCTTCGGGAAGTTGTTGTTCCACCCGTAGACCTTGGCGTAGTTGTCCAGCGGCAGCAGCAGGTTGGCCTTCACGAAGGCACCCATGTCGGGGTATCCCTGGTTGGCCTGCACGACGTCCGGCGGAGTCTTCGACGACAGGGCGAGCTTCAGCGTCGCCTTGAGGTCGTTGAGGGTGCGCGCGACCCGCTTGATCGTGACGTTCGGGTACTTCTGCTCGAACTCCTTGTTCAGCTGCGTGGTGGCGGTGTCCGCTCCACCCGAGGTGTTGATGTCCCACTCGGTGAGCGTGACCTTCCCCGCCTTGGCCACGTCGGTCGAGATGGCGCCGGTCGTCTTCGCGTCCGGCTTCGAGTTGCTTGCACCGGGCGCGCAGGCGGCGACCGCCGCCAGCGCCAGAGCCACCCCGGCAAGAGCGACCCGTCGGCCGGTCTCGTGTCTCCAATTCCTCATCGGGCACCCTCCCATTCGAGCAGCCGGCACCGGGCCGGACAGATTAACGGACTCATGACACCTGCGACGGCTCGGCTCGGTCGCGCAGGAAGGTACGGAGCAGGTCGATGTCGCCGGCGTCGGCGCGGCCTGGCTCGGCGAGCCAGTCTTCGATCTCGCGCCACCCGGGGGCGCTGCGTGCCCCGCCGAGCTGACGCACGGACAGCCCGGCACAGACGTTGGCCAGCAGCAGTCGTTGGCGCAGCGGCCGGCCGGCCAGCGTGCCGTAGATCAGGGCCGCCGTGAACACGTCGCCGGCGCCGGTCGGGTCGACCGCCTCGACCGGGATCGCCGGCACGCTCGACTCTTCGCCGGTGGTCCCGTCGAGCGCGATCACGCCGCGCTCGCCGCAGGTGACGGCGACCAGCGGAACATGCTGGGCGAGCCGGTGCAGCGCCGTCTCCGGGCTGTCGGTGCGGGTGTAGGCCATCGCCTCGGTGGCGTTGGGGATGAAGGCGTCGAAGTGGGCGAGGCTGGACAGGATCTCCGGCGACCACTTCTCCTCGGCGTCCCAGCCGACACCGCCGAAGAGGCGGGTACCCGCCGACCGCATCTCGCGGGCCCACTCGGGGACCTCGGGGGTGACGGCAAGATGCGCCGCCCGGGCCCGCGGCAACTGCGGCGCGAGCGCTCGAACCGGCACCGGGCCGCGACTTCCATGGGTGATGAACCGGCGGTCGCTCGGGCTGGTCAACGAGACCGTGACCGCGGTCGCGACCGTCGGGAACTGACCGAACCACCGCAGATCGAGGTTGTCGACCTCGGCGAGCAGGGCCCGCAGGTGATCACCGAAGAGGTCGGTGCCGGCGGCGACGGCGATGCCGGCGTGCAGGCCGAGCCGCGCCGCGGCGACCGCCCGGTTGGCCGTCCCGCCGGGTGACACCGCGCGGTCGCGGACCCACGACTCGGTGCCGGGCTCGGGCAGGTGGTCGATCCCGCCGAAGATGAGGTCGAAGAAGACCATCCCGACGAAGAAGACGTCGATGGCGGGCGGCGACGAGGACACCTGGGCGGCGGAGGGCGCACCGGGCTGGGGAACGCTCGACACCAGTGGCTCCTCCAGACGCGTGCGACCCCCGATCAGCGGGCCAGGAGAGTATTCAGGAGGTGAGCGACTTTGACAAGATGAGACCTGCGCTGAGCGACTTGGCGGCAATCGGGTGAGCGACCGGGTTCAGGTCTGCGCGAGTCGCTGCTAGCATCCGGCGCGTGTTACGACGCGAACGGGACGACCTCATCGTCCGGGCACTGCGGGCGAAGGGCAGCGCGTCGGCCCGCGAGCTCGCGCTCCGGCTCGGGGTGAGCAGCGCGACGATCCGCCGCGATCTGCACCGCCTCGACAGCAACGGCGAGATCCGGCGGGTCTACGGCGGGGCGATCCTGGACGAGGCGGCGATCGAGCGGCCGTTCGACGTCTGGAACGACCAGGCGGCCGACGAGAAGGAGCGCATGGCGGCCTGCGCCGCCACGCTCGTCCGGGACGGCGACGTGCTGCTCCTCGATATCGGGACGACGACGATGCGCCTCGCCGGCCGACTGCGCGGCCGCCCGGTCACGGTCATCACCAGCAACCTCGCGGTCTTCGACGTGCTCCGCGACGATCCCGCGGTCCAGCTCGTCCTGCTCGGCGGAATGGTCCGGCGCAACTACAAGTCCCTGGTCGGCTCGCTGACCGAGGACGCGCTGCGGCAGGTGTCGGTCGACCGGTTGTTCCTGTCCTGTGCGGGGGTCCGCAGCGAAGGCAACGTGGTCGACAACATGATGGTCGAGGTGCCCAGCAAACGGGCAATGGTCGCCGCGGCGCAGAACGTCGTACTCCTCGCTCATGGCAGCAAGTTCCCCGGTTCCGGATCCCTGCGGATCTGCAACCTCGCCGACGTCGACGTCGTGGTCACGACTCCCGACGCCGACGACGAGACATTGAGTGTCTGCCGACAGGCAGGCGGAAAGGTGCTGACAGCGTGAAGCTGGCCATTATCGGTGGCGGTGGGTTCCGGGTTCCCCTGGTGTATCGGGCACTCCTCGCCGACGGCGGTCGCCCGAGGGTCGATGACGTCGCGCTCTACGACACGTCGCCGGAACGCCTGCAGGTGATGAGCTCGGTCTTGGCGCACCAGGCCGAGGGCGTGCCGGATGCGCCCCGCATCCACATGACGACCGACCTCGACGAGGCGCTCGGCGGGGCGCAGTTCGTCTTCTCGGCGATCCGCGTGGGCGGGGTCGAGGCGCGCACCCAGGACGAACGGGTCGCGCTGCGGCTCGGCGTGCTGGGTCAGGAGACCACCGGTCCCGGCGGGCTCGCGTACGGGCTCCGGACGATTCCGACCGCGCAGCGGATCGCCGAGCGGGTCAAGGACCTGGCACCGGACGCCTACATCATCAACTTCACCAACCCCGCCGGGATGATCACCGAGGCGATGCAGCGTGTGGTCGGCGACCGGGTGATCGGCATCTGCGACACCCCGAGCGGTCTCGGCCGGCGGATCTCCGCGGTGCTCGGGGTCGACGCGAAGCGGGTGCAGCTGGACTACGTCGGCCTCAACCACCTCGGCTGGATGCGCCGCCTGATCGTCGACGGGCACGACCGCCTGCCCGAACTGCTGGCCGACGACACCGCGCTGGCCGGGCTGGAGGAGGGCGCGATCTTCGGCGTTCCGTGGCTGCAGTCGCTGGGCTGCGTCCCGAACGAGTACCTGTACTACTACTACTTCAACCGCGATGCCGTCCGCTCGATCCGCAGCCAGGAGGCCACCCGCGGCGAGTTCCTGGTGCGGCAGCAGGCCGAGTTCTACGCCGCGGCGGCCGACAACCCGGACAAGGCGTTCGACCTGTGGCACCGCACGATCGCCGAACGGCGCGCGCTCTACATGGCCGAGGCCAAGGGCACCCGGGTGGAGGACGTGCAGCCGACCGAGGAACCGGTGAGCAGCGGCTATGAAGGCGTCGCGCTCGGCGTGATGGCCGCGATCGCCCGTAACGAGCGTTCGACGATGATCCTCAACGTCCGCAACAACGGCGCCCTGCCCGGCCTGGACGCGGACGCCGTCGTCGAGCTTCCCTCGACCGTCGACGCCAACGGCGCGCACCCGTTGGCCACGAGGCCGCCCGACCTGCACCAGCTCGGGCTCATCCAGCAGGTGAAGATGGTCGAGCGGCTCACCATCGAAGCCGCGACGACCGGGTCGCCGGACGCCGCGATGAAGGCGTTTGCCCTGCATCCGCTGGTCGACTCGGTCCGGGTCGGGCGCGAACTGCTCGACGGCTACGTCGACGCAATACCGGAGGTCGCGCAGGCGCTCGGCGTCCGACGATAGCGTCGGGCTCGAGGTGTTGAGCGCGGACCCGGACCCTCATTCGGCTTGAACGTCACGTTCAAGCCATCTAGCGGCATCAACGTCACGTTGATGCCGAACGGGCCGGGTCAGATTTCGAGCCGCCCTACACCTCGAGTTTCTCCATCGCCGCCGGGACGGTGCGGTATCCGTGGGATCGCCATGCGCCGAGGGCGATTCCCACGGCCATCCAGCTGAACCCGAACGTGTAGGTAATCCAGTCGAATCCCGACCAGACGTAGCCGATGATCGCGAGCCCGATCGCCGGGAACAGCAGGTAGGCGACGAAGCCGGCGAGGCCCCGCCGGCGCCGGCGGATGAAGAAGTACACGAACACCGCGACGTGCAGGATCATGAACGCCGTCAGTGCGCCGAAGTTGACGAACCTCGTGATGCCTTCCAGGGTGAGGCCGGCCGCGACCCCGATGCTGACGAAGGCGACGAGGATCGTCGCGTTGGCCGGCGTCTTGAACCGTGGCTGGATCTGGCCGAGGACGTTGGACCACGGCAGCAGCTTGTCCCGGCTGATCGAATAGATGACCCGTGCCACGGCCGTCTGGGCGACCAGGGCGTTCGCGATGCCGGCGGCGAGGATGTTGACCGCGAGCAGCAGGTAGTAGAGGAACGGTCCCCCGGCCTGCCGGCCGAGTTGGAAGAACGCCAACGCCGGATCGAGATCCGTCGACTTGGGGTGTACGAGGCCGGCGAGGTAGGTCTGGATCACGAACATGGTGCCGAGCACGAAGAGTGCCGCGACCGTGGCGTTTCCGACGGTGCGCCGCGGGTTGCGGGTCTCCTCCGACAGCGTGCTGATCGCGTCGAACCCGAGGAAGCTCAGCACGGCGAGCGAGGTGGCGGTGGCGAGGAAACCGGCGTTGAAGTGGGCGGCGTCGTAGAACGGCCGCGCGGAGAACCCCCCGGTCCCACCGCCGCGGACGAAGACGTAATCGATGGCGAAGCCGATGAAGATCGCGAGCGCGACGAGCTCGATGGCCAGCATGATGAAATTGGCCTTGGCCGCGACGTTGATGCCGAAGATGTTGATGACGGTGATGGTGACCACGAAGATGACGACCCACACCATCAGCGGAACGCCGGGGACCACGGCGTGCAGCCAGGTGCCGGAGAACTTGTAGAGCAGGGCCGGGACGAGGATGTAGTCGGCGAGGATCATCCAGCCGCACACGAAGCCGATGTGCGGGTTGAGCCCGCGCTGCACGTACGAATACACCGATCCCGCGATGGTGAACTCCCGGCTCATCGCCCGGTAGCTCAGGGCGGTGAAGACCATCGCGATGATGCCGATCAGGTAGACCGTCGGCACCATGCCGAAGCTCTCGGAGTCGACGAAGCCGTAGATCCCCATCGGAGCGATCGGCACCATGAAGACCATGCCGTAGATCAGCAGGTCGCGGAAACCCAGCGATCGCCGGAGCTCCTGCCGGTAGCCGGAGCCGTCATCCCCCACGGCATCACTGCCCTGTGTCGAGATTCCGCTCGCCGGATCTGTTGCCACGTGCCCTCCTTGCGCTGCGGTACCGGTCAGTGGGTTACGACGTGCTCTCGACGCGATCGAGGAAGTCGTTCGCGACCTGCAGGTAGCTCTCGCGCTGCTCGGCGAAGCACAGGTGAGAGGCGTCGTCGAAGACGACGAGCTCCGAGAGCGGGATGCGCAGGTGCATGTCGTCGAGATGGGCGGGCCGGCACTCGTCGTAACGCCCGCCGGTCAGCAGCGTGGGGACGTCGATCTCGCGGAGCCGGTCGGTGATGTCCCAGTCCTTGAGCGTTCCGACCACCCGAAACTCGCTCGGTCCGTTCATGTGGTGGTAGACCTCCATGCCCGCCTCGGCGAAGGACCGCTCGAGGCCCCTGGGCCACGGATCGAGCCGGCAGACGTGGGCGCGGTAAAACGGAAGGATGGCCGCCGCGTATTCGGGGCAGTCCGTGGTGCCGTCGGCCTCGTGCCGGTTGATCGTCTCCTGGATCTCCGCTGGCTGCTCGGCCAGCAGCTCCTCGCACTCGCGCACCCAGCGCGGCATGCTGGCCGGGCTGCCGGCGAGGATGAGGCTCTCGAGCCGGGGCCGGCGGTCGAGGATGTACTGCATCGCCAGCATGCCGCCCCACGAGCTGCCGAACAGGTGCATCCGGTCGAGCCCCAACGCCTCCCGTACGGCGACCAACTCGTTGACGAACCGCTCGACCGTCCACAACGAGGTGTCCGACGGACGATCGGATCGGCCGCAGCCGAGCTGGTCATAGAAGATCACCTCGCGGCGGGGAGCGAGATCCTCGAGGGCTTCGAGGTAATGCGAGGTGAAGCCGGGCCCGCCGTGCAGGCACAGCAGCGGGACGCCGCCGGAGCCCACCGATCGGTAGAACACACGTCCGCCGGGAACGGTGATGAAGCCTTCACGAGCCATGTCCACCTCCGGGCCAGCGCGGATGTTACCTGTCCCCTGCGCTCACCTGCTCGCGACGACGGCGAAGGCGGTCTCGGAGAAGAAGAAGCTGCCGTCGGCGTCGGCGGCCCGGAGCTGTTCCGCCCACCGATCGACGTCCTCCGGCGTCACCGAGCCGAGGTGGCGGGAGGCGATCCGGCGTACGGCGAAGGTCATCTCGTCCACCCTCGCCAGAGCCGGGCCGGTCAGCGCATCGCGCACGGTGACGTGCGCCCGGACGTCGCGCAACCGCAATCCGCTGTGCCGCACCAACCCGGCCAGCTGACGCCCCATCTGACCGTCGGAACCCGCCATGGAGCGGTAGCGCACCGGAAGCTCGGAGTAAGTCAGCAGCACCCGGCGGGTCAGGTCCCGGTCCGCACCGGCGATGACGGTCGCCTCGAAATCAGTGTGTGGGCCAGCACGACCCGCCCCCGTGGATGCAGCGCGCGGACGACCTCGGTGAGAAACCCCTCGTGGTCGGGGAGGCATTCGAGCACATTGTGCGAGACGAGCCGGTGCACGCTTCCGTCGCGACACGGGACGCCGTCGCGGAGGTCGGCCCGGACGGCGGCGGCCATCGGTACCGCCCGATGCAGCCGAGCCAGCGCCTCGGGTCCACGGTCGATCGCGACCAGTCGGCTCGCCGGGTGCCGGGCCGCGACGGCGGCGAGCGTGGCACCGGAGCCGGCACCGAGGTCGACGACGCTCTGGTCGGGTCCGGCCTCGACCAGCTCGGCCAGCAGCGCGTGCACGGAGGGCGGCCCGTCGGCGCCGGTCACCGGCTCGCGGCGGCAAGGGGACGGTCGTTGCGGCGGGCCATCCGGAGTCCGTGCAAATATCTCTTGACCACGCGCCCGCCGTACCGGGTGTCGATCAGTTCACCGATGCACGACAGCAGTCGGTCCCGGGCTTCGGCCGATAGCGCTCGGTGGCCGGAATAGGTGCACAATGTGTCGAGGTATTCCTGCGTCGAATAATGAATCTCCCGCTCGATCCGGCGGAATTCCAAAGGCGATTCGAAATAGTCGGACCGATCGATCTCGGCCCAGTCGAGTGTCACCGTCGCGGCGTCGGCCGGACCGTCCGGGCCGTCATAACTGGCCGGGTCCCACCGTCGATAGCACTCCTGCGCGTCCCGGAAGAATTGCGGTGTCCCACCGGCGACGTGGGCGGTCGTCACCGTGGCCAACGTGCCGCCGGACCGCAGGGCCGCCGCCGACTTTGCGATCCGGACCGCCGGGTCGAGCCAGTGGAACGCGGTCGCGGCGACGACCAGGTCGAAGGGTTCGGCCGGGAGCGGCCACTCCTCGAATGCGGACACCACCACCTCCACGCGCGGCCGGTCGGCAAGGTTGCGACGTGCGACGGCGGCCAGGCCGGCACCGAGTTCGACCGCGACGATGCGCGCTCCGGTGCGGGCGAGCGGCAGCGTCAACTGCCCGGTACCCGGGCCGATCTCGAGGATTCGACTCTGCGGTCCGATCCCGGACCACGCCACCAGGTCATCGACGAGAGCCGCCGGATAGGTCGGCCTGGCCCGGTCGTACAGCGCGGCGTCCTCGTCGAAGACGCCGCGCAGGGGCCGCGCAGCGGAGGGCATCCGCACAGCATGCCCGGGAACACGGTCCGGCACCACTGCGTTACCGCGACGCCGCAATATGACTGTCAGTCATTGCGTGACTCCGTTCTGTACTGGAATTCCGTGGCGCATCCCGTCGTGATCTTCTCGCCGCGATCAGCCGCATTGTGACCCTGCGTGCCGCCACAATTCCTTTCTGTGTTGTGGTGACCGGGAATGGTGGTCTGAATGGCCGTGTGTCCGCGATTGAACGGAGTCCTTTGCTGCCTTGTGCAGCGCGCAATGACCGCGCCACGTACTCTTTTGGCAATCGACAGCGGACTTTCTTTGCCCGCGGTCGGACGCAATGGGGGGATCGGTAATGCAGGTAGTCCTCGAGGATCGCAACTCGGCGCACGACGCCGGGCGGGCCCTCGGTGCGGACGCGAAACCGTCTTGCGAGGGATCGGCACGGGTGTCCACGTGACGTCGCTGAGTAACCGGTTGGCCATACCGGAGCTCGGGCGTACGGGCCGCCATATGGGGAGTACCAGGTTCTCGAAGGAGCAATGGAATGAGAGTTAGAGCCATCGGCGTCGCCGCCGCTGCGGTGCTGGCCGTCGGGGTGGGTGTCGCCAGTCCTGCTGGCGCGGCCGCCGCGGGGCCGCCCAGCGACATCGCCGCCACATTCACGCCGCAGCTGGCGACCAGCGGAACGGACGGCTCGGTCGAGCAGATCCGTCACCTGGCGCAGTGCGGCACGACGATGTATGCCGTGGGTCGCTTCAGCGACGTCTCGAAGGGCAAGGCGGTCGTCACGCGTAACAACGCGTTCTCGTTCGCCACGAAGAACGGCGTGATCTCGTCCTGGGATCCGAACGTCAACGGCCAGGTGGACACCGTCGCTCTCTCGGCGGACTGCTCCACGGCCTACCTGGGCGGGACCTTCACCTCGATCGGTGGCACGGCGGTCAAGAACATCGCCGCGGTGTCGACCGCGACCGGTGCCGTCATCCCGACCTTCGCCCACAGCGCGAGCGGGCGGGTCGCCACGGTTGCCGTGAGCGGCACGCACCTGATCACCGGTGGCTACTTCAAGGGCATCAACAACTCGCCCAAGCAGTACCTCGTCAGCCTGAGCACGACGACCGGTCGGGACGACAACTACCTGCCCGACATGCAGGTGGCCGGGAATCTGCCCGGGAACTCCAACGCGACCCGGATCTACAACCAGCAGCTGTCGCACGACGGGACACGGGACCTGATCGAAGGCGCATTCACCTCCGTGAGCGGTCAGCCGATCCGGCAGGCCTTCATCCTCGATCTGGGCGCAACCCCGGGGCTATCGGCGTGGAAGGCCACCAACTTCGACACCGACTGCCACCCCGTGGAGCCGTTCTACGCCCAGGACGGAGCCTGGTCACCGGATGACAGCAAGGTCTACTTCGGCACCACCGGATACATCCCGGCGACCGGCCTGACGATCCCGCAGAGCGGGCCGTGCGATGCAGCACTGGCATTCGACACTACGGCCGCACCGCAGGACGCCCTGTGGATCAACTACGCCGGCTGTGACTCGCTGTACACCGTCGAGGCCGACACCTCCACGGCGTACTTCGGTGGACACGAGCGGTTCTCCAGCAACCCGAACGCCTGCGACGGCATCGGGCCCGGCGGAATCGTGGCACCGGGAATGGAAGGCCTCGACCCGGCAACGGGAACGCTGACCTACAACCCGACCCGTGGACGCGGCCTGGGAGCTGACGACATGCTCGTCACCAGCCAGGGGCTGTGGATCGCCAGCGACAACCAGGCGAACACGAACAACTGCGGCAAGACCCCACTGGGCAAGCCGTCGTACGGACACGCAGGGCTCTGCCTGCTCCCGTACACGAGTTAACGACAGGGAAGCATGAGAGGCGGCTCGGTTCTTCGGAACCGGGCCGCCTTTCGGCTTCGGTGGCGAAGTCCGCTGAGGAGGTCTCGATGAGAAGAAGTCCTGGCCGCGTGATACTCGCGACGGTGTTGGCGGCCGCCGCGGCCGCCGTCGTGACGGTCGGAACCTCCGCCGCAACGGCCGCCGCACCGCCACCGAAGCCGCTGCTCGGCGGGTACGCGCCCGACTGGGCCTGGTACAAGGCCAATATCGGTCCGGTGCAGATCCACCGGGTCTACGACATGGGCTGGCACTACTCGACCTTCCAGCAGACTCCCGCCGCCGGCGATCCGGCGGCCGGGATGGTGACGGACTACTCGTTCAACCTTCCGCCGGCCGGTGTCGCCAACCACCAGTACGACGCCCAGCTGAAGACCTTCATTTCGAGCACTCCGAAGAACATCATTCTCGCCCTCTGGCACGAGCCGGAGGAGAACATCGAGAAGGGGCAGTTCACCGCGGCCCAGTTCGTCGCCGCGCAGCGGGTGTTCGCCAATCTTGTGCATTCGCTGAACGCGACGGACAACGCACAGCGGCGGGTGTCGATCACCTTGATGAGCGTCAGCGTCACCGGCTTCCAGGGTCGCAACCCGAACAACTACTGGCCCGGCAAGGACGCCAACGGGAAGAACTACGCCGACCTCGTGGGCTTCGACGCCTACGCCTGGCCGCACGCCACCAACACTCCCGGCGTCCCCGCCGGCTACACCGACGGCGCGAAGTGGCTGACCGCCGCCGGCCTCCTGAATCCGCTCATCAAGTGGGCGCACACCGTCGGCTCGCCCTGGATGATCTCCGAGTTCGGGTACCTCGAGGACGTGAACAAACCGACCCACCGGGCGGCGACCATCACCGACGTCGTCAACTACGCGCGAGCGAACAGTGCGGTCGCGGTCGAGTACTGGGACGCCAACGGGCAGCGGGCCGACTGGAGACTGCGATGGGGCTCACCGGTGGGCACCCAGTCCGGAATGTCCAATGCAGCGAAGGCGTGGAAGGCTGCCGTCAACGCGCCGTAGTCCCGTGCCCGGGACGGGGTGGGTCTAGCCGAAC
>CAVZJT010000001.1:0-363007 GCA_963775655.1 uncultured Actinomycetota bacterium | reverse complement strand
CGTCAGGACGGCGGTGAACGCGAGTTGGAAGGTCGACCTGACCGCGCCATCGACGTCCACGGTCGAGCGGATCCGCACCGCGTCGCGGTCATTCTCCTTCACCGCGGCCACCAGCCGGACGGCATCCCTCCATGGCACGGCCGGTTCGCGTCCGCGGCCCGCTCCGTACCGTGCATCCACGAGATCGAGTGCAGATTCGAACGACATGCCTTTGGCGTCCGCGGCGATGTCGATGGCGCGATCGCGGCGTAGCTGAACGCGTCGACCAATTCCGGGAAACCGCGCTCCCGCACGAACGCCGTGATGAGGCGGTCCCGTTCGGCATGGTCCCCGCGGAGCTGCGCGGCCACGATCGCCGCCCCCTGCTTCGCAAGGTCGGCCGGTGCCCGTGTCATGAGTGGATCACGGCTGCGGCACCCGGTTGGGTTCAACCGGCGATCCGCACCCCTCGACGGTGAACGGTGAGTGCCGTCAACGCCGCGCTGGCGAGAAAGACGGCACCGGCGATCCATAGGGCGGCGCGCAGGCCGGCCACGAACATCTGTCCGCCCACCAGGGCGCCGAGTACGGCGACGCCGATCACACCGCCGACCTGCCGGGCCGCGTTGATGATGCCCGAGGCGAGGCCGGCCCGATCGGCCGGAACGCCGTCCACCACGGCCGTCGTCGCCGCCGGCATCGTGAACGACATGCCGAACCCGGTGGCGACCAGCGGAACCACCAGCACCCAGTAGGGCGGATGCACCGCCGCCACGCTCAGCACGACCAGCCCGCCGCCGCCGATGAGCAGCCCGATCAGCATCGTCGGCCGAGGGCTGCCGGCGCGTGCGGTGACCCGACCGGAGGCCGCGGATCCGACCACGGCCATGCCCATCTGCGGGAGCAACGCCACCCCGGCGAGCAGCGCCGAGTAGCCCAGGACCTGTTGGAAGTACAGGTTGAGGACGAACAACTCGCCGTAGAAGCCGAGGTTGATCAGCAGACCGACGGAGGTTGCGCCAGCGAAGGTTGGATCGGTGAACAGCCCGAGCGGCAGCATCGGTGCGGCGGCTCGGCGCTCGATGACGACGAAGGCGGTCGTCGAGGCGATGAATAGCAGACCGGCGGCGACCGCCGGCGGCGTCCAACCCGCTGTCCCGCCGTCGATCAACGCGAGGGTCAGCGCCGCCAGGGCGAGTACGCCGACGACCTGAGCAGCCGGGTCGAGACTGCGGGCCCGCGGCCGCGGTGCGGGCACGTACCGCGCGGTGAGCGCGATCGCCGCGAGACCGATCGGCACGTTGACCACGAACACCAGTCGCCACCCGGCCGAGGTGACGAGCACGCCGCCGAGAATCGGGCCTGCAGCGGCGGCGATTCCGGCGATCCCGCCCCAGACCCCGATCGCCCGCGCGCGGGTCGCCGCCTCCGGATAGGCGGCGCGCAACAGGGCCAACGACGCCGGTACGGCGAGCGCCGCTCCGATCCCCTGCACGAGTCGGGCGATCACCAAGATCGCCACGTTCGGGGCGAGCGAACAGCCCACCGAGGCGACCACGAAGATTCCCAGGCCCACCTGGCAGACAAGGCGGGCGCCGAGCCGGTCGGCGAGCACGCCGCCGGTGAGCAGCAACGCGGCCAGCATCAACAGATAGGCATCGACCACCCACTGCAGGCCGGACACGTCGGCGTGCAGGTCGGTACGCATAGCGGGAAGCGCGACGTTCACGATCGTGGTGTCCAGGATGACCATGAAATAGCCCAGGCAGACCGCCACCAGCGCCCACGACAGCACTCTGCTCTGCGGGGCAGGGTTGGCCCGCATTCGGGGCCCATCGAGGTCGGGCGTCATGCGCCCAGCGTCGTCCACGCTCGTTTCGACGCACACCGAAGCGTGCCCGTCCGCTGAATCGTCGATTTGAACCGTCGGACGGCTCCCGCCGTAACCCCCAACGAAGACCCGAATCGCGATGACCCGGGACACGGGTCTCCCGGAGGGAGCTGAACAAGCATGATCGCACCCGGTAAACGCTCACTGGTCAGCCGAGCCTGGCTGGTGGGGGGAATGGGCGCTGCCGCGGTCGTGGTCGCCGCCTGCGGGAGTTCGACACAAGCCAGCAGCGCGAGCGCACCGCAGACGTCCGCGTCTGCGAGCTCGTCCCCCTCGTCGGCGTCCCCGACGTCCGCGGCCCCGTCGTCGGCCTCGGCCGGCAAGGGCGTGGAGGTCGAGACGCACAGCGGCGCCATGGGGACGTTCCTCACCGACTCGGCAGGGCGCACGCTCTACCTGTTCGACTCGGACAGCGCGATGAAATCGACGTGCTCCGGCCAATGCGCGGCGTTCTGGCCGCCCTTGGTCACCAAGGGCGCACCGGAGGCATCCGGGGGCGCGATGAGCAACATGCTCGGCACCATCACCCGGTCGGGTGGGGTGAAGCAGGTGACCTACAACGGACACCCGCTGTACTTCTTCAAGGAAGACACCAAGCCCGGGGACACCAACGGGCAGGGGTCGGACAACTTCGGAGCGAAATGGTGGCTGGTCAACCCGGCCGGTAAGTCCATCACCAGCACCGGTGGGTCCGCACCGAAGCCGTCGCCGACGAAGAGCAAGTCCGGCGGCAGCGGCGGTGGCGGCGGTGGCGGCTGGGGGTGAGCCCGGCCGACACCGGTGACCCGGTGATGCTGCGTGGGACGGGCCATCCCCCAACGACCCGTCCCACGCAGTCCCGAACCGGCCCTCCCATCGGACAACTCGCGTTTCTCGGAGTGACCGTCGCCTCTCTGGGCGGACCACTCGCACTGGCGGCGCTGTACGCACCGGGACTGATCGACGACACGACGTCCTCGGCGGGGTTCGTCGCCATCGCCGGTGCGGTGGTGTTTCTCCTCCCAGCTCGGGGTATGGCTCGCCTTCTCGCGGCAGATCCAATCCAACGGCGGCCTCTACAGCTTCGTCGAGGCAGCGGCGGGCCGCCGGGTCGCCTTGGTGCAGGCCGGTCTCTGGATAGCGAGCTACGCGCTCTACCTCGTCTATACGACGGTAGCGATCGTCTACGACACGCTGCCCACCGTTCTTCCGGGTGTCCGTCCGTACCGCACGCTGCTCGAGATCGCGATTCCGGTGGTCATCGCTGCGGTGATGCTGGCCGGCCGGACCGTCACCCTCGCCGTGCTCGGCGTCCTCGCCCTGGGGCAGATGGCGTTGGTGGGAGCGCTCGCCGGAGTCGGTATCGCCCATGGAGCAGAGCTTTCCGCCTTCGCGCCGCACTCACCCGTCGGTGACCTCGCGACGCCCACCGCGCAGATCTCGCTGCTCTACGTGTGCGGCAGCCTGCCGCTCTTCCTCGGTGGTGAAGTCGTCCGACCGGCCCGCACCGTACGGCGCGGCCTGATCGTCGGCTACACACTGGTCGCGGCGGGGGTGGTCGCCGCGGTCTATCCCCTTGCCGCCAACCCGGCCTTCACCCGGGCACCGATCCCCGGCATGTCCCTCGCGCAGGTCTTCGCGGGCCACGACCTCGCGGTGGCCATCGGCCTCGGCGTCGCGGCCAGCACGGCCGGGGTGATGATCGTCGAATACCTCGCCCTGAGCCGGCTGCTCCACGTGTTGTCCGGGGTCTCAACCCGCAAGGTCATCCTGGGCCTGGGAATCCTGCTGGTCGCGGCGGCACCGATCAGCCTCATCAGCCCGGAGCGCTTCTACGACGACCTGCTCAAGCCGTCGTTGATCGCCCTCTGGCTCAGTCAACTGATGGTCTTCGCGGTGTATCCACGGTTTGCCGCACGACACGGCGGGCTGCGGATCGGGCACGTCCTCCTGGCCGCCGGCGCTGTCGCGTTCGCGATCTACGGGATCTACGCCACCCTGCAGCACGCCAGTACGTGATCAACCCGGGGCGTCGGCCCCGGACTCGCGGGCGAAACGCGCCAGGAGGTACGACGAGAAGTAGCCGCCGTACTTGCGCTGCAACTCGGGAAGTCGCCAGTCCTGACCGCCCACCACCCCCCGGCAGGCGCTGCTGCCGCACCGACACGGCATGCTCCCGTCCCAGTCGTCGAAGAGCGCGTAGTCGGTGGTGATCTCCTCCCCGACCGCGATGTCGCGCATCGCCACGATCAGCACGTTGCCGGAGAAGCCGACGTTGGGCTCGCAGGAATGGTTGAGGAAGAGCATGACCCGCTCGTACTCCGACTCGTCGAGCGCCACGAGGTGGAAGTCGTCGGCGATCTGGATGTCGGAGTTCTGCAACCGGTCGGACAATGAGAGCAGCGTGGCGGTGTCGACGATGTGGCCGCCCTTGATCGCCACGAGTTCGTCCCGGGCGATCGGCTCCACGGCCGTCAGCCCGCGCCCGTCGATTCCGCTCGCCTTCCCCTTCACGGTCTTCGGCGACAGGTAGGAGGAGACGGGCATTCTGACTCCCAGGGTCGATCCGGCCGGTCCGGTACGAAGTTATCGAAACATGGCGCGCTGCACGCCGTCTGCCTCCGGATCGGGTGACCAGGCAGGATGAGGCGATGGACCGCCAGCAGCTACGCGACCTACAGGCACCGCTCAAGGAGCGCTACCGGGCCGAACCGGAGACGGCAGCCCTCACGCTGACCGCGGACGGGTCTCTCGGCGAGGGAATCACCTGCTCGGTGGCTACCGGCCGGGCACTTGCCGCCGCGGGGCTGCATCCGGCCACCGGAGGGGACGGCACCGCGCTCTGCTCGGGCGACATGCTGCTCGAGGCGCTCGCCGCGTGCGCGGGGGTCACCCTGCGCTCGGTCGCCACCTCGATGGAGCTCGAGGTCGCCGGCGGAGTGCACGTGGAGGGCGATCTGGACTTCCGGGGCACCCTCGGCGTCGACAAGGAGACCCCTGTCGGTTTCCAGCGGATCCGAGTCCGTTTCGACCTGGTCTCCAACGCCACCCAGGAGCAGCTGGACCGGCTCATCGAGCTGACGATGCGCTACTGCGTGGTCTTCCAGACGCTCGCGGGGACCCCCGAGCTCTCGGTCGCACTGGACAGGGACTAGCCCGATCGCCGGGTCGATCGAAGAAAGATGCCGCGCGGGGCATCACCGACGCCGCGGATGGGTACCACCTAGCCCGATGAGTGACGACTTCGACGCGGTGATCGCTTCGGCCTTGGATGTCGATGACACCTGCGCGTCCTATGTGTTTGTCAACCGGCGCGAGGGCACCGACTTCGACATCGCCGTCCGCGCGGGCACTCTCGCTCGGCTGCTGTCCGAGGGTGCGGACTGGGACGAGGCCGCCACCGCCACCGGATACGCGGTTGAGACGCGTCCCCGGGTCGCTGACGCGGCCCTCGGTATCGAGACTCCCGACGGGCGGGTCCGGGCGCTCGACCTGTTCACCTTCGCAGCCGACCCGCTCGGCTCGCTGTTCCGGATGTTCGTCGCGGACGGCTACCCGTAGAACGGCCCGGAAGCTCGCTAGGGTGCCGACGTGTCCACCGACAGCAGGCCGCTGACCTCCAACGTCCCCGGCGCGGCGTACCCGCGGCTCGACAGTGACGGACGGTTGACCTTCCGGGTCGCGGCGCCGGATGCCGACGCCGTGCGGATTCCGGCCTTCGGCGACAGTCTCGGCGATGAGCCGATCGAGCTCCGCAGGGACGTCGACGGCTACTGGACCGGGGCGATTCAGGACCCGGCACCGGGATTCCACTACTACCGGCTCGAGATCGCCGGAGCCGCCGTCAACGACCCGTCCTCCCAGGCCTTCAGCGGATACGGCGGAGCGGTCAGCGGCCTCGAGATCCCCGAGCCCGGCAACGACACCGCGGAGTTGCACGACGTCCCGCACGGCGAGGTCCGCAGCAGGTGGTTTCGGGCCACCACGACCGGCGGGTGGCGCCAGCTGATCGTCTACACCCCGCCCGGCTATGACGAGGACCCGTCCCGTCGCTACCCGGTTCTCTATCTGCAGCACGGATCGGGCGAGGACGAGACCAGCTGGAGCCGGCAGGGCAGGGCTGGGATCATCCTCGACAACCTGCTGGCCGATGCGGCCGCCGAGCCGATGCTCGTGGTCATGGGATCCGGCTATGCCTCGCCGCCCGCGATCCCCGGCACACCGCCGACCGCGGACCAGACCCGCAAGGTCATGGACGAGTTCGGTGACTTGCTGCTCGACGACGTGATCCCGACCGTGGACCGCAGCTATCGCACGGTCCCCGACCGCGAGCACCGGGCCCTCGCCGGACTGTCGATGGGCGGGCGCCAGGCGCTCGGCGTCGGGCTGGCCAACCTGGGCACGTTCGGCTGGGTCGCCGGGCTCAGCCCCGCCGTATGGCTGCAGGGCACGGACCGCAGTTGGACGGTCGGGACCGACTGGGTGAAGACGCTGCTCCCCCGGTCCGGCGGCCATCGACCCAGGCAGGTCTTCCTCAGTGCCGGATCGGCCGAACCGATGTTCATCGACTCGGTGCGCGCGCTGGAGCAGATGCTCACCGAGGCCGAGGTCGAGCAGGCCAGCTACATCTCGCCGGGAACGGCGCACGAATGGCTCACCTGGCGGCGCAGCCTGGTCGAGTTGGCACCGCGGCTGTTCCGATGACCGATCATCTGGCTTATGGTGGAGACATGGTGCGGCAGAACATGACGACGACGCCGGGTGGATCGACCCGGCGAAGTTCGGCGTGACCTGACGCAGAACTCACGGCCTCCGGGATCGATCCCGGAGGCCGTTTCTCGTTGGCGGCCCCGCGGACTCGGACCGGGACCCTTCGAGACAAGGTGCCTCCCGATGAATCACGACCACCGCAAGCTCGGCCGAGATCTCGGCTTGTTCGACACCCACGACCTCGTCGGCGCGGGGCTGCCGCTCTGGCTGCCCGACGGCGCGGTCATCAGGGCCGAGTTGGAACGCTTCGCGGCCGAGCAGGCCATGCGCGGCGGATGCCGCCGGGTGTTTAGCCCGGTGCTCGCCAAGCGCGAACTCTACGAACGATCCGGGCACTGGGCGCAGTACTCCGACGACATGTTCCCGCCGATGAAGGTCGGCGGCGAGGAGTTCGTGCTCCGCCCGGCGAACTGCCCGCACCATGTGCTCATCTACGCGTCCCGCCAGCACAGCTACCGGGACCTCCCGGTACGGCTGTCCGAATTGGGCAGCATGTTCCGCAGCGAGCTGTCCGGCGTCCTCGGCGGGCTGTCCCGGGTCCGGCAGATCAACCTCGACGACACCCACGTCTTCTGCACCGCCGACCAGGTGCAGGCCGAGGTCGTCGAAGGGCTGCGACGCGTGCAGAAGGCCTACGCCGTACTCGGCATCGAGGTCGCCTACTTCCGGCTGTCCCTGCGCGGCGACTCCGGCAAGTATCTCGGCGGTGGGTCGGTGTGGGACCGGGCCGAGCAGCAACTGCGGGCGGCGCTCGAGCAGCAGGGTGTCGACTACGTCGAGGCGCCCGGCGAGGCCGCCTTCTACGGCCCCAAGGTCGACGTGCAGGTCGTCGACCCGGCCGGCCGGGAGGAGACCCTGTCGACCGTGCAGCTCGACTTCGTCCTTCCCGAGCGCTTCGATCTCAGCTACATCGGGCCGGACGGGTCCAAGCTCCGGCCGGTGATGATCCATCGCGGTGTGCTGTCGGCGATGGAGCGGCTGGTCGCGCATCTCATCGAGCTGTACGGCGGCGCGTTCCCGCCCTGGCTCGCGCCGGCACAGGTCGTCGTACTCCCGGTCGCCGACCGGCACGCCGACGCGGCCGCCCAGCTCGTCGGACGGCTCGCCGACGCAGGGCTGCGGGCCGAGGCGGACGACAGCGACAACACCCTCGGCCTGCGGATCCGGCGGGCCCGCGACCGTCAGGCCCCCTATGTCGCGGTCATCGGGGATCGGGAGATCGCCGCGGATCAGCTCGCCCTGCGGCTCCGGGACGGGCGACAGCTGCCCGCGCTGCCCGCGGACGACGCCGTCGCCGAGATCAAGCGCGTCGTCCGCGGCCGCCGGCGTGACCTCGGATTCCCCGAGGATCGGCCTACCTGACCTGACTCAGGCGGAGACGGCGGGCGCGATCCGGGTCGGGGCGTTCTCGACCCGGGTCAGCCAGTAGTCGGTGTCGTAGGACTCGTCGCCGGTGAGGAAGCGCCACAGTCTGCTGCGGTTGGTGATCTCGAGGCGCCCGGTGGCGTTTTCGTACCAGGGGAAGGCCTGTCGCAGCTCGGCGGCGACGGCCGGGTCGTCGAGGTCGTCGGTGTTCCACAGCCGCACCTGTCGCACCGTCGGGTTGAGCCGGACCTTGAACATGTAGCGGACCTGGTCGGTGTCGTTACGGCGGCCGCAGTGCCAGATGCCGTGGTGGAGGATCAGGACGGTGCCGGCGGGGCAGACGAGTGGCACCTGGCCGACGAGGTTCTGGTAGCGGCCGATGTCGGTCTCGTTGATCCGGCGGAGGTGGCTGCCCGGCACGACCAACGTCCCGCCCATGTCGAGGGTGACCTCGTGCGGGTAGTACATGAGCTGGACGTCGAAGACCGTGCGCGGATCGATGATGGCGTCGGCGTGCAGGTGCTGCGCCTCACCACCGTGCGGCTGACGGATGTGGATCGCGTGATGATCGACGAGCGGGTCCGGGCCGACCAGGCTGTGGATCGCCCCCTGCACCTGGGGCAGGGCGAAGATCTGGCTCACCACCGAATCGGCGGGGTAGGCCCGCGGCAGCGGCGTCCCCGCCGGGACCCGGTCGAGCCCGGCCTCGAGCTCGGTGATCGCGGCCTGGTTGAGCGCGTCGGGTACCAGACCGTCGAAACGGAGGAAACCGGCGGAGACGAAACGGGCCATCTCCGTCGACGACAGCAGAGCCTTCCGATCAGGCATTGATGGTCTCCAGTCGCTCGAGATAGAACTCGTGTTTGAGGAACGACGTGTCGTGCTCATGACCCGGGAACGGCGGCATCAGCTGCGCGGCATGCAACAGCCGCCAGCCGTCCTGCAGAGCGTCGAGGCCGGTCTCGTAGGGCGGCGTATCGCTGTCGCCCGTGGTGTGCTTGTCCTGCCCGGTCCCGTCGTAGAACGCCCAGCCGGTCACCCTGCTGTCCAACGCCGAATTGGCGAGGTAGAGCACGAGCACTTTCTGCCGGGTGTGACTCATCGAAGATCCCTCCATCAGGCGGGCGTAGGAGTCGATCAGAGGCGCCCCATACCCTATAGGATATCGGGGTTACGAGCGGCGGCGGCCGGTGGCGTGCCGGTCGATCCGCGCCTCGATGCCGTCGAGCACGGTGTTGAGACCGAAGAAGAACTCCTCGTCGGCGAAGTCTTCGCCGCCGTCCTGCAGTGATCCGGACAGGAGCGCGGAGTGGACGGACGGAAAGTCGTCCTCGGAGATGAGCCGCGCCAGCCGGCGGGCATAGCGCTCGTCCGCCTCGCGGTTGCTCAGTCCGCCCTCCGCCATTGCCGCGCCGATCTGGGTGCTCAGCAGCACCTGACCGCGGACGTAGACCTCGGCGAGCAGCAATGAGGAGAGTTGCTGCTGCTCAGTCAGCGGGGTCCCCTCGAACGCCCGGAGGCCGCGCTCCATCCAGCGCAGCGGGTTGGGGGCGAGCGGGGGCTCGCTGATCGGGATCTGCACGATCCAGGGATGCCGCTGGAGTGCCCCGCGGTTGGCCGACGCCCACGCCTCCAGCTGCGCGCGCCAACCGCCGCCGGCGCGACGCGTCGGCGGCGGCCCGTAGGCGGCGTCGACCATCGCCACGTAGAGGTCGCTCTTCGAGTCGACGTAACGGTAGAGGGCCATGGTCGTCAGCCCCAGGTCGGCCGCGACCGCGCTCATCGAGACACCGGCCAGGCCCTCGGCGTCCGCGATCCGGACGGCGGCCGCGGCGATGTCGCCGATGTTGTGGCGGGGCTTCGGGCCCCGCCGGCCCGGCTCTTCCTGGCCCCACAGCAGCCGAAGCACCCGCGGTAGCTCGTCGTCGCTCATCCGACCCCTCCTCGGCGGTCATCGTCGCAGGCTCCGAAGAACTGTTTGCGTCGTACGCAGATGCCTGCTAGCTTCTGCGTATCAAATATACCGTGTACGGCGTACACAGCTAGGAGAAGACCTCATGACCGTCGATACCGACCGCGCGAACCCGCCGGCCACGCGGATGGCCGGCCGCAAGGAGTGGATCGCGCTCGCCGTCCTTGCCCTCCCCCTGCTGCTCGTCTCGATGGACGTCTCGGTCCTGTTCTTCGCCGGGCCGTTCATCAGCCGCGACCTCTCGGCCAGCGCCACCCAGCAGCTGTGGATCTTCGACATCTACGGCTTCGTGCTCGCCGGGATGCTGATCACGATGGGCTCGCTCGGCGACCGGATCGGGCGGCGCCGGTTGCTGATCTTCGGGGCGACCGCGTTCGGCTTGGCGTCGGTGGCGGCGGCCTACGCCCAGAACCCGACCGAGCTGATCGCCGCACGGGCGCTGCTCGGTCTCGGTGGCGCGACTCTGATGCCGTCGACCCTTGCGCTGATCCGGAACATGTTCCACGACGCCGGCCAGCGGGCGAAGGCGATCGCGGTGTGGAGCGCGGTGATGATGGGCGGCATCTCCGTCGGACCCGTGCTCTCCGGCATCCTGCTCGAGCACTTCTGGTGGGGATCGGTGTTCCTGATCAGCGTGCCGTCGATGATCATGCTGCTGGTGCTCGCGCCGGTGCTGCTGCCGGAGTTCAAGAACCCGTCCGGCCACCGCTTCGACCTGCTCAGCTCGCTGCTGTCGCTCGGCGCCGTACTGCCGGTCATCTACGGCATCAAGCACAGCGCGACGGACGGTTTCGGGCCGGTCGGCGGCGTGTGCATCGCTGGCGGCCTGGTCGTCGGGTGGATCTTCCTCGCCCGGCAGCGCCGCGCCGAGGATCCGATGATCGACCTGGCGATGTTCGGCAACCGGGCGTTCGGTGGATCGCTGCTGGCCAACACGATCGCCACCTTCGCGCTCGTCGGCAACGCCGTCTTCATCACCCAGTACCTGCAGCTCACGCTCGGGATGAGCCCGCTGCGTGCCGCGCTATGGAGCCTGGTTCCGACCGTCGCGGTCGCGGGCGCGGCTCCGCTCGCGACCAGTCTCGGTCAGCGTTATCCGCGCGGCAGGGTGATGGCGGGCGGCTTCCTGGTCGGCGCCGTCGGCTACCTGGTGCTGAGCCGGCTGCACCCCGGCTCGCCGCTCGTCGTGGCGATCGTCGGGTCCGGCGTACTCGCCACGGGTCTGGTCATGATCCTCACCCTCGTGACCGACCTCGTCGTCGGCACGGTCACCCCGGAGCGCGCCGGTGCAGCCTCGGCGCTGATGGAGACGTGCAGCGAGTTCGGCGGCGCGCTGGGCATCGCGGTGCTCGGCAGCATCGGCGCGGCCGTCTACGGCGGTCGGCTTGCGGCCCACCTGCCGGCCGGGCTGTCGGCGGCCGACGCGCACAGCGCCGGGCAGGGCCTCGCCGGGGCGGTGGCGACCAGCGCCCGCCTGCATGGTCAGCTCGCCGACGCGTTGCTGGCCACCGCGCGACACGCGTTCACCGACGAGATGAACGTCGTCGCCTGGGTCGGCGCCGCGATCCTGGTCGCCGCGGCCGTCGCGACCGTGCGGCTGGTCAGGAACGCCGGTTGACGGGGACCGGCCCGGCCCCGGCCCCACCCCGGGCCGACCCCGCGCCCGCGCCCGTCCATTCCGCATCAACGTGACGTTGATGCGGCTAGAGCGCTTGAACGTGACGTTCAAGCGGAATGGGGAATGGGGCGGGGGCGGGGGCGGCCGGTGTAGGGCGGGATCTAGGCGGGGGACTCGTCGGCGAGGTTGAGCCAGCGGATCTGCTGCGGCGTCAACTCGACGGTGAGCGCGAGCAACGACGTACGCAGCTCCGCCATGGTCTCCGGACCGATCAACGGGAACGCCGCGAACTGCTGGTGCAGCACCCAGGCCAACGCGATCGCCGCGGTCGGTACGCCGAGGTCGCCGGCCACCTTGCGCACCCGGTCGAGGCGGGCGAAGTTGTCGTCGCTGTACCAGCAGCGCACCAGGTCGGCGTCGGACCGGTCGTCGGGGTCGGCCCGGCCCGCGAAGAAGCCCCGCGCCTGGCTGGAGAAGGGGAAGAGGGCGACGCCGGTGTCGATCAGCCACTGCACCGAGGCGGGGTCGGTCACGTCGCGGCAGCCGGACCACATCGGCTCCAGCGGCCGGCCGAGGCTGAACTGGTTGCTGAGCGCGGTGAAGCCGTGCCGGCCGTTCGCCCGGGCGTATTCGTTCGCTTCGTCGAAGCGGCGCAGCGTCCAGTTCGACCCGCCGAACGCGCGAATCCGGCCGGCGCGGTAGTGCTCGTCGAGCACGTCGACGAACTCCCCGACCGGTACGTCGGTGTTGTCCCGATGCATGAAGTACTGGTCGATGTAGTCGGTCTGCAGCCGATCCAGCGATACGTGCAACTGCGTGGTGATCGACTCGGGATCGCAGTGCGGGGTGTGCGCGCCCTTACCGATGACAACGACGTCCTCGCGGTTGCCGCGGTTGACCATCCACTGGCCGAGCAGCTTCTCGGACATGCCGCCGTTGTAGATGTAGGCGACGTCGAAGCAATTGCCACCGCGCTCGACGAATTCGTCGTAGAGCACCGAGGCCTGCGGGATGGTGTGCGCGGCGATGCTGCCCATCACCAGGCGGGACACGTCCTTGTCGATCCCCGGCACCCGGGCGTAACGCATGTCGTGTCCGGGCCGTGGCGCCAGCGCCCGCCCATGCACCACGGGTACGTCGGCGTCGTCGCGCTCGACCGGGTAGCTCTGGCCGAGCGCGGCCCGCCACTGGTCGAGGACCGCCGCGTTACCCAGCGAGTCGGCCCAGCTCATCGCGGGAGCCTGCCGCTCGGCGAGATGCTCGGCCACCGCGTCGGCCTCGAACGCGTAGAGCCGCACCTCGCCCACGTCGGGAACGATGACGTCGTCCGGCTCGGCGCCCACCCGGTGCACGGAGATCCGGCCGACCCCGGCCTGGGTCGGGAACCAAGGGTTGTCGACGACGAGGTAGCCCTCGCTGCCGACCACCCGCAACTCGCTGCGGTCGGTCAGCCGTACCGCAGTGGTCACCTGCGCGGTGATCCCGCCCTCGAACCGCAGGGTCGCGGCCGCCCATTCGTCGACACCGGTCTCGCCGAGGTGACCCACGGCGGTGACGTCCTCGGGCTCGGCGAAGGGCCGGCCGAGTGCCGCGCCGGCCACGAGCCGGGCCAGCGACACGGGGTAGCCGCCGACGTCGAGGATGCCCCCGCCGCCGAGGGCCGGGTCGAAGAGCCGCCGATCGGGGTCGAACGTCGACGCGAAGGCGAGCGAGGTCTGGATGTGGAGAACGCGGCCGATGGCGCCTTCGCGCACCAGTCGGTGGATCGCCTCCGTCTGGGGATGCGCGCGGTACATGAACGCCTCCATCAGGAAGACGTCGTGCCGGCGCGCCGCCTCGATGATGGCCTCGGTCCAGGCGCGGTTGATCGACAGCGGCTTCTCACACAGGATGTGCTTGCCCGCCTCCGCGGCCCGCACCGCCCACTGTGCGTGCATCGGGTGCGGCAGGGCGATGTAGACCGCCTGCACCGCGTCGTCGGCGAGCAGGGCCTCGTAGCTGTCATGCCGCCGGGCTGCGCCGAACTGCTCGCCGAACCGGTCGGCCGAGTCCTGGGTCCGGCTGCCCACCGCCACCAGTCGGCCGGTGCGTGACGTGGAGAGGTCGCCGGCGAACTTCCGGGCGATCTCACCGGTACCCAGGACGCCCCAGCTCAGGATCTTGTCTGCCATTCCCAGCCCCTCGTCGCAACGGTAGGTTCGTCCGATCCTTTCAGCACTCCGGCCGGGCCGGAAGCGCCGGGTCGGTAATCGCTTGCCCGCATCCCTTTCCAAGCCGTCGATCACCGATTAGTCTTCCGGACGCCCTGCAGGGGGCGGGCGGGGGCCGAACGTGTCGACGACGTTGTCGCGATCCGAGACCGCAGGGAGACTGGCGTGACCCCGTTACTCAACCGCCGAGGGTTCTTGAAGGGCGGCGTCGCCGGTGTGGCGGGTGCCGCGCTGCTCGGCGCCGCGGGCTGCGGCGCGGAGTCGGCGTCCGCCGGCAGTGCCCTCAGCCTCTGGTACTGGACCGGGTCGATCAGCGACACGCTGCTCGGCAATGTGCAGAAGAAGGTCGGCGTGAAGCTCGAGCCGCAGAAGATCGGCGGCGACTTCAAGTCGAAGTTCATGACCAGCCTCGCCGGCCGTTCCTACGTGCCGGACATCACCGGCATCAACTCCGACGTGGCAACCTATTTCCCCGACGCGGACCAGTTCGTCGATCTGCGCAAGTTCGGCGCCGACAAGCTCAAAGACCAGTATCTGGACTGGAAATGGCAGCAGGGCGTCACGAACGACGGCCGGATGATCGGCTTTCCGATGGATACCGGACCGACCGCGCTCTACTACCGCACCGACATCTTCAAGAAGGCCGGCCTGCCGACCGAACCCGCCGACGTCGAGGCACACCTGCGCACCTGGGACGACTACCTCGCCGCCGGCCAGAAGCTCAAGTCCGCGATCGCCGGGACCTGCATCGCCTCCGCGACCGTCAACGACATCTTCGACCAGGTCATGGCCCAGAGTTCGAAGCAGTACATGGACCGGCAGAACCACTTCATCGGCGACCAGCCACACGTCCGTAACGCCTGGGACATCTCGGTCAAAGTCATCAAGTCCGGCCTCACCGCCAAGACCGTCAGCCTCACCGCCGACTGGAACGCGGTCATGACGAACGGCAAGGTCCCGTGCTTCGTCGGCGCCGTCTGGATGAAGAACTTCCTCGGTCCGGCAGCGCCGAAGACCAAGGGCCAGTGGCGGGTGTGCCGCGCTCCGGGCGGAGCGGGCAACAGCGGCGGGTCCTTCCTCGGGGTCACGAAGTACTGCAAGCGCCCCGAGGACGCCTACAACGCGATCCGCTATCTCGAGTCGACCAAGAACCAGGCCTTCTCCTACCAGGACATCAACCTGTTCCCGTCGACGCCGGCCTCCTACCAGGATCCGATCATGCGCAAGCCCGACCCCTTCTACGGCGGGCAGGTCACGGTCGACATCTTCGGAAAGGCCGCCGAGCAGGTCAAGCCGTTCTACTTCAGCCCGTACGACGACGCGATCACTCCCGCCTACGCCACCGAACTCGGCAATGTCGAGAGCCTCGGCAAGGATCCCGACCAGGCCTGGAACGACTGCATCGGTGAGATCAAGCGCACGCTGCAGCACACGGGAGTGATCTGAGATGGCCACCACGTCGACCACGACGCCCACCACTCTCACCGGGACCGGCCGACAGACCGGTCGCCGGCCGAGCACCGGCGGGCGCTTCCGCCGCTACCTGCCGCTCTACCTGTCGATCTCGCCGTTCTACATCATCTTCGCCATCTTCGGGCTCTTCCCGATCGGCTACTCGCTCTACCTGTCGTTCCACAGCTGGGACGGCATCGGGCCGATGAAGTTCGTCGGCCTGGCCGAGTTCCGCTACCTGGTCAGCGACACGCAGTTCTGGCTGTCGGTGAAGAACACCGTGGAGATCTGGATCATCTCGACGATCCCGATGCTCTTCCTCGCGCTCGTGATCGCGGTCATGCTCAACTCGTCGATCCGCTTCAAGACGGCGTACCGCATCGCGTTCTTCATCCCCAACGTGTCGTCGCTCGTCGCGATGGCGATCGTGTTCGGCTCGATCTTCGCCAACAACTTCGGCCTGCTCAACGGCCTGCTGCAGGCGCTCGGCCTCTCCCAGGTGCAGTGGCTGAACGACCCCTGGGGCATCAAGATCGCGATCGCGGTCATGGTGATCTGGCAGTGGACCGGCTACAACGCGATCATCTACCTCGCCGGATTACAGGCGATCCCGACCGACCTCTTCGAAGCCGCGAAGGTCGACGGGGCCAACGTCGTACAGACGTTCTTCCGGGTGACCATCCCGATGCTCCGGCCGATCATCCTCTTCACCGTGATCACCTCGACCATCGGCGGCATGCAGATCTTCACCCAGTCCCAGGTCCTCGTCGGCAACACCGGCGGACCGGGCGGCGCCGGCATGACGATGGTGCTCTACCTCTACCAGCAGGCGTTCACCAAGAACGACTTCGGTTACGGCGCAGCGATCGGCTGGGGGCTCTTCATCATTCTGCTGCTGTTCTCGATCATCAACTGGCGTGTCGTCCAACGGACCGGGAAGTAGAGGCAGGAGACGGTAATGAATCAGGCTCGGTTCGCTCGCGTTCTCGCACACCTGGTGCTGATCATCGGTGCAGTGATCTCGCTCTTCCCGTTCTACTGGATGATCGTGATGGCGACCAACACGACCGGGGACATCTTCCAGTTCCCGCCGAAGCTGACGTTCGGGTCGCACCTGTTGGGCAACATCCGCAATGTCCTGCACAACATCGACTTCTTCGGATCGTTCCTCAACACCCTGCTCGTGGCCGTCGTGACCACCGCGCTCGTGCTGTTCTTCGACTCGCTCGCCGCCTTCACCTTCGCGAAGTACGACTTCCCCGGTAAGCGGGTCCTCTTCATCATCCTGCTGGCCACCTTCATGGTGCCCTCGCAGCTGTCGACGGTGCCGCTGTTCGTGTTGATGGCGCACATCGGCTGGGTCGGCTCCCTGCCGGCGCTGATCGTCCCGGGTGCGGTGAACGCGTTCGGCATCTTCTGGATGCGGCAGTACATCCAGGGTGCCGTGCACGACGACCTGCTCGACGCCGGGCGCCTCGACGGGTGCAACTTCTTCCGGCTCTACCGCCAGGTGGCGATTCCGGTGCTCCGCCCGGCGCTCGCGTTCCTCGGCATCTTCACCTTCGTCACCGTGTGGAATGACTACCTCTGGCCGTTGGTGGTGCTGGTCAACCCGCACCGGTTGACGCTGCAGGTGGCGCTGTCGCAGCTCAACGGGCTCTACAACACCGACTACAGCATGGTGATGGCCGGGACCCTGATGGCCACCGTCCCGCTGATCCTGGTGTTCCTGCTCGGTGCCCGCCAGTTCATCGCCAACCTCGCCGCGGGAGCCATCAAGGCCTGATCCCGGGTATGGCAGGCTGATCGCGACCCGAAGGAGAGGCCGCGATGACTCGCGTCGTACAGGTAGGGATGGGCGGCTTCGGCCGCAACTGGGCGAAGGAGATGATCCCCCAGGTCACCGAGGTCGAACTGGTCGGGTGCGCCGACCCGGTCCCGGCCGCCCGCGACGCGGCGGTCAAGCAGGGCATCATCCCGGCCGACCGCTGCTACGCCACCGCCGAGGAGGCGATCGCGGCCACCGACCCGGACGCCGTGCTCGTCACCGCGAGCCTGGTCGGCCACGTGCCCGCCGTACGTGCGGCCCTCGACGCCGGCCGGCACGTGCTGGTGGAGAAGCCGTTCGCTCCGACGGTCGACGAGGGCCGCGCCCTCGTCGAGCAGGCCGAGAAGTCCGGGCTCACGCTGATGGTGAGTCAGAACTACCGGTTCTTCCCCGCCCCCCGGGCCGTGCAGGCCCTCGTCGCCGACGGGTCGCTGGGCGAGCCGCACGCGGTCGGCATCGACTTCCGCCGGTTCTCCGGCGCCGGAGGCCGGCGCGGCGCCCACCATCTGCTCGACGAACCGCTTCTCGTCGACATGTCGATCCACCACTTCGACCTGCTGCGGGCGGTGCTCGGGCGCGACGCCCTGGCCGTCAGCGCGCACACCAACAATCCCAAGTGGACGCTCTTCGACGGCCCGCCCGAAGGCTCCGCCATGATCGAGTTCCCGGACGACCTCACGGTGAGCTATCGCGGCAGCTGGGTCAGCCACGGCCCGCCGACGGCGTGGGCCGGCGAGTGGCGGATGGACTTCGAACACGGCGAGGTCTGGTGGACCAGCCGAGGCGACGGCCTCGACGGCCGCGCCGCGCAGGAGTCCGACGAGGTCTGGGTACGCCGGGACGGCCGGCGGCGACAGATCGAGCTGCCGACCGTGACCCGCACCGACCGCGCGGGCAGCCTCACCGAGTTCGTCACGGCGATCCGGGAGGGACGCGAGCCGGAGACCTCCGGCCGCGACAACCTCCCGAGCATCGGCCTCACCTATGCGGCGGTCGTCGCGGCGGCGTCGGGACTACGGACCGAAGTGTAATTCGCCCGATTTAGACGACTCTCGACCACAAAGAGCGATTGACTCACTACGAAGAGCCACCGTGTGGGTTCGCGGCCGGTAGCGTGACGACCGGAACCGAGGGGGTCCGACATGGTCCGGCGCTTCTTCAAGGACGACGGCTTCGACTTCGACACCCGCATCGCGCTGGGCTGGGCGGTGTCGGGCGGCGCGGACGTCGGTGAGGTCTTCGCGGCGGTCGACGCGATCAAGGACGGCGACGCCACGAGCTGGTTCACCACCTGGGTCGCCACCGGCCGTCGACTCCACCGGATCGCGGAGACGTCGCTCGCGACCGGCCATCCGGTGAGCGCGCGGTCGGCGTACCTGCGGGCGAGCAATTACCTGGCGCTGGCGCTGAACGGCGCCGACGGACTGGCCAACCGCTCGGCGTTCGCGCCGATCTTCGCCGAGCACCGCGGCTGCTGGGAGGCCTTCACCGACCTGCTCGACCAGCCGGTCGAACGGATCGCGATCGCCTACCAGAACCACGCGCTGCCGGGCTGGTTCTTCCGGCCGGCCGGGCGGGTCCGGCCGCGCCCGACGCTCGTCCTGACCAACGGCAGCGACGGTTCGGTGAGCTCGCTGTGGGCCGCCGGTGGCGCCGGGGCGCTCGACCGCGGCTACAACGTCGTCATGTACGACGGTCCTGGTCAGCAGGCGATGCTTTTCGACGACGGTGTCCCGTTCCGGCCGGACTGGGAGGCCGTCCTCACGCCGCTCGTCGACGTCCTGCTCACCCGGCCGGACGTCGACCCCGACCGGCTCGCGCTGTACGGCATCAGCCAGGGCGGCTACTGGGTGCCGCGGGCCCTGGCCTTCGAGCACCGTTTCACCGCGGCCGTCGCCGACCCGGGGGTGTTCGACGTATCGACGGCCTTCATCGACAAGCTCCCGGCCCACGTGCGCAGGCAGCTCGCGAACGGCGACCGGGCCAGCTTCGAGCGGAGCATGAAGGTGCTGCGGGTCGTGCCCAAGAGCAGGCGGGAGCTGCAGTTCCGCGGCCGGCCCTATCAGCAGGACTCCTACTACGACCTCTTCCGCGAGACCGAGCGCTATCGGCTCGACGAGGTCGTCGACAAGATCAGGACGCCATTGCTGGTCTGCGACCCCGATGGCGAGCAGTTCTGGCCGGGACAGTCGCGACGCCTCGTCGACGCACTGCCCGACTACGCCGAGCTGCTCCCCTTCCGGGCGGCCGAAGGCGCCGATTTCCACGCCGAGCCGATGGCCCGCGCGCTGGTCGACCAGCGGATGTTCGACTGGCTGGACGACATCTTCGCGATGACCGGGCACCGTGCGCTGCAGCTGATCTGAGCGGACCCGGGCTACCGGGGCCGGCAGATGACGCCGTTGTGGGTCTTGATCTGACCGTGCCGCAGGACATCGAACCCGTTCTCGTAGGCGTAGAGGCCGAGCTGCCGCACGTCCATCAACTCGCGGTAGGAGAAGTTCATGACGTCACCGAAGAGCGTGTAGAACATCCGGGTCCGCCAGGAGATCCGCGGTGTGGTCAGTACCGCGAGGCCGCCGGGCCGCAGGAAGCGGCGGTGCCAGTCGAACGCGAGCGGCTTGTATTCGTCCGGGAAGTGCTCGACCAGCCCGATGGAGACGACCAGGTCGAACTCCGCCCCGTAATCGAGGTCCCGGATGTCGGAGACGACGTAGGAGATGTCCATGTCGTCCCGGTACCAGACACGGTCGCGCCCCGTGCCCGGGTCGACCCCGAGGAACGGGTACTCCGCCGGGAACGCGCCGAACCGGCCCTCGACGCAGTAGTCGTCGTAGTCGACGAGGACGGCCTCACCGCCGGGGTACATCGCCGAGAGCAGCATCGCCTCGTAGCCGTCGGCGGCCCCGAGAAAGAGGATCCGCGGACGCTTGAGGTCGAGTCCTTCGAAGAGGGCCCGCTTCGCGCGGGGATCCCAGATCGTGTCCTCGACGCGCTGGGCCTGGTTCCAGACGGTCCACTGCACGACCTCAGTGGCCGCCGCCCGCGCGGCGAGCAGCTCGACCTTGGACAGGGCCCGGCCGGCCTTCCGCAGCGCGTCGATCCGGGCCTGCACGGGATCGGCGTCGAAGAGTGACTGGAACCGCTCGTTGAACATCCGCCAGGCGTGGGAGACCGGGAGGTCCGCTCCGTGCGCGTCCTCCCAGGATCGCTTGTCCGCCGACCAGTTCTCGACCCGATAGGGGCGGCCGACCTCGGCCCAGCCCAACCGGGCGAAGTCGGCGGCCGGGGCATCGGCGAAGACGTCGCGGTCGCTCCGGCGCAGGTCCATGCGGTAGGTCGGGCGCAGCGCGGTCCGGCCGATGTCGGCCGTCGTCCACGGCCGTCCGCCCACCACCTCAGACGCCGCCGGTCGTCGACGCGCCGTAACGCTCCTTCTCGCGGTCCAGGTCTAGCCGGCCGATGCGGGTGCGGGCCGACAGCGCCGCGTCGTCGAGCGCGCCGGCGGGGACCAGCCAGGCGATCTCGAACTCGAGCCCGTCCGGGTCGTGCGCGTAGAGGCTCTTGGTGGTGCCATGGTCGCTGGTACCCACCAGTGCGCCGCGCGCCGACAGGACGCCGTGCAGCCGTTCCAGCTCGGAGAGGGTGTCGACCTCCCAGGCCAGGTGGTAGAGACCCACGGTCGAGCGGCCGGCCGGCGATGGCCCGGCTCCCGGCCCGATCTCGAAGAGCCCGAGGTCATGGTCGTTGTTCGAGCCTGGAGCCTGCAGGAAGGCGGCGCCGGTGAACCCGTCCGGGGTCATCGGGATGACCCGGAAACCCAGCGCCTCGGTGTAGAACTCGACGCTGCGCGCCACGTCGCGGACGTAGAGCACTGCATGATTGAGTCGGGTGATCGCCACAATGAGTCCTTTCGCCGGGAGAGCGCGAAACGGCCGATGGAGGCGCTCCCCACTGGGGTCAGTCTGCGCCTCCACCGGCCGTCGCGCGAAGAGCCTTAGGCCTCCGGGTTGGCGAGGACCGCCTCGACCTCGATCGCGATCGCGATCTTGTCGCCCACGACCACGCCGCCACCGTCCATCGGCAGATCGATGTCGATGCCGAAGTCCTTGCGGTTGATCTCACCCTTGACCGAGAAGCCGGTCCGGGTGCCACCGAACGGGTCCTTGGTGAATCCGTTCGGCTCGATTTCGAGCGTCACGTTGCGGGTGACGCCGTGCAGGCTGAGTTCGCCGTCGACGAACAGGTCCCCGTGGTCTCGGTGGATGCCGGTCGACTTGTAGGTCATCGTCGGGTAGGTGTCGACCTCGAAGAAGTCCGCGGAGCGGATGTGGTCATCACGCTGGCTGTTGTTGGTGTCCAGCGAACGCAGGTCGATGCTGGCGGTCGCGCGCGACTGCAGCGGGTCTTCCGCGGTGACGATTTCGCCCTCGAATGTCTGGAAATGACCGCGGACCTTGCTCACCATCATGTGCCGCACACTGAACGAGATGTCGGTGTGGACGGGGTCGATCGTCCAGGTACCGGCCAGGTAGCCCGGGATCTCGACGGTGGTGGTTGCCATGGCAACTCCTTTGATTGAGAGTTCAACTTTCGTGTACTCTAGACCAAGGAGATTGCGAGTTCAACTATTCCGAGGGGCAGGCAGGATATGAGCGAGACGGGGGCCCGGTGGCTCGACGAGGACGAGCAACGCACCTGGCGCGCCTACCTGACCTCCACCCAGCTGCTCTTCGACCAGCTCGACCGGGAGTTGCAGCGCGACGGTGGGATCCCGCACGGCTACTACGAGATCCTCGTCCGGCTGTCGGAGTCCCCGGGCCGCCGGCTGCGGATGAGCGAGCTCGCACACTGCTCGCTGTCCTCGCGCAGCCGGATCTCCCACGCCGTGGCCCGGCTCGAGGAGGCCGGGTGGGTCCACCGGGAGTGCGACCCGAGCGACGCCCGCGGGTCGATCGCGGTCCTCACCGACGAGGGGTTCGCCGCGCTGGCCGCGGCCGCTCCGGGGCACGTCGAGGGTGTCCGCACCCACCTGCTCGACCAGTTGACCCCCGACCAGGTGCGGCAACTCCGGGCGATCAGCGAGGCGGTGCTCAGCCACCTCTCCGCGGTCCGGCAGGAGCCGGCCAAGACCACCGAGTCGCCGGCGCTGTCCTTATAGGACCTACGGCGTACGGCGACGGAGCGTGCCGGCGCCGAGGACCAGCGCGAGCACCGTGCACCCGGCCACGACGAGCAGGCTGCGGATCAGGGTCGCGTCGACCGAGGCGGAGACCGTGACCGCGGTGAGCCCCTCCACCGCGTAGGACAGCGGCATCACGTCGGACAGCCAGGACAGCGCGACGCCCATCTGGTTGCGCGGAAAGAACAACCCGCACAGCAGGAGTTGGGGCAGCACGAACAACGGCATGAACTGGATCGCCTGGAACTCCGTCGCCGCGAACGCGCTGACGAACAGGCCGAGTGCCATGCCGAGCAGTGCGTCGAGCACCGCGATCAGCAGCAGCATCCACACCGACCCGGTCACGTGCAGACCCAGCCACAACAGGCTCACGCCGGTGGCGATCGCCACCTGCGCCACGGCGAGGAGCCCGAAGGCGATCGCGTATCCGAACAGAAGATCGAGCCGGCCCAGCGGCATGGTCATCAGACGTTCCAGCGTGCCGGTCGTGCGCTCGCGCAGCGTGGTCACCGAGGCGATCAGAAACATGATGACGAACGGAAACACGCCGAGGAGTGCCGGTGCGACATGGCTGAAGACAAGGGCCGTATTGAAGACGAACCTCAGCAGCACGATCAACAGCGTCGGTACGAAGAGCAGCATCGCGATGGTGCGCGGGTCGTGCCGCAACTGGGTCAGTATGCGACGCGCGGTCGCCAGCGTGATCGACGCGTTCATCGGGCCGGCTCCCCTTCGTTCTTGATCAGGTGGAGGAAGGCCCGCTCGAGGTCCGGCTCGCCGGTCGTGGCGCGAAGGTGATCCGGCGTGTCGTCGGCGAGCAGACGCCCGTCGCGCATCAACAGCAGGCGCTCGCACCGCGCCGCCTCGTCCATCACGTGGCTGGACACCAGCAGAGTGACCCCGCCGCCGGCCAACCGATGGAACAGCGCCCACAGATCGTCGCGCAGCACCGGATCGAGTCCGACGGTCGGCTCATCGAGGACGAGAAGCTCCGGCGCGCCGAGGAGTGCAACGGCCAGGCTGGCCCGGCTCATCTGGCCGCCGGACAGCCGGCCCACGAGATCGTCGGCATGGCGCTCGAGGTCGACCTCGGCGAGAACCCGGCCGAGCTCGGAGGCGGGGGCGTGCAGCACCGCAGAGAAGTACCGCAGGCTCTCGGCGACGGTCAGGTCGCGATAGACCGCCGGGTTCTGCGTCGCGTAGCCGATCCGGTCGCGCAACTCCGGGCTGCCCGCCGGGCTGCCGAGCACGGTCACGGAGCCACCCTGCACGATCTGCACGCCCACGATCGCCCGCATCAGGGTCGTCTTCCCGCACCCACTCGGACCGAGCAGGCCAGTGACGGAGCCCGCGGAGACAGTGAAATTGAGATCGCGCAGAACCTCGTGGCCGGCCCGGTCGACCCGTAATCCGCTGACGGCAATCGCCGAGTGCGCCATCTACCCGCTCCTTTCCCCCCGCGGTCGGGGCTCCCGATTCGGTCGCCGGGGCGACCTTGATGCCCTAGCGTCCACGACGGGGGTGATGACCTGACTGCGCGGGGTTGGTCGGTCGTGTGCACCGCGCTCGGCTCGGTGCTGCTCCTCGTCGGGATTCTGGCCGGACTGGTCAACCACAACGTCTTGGACGGGCCGCGGTTCGCCGACCACGTCGACGCCGTACGTCGCGATCCGGCGGTCTCCCGGCAGGTCGGCCAGGCGATCACCCGCCGGGTGCTGACCGCCGACCCCAACCTGATCGCGGTACGTCCGCTGATCGAATCCGTGTCGACATCCCTCGTCGGCAGCCCGGTCTTCAGTCCGGTGGTCCGGGGCGCCGCGCGCCAGTTGCACGGCGCCTTCACCGACGAAAACCCGGGCCAGGTCGTGCTGCGCCTCGTCGACGTCGGCGCCGTCCTCGCCGGGGTATTGCCGGCTCTCTCGCCACAGGCCGCGGCCCGGGTCCCGGCCAACCTCGACGTGACGCTGGCGCAGATCGGTCGGCGCAGCTATGCCGCACAGACCATCCACCTGACCCGCCTCGTCGGGCTGTTGTCGTGGCTGCTTCCCCTGGTGGGGCTGCTGGTGCTCGGGGCCGGCATCGTGATCGCGCCGGACCGGCTGCGGGCGACGGTACGGACCGGATGGGGTGTCACGGCCGGCGGCGTGGTCGTGGGTGTCCTCGCCCTGACCGGAACGATCCTCGCGTCGGTGCTCGACCAAGGCACCCTGCGCGGTGCCCTCACCGCCGCGACGCTGCGGGTGTACGGCGGACCGTTGTGGTGGGCCGCCGGGATCACCGCGGCGGCAGGCGGCCTGGTGGTGCTGACGGCGAAGGCCCGGATCGCGCGGGTCGATCTCGCCGCCGAGTCCCGCCGGATCTGGACGTGGCTCCGGCGGCGGCCCGACCGACGCTGGCCCGGGATCGTCCGGGGCGCGGTATTCGTCGCCGTCGGCGTGGGCGCGGTCCTCCGGCCGGCGCTGGTGGGCGGCGTACTCGCCGGGGTCGTGGGGATCGTGCTCGTTCTCGTCGGTGTCGGCGAGGTCGCGACGGCGGTCCGGTCGAAGGGCGTGCCGGGTGGTGCCCGGTCGTGGCGGGCGCTACGGGGACCGGCCACCGTGGTGGGTGTCGCCGTCGCGCTGGTGGTCGCCCTCGTCGCGGTCGACGCCGCACCGGCCGAACGCGGGATCAGCACGGTGGCGGCGAACACGACCGGCTGCAACGGACATGTCGAGTTGTGCGACCGCCGCTACAACGACGTCGCGTTCCCGGCCACGCACAATGCGATGTCGGCGGCGGACGAGCCCGGCTGGTTCATCCCCGAGCAGCCGACCGGGCTCGTGGGCCAGTTGGACGCCGGCGTCCGGGTGCTCCTGATCGACACCTGGTACGGGCAGACCACCCAGCGGCCCGGGGTGATTGCGACCGCGCCGCGCAGCCACGCCGCCGCCCTGGCCGAGGCGAAACGCCTCTACGGCGACGCCGCGGTGACGAGTGCGTTGCGGCTGCGCGACGCCATCACCACGACGCCGACCGGGCCGGTGCGCCCCTACCTCTGCCACGGGCTGTGTGAGATCGGTGCCACCGAGTTCGAGCCGGCGATGGTGCAGGTGCGCGCCTGGCTCGCGGCGCATCCGCGCGAGGTCGTGACCCTGTTCGTCGAGGACTCGGTGACCCCGGCCGACACCGCCGCCGCACTGGAGCAGGCCGGACTCGGTCCTTACCTGCACACCCAGCAACACGGACAGCCCTGGCCGACCCTCGGCCAGATGATCGACTCCGGCCGTCGACTTGTCGTGTTGATGGAGCGGCACAGCGGCGGGAAGAAGTACCCGTTCTTGCTGCCGGGTTTCGATTTCGTTCAGGACACCCCGTTCACCAATCCGACCGCCGCCGACCTGTCGTGCGCGCGCAACCGCGGTTCGGCCGACAGCCCGCTGCTCCTGCTCAACTACTGGCTCAGCAACCTGCGCCAGGTGGTCACCGACGCTCGCAAAATCAACGCGTACGACGTGCTGTGGCCCTATCTGGAGAAGTGCCGGAAGGAACGCGGCATGATCCCGAACTACATCGCCGTGAATTACTACAACGAGGGCGACGTGTTCCGCGCGGTCGACCGGTTGAACGGCGTCCGCTGAGGCCCGGCGCGCGGTCAGACACGTTGCAGGAACGAACGGCTTTCGACCAGCATGCAGCGTGACTCCTTCGCGTCGGCGATGTTGCGCTGCGCGTCGGGGTCGGCGGCGAGGCGCTGCCGGTAGACCTCGTAGTCGGCGAGCGACGGGAAGTCGATCATCGCCAACGCGAAGTTGTTGGCGCCCTCCTTGGGCAGGTAGTAGCCGACCAGATCTCCACCGCAGCGGGCGATGATCGGCGGCCACCGGGTCGCGTAGTCGCGGAACGCATCGAGGCGTTGTGGGTCGAGCGTGTACTGGATGCAGCAGGTGATCATGGCGAGCAGTGTGCCCCGGGAACGCTTCGGTGCCGGACGAAGTGACCGCACCGCTTGACAATGCAACGATCTGCGGGTTCTCTCCCGCCATGACAATCACGAATCCGAGCGCGGGACGCCTCGCCCGTCGGCTGACCCGAGCATCCGCCCTCGTCGTCGCGTCCGCCGTGGCGGCAGGCATGATGATCGCGATGACCGCATCGTCGGCGCAGTCCTCCAGCGTGTCGAGCCGGACGCCGGGCGGACTCAACCTCGAGGTCACGACGATCCCGCAACTGGAGAAGGCGATGAATGCGGGCCGGCTGACCTCGGTGCAGCTCACCCGTTTCTATCTCGCCCGGATCCGCCGGTTGAACCCGAAGCTGCACGCGGTGATCACGACCAACCCCGACGCGGTGCGCGAGGCGACGGCGAGCGACAAGCGCCGTGCCGCGCATCAGGTGCGCGGTCCGCTCGAGGGCGTCGCTGTCCTGCTCAAGGACAACATCGACACCCACGACAAGGAGGGCACAACAGCGGGGTCGCTGGCGCTCGCCCACTCGCGACCGGCGAGTGACGCATTCCTGGTCCAGCGGCTGCGCGCCGCCGGCGCGATTGTGATCGGGAAAGCCAACCTCTCGGAGTGGGCGAACTTCCGGTCCACCCAGTCCTCGAGCGGCTGGAGCGGGGTCGGCGGCCAGACGAACAACCCCTACGTGCTCGACCGCAACCCGTGCGGGTCAAGTTCCGGATCCGCCGCGGGCGTCGCGGCCAACCTCGCCACGGTCGCTATCGGCACGGAGACCGACGGTTCGATCGTCTGCCCCTCCGGCCAGAACGGCGACGTCGGCATCAAGCCGACCCTCGGCCTCGTCAGCCGCACCGGCGTCGTCCCGATCTCCGCCGAGCAGGACACGGCCGGGCCGATCGCCCGCAACAGCACCGACGCCGCGGTGACCCTCGGCGCGCTCACCGGCGTCGACCCGGCCGACCCGGCGACGGCGGCGAGCAAGGGGCACTCGCACCCCGACTACACGAAGTTCCTGAAGTCCGACGCGCTGCGCGGTGCCCGCATCGGCGTATGGCGCGAGGGGCTCACCGGCGTGAGCAACGAGACCGACGCGATCTACGACCGGACGGTCGCCAAGCTCAAGAGCCTCGGCGCGACGGTCGTCGACCCCACCAACCTGCCGTTCCAGGACAAGATCGGCACCAACGAGGGGACGGCGCTCAACGTCGAGTTCAAGCACGACATCAACGCCTACCTCGCCGCGACGCCGGGCCGGCACCCGAAGGACCTCGCCGGACTCATCGCGTTCGACAAGGCGCACGCCAAGCAGGAGATGCGCTACTTCGGCCAGGAGATCTTCGAGCAGGCGCAGGCGACCAACGGTGATCTCACCGACCCGGCCTACCTCAAGGCCCGTCGTACGGCGACGTCGCTGGCCCGGCGCTCGATCGACGAGACGTTGGCGAAGGACAATCTCGACGCCATCATCGCGCCGACCAACAGCCCGGCCTGGACCACCGACCTGGTCAACGGCGACCACTTCCTGCTGGGCAGTTCCACCCCGGCGGCCGTGTCCGGCTACCCGAGCGTGACGGTGCCGATGGGCAACGCGTTCGGCCTCCCGGTCGGGCTGTCGTTCATCGGGACGAAGTGGTCCGAGCCGCACCTGCTCGGTCTGGCCTACTCCTTCGAGCAGCACACCCACGCCCGCCGGGCGCCGCACTTCCTCCCCACCCTTCCGACCGGCTGAGCCCAGCCTCCGGAAGTCCCTGTTGCCGGGGTTACTCGCGGGTAATATCGTGTTTGTTACCCGCGAGTAACTCGCGGGCCGGCACGTGCAGGGAGCTGGGCAGATGGGGCACTACCGGAGCAACCTCCGCGATCTGGAGTTCACCCTCTTCGAGGTGCTGGGCACCGACCGGCGGCTCGGGCGCGGGCCGTTCGAGGAGGTCGATCTCGACACCGCCCGGGCGATGCTCGCCGAGGTCGACCGGCTGGCGACCGGCCCGCTGGCGGAGTGTTTCGCCGACTCCGACCGCAACCCGCCGGTCTTCGACCCCGCGACCCACTCGGTGCACCTGCCGGAGTCGTTCCTGACGGCGTTCTCCGCATTGATGGACGCCGAGTGGTTCCGGCTCGGGATCCCGGTCGAGCTCGGCGGCACGCTGGTCCCCCGCACGCTGGTGTGGGCGGTCGCGGAGCTGATCCTCGGCGCAAATCCGGCCGCCTTCATCTACGCCGCCGGCCCGACCTTCGCCGGCACGCTCTACGAACTCGGCAACGACGACCAGAAGAAGATCGCGCGTCAGATCGTCGACCGCCGGTGGGGCTCGACCATGGTGCTGACCGAGCCCGATGCCGGGTCCGACGTCGGCGCGGCGCGGACCAAGGCGATCGCCCAGCCCGACGGCAGCTGGCACCTCGAGGGTGTGAAGCGGTTCATCACGTCGGCCGAGTGGGACTGGCCGGAGAACATCGTGCATCTGGTGCTGGCCCGCCCCGAGGGCCCAGGCGTGCCGCACCGCCCCGGCACGAAGGGTCTGTCGCTGTTCGTCGTACCGAAGTTCCTCTTCGACCATGACACCGGTGAGCTCGGCGAGCGCAACGGCGCCTACGTCACCAACGTCGAGCACAAGATGGGCCTCAAGGCCTCGACGACGTGCGAGCTGACCTTCGGTGGGGAGCGACCGGCCGTCGGATGGCTGGTCGGCGACACCCACCAGGGCATCTCCCAGATGTTCCAGATCATCGAATACGCCCGGATGATGGTCGGCAGCAAGGCGATCGCGACGCTGTCCTCGGGCTACCTCAACGCGCTCGACTTCGCCCGGACCCGGGTGCAGGGCGCCGACATGACCCAGCTGGCCGACAAGAGCGCACCGCGGGTGCCGATCATCCGGCATCCCGACGTACGCCGGATGCTCATGCTGCAGAAGTCTTACGCCGAGGGCATGCGCGCGCTGGTGCTCTACACCGCGGCGCAGCAGGACGCCATCCAGGAGGCGACCGCGCGAGGCACGGTCGACCCCGAGGCCGCCGCGCGCAACGACCTGCTGCTGCCGATCGTGAAGGGCGTCGGCTCGGAGCGTTCCTACGAGCTGCTCGCCCTTTCCCTGCAGACGCTCGGTGGCTCGGGATACCTGCAGGACTACCCCATCGAGCAGTACCTGCGGGACGCGAAGATCGACACGCTCTACGAAGGCACCACCGGGATCCAGGCGCAGGATCTGTTCTTCCGCAAGATCGTGCGCGACAACGGGACGGCCTTCACCGAGCTCTGTCACGACATCCAGGCGTTCGCCGACAGCGAGGCGGGCAATGGCCGGCTCAAGGAGGAACGCGTGCTGCTGGGCGCGGCACTCGACGACGTGCAGGCCATGCTCGCTGCGATCGTCGGCGATCTCCTGTCCGCGCAGCAGAACGCCACCGATATCTACAAGGTCGGGCAGAACGCGACGAGCCTGCTGATGAGCGTCGGCGACCTGGTGATCGGCTGGTTGCTGCTGCGGCAGAGTGAGACCGCCCTCGCCGCGCTGGGTCGCGACCCCCGCACCCGCGATCAGGCGTTCTACGAGGGCAAGGTGGCCGCGGCGCGGTTCTTCGCCACCACGGTCCTGCCGGAGCTCGCCGCCCGGCGCAAGGTTGCCGAAAACGTCGACAACTCCCTGATGGACATGCCGGACGCCGCCTTCTAGCCGACTCCGGCAGGATGGCGCCCATGACGGATCAGGTCGGCAACTTCTGGGATGAGCAGGCGGCGACCTTCGACGAGGAACCTGACCACGGGCTGCTCGACCCGGCGGTCCGCGCAGCGTGGACCGATCTCCTCCTGCCGTTGCTGCCACCGGCTCCGGCCGACGTGATCGACCTCGGCAGCGGGACAGGAACGCTCGCCGTACTCCTGGCCCAGAACGGCTATGTCGTCCGTGGTCTCGACCTGTCCGAGCAGATGGTGGCCGCCGCGCGGGCGAAGGCGGCGGCCGCCGGCGTACCGGTCGAATTCCGGCCGGGTGATGCGGCCGAGCCACCGTTCGCGCCGGCCTCCAGTGACGTCGTCCTGGCCCGGCACGTGCTCTTCATGCTGCCCGACCCGACGGCGGCACTCGAGCGGTGGATCCGCCTGCTCAGACCCGGCGGCCGGCTCGTCTTCGTGGAGGGGCGCTGGTCGACCGGGGCCGGGCTCACGTCGGCCGAATGCGCCAGTCTGGTCGGGAATGTGCGTGCAGAAGCATCAGTTACCCGCCTCGACGACCCGGCCCTGTGGGGACAACCGATCGAGGACGAGCGATACCTGCTGGTGAGCCGGAGCTAGCGACAGAGGAGATCGCCCATGACCACTGCCACCGACGCCGACACCGCCGAGGTGCTCCGCGCCGAAGAGTCTTTCTTCGCGGCGTTGCTCGCCGCCGACCTCGGCGCACTTACCGGTGTTCTCGCCGAGGATTTCCTCATCGTCGACGTGATGAGCGGCCAGGTCGCCGACCGCGCCGCGATCCTCGGCGCCGTCGAGTCAGGAGACCTGGAGTTCCTGGAGGTGGTGCGGGATCCGACGCAGGCCGTGGTCCGCCACCGCCCCGGCGCCGCGGTAGTCGTGGGGCGCACCCGGATGACGATGCGCTTCCTCGGCAGCGAATCCACCGTGGAAAGCCGCTACACCCACGTCTACGCACAGGACGCCGACGGCTGGCGACTTCTCTCCGCGCAGGGAACCCCCGTCATCGATCCGCCTGCGGCACAGTAGCGATTCCACCCAGGTCGACGGCCGCCGAGGTGGATCATATGCGTTCATGACGGGGACATCCTGGGACGTCGTCATCGTCGGCGGCGGACCGGCGGGGGCATCGGCGGCGATCGCTGCACTGCACTCCGATCCGTCGGCGTCGGTGTTGGTGCTCGACCGCAGTGACTTCCCGCGCGACAAGTGCTGCGGGGACGCCGTGCTGGAGGAGGCCCTGGCCGAACTCGCCGCGCACGGCGTCCCGCAGAGCCGACTGGTGGACGGCTACGCACCGTCGACCGCCCTGACCCTGCAGTCCGCCGCCGGCCGGTCCGTGACCCGCACCCTGCCGCACTCGATGCTGATCGTGCCTCGCGAGGTGTTCGACGCCCGGCTGCTCGCGGAGGCGAGAGCGCTCGGCGCGGTGTTCCGCCGGCACACGGTGCGTCAGGTGCGCGACCTGGGCTCGCACGTCGAGGTGGACGACATCGCGAACGCACGGGTCTGCATCGGCGCCGACGGCGTCGAGTCCGCCGTACGGCGCGCCGTCGGCGGCGGCGGTCGACGCGACATCGCGGTGGCGATCCGCGGCTACGACTCCAGTGCCGGCGAGCCGGCGGCCCGCATCGTGCTCGACCATCATTCCGGCATGGCCTACGCCTGGCGGTTCCCGACGACGTCGGGCCCGGCGAACGTGGGCTACGGGCACCTGTTGCGGTCAGGCGAGTCCGCCAATCGCCGGTTGCTGCTGTCGACGATGCATGCGCTGCTGCCCGGCCTCGACGTCGACCCGCACACCCTGCGGGCGCATCGGCTGCCGCTGTCGTCCAGCCGGCAGGTCGCCGCGCGCGGTCGCATCGTCCTCGCCGGCGACGCCGCCAGTCTCGTCAACCCCGTATCGGGGGAGGGCATCTCCTACGCGATCAGCTCCGGCCTGGCCGCCGGTGCCGCGGCGGTGCTCGAGCCGAACCGGGTCGCCGCGCAGTACCGGACCGCGCTGCGGCGGCGGTTCGCCCGCCATCACCGTCATGTCACCCTGCTGGCCGGGCTCACCGGCTGGCGTGCGGTGGTGGACGCGGCACTGTCCGCGGCCGCCGGAAGTCAGCGCGTCTTCGACGACATCGCCGAACTGTCGCTCGCCGAGGGGCTCATCACCCCGCGGTTGGCGGCGAACCTCATGCTGAGTCTCGGGCGTCGACGTATCGCCGCACCCGGGACGGGCGACGGCTAGAGCGGGTCGTCGAATCGGGCGACGGCGCGCATCTTGTTCATCGCGTCGAGCGCGGCGACCTTGTAGGACTCGGCGAGGGTCGGGTAGTTGAAGACCGTGTCCACCAGATACTCGATGGTCCCCCGGCAGCCCATCACGGTCTGTCCGATGTGGACGAGCTCGGTCGCGCCGGTGCCGAACACGTGTACACCGAGCAGCTCGCGCGTCTCGGAGTGCACGAGCAGCTTCAGCATGCCGTAGGAGTCGCCGATGATCGCGCCGCGGGCGAGCTCGCGGTAGCGCGAGATGCCGACCTCGAACGGCACCGACGTCTCGGTCAGATCGTCCTCGGTGGCGCCGACGTAGCTGATCTCCGGGATCGTGTAGATCCCGATCGGCTGCAGGGTCGACAGCTGCCCGTCCAGTTTCTCGCCGAAGGCGTGGTACGCCGCCCGCCGGCCCTGCTCCATCGAGGTCGCCGCGAGGGCGGGAAATCCGATCACGTCACCGACCGCATAGATATGGTCGACCTTGGTCCGGTAATGGTCGTCGACCTCGATCCGACCGCGCGAATCGGCCTGCAGCCCGGCATTCTCCAGCTCGAGGGGTCCGGTGACGCCTTGCCGCCCGGCCGAATACATGACGGTGTCGGCGGGGATCCGCTTGCCGCTCTCCAGCATGGTCAGCGTCCCGGTGTCGTGGCGCTCCACCCGGGACACGGTCTCGCGGAACCGGAAGGTGACCGCGAGATCGCGCAGCTGGTATTTCAGCGCCTCCACGATCTCGAGGTCGCAGAAATCGAGCATCCGCTCGCGCCGTTCGACGACGGTCACCTTCGTCCCCAGCGCCGCGAACATCGAGGCGTACTCGATACCGATGACGCCGGCACCCACCACGACCATCGAGTTCGGGATCCGGTTCATCAGCAGGATCTGGTCGGAGTCGACGACCGTCTCACCGTCGAAGTCGACGGTGGACGGACGGGCCGGCGTCGTGCCGACCGCGATCACGATCTTGTCCGCGGTGACCCGGTGCTCGTCACCGACCTCGTTGACGACGGCGACGGTGTGGTCGTCGACGAACCGGCCCATGCCGGTGAGCATCGCGACGTGGTTTCGCGCGAGCTGGCTACGGATGACGTCGATCTCCCGCTCGACCACGTGATGGGTACGCGCGGTCAGGTCGGAGATGGCGATCTCCTCCTTGAGCCGGTAGCTCTGCCCGTAGAACTCGTGCTGGCTGTGCCCGGTGAGGTAGAGCACCGCCTCCCGCAGCGTCTTCGACGGGATCGTGCCGGTGTTGATGCAGACGCCGCCGACCATCGACCTGCGCTCGACGACGGCCGATCTCCGCCCGAGCTTGGCTCCCGCGATCGCCGCCTTCTGGCCACCGGGGCCGGAGCCGAGCACCAGCAGGTCGAAGTCGTACATGAGACCGCCTCATCGGTACGCCGATCGTGCCCGTCGCTCTCATCCTGCCCGGCCGCGCGGGTCCGCGCACCCCAGGTGGCGGAGGGCGGTGCGCGATCAGTGTGGTCCGCCGACCTCCGTGCCGCACGGTCCACCGCCGACGGTCGCCGCGAGTTCCACCGGGTCGCCGCTCATCGTGAGCGGGTGATACCAGGTCGACATGCGCTCCGAGGAGGTCCCGATGTAGTGGCAGATGAACGAGCGCCGGAACCGGTCGGCCGTCTGGTTCGGCTCCGACCCGTGCACCAGGCTGCCGTTGAAGAACAACACGTCGCCCGGGGACATGTCGACCGGGACGGTGGCGAGGCCCGGCGGCGGCGGGACGAACTCGCGGGTGAAGGAGACGTCCGGGTCGGCGTCCTCCGGGCAGAACAGATCCATCCGGTGGGTCCCCGGGACGACCTCGAGGCCGCCGTTGGCGCGGTCGATCTCGTCGATCGCCACCCACGCGGCGATACAGGTGCCCGGCTCCACCCGCAGGTAGAAGTTGTCCTGGTGCAGCGCCTGCCCCCTGGCGCCCGGCGGCTTGAAGTAGAACATGCTCTGCGCTGCCAGCGGCTCCTCCCGGAGCAGCGCCGCGACGACCGCCCGGAACCGGGCGTCGAGCAGATACCGCAGCGCGGTCGAGTTGATCCGGTGCGGGTTCATCACCCGCGGATAGGCGTGCAGCGGGTCGGCGGCGGTGGCCGGATCGGCGTCGTCGGCGGGCTTGGGCTCGAAGTGTCCCGGGATCGGCCCGCCCGCCTGGAGGTCGGCGAACTCCTTACGCAGTAGGTCGACCTCGTCGCCGGACAGCACTCCCGGCAGCACGATGAACCCGTCGTCGTCGAAGCGGGCGACCTGATCGCGGTCGGGTACGACGGTCGGTACGCTTGCGGCGGTCGTCATCTCGTCCCTCTTTCCTCAGTCGTGCCGACGATAGGCGCGAGCACCCGGTGACGCGATACCCAGGAGTGTCGAGGACATGCCTGAGACTGCTGCCGAGACCCCGGCGCCTCCGGCGCACGTGCCGCTGGTCGGGCGCTTCGACGAGCGGCCGGGCTACGCCGTACACCGGACCGCGGGCGCCAAGAACTCGCTGCTGACCTGGACCGTCTCCGGTGGCGGGCGGCTGCGTCAGGGCGACGTGACGGTGGACGCCGGGCCCGGCGACGTCGTCCTGCTGGGCGCGTCGATCGGGCACGACTACGGGGTGGCGCCGGACGCGGACGGCTGGGGCTTCTGGTGGGTGCATGTCCAGCTCCCCACCCGCTGGCAGGACTGGCTCGCGCCGTACCAGGTGGGATCGCGGCTGTACGCCGTCCGCGGAGTGCCGGCCGGGCTGCGGGGCCGGATCGAGGCGATCTTCGCCCGGGCGCATGCCGACGCCCGCTGGTCCGGGCACGGCACCCCGCCCGAGCCGCTCCCGGCCGGCGCCCGCACGGCGCGGCCGACCGCCGCGACGGCCCCCGCGGCCCGCGACCTCGTCCTCAACGGCGTGGAGGCGGTGCTGGCGCTGGTCACGGCCGCCGGACGTGAGCCGGCCGACGTCGGCGACCCGCTGGACCCGCGGGTCCGGCGCACCGTGTCGTTGCTGCGCGCCGACCCGGCGTCCCCGCACACGGTGGCGTCGCTGGCGGCGAACGCCGCGCTCTCACCCTCCCGGTTCGCCCACCTGTTCGCGGCGCAGACCGGTCGCGGCCCGATGGAGGCCCTCCGCCGGGCGCGGTTGGAGCATGCCGCGCAGCTGCTCGACGCGACCGATCTCGACGTCGGCCGGGTGGCCCGGGCATCCGGCTTCGCGAGCGCATTCCATTTCAGCCGCGCGTTCCGGGACCAGTTCGGCATGCCGCCGCGCGACTACCGGTCCCGGTGACTGCACACTGAGGCGGTGACGGTGTCGGGCACACGGCAGGCCGAGGAGCTGGCGCTGCTGCGACGCTATGAGCCGGTCCTGCGGTTCACCCGGGGCGAACTGTTCCTGCCCATGTCGGTCGAGAGCTACCTGCGCTCCTGCGGGCTGTGGCGCGCGACCGGGCAGCAGATCCGGGCGCCGGGTGACCTCACCGCGGCATGCCTGGCCGAGGCGGGTGCGGCCGGTGTCGCCGACGATCTGTCGCTGCGGTTCGTCGAGCGGCCGCTGACCCGGCGGGAGCTGCGCCGGTGGCGACGCGAGTCGGGGCGGACGCGGTTCGTCTCCGGCAACAGCCGGTTCGCCACGGTCGGCCTCCTCGGCCGGCTGATCGACGCGGTCATGCGGCTTTCGCTGCTGCTGCGCGGTCGGGTGCCGGGCGGCACGACCGCGGCGGCCGAGCAGCGCTACCGGGCCGGATCGCAGCCCGGCATCTGCCCCTACTACGGCCACGTCACCCGGGACCGCGGCTTCGTCGCACTGCAGTACTGGTTCCTCTACGCGATGAACGACTGGCGGTCCACGTTCGGCGGCGTCAACGACCACGAAGCCGACTGGGAACAGGTCACCGTCTTCCTGGCCGATCCGCCGGAGCCGGGTGCCCGGCCGGCGTGGGTCGCGTTCTCCTCCCACGACGAGGCCGGCGACGACCTCCGCCGCCGGCAGGACGACCCCGACATCGAGTGGGAGGGCGTCCACCCGGTCGTCTACGCCGGTGGCGGCTCGCACTCGGGCGCCTACCTGCCGGGCGACTACCTCGTCACCGTCGAGCCACCGGCGCTCCGCCAGTTGCTCGCCGGCACTCGCCGGCTGGCCCGGCTGCTCCTGCCCTGGACCCGCGATCACGAGGGCACCGCGCTTGGCATCCCGTTCATCGACTACCGCCGCGGCGACGGGGCCGGCATCGGCCCCGGAGCGGAACGGCCGTGGAGCGCGGTGCTGGTCGACGACGAGACGCCGTGGGTGCGCGACTACCGCGGCCTGTGGGGGCTCGACACCGGCGACCCGTTCGGCGGGGAACGAGCCCCCGCCGGGCCGCGCTATGAGCGCACCGGATCGGTACGCCGCAGCTGGTCCGATCCGGTGGGCTGGGCCGGCCTGGACAAGGAGACGCCGTCCCTGGAGGTCGAGCGGCGAGCGGTGGCGGAGCGCATCGCCGAGTTGGACGGCCTGATCGCCGCGTCCGACGCCGAGCTGGACACGCGTGGTGACGAACTGCGCCGCATCCAGGCCGGGATCCGCGCGCTGGACAGCGCCGGCACCCGCGCCGACCGCGCCCCCCTCGCCGCCCCGGAGGAGGCGGTGGACCAGGTCCGGGTACGCCGCCTCGCGCTCGGCGAGGAGCGCGAGGCGCTGGTCCGTGCCGCGGCCGCTGGCCTGCCGCCCGGGGATCCGCACGCCCACCTGCGGCACCGCGCCGTACCCAATGTCGATCCGGTCCGGACCCGGCACCGGGTGCTGCGGGTGTGGTCGACGGTCTCGGCGTCGGTGCTGCTCGTCGGCCTCGCCCTGATCGTGCTCGACAACCGCGCGGAGGTGGTGCCGGCGCTGGTGTCGCTGGCGGTGCTCATGCTCTGCGTGGAGGCGTTCGCCCGGGGACACCTGCTGCGGTTCGTCGGCGGGTTGATTGCGGTCGCCGCCCTCGGCGCAGTGGTCTGGGCGGCCGCTCAGGCCGCGATCGGGAACTGGCGGTGGGCCGTGGCCGGCGTACTCATCCTGGCGGCCGCCGTCCTGCTACTCGCCAACGTGCGCGACTTCTTCCTCAAGCGCTGACCGACCGGGAGTGGGTGTGCGCCGGGGTGGGGGGCGCCGCCCGCCCGTAGGTCTGCCAGGCCCCGACCGCGAGCACCACCGCGACGACGATCAACACGGCCTTGAGGAGGGTCTTGGCGACCTTGACGGCGATCAGGAGGGCGATCACCGCCACCACCACGAGTCCGATACTGACGCCCACCGCACACTCCCTAAGTCTGGCCGGCCAGGGTACACGGCCCGGTGGGGCTAGCCCCCGGACGGATTGGCCGGGTTTCCTGATGGTTGGCGACCACCCGTGCCCCCTACCGTTGCGTCGTAACCCCACTACGGAGAGGCTCCGGATGACCGACGCCGCGGCACGGCCCGGCAGCGCGCTCGGCGCGGTGCTGCGCGCGCCGTTCTCGGCGTGGGCCTGGCTCGCGATGAGTTACCTATCGCTCAGCGCCGTCATCGGGACGGTGACGTTCACCGTGCTCGTCACGCTGGTGACGTTGTCCGCCGGGCTGATGGTCCTGGCGCTGATCGGGCTGGTCGTGTTGTGGATCGCGTTCGGCCTCTCCCGCCGGGTCGCGCGGCTGGAGACCCGCCGCGCGGCGACGTTCCTCGGGAAGCGGATCGCACTGCGGCCGCTACCCGAGGTCGACGGGTGGTTGCCGGCCCGGATGTGGGCCCGCACGAAGACCCGCGGCGCCTGGCTGGAGCTCCTCTACGCAGGCCTCGTCCTCCCGGTGGCCGGATGGGTCGGCGGCTTCGTGGTCTGGGTCGTCTGGGGAGGCAGCCTCGGTTTCCTGCTCTTCCCCGCTTACGGGTGGGCGACCGCGTCACCCGGAACACTGCCGGGCTGGAACCTGGGCTACCCGGCGTCGGTGACCGTGCACGTCGTCGCCGGGTTCGCCCTCCTGCTGGCCGCGCCGTGGCTCGCCCGCGGCATCGCCCTGGGCCAGGTCGCGCTGGCCCGGATGTTGCTCGCACCCGGGAAGCAGGAGGCGCTCACCACCCGGGTCGAGACGCTGCAGGACACCCGGTCCCGGATGGTGGCGGCCGCCGACAGTGAGCGCCGCCGGATCGAACGTGACCTGCACGACGGCGCCCAGCAGCGCCTCGTCGCGCTGGCGATGACGCTCGGCCGGGCCCGGACCAGGCTGGGCGACGACCCGGAGACCGCCCGCGCCCTGGTCGACGAGGCGCACGGGGAGGCGAAACAGGCCCTCGCCGAACTGCGCGATCTCGCCCGCGGCATCCACCCCAGCGTGCTCACCGACCGCGGCCTGGACGCCGCGCTGTCGGCGCTGGCCGCGCGCTGCCCGGTGCCGGTGGAGGTCCGGGTGGACGTGCCGCGACGGGCGGCCCCCGGTATCGAGGCGGTCGCCTACTTCGTCGTCGCCGAGGCCCTGACCAACGTCACCAAGCACTCCGCGGCCCACCGGGCCCGGGTCGACGCCGTCCGGCGCGGCGACGTACTTGCGCTCACGATCACCGACGACGGCCATGGCGGCGCCGACCTCGCCACCGGCTCCGGCCTGGCCGGCCTGCGCGACCGGGTCCGCGCGGTCGACGGCACCTTCGACCTCACCAGCCCGACCGGCGGGCCCACCACGATCGGAGTAGAGCTGCCATGCGAGTCGTGATCGCCGAGGACGCCGTCCTGTTGCGGGAGGGCATCACCCGCCTGCTCGAGGAGGACGGCATGTCGGTGGTGGCCGCAGTGGCCGACGGTGAGGAGTTGCTGCGCGCGGTCGAGCGGCATCAGCCGGACGTGTGCGTCGCCGACGTCCGGATGCCGCCGACCTTCACCGACGAGGGCGTGCGGGCCGCGCTCGTCATCCGCCGCCAGTGGCCGGAGGTCGCCGTACTCGTGCTCTCGCAGTACGTCGAGGAGCGCTACGCCGTGGATCTCATCGCCGGCGACACCCGCGGCGTGGGTTACCTGCTCAAGGACCGGGTCGCCGACGTCGCGGAGTTCCTCGAGGCGCTGCGCCGGGTCGGGGCGGGTGGGACGGCGCTCGACCCGGAGGTGGTGTCGCAGTTGCTGGCCCGCAGCCGCCGGCGCGACCCGCTCGACTCGCTGACGCCGCGTGAGCGCGAGGTGCTGTCGGCGATGGCTGAGGGCCGGTCCAACGGGGCGATCGCCGCCCATCTGGTCGTCTCCGAAGGCGCGGTGGAGAAGCACGTGAGCAGCATCTTCGCCAAGCTCGACCTCGCGCCGGCCGAACAGGACCATCGTCGGGTGCTCGCCGTCCTGCGGTTCCTCGAGTCCGCCGATCCGGTGGCGGGCTCCGGCGGGTCCCGATGACCGACCGTCCGCGGCGCCGGACACCCGGGCAGCTGCTGTCGATCGGCGCCGGTGGCGTCCTTGCGGTAGGGCTGGTCGGCCTGGGCGGCATCGAGGTCGTCGATGTCACCGCCGGCGTCGTCCACCGCACCGACCACCTCGCCTACCGCAACCCGCCGCACCGGCTGCAGATCGACACCGGCGACGGCGACGTCGCCGTCGTCCGCGGCCCCGACGGTGTGGTCACCGTCGACCGGCGGACCACCTCGTCGCTGGCCGCTCCGGACGTCTCGGCCGCCCGGACCGGGAGCCTGCTGCAGCTCCGCAGCCAGTGCGCGGCAGTGGTCGGGGCGGACCACTGCGGCACGTCGTACGTCGTCCACACCCCCGCGGGGACGTCGGTGACCGTCCGGACCGGATCCGGCAAGGCGAGTGTCAATGGGCTGGTCGGCACGGTCGGTCTGCGCTCCGGTTCCGGCGACGTCGTCGCCACCGGCGTGTCCGGTGCGCTCACCTTGGACACGAGCTCCGGCGACGTCACCGCCACGGACATCGCGGGCGGACCGCTGCGGCTGCACACCTCGTCCGGGTCGATCCACGCCTCGGACCTGCGCGCCGGGCACGTGTCGGCGGTCACGTCGTCGGGCGACGTCGGGCTGGCGTTCTCCGCACCGCCGTCCGCCGTGACCGCGCGGACCTCGTCCGGCGACGTCGACGTGACGGTGCCGCACGGACCGCAGCTGTACGGCGTCGTGCAGCACATCGGATCCGGGGAGAAGACCGCCGCCGTACGGACCGACCCGTCGTCGACCCGGCGCATCGACGAGAGCACCTCCTCCGGCGACGCCTCGGTCGCCTACCGCTGAACGTCCGCGCGCCGTGGGATCGTGTCGATCATGCTCAGGATCGGGATCGCCGCTGCCGCCATCGCGACGGCCGGCGTCCTCGTCGCGGCCCTCGCCGGGTGCGACTCGTCGCCGGCGGCGCCGCCCGCGCCGAGCCGGCTGCCGATCCCCGCCGTCACGCTGCTCCCCGGCGAGCACGCGCTCGCGGCGCGCACCGTCAACGACGGCAACCTGGCCTTCACCCCGCTCGGCCTGACCTGCGACATCCCGTCCGTGATCGGCACCCACGGGGAACTCAACGCGCGCGGCCAGTACTGCCGGGTGACCCTGGAGATCTACAACCGGGACGTGAGCTTCCACACCGTGTCGGTCGGACGCCAGCAACTCGTCGACCGCACCGGCCGGCGCTACCTGCCGGCCGACGACCCGATGAACATCAAACGGCAACCGAGCAGCCTCTCGCTCGGGTCGCAGGACCGGATCCTGCTCCAGGTGTGGTTCGAGCTGCCGGAGTCGGCCCGGGCCACCCGCATCTGCCTGCACGGCGACCACGAGCCGAGCGGCCTGCCGATCAATGCGCCCGCACCCGCCGCAAAGAACGGCCGCTGCATCCCGCTGCGCTGAGCGGGATCACCCGCGCTGGAGCGCCTGTGGTGCGGCTCATTCCGGCGTCGAAGGGAACTGCATCAGTAGAACGATGCCAGATCGTGGTTACCCGCGATCGTGGCGTTTTTGGTCCCCTCCGCGACCGACGTCGAGCCGAGGAACATCGGCCCGAGCTCGTTGCCCATGTCGACCAGGCCGACCGCGATCCCCGGACTCACCGGGAAGTTGACCACCTTGCCGCGGGCCTCGTCGAGGAAGGGCTGCAGGTCGATGCCCTCCTTCTTCCAGTGCTGCAGGAAGAGCGGGTCGAGGCTCTTGATGCCGGGCCAGATGTAGCCGCCCTCACCCATGATCCTCTCCGAGGCCGGGCTGCCGAGCCACTTCTCCAGCTCCCACGCCTCCTTCGGGTGCGGGCTTGCGGTGTTGATCGCGTCGACCAGTCCGTTGAAGACGCTGACCCGCCCCTGCGGCCCGGTCGGCAGCGGGAGTACGCCGACCTTGAACTTCACCGAGGAGGCGATCGTGCTGGTATTCCAGTCACCGGCCTGGTAGATCGCCACCCGGCCTTCGGCGAAGAGCTGGGTCGCCGTCGATCCGCTGACCTCAGGGCCCATCTCGCCGGCGGGAACGCCGACGTGGTCCTTGTTCATCAGCCCGGTGTAGTACGTGAACGCCTGCTGCGCCGCCGGTTGGGCGAGCGAGATCTTCTTCGAGTAGGGCTGCGGCAGGACCCCCGCGCCGTTCATCGCGAGGAAGCTGCCGTAGCCGGACTGCGGGTCGTTGGCGACCGTGAGCGCGTAGGTCTTGATGTTGCCGGCGTCGAAACCTGCCGTGCCCATCGACCGACCCTTGTCGTCGGTGGTGGCCTGCTTCAGCATCGGCATGAACGTGCCGCCGCCGTCCGGATTCCAGGTCAGGTTCTTCGGGATCTTGACGTGGTGCTGGGCGAAGTAGTCCTTGTTGTAGTAGAGAGCGATCGTGTCCCAGTCCTTGGGCAACCCGTAGATCTTGCCAGCGTGCTCGTGCAGCTTGACGAGGGCCGGGTAGTACTGCGACATGTTGACGTGGTCGCGCTTGATCAGCGGGCCGATGTCCTTGACCATCCCGTCCTGGATCCAGTTGGCCAGGAACGGCGTGTTGACCCAGAACAGGTCGGGCGCGTCGTGCGACACGTATTCCGACGTCAGTTTCTGCGGATAGTTGCCGTAGGGAATCTGCTCGATCGTGACGTGGATGTTGGGGTGCTGCTTCTCGAAGATGTCGATCGACTTCTGGTAGCCGACCTGCTGGGTGGCGTCCCACAGCGCGTAGGTCAGGTTGACCGTCTTCCCGTCGCCGGCTCCGACGTCGGAGGTCCCCCAGCCCTGTCCGCAGGCGGCGAGCACGAGCAGTGCCGCCGCGATCAGGGTCGCGACGGCCCCGCGACGACGCAGGCGCTGTCTCATCGACTTACCCCACCGAGGGAGATCGAGCGGACGATCTGCTTCTGGAAGATCATGAAGAGGATCACCATCGGGATCAGCGCCAGCAACGACCCGGCCAGCACGAGATTCCACTGGGTGCCGAAGTTGGACTGGAGGTCGGCGATGCCGACCGTGTTGACCCGCAGCGAGGTCGAGTTGGTGGCGATGAGCGGCCAGAGGAAGTTGTTCCAGCCGAACACGAACGCGATCAGGCTTCCCGTGATGAGGATCGGCCGCGACAGCGGAACGATCATCGTCCAGAGGATCCGTATCTCGTTGCACCCGTCGATCCGGGCCGCTTCGATGAGCTCCTCGGGAATGGTCAACAGGTACTGCCGCATCAGGAAGATCATGTACGGCACACCGAGCACGTAGGGCAGGAACAGCGCCCAGTACGTGTTGAGCAGGTGAATGTTGTCCATGATCACGTAGAGCGGGATCATCGTGACCGCGCCCGGCACCATTAGCGTCGCAAGGTAGACCCAAAACAACGCCTCCCGGCCCGGGAAATGCATCCGGGCGAAGGCATAGGCCGCGAGCATCGAGAAGACGACCTGCCCGGCGGTGAGGATCACCGTCACCATCAGCGTGTTCAGCAGGTAGGTCGAGAAGTGCTGGTCGAAGAGCACCTGGCTGAAGTTGGTCGTGCTCAGGCTCGTCGGCGGGATCCACGGTCGCTCGCCGAGCACGCCGGACAGCGGCTTGAACGAGGCGAATATCGCGAACAGGTAAGGGCAGATGAAGATCGCAGCGATGACGAGGAGGGCGAGGTAGTACAGGGTGAGGCGAACCACACGAGATGCCGTGGAGGGTCCGCCTCCGGTCGCGCCCTTCGTGCTCGTGTGTCTGCCAACAGCGGTTGCAGTCTGGGTAGCCATCGCCTCAGGTCATCTCGTAGACGGTCCGGCGCCTGAAGTAGGCGAATTGCGCAACAGTGAACGCGAGGATGATCAGGAACAGGATCACGGACATCGCCGACGCATCACCGATGTTGAAGGCCACGAAGGCCGACTGGTAGATCTGCAGGTTGACGACCTGGGTCGCATATCCCGGTCCACCCTGGGTGAGCACGAAGACCATGTCGAAGACCTGGAACGAGCCGATCACCCCGGTCACCAGCACGAACAGCATCGTCGGCCGGAGCAGCGGCAAGGTGATCCTGGTGAACTGCTGGATCTTGCTCGCGCCGTCGACCCGCGCCGCCTCGTAGAGGTGGCTGGGTATCGCCTGTAATCCGGCAAGGAAGAAGAGCATGTTGTAGCCGGCGTACTGCCAGATGTTGGCGAACGCGATAACCGGCATGGCGGTGGCCGTGGAGGCAAGCCAGGCCGGGCCGTGGATACCGACGAGGGAGAGCAGCGTGTTGATCGCCCCGGTGTTGGGGTCGAAGAACCAGTTCCACACGACTGCCATGGCGACCGGCGTGGCGAGGAACGGAAGCACGCAGATGACGCGCAGCAGACCGGTGGCCGGCAGGTGCCGGTTGAGCAACATCGCCAACCCGAGCGCAATGGCGGTCTGGATCGGAATGTTCAGTACGACGTAGTACAGCGTCACGAGCAACGAGTGCGCCATATGGTCGTACTTGAAGATATTGAGGTAGTTGGAGAAGCCCACGAACTTCGCCGGGCGGAGCAAATCCCATTTTACGAAGCTGAGGATGATCACCAGCACGACCGGGATTAGCAGAAAGACGATCACACCGATCAGGCTGGGTGCGAGGAAGAGCATCGCGAGCCCGGTCTTGCGCTGTGGGCCGCTACCAGCCGGGCGCTCACTGGTGGCGGTACCGGCCGCGGCCGGTGGCGCGATGGTCGTCATGTCCGTGAACGCATACGCGAATGCAGCCGTACCACGACCCGCTGCTCGGCGTACCCGCGCCACAGCGGGTCGTACTGTGCTCCGTCGACCACAAAACCTCCAATGTCAAAGAGGTTTCTTACCCGACGGAACCCTGCTGGTCAACGGTTAGGGGCCGACGAACCCAGCGACCGGCACGGATTCACCCGACGATCCCGCCGTCCGAGGGACGGCAGGATCGTCGGGTTTGCGCAAAAAGAGACACGCTGGTCGGTCGCGACGGATCTACCAGTAGTGCCGCCGGCCACCGATCGCACGGCCTGCGGAACCGAGCGCCATCAACACCAGTCCGACCACCAGCGAGATGATCCCCAGCGTCCACAACACCGGGATGCCGACGATGAAGCCGATCAGCATCAGCACGATGCCTACGATGATCACAACAGACCTCCAGAAGACATTTCCCAGGCCGTCGATAAAACGGCCTGAATGGAACCCCGCTGCTTTGTCACGCCCCTTATCGCGGCCCGAAACCGGCCTTTCTTCACCCTTTCCGAGAGAGCTCGCGCAGCGTTTCCGGCCGCACCTGGCGTGACGGTGACCGCATCGTTGTACCCCGGTCGGGCGATTTCACTCCTGCTCAGGTGAAGGCGACCAACGTCGCCGGATCGGCGAGCATGGCACCGACGTCGGCGAGGAACTCCGCGCCGAGCTGCCCGTCGATGATTCGGTGGTCGAAGGAAACGGCGAGCTGGGTGACCTGTCGGGGCACGATTGCGCCGTCAACCACCCACGGCATCTCCCGAACGGCACCGAAGGCGAGAATGGCCGCCTCACCGGGCGGCAGGATCGGCGTGCCGGTGTCGATACCGAACACCCCGACGTTGGTGATGGAGATGGTGCCGCCGGCGAGATCAGCGGGGGTCGTTTTCCCCGACCGTGCGGTGTCGGTCAGCTCGACCAGCGCGGCCGCGAGTTCGCGGAGGGTCAGCCGTTCGGCGTCTTTGATGTTGGGCACGATCAGTCCCCGGTCGGTCGCGGCGGCGATACCGAGGTTGACGTAGTCCTTGACGACGATCTCCTGGCGTTCCTCGTCCCAGGTGGAGTTGACCATCGGGTGCCGGCGGACCGCGAGCAGCAGCGCCTTGGCGACGAACAGCAGCGGGCTGACCTTGACGTCCGCGTACTGCGGCAGGGCCGCGACCTTACGACGCAGATCCATCGTCGGCGTGATGTCGATGGTGAGGAACTCGGTGACGTGCGGCGCGGTGAACGCGCTCGTGACCATGGCGGTCGCCGTGTGCTTGCGCACTCCCTTGACGGGGATGCGCTGCTCGCGCGATCCGGCGGGCGCTGATCCGACCTGCGCCGATCCGACCGGACCGGTCGCGGCGGCGCTCTCGATGTCGGCCCGCGTGATCACGCCCTGCGGACCCGAGCCGGTCAACCCGGCCAGGTCGACACCGAGGTCCTTGGCCAGCTTGCGCACGGGGGGCTTGGCGAGGGCGGGTCCGTCTGCGGGTGGCGGCGTCGCCGCGGGTGCCGGTGCCGGCGCGGTGTTCTTTCGTGGCCGGCGTACGGCGACGGTCGACCGCGGGCCGTAACCCACCAGGACCGAGGTGCGACCACCGGGAGCCGGGCCGCCGATCATGCCGGGTTCGACCGGCTCGTCGGCCGAGGGCCGGGGGATGTCGGGTACCAGGTCGTCGGCCATGCTGGTCGTCGCTGGACTGCTGGTGGTGGCCGGCGTGGCGTCGTCGGCGGCCGGACTGTCGGCGGCCGGACTGGCGGTGGCCGGGCTGTCGGCGGCGGCGCCGGGCGCGACGTCGACCGTGATGATCGGCGTACCGACGTTGACGGTCGCCCCTTCGGGGTAGTTCAGCTCGGTGACGACGCCGTCGAACGGGCAGGGCAACTCGACCGCGGCCTTGGCGGTCTCGATCTCGACGATCGTCTGGCCGTCGGTGACCGGGTCGCCGGGCTTGACGAACCAGTGCAGGATCTCGCCTTCGGTCAGGCCTTCGCCGACGTCGGGAAGAGCGAACTGTTTGAGCTGCGGCACCTTCGCCTCCTACCAGGCCAGCACGCGGTCAACGGCGTCGAGCACCCGATCGAGGTCGGGTAGGTAGGTCTCCTCCAGGCGGGACGGCGGATAGGGCGTATCCAGTCCCGTGACCCGCAGCACCGGCGCCTCGAGTGAGTAGAACGCCGCCTCGCTGACTCGTGCGGCGACCTCGGCGCCGAGGCCACCGTTGCCGGCGGCCTCGTGCACGACGACGCACCGGCCGGTGCGGCGTACCGACTCCAGCAGGGTGGCGTCGTCGAGCGGGGAGAGGCTGCGCAGGTCGAGCACCTCGAGCTCGCGGCCCTCCTTCTCGGCGGCGGTCGCGGCGTCCATGGCCGTCTTGACCATCGGGCCGTAGGCGACGACGGTGACGTCGCGGCCCGGCCGGACGATCCGCGCGGCGTCGATCGGGTCGGGCGTCAGAGCCGGGTCGACCTCGGCCTTCTCCCAGTAGCGCCGCTTGGGCTCGAAGAAGATGACCGGGTCGTCGCTGGCGATCGACTGCTGGATCATGAAGTAGGCGTCGACGGGGTTGGAGCACGACACCACCTTGAGGCCGGCGACGTGGCAGAACAGCGCCTCGGGCGACTCACTGTGGTGCTCGACGGCGCCGATGCCGCCACCGAACGGGATCCGGATCGTCACCGGCATCCGCACATGGCCGGAGGACCGATAACGCAGCTTGGCCAACTGGCTGACGATCTGGTCGAACGCCGGGAAGACGAAGCCGTCGAACTGGATCTCACAGACCGGCCGGAAGCCCCGCATCGCCAGGCCGATCGCGGTACCGACGATGCCCGACTCGGAGAGCGGGGTGTCGATGACCCGGTCCTCGCCGAAGTCCTTCTGCAGGCCGTCGGTGACCCGGAAGACACCGCCCAGCTTGCCGACGTCCTCCCCCATCACCAGCACCTTGGGATCGGCCTCCATGGCCTTGCGCAGACCTTCGTTGAGCGCCCGGGCCATGGTGTACGTCGTCATTGCCGCGTCTCCTCAGCCGTGTCGACGAACGAGTCCAGGTAGGACCCGAAGCCGGCCCGCTGAGTATCCAGGTGGGTCGAGCCGTCGGCGTAGACGTGGTCGAAGATGGCGAGCGACTCGGGGTCGGGCATCTCGCGGCATCCGGTGCGCAGCCGGCGGGCGAGCGCGTCGGCCTCGGCATCGAGGGCGGTAAAGAAGGACTGGTCGACGATTTGCTGCTTGTAGAGGAAGGACTTCATCCGCTCCAGCGGATCGCGGAGCTTCCAGGCCTCGAGTTCGCTGGCCAGCCGGTAGCGGGTCGGGTCGTCGGAGGTGGTGTGCGCACCCATCCGGTAGGTGAACGCCTCGATCAGCGTCGGGCCCTGGCCCGAACGGGCGTCCTCGAGGCACTTCTTGGTGACGGCGTACGACGCGAGCACGTCGTTGCCGTCGACCCGGATACCGGGGAACCCGAACCCGTGCGCCCGCTTGAACAACGGGATGCGGGTCTGGCGTTCGAGCGGCTCAGAGATCGCCCACTGGTTGTTCTGGCAGAAGAACACGACCGGTGCGTTGTAGACCGCCGCCCAGACGAACGCCTCGTTGACGTCACCCTGACTGGACGCACCGTCACCGAAGTAGGCGACCACGGCGTTCTTGTCCCCGCCGTCGCGCTGCATGCCCATCGCGTAGCCGGTCGCGTGCAGGGTCTGCGCGCCGATGACGATCGAGTAGAGACCGAAGTTGTGCACGGCCGGGTCCCAGCCGCCGAGGTTCACTCCCCGGAACAGGCCCAGCAGCACCATCGGATCCACCCCGCGACACCACGCGACCCCGTGCTCGCGGTAAGTGGGAAAGACCATGTCGTCGGGGGCGAGCGCGCGGCCCGACCCCACCTGTGCCGCCTCCTGGCCGAGCAGCGAGGCCCAGATCCCGAGCTCGCCCTGGCGTTGCAACGCGGTGGCCTCGACGTCGACGCGGCGTACCAGCGCCAGGTCGCGGTAGAGACTGCGGTACTCGTCGTCGCTCAGCGACACGTCGTAGTCCGGGTGGTGCACCCGCTCGCCCTCGGGCGTAAGCAGCTGGACGAGGTCCGGATCGCGCTCGCGGGCGGTGAGGCCGGCGACATCGAGATCGCCGGCGGTCACGAAGCTGTCGCCTACGGCCATGCGTCTCTCCTCGCTCTACGCTCGCCTACGGGATCACCGCGGCGGACGATCAGGCGTCGCCACCCGGTTTCGGGTGTCGACTCCGGGTCGGCGGGCGCCGTGGCTGTCGGGCACGCACCTCTCATCGTGGCAGACGGCGGGCCACATTGTGACCGCGCCCGCCCCGTTCAGCCTGCGTCACCCGCCCGCACGAGCTCGCCGACCGCCAGCGGGGCGGACAGGACGTTGCCGGGCGGGGCCAGGGGGCACTGCCAGCGCGGGTCGTAGGCGCACGACGGGTTGTAGGCGAAGTTCAGGTCCACCACGAGCTCCCCGGCCAGGACATCGCCACCCAGATCGGCGCCCTTGACGGTGTCGAGAAGGTAACGCCCGCCGCCGTAGGTCTCCCGCCCGGCCAGCCCGTCGCGCACCGGCAGGAAGACGCCGCCGCCGTAGGAGTCCAGCCACCACACGTCGAGCGACCCGAGATCAGGCAGCAGCACTCGGCCGATCCGTTCGAACGGCACGACTCCGTCGGTCGCGGTCGGCACCTCCCACCGCTGCGCCGGCACATCAGTGACCCCCACCACGAACCGCAGCGCCGGGTCGTACGGCGCATAGGGCAGCCCGCTGAACCCGGCCCGCTCATCCGGCGGCAGCGGTGAATCCGCATGTGCCACGAACAACTCATCCCGCCCGGCCCGCCATCGCGCATGTGCCGCGGCCGGGTCGCCCGCCTCGCGCACCTCGGCGTAGAGGTCGTGCACCCGGCGGCGCCAGTCGAGCAGGGTCAGGGTGGTCATGCCCCCAGGGTGGCATCCCCGCCGCCCGACCGGAGCGGGTGGCGGGCCGGGTGGTCAGGGAACGCCCGGCCCGGACTCGTTCAGCGGTACCGGATAGCTGGGCGCGGTCCGGTAGGTGTGGCCGGCCGGGCTGGTCCAGGTGCAGCGCTCGTCACCGTGCCGGGTCAGCTGCCAGCCGCCCTCGTGTTTGGCGCGGTGGTGGCGACGGCAAAGCGCACCCATGTTGGCCGCGCTGGTCGATCCGCTCCCGAACGGGACGGTGTGATCGAGGTCGCAGCGCGCCGCCGGGATGTTGCATCCGGGGAAGCCGCAGACCCGGTCGCGAGCGAGCAGGAAGGAGGTCAGATCGGCCGGTGGCCGGTATGTCGTCTGTCCATAGTCGAGGAGTCGTCCGGTGCCCGGTTCGAGGAGCAACCGGCGCCACATCCCGTCCGCGGCGATCCGGCGGGCTGTCTCCGCGGTCACGGGGCCGTAGCCCGCCAGCTCACCGGGTTCGTCGCTGTCACCCAGCAGGGTCTCGGCCGACACGGTGACCTGGATGTGCGGCCGCCGGCCGTGCCGGGTCGGGAGGTCGGGGTCGGCCAGGGTCGCGGCGGCGAGCCGGGTGAGCGCATCGGCCCGCCGGGCCTCGATCGACGCGGCACGGCCGTCGGATTCGGCATCGCACCCGGCGCCGCCACCCCGCGCCATTCCCGCGGCCAGGGCATCGAGGGCGGTCATCACGACCGCCGCATCTTCCGCGGGCAGCTTGGCGTAGAGCTCGGCCATCCCGTCCTCGATCGGCCACATCCGCACGCACCGCTCGGTCAGCGCTTCGCGATGCGCGTCGGCCGCAGCCGGCGGATCGACGGCGATGACGACGCGCCGGAGGGTACGGCGCAACTCGGCGAGGGTCTGATCGGGAGCCTTCGGAAGGACGCGGGCTTCGACGGCCAGCGCGCCGGCGGCGTCGAGGTTTTCGGTCGCCTCCGCGATCGCCGCCGCCTTGCGATAGTCGACCGACCCCGCCGCCAAGGCCCGGCGTACCCCGGGCAGGCGACGGACCAGCATGCGGGCCACCTGCAGCCGACGATCGGCGGTGCAGGCCGACAGGTGTAGGGCCGCGGCGACCTCTTCCCGCGTCCAGTCATCGTCGGACACGACGTCGCCCGCGGCCCGCTGGTACGGCTCGCCGTCGAGCGCCGCAAGCACTTCCTGCTGCGCGGCGGCTACCCAGGCTGCCGCCTTCTCCCAGGCAGCGAGCAGGTCGACCTGTGCGGCGGGCGACACGGACCGTGGATCGATCGCCCGCAACGCCGACATCACCGCCGGCCCGGGAGCCGCCGCCCGCAGGGCGGCGACCTCGACCTCAACCGGGTCGACATCTCGAGGTTCTTCGAACATGCGTTCGATTCTATTCGCATGCGCCCGACGCCCGCGGCGCCGATTCCTCCGCTGTGGACAACCGCCCCAGCCGCAACTCGGCGCACGTCAGCAACTCGATTGCACCCCTCACGGCGGCTCGGGAGACTGCTCCGATGCCGACGTTCGAAGAACTGATCGCCGAAGGGGAATCCGTGCCCGTCGAGGGATGGGACTTCTCCTGGTTCGACGGACGAGCCACCGAGGAACGTCCGCCCTGGGGCTACTCCCGGCTCATGTCCGAGCGGATGGCTAAGGCCGGAGCCGCGCTCGATGTCCAGACCGGCGGCGGTGAGGTGCTCGCCCAGGTCACCGCACCACCCGCCGTGCTCGCCGCGACCGAGTCCTGGCCACCGAACGTCGACATCGCCACCCGCGTCCTCGAACCGCTGGGTGCGACAGTCGTCGCCGTACCCGACACCGCGGATCTGCCATTCCCGTCAGGCACCTTCGACCTCGTTGTGAGCCGGCACCCCACCGTGGTGTTGTGGAACGAGATCGCGCGCGTCCTGCAGCCCGGCGGGACCTACTTCTCGCAGCAGGTCGGTTCGGGCACGGTGCATCAGCTCACCGACGCCATGATGGGACCGCAGCCCATCGGCGAGGGACGGAGCGTCGAGCGGGCGATCGCGGACGCCGAGGCGGCCGGTCTCGGTGTGGTCGATCTGCAGGAGGCCGCCCTGCGGATGGAGTTTTACGACGTCGCCGCCGTCGTGGTCTTCCTCCGGAAGGTCATCTGGATCGTGCCGGACTTCACGGTCGACCGCTATCGGCAACGGCTCGCCGCACTGCACGACCGGATCCAAGCCGACGGCCCCTTCGTGGCCTACTCCCAGCGATTCCTCATCGAGGCGCAGAAGCCAGCAGCGTAAGCCGGCTATTCCGGCTCAGCCGTCCCCAACAAGCGCCGAGGGCAACGGGTCGCGGTGCAGTACGACGAGCCGGCTGACGGCCCGGGTCAGCGCGACATAGAGCTGCTGCAGTCCGCGATCCCCCGCGGCGATCTGCGCCGGCTCGACGAGCAGCACGTGGTCGAACTCCATCCCTTTCACCAGATCTGCTCCGACCACCGACACCCGCTCGTCCGGCGCTTCGCTCCCGGCGTCGAGGACGGCGTGCCCGACACCGGCCGCGGTGAGAGCCGCAGCGAGAGGGGGGATCGCGCGCCCAGCGGCGATGATCCCGACCGATCCCTCGATGCCGAGGAGCTCCGCGGTAACCGATGCCACCGTCGTCGCGACCGGGCCGTCGACCTGCCGGATGTGCAGCGGGTCGCGGCCGGTGCGCAGCGACGTCGCCGGGGAGAGGTCCGGTGCGATGTGGGGCAGCAACCGGCCGGCGAGTTCGAGTACGGCGCCCGGCACCCGGTAGCCGCGGGTCAGCATCTCGATCGAGGTCTCGGGTTTGCCCAGGGCGGCCAGCATGCTCGGCCAATCGCGCGCCGCCCACGGCGTCGTCCCCTGCGCCAGGTCACCGAGCACCGTCATCGACCCGGTCGCCGCCCGCCGGCCCACCGCCCGGCACTGCATCGCCGACAGGTCCTGCGCCTCGTCGACGACCACGTGCCGGAAGCCGGGTTCGCGCTCGAGCAGTCCGGTCACCTCGTCGAGAAGGACCGCGTCGGCCGCCGTCCATCGGACCCGGCCCAGGGACCGCGGCGGGCTCGGCCAGAGCAGCGTCGCCTGCTCGTCGGCGTCCAACCGGTCGCCGGCCGCGGCGGCCAGCGCACCAGGGTCGCTGAACAGCCCGGCGAGCAGGGATTTCGCCTCCACTACCGGCCAGAGGGCGTCGACCATGTCCCGGACCGGCGCGGAGCGGGCGACCCGCGCGGTGTCGCGGTCGGTCGGGGCTCCCCCGTCCTCCTCACGCTGGCGGCGGACGTCGGCCGCGATCAGCGCGCGTAGCCGGTCCCGGGCGTCGGAGTAGCGCAGATCCCCGCGCCGCAGGTCGTCGACGTAACGGCGCAGCCGCTCCGGCGGCACCCGGTAGCGGCGCGAGCCGATCGAGACGAGCACCGACTCCTCGGGCCGCCGGATCCCGGCGTACACCGCACGGCGCAGCACGGCCGCCATCCGGACATCGCCCTTCAGACGGGCGGCTTCCGGTCGGTCGACGCCCCGCACCGGCACCGCCCCGACCAGCTCGTCGACGGTGACCTGGGTGACGCCGACCTCGCCCAGGGCGGGCAGTACAGCGGCGATGTAGCCGAGGAAGGCGCGGTTGGGGCCGACGACGAGGACGCCGGACCGGCGCAGCTGGGCGGGATGGGTGTAGAGCAGGTATGCCGCCCGGTGCAGGCCGACCGCCGTCTTACCGGTCCCGGGCGCACCCTGCACGGCGAGGCTCCGGTCGAGGTCGGCGCGCACGATCTCGTCCTGGTCGGGCTGGATGGTCGCCACGATGTCGCGCATCGGGCCGACCCGGGGACGTTCGATCTCCTGCCGGACGATGTCGCCGACATCGCCGTCATCCGGCCGGTCCAGCAGTTCGTCCTCGTACGACGTGAGCTCGGCGTGGCTGAAGCCGTACCGCCGGCGGCGGACCACCCCCATCGGGTCGGCCGACGTGGCGCGGTAGAAGGCGCGGGCCACGGGAGCCCGCCAGTCCACGACGATCGGTTCGCGATGTTCGTCCCTGATGTGCCGCCGACCGAGGTGGTGGGTCTCCGCCGCCGTGTCGATGCGGCCGAAGAACGGCGGCGCGGTCGGGTCGGCGCGCAGCGCCGCGAGCCGGCGGGCCCGCAACGCACCGAGGCTCTCGCTGCTGAAGGAGTCGGCGCCCGGATCGCTGATCTGCTCGGCCTCGACCTGCATCAGGAGGAGGGCGGCGCGGGCCTGGTCGAGGTGGTGACGTTCGGCGGACAGGACTGGGTCATCGACGTTTTGGCGCACGGTCGGACGACGTTACCCGTGCGCGGCCGGTCGGCCTACCGAATTTCGGCTAGCCGCTGACCCGGCGCTCCTGCACGTCCCGGCCGACGGCCTGCAGGGCGTCGTTGACGTCCGGGTGGGACTGCGCGATCAGCACATGGGTGAGGCCGCGGGAGAGCCCGGCCAGGTGGAGCACCAGGTAGCCGAGCTCCTCGGCCGAGTGACCCGCGAGCAGGGAGCGGGTGGTCGCCGCGACGCTGTCGGCCTCGCTGTCGTCGAAGGTCGTCCACAGGGTGAGCAGCGCCATGGCGGTCTCGGCGAGCTCCTGGTGCGGGCGGCGCTCCCCGCGACGCTCGATCAGGCCGCTGGCCTGGGCGGCCCGGTCCCGCGCCTGCCGGGCGAGCCGCGCCAGTCTCAGCCGCAGGTCGCCGAAGGGCCGCTCGCCTGCCGTCATGCCTCGACCGTACGCCGCCCGGCCGGTCGATCTCGGCTAGAGCAGATTCGGGTGCGATCCGGGGTGCTCAACCGCCGAGATAGACCTCGAGTTCGGCGACCGACGTGAAGTGGGCGTCGCCGCCCGGCTGCCCGATGATCCGCACGCCGTCGCCCCAGGTGGTGGCAAACCGCATCGTGTAGGTCGTGTTACTCCCGGCACTCGGGCTGTAGGGGTAGTCGGGTGTGATCGTCAATCGGTCGACGTCGACCCACCGGAAGCCCTGCCGCACCTGCACCCGCAGGCCGCCGTCGTACGGCGAGAACCATCCGCCGTCCGGGAACGTCGTCCCGGTCGTGTAGACCACCCGATCGACCCGGTAGGGGCGGGAAAAGGTGTAGCCCCAGAAGTCGATCAGCTTGTTGGTGCCGTCGAAGCTGTCCTCGCTCTTGGTCTTGTCGCCGTCGCTGAGGTACTTCCAGTTCGCGAAATGCACGCAGGTACGGATCGTGGTGACGTCCGCCCCGGTGCGGGCGAGATTGTCGCCGGCGCTCGGCGTCGTCGGTGTCTGCCTACGGTACGGCGTCAGCCGCAACCGGCGGAGGTTGAAGTTGTAGTTGTCCGCCGGCGTCGGCGCGGGTGCGTTCCACCAGTTGCTCTGCACCCACATGTCGCGCCCGTCGGAGCTGACGAACTTCGCCGGGATCGTGGTCCCGTATCCGCCGTTCTTCGGCGTGTGCTCCGTGTCGTTCATCCGGTACCAGGGGACCAGTCCCTCGTTCTGGTAGAGGAAGCGCTTCCACGGACCCCACGGGGTCGGTGACTCGTAGAACTCGAAGCTCGGGTCGGTCCACGACGTGTAGAGGTAGCGGTCGAACGCCCGGCTGTAGATCACGCCGCCCTGCGAGACGACCGTGAGGTTGCCCGAGTTGCCCGGCCGCAGGTCGAGATAGCGGCGCAGGGGATCGTGCAGCGTCGCCACCTTGTCCTCGATGTGCGGACTCCACCCGGGTACGCCGCGCCCGTCGGTCCCGGTGAAGAACTCCCACTTGCTGCGATCCTGCACAGCCGCCTGCGGCACCCGCGCGAGATAGACGTCGACCGGGTCGGGAACCGTACCGGCGTTCGACGTACGCCAGTTCCAGTCCATGCCGTAGGCGTAAACGTAGCTGCCATCCTTGCGGCCGAGCGCCGGCACGGCGTGCGCGGAGTTCTTGCCGAAGTCGAGGAAGAAGATGGTGGTGAAGCGGTGCTCGGTGAACATCGGGGCGCTGGTCTTCTGCCACGTGTGCCCGTGGTCGTCGGACCGGGAGATGCTCGCATTGGGTACGTCGTCGAAGGCGTTCGTTCCCGACTTCAGATCCTGGATCGCGAGGTAGAGCACGCCACCCACGCAGACCATGCCGGTGGGCTTGCGGTTGTACTGGCTCGGGTCGCCCCAGATGGTGCCGACCTCGTCTGCCTCGGCAAGTTTCTCACCGGTCAGGCCGGTCTCGGGAGTCCCGTCGATCCGGTTGACGACGACGTCCTTGAACGGCTCGTCACTGAACCCGCGGCCGTCGCCGTTCGCGGCGTAGACGCTGTCGTCGTCGGCCCAACAGTTGGGCCACAGATCGCCGTCGCTCGTTGTCGCGGCGACCGAACCGGCCTCCTCGATGAACACCGTGGAGAAGAACGTGCTGTCGACCTCACCGCCGGTCTCGTCGATGATGTCTGTGGTGCCGGGAGATCCCGCCGTAACCGCGTCCGTGTCGGCCGCACGGGCGACACCGGTCGGGTCGAGTGCAACTCCGGCGACGACGGCACCCGTGACAGCTGTGCTGCCGAGGAATCGACGCCGGGAGATGCCGGTCGTCTCGTCGTGAGGCCGCGCTGAATCACCGGCTGTGCCTTGCATGCTTGACCTCCGCGGTCGTGTCATCGCGCTGCCGCGGCCCTCGCCCACCGCCGAGAAACCGATTCCCGGGGAACCTAGATCTCGGCCGTTCCGGTGTCAAGACACCGGCAGGAGCCCCAGGGCGACCAGGATCTCGCGAATCGCCTCGTGGTGTTCCGCCGACGGCGGCGGCAATGGCGCGGCCGGTCGATCTCCGCCGCCAACCAGCATCCCGGTAGCGGCCTTGAGCGCAGAGAGCCAGAACCCCTGCGACAGGATCTGAAACGCCGTCTCGATGCGCTGCTCGGCCCGTCGCAGTGCCTCGTCGTCACCGTCGCCGACGGCGCGGGCAAGGTCCTGCAGAGCGCCCGGAACGACGTTCTCGAGGCCGGACACGAAACCGTCCGCACCGATACTCAGAAACTCGGCTGCGCGCCGCTCCTGCGTCCCCTGCAGCACGGTGAAGTCAGGCCGGGACAGCGTGACGAGCCGGCGGAAGTAGTCGGTGTCACCGCTGCTGTCCTTGATGCCGACGACATTGTCGTGGCCGGCCAACTCGGTGACGACGTTCCAGCCGATCGGCTGGTGGGTGTTCTGCGGGATGTTGTAGAGCACCAGTGGTACGGCGGACGCGTCGGCGAGGTCTGCGAAGTGCCGGGCCAGGGCGGCCTCGTCCGGCGACGGGTAGTAGTACGGAGTGCACGCCGCGACGAAGTCGACCGATGTGCTGGCGCGCCGGAGATTTCGTCGTGCGCGGCCGGTGCCGGTATCGCCGACGCCGACCATGAGCATCGCCCGGCCCGCAACCAGTTCGGCGACGGCGTCCACCAGACGGTCGGCGACACCGTCGTCGAGCACCGGAAGCTCTCCCGTCGTCCCGAGCAAGAGCAATCCGTCGACCCGACCGAGGACGCGGTCGATCTGCCGGGCGAGGGCCGGCTCGTCGAGCTTCTCGTCGTCGTCGAGCGGGGTGACGAGCGGGCAGATGATTCCGCGGGGGCCGAGCGCCACGACGTCTCCAATCGAACGGATCGCATCAGCGTAGTGCGCTCAGCGCGAGAAGGAACTCACCCGTTGTGCCGGCACTTCGCGATCGCGCTGACCGCCTTCGCCTTGTCCTTGGCCGGGATGGGCACCCCCGCGGCATTGCCGGCGACGTAGCGATTGATCGCCGCCACGGGCGCGAACTTGGTGAAGATGTCGGCGTAACACTGGGCGAGCGCCTTGCCCGGGTTGGCGAACTCGGGGTCGTTCTCCAGCTTGAGCACGAGCTTCGCCTTGTCGACTCCCGGTGGGTGGCTCGCGCTGCCACTGCTGCTACATCCGACGACGCCGCCGCAGACGCCAACCGCCAGGACGGCGCCGGCCAGCATCCGCCGGCACGCTGCCGTACTCACGATGCAGACCTCTTCCGGCATCGACAACCCGTCTGACTTTGCAGACTAGTGCGTGCCTCAGGTGACCGACGGTCACCCGCTACGGGTGATGCGCCGATGCCCCGCTACCGATGATGGTCGATATCCCCACACCGGCGGACCATCGAGCACCGGGAGCGACGATGACACCCAATCACGATGTGTCACGGTTCCCCGGCGCATAGGATGGCGAGACCGATGCCGGGGACGACCTCGACGCGACCCCTTGACGGCCGCCGACGACCCGGCAGACGGCACGCGACTCTTGGCGGGACGGTCGACGGTCACGTGGACGGGCGGACCCTCGCGGGTCCATATGGTCGTGCGGGCCCTGCGGGCACGGCGATCAGGCGGGATTGGCGCGACCGGCGGGGGGAAGCATGGACATCCAGAACGGATCGGTCGGCGAGTATGGCTACCTCGAGACACGGACCAGTAACCGGCTGGTAGCGGTATCTCTCGAGCAGGACCTGCTCCCGTCGGAGGACCGCTCGGCCGAGGCGGTCGAGGTCACCGCACAGATCGACCTGATGACGTCCGGAGACCTCATCGAGGGACGCCGTCCCCGCCAACTCAGCCGCCGGATCCGGGTGGCGGTCGTTCCGCATCCCGGGGACTACCTGGCGCTCAGCGGGGCCGAGACGGTGGTCTTCGTCGAGGTGACCGACGTCGCCGGCACGGCGGACGACCCGGCCGGGATCCTGGTCTCCGCCTGCGCGCCCCGTCGGGACACCGGGACGATTCTCGCTCCCGAGGGATGGCAACCGTCGCGGGCGTCCTACCCTGAGAAGACGGTCGCGAGGAAACTCCTGGTCGACACCGGACGCAACGGGGATATCTCGATCATCACCGTCACCGAGTAGAGGGGCCGAGTGGCATGGGCTTTATGGACAAGGTCAAGGTGCAGGCCGATGCGCTCGCCCAGAAGGCACAGCAGGGAATGGCCCAGGGTCAGGCGAAGCTCGACGAGATGCAGGCCAAGCGGCAGGCCGACGCGCTGCTGCGGGACGTCGGCGCCACCTATTACGCGGAGAAGCGCACCGGCGGCAGCCACGACGCCGTGGAGGCCGCGCTCGTGCGGGTCGACCAGCACGTCGCGATGAACGGGAAGATCGACACCACTCCGACCGCGCAGTCAAGCGGGGCGCACCCGGACGCCGGTCCGGGACAGCCGGGTCCGGCCCAACCCGATCCGGGACAGCCGGGTCCGGCCCAACCCGGGCCGAGCGCCGACGCGTAGCTAGCTGCGGGGCAGCCTGCCCATCAGGTGGAATTCCTCGTTGGGCACCATGCCGGTCACCTGAGCCATCCGGTTGGACAGCGCGAACAAGGCGGTGATCGCGCCGACGTCCCAGACGTCGTCGTCATCGAGCCCATGCTCGCGCAGCCGGTCCAGATCCGCCTCCTCGACGGTCTGCGGCGCCCGGGCCAGCTTGACGGCGACCTCGATGATCGCCCGTTGCCGGGGGGTCAGGTCGGCCCGCCGGTGGTCAATGGCCAGATAGTCGGCGAGCAGCGGATCCTTGGCCCGGATCCGCAGCACCGCGCCATGCGCGATCACGCAGTAGAGACAGTCGTTGACCGCGCTCGTGGCGACCACGATCATCTCCCGCTCGGCCGGGCTGAGTCCGCCGTCCCGGTCCATCAGGGCGTCGTGATAGGCGAAGAAGGCGCGGAACTCCGCCGGGCGATGGGCCAGGGTCAGGAAGACGTTGGGGACGAACCCGGACTTTTCCTGCACCGCCTCGATCCGCGCGCGGATGTCGTCGGGCAGGTCCGCCAGGCGCGGCACCGGAAATCGGCTCACGGCGACCATGGCGTCATCTTTGCAGAACCCGAACCCGGCGCCGGGCCTGCGCGCACACCGGAGGCCCACGATGAGCAGGTCGGCCGGACCCACGATCCGGCCCCCGACGGGAAGGACCGGTAATGCTGCCGAAGAGGATCATCGCGGTCGGAGTCGGCGCCGTCGTCGTCGCCGCCGGCGTGACGGTGGGCGGTGTGGCTGCCGCGGACAGCTCGACGTCGACCACTCATGCGAAATCGACCACGACATCCACCACCGCGACGACGTCCACCCGCCATCACCGCCGGCACCCCCTCGCGCGGCGGGCGCTGCACGGCGAGTTCGTCGTCCGCGGCAAGGGCGGGGAGGACGTGACCGTCGACATGGTGCGCGGGAAGGTGACCGCGGTCAGCCCCACGTCCATCACCGTCGCCGCGCGGGACGGCTACTCCGCGACGTACGCCGTGACCTCGAAGACCCGGGTACACGTCCGCGGGCAGAAGGGGAAGCAGTCGATCAGCGTCGTCAAGACCGGCGACCGGGCCGGGGTCTTCGCCACGAAGACCGGCACCGCACTCGACGCCAGGGCGGTCGTCGATCGCGGTCAGAAATAGGCACGCCCCCAAGAACCGTGGGGTCGGGCGGCACGCTCAGTGCCGCCCGGCCTCCGGCCACGGATGCGCCCCCGCCTCGTGCTCGGTGTGCCCGGCCGGTTCGAGCTGGAAGGTGGAGTGCTCGACGTCGAAGTGCCCGGTCAGGCAGGCCTGCAGATGGTCGAGCACCTTCGGTGCCTCACCGTTGGCGAAGCAGGCGTCGGCGACGACGATGTGCGCCGAGATCGCGGGCAGGTCCGAGGTGACGGTCCACGCGTGGACGTCGTGCACCGCGGTGACTTCGGGCAGTTCCAGCAGGTGCTCGCGCAACTCCGGCAGGTTGACGTTGTCGGGGGCGGCCTCGAGCAGCACCCGGCCGGACGCACCCAACAACTGTGCGGCGGCCCGCACCATGAGCCCGACCACGATCAGCGACGCGATCGAGTCAGCTCGAGAGAAGCCGGTCGTCAGGATCACCACGCCCGCGACGGCGGTGCCGATGAAGCCGTAGAGATCGGTCAGGATGTGTTGGAACGCGCCCTCGACATTCAGTGAGCTCCGGTTGGCCTTGGAGAGCACCCACGTCGCGACCAGGTTGACCACGATGCCGACGATCGCGATCACCAGCACCGGCAGCCCGGCGACGGTCGGCGGATTGATGAGCCGCTGGACGGCTTCGAACGCCAGCAATGCGGCGACCACGAGCAAGGTGATCCCGTTGACCGCGGCGGAGAGGATCTCCACCCGCTTGAACCCGAACGTCCAGGCACCGCGGGCCGGGCGGGCGGCCAACACCGCGGCCGCGATCGCCGCCGCGATCGCGAAGGCGTCGGTGAGCATGTGGCCGGCGTCGGCCAGCAGGGCGAGGGAACCGGAAAAGACGGCGACGACGACCTCGACCGCCATGAACCCGAGGATCAGCCCCAGCGCGATGCTGAGGTAGCGACGGTCACTCATCGGCGTGCGCGTGATCGGTGTGGGTCAGGGCGACGTTGAGCAGCATGCGGACGTGCGCGTCGGCCAGCCGGTAATAGGCCATCCGCCCGGAGCGCCGGACCGCGACCACCCGATGTGCCCGGAGCAGCCGCAGCGCATGGGACGCGCTGGACTCGCTCTGGCCCGCGACCATTGCCAGGTCGCCCACGCACATCTCGTCGTCCCGCAGGGCCAGCAGCATCCGCAGCCGGCCCGGATCGGCAAGGAGCCCGAAGACGTCGGCGAGATCGAGCAACGAGTCCGACCCCGGTGCCGTCATCACCTGAACATGTGAACCGTTCTTCACACGACCAGGGTAGCGCCCGGCGCCGGTCGACCGCGCCGGAACGGGTGGTCGATCAGCCGACCGCCTTCTTCGGCGGCGGCCCGAGCTCCGGAGGCAACGCCTGCAGGTGGGCGAGCGTCGCCGGGCTCTGCACCTCCATCCACCGCACGACATCCTTGAAGGGGACGCAGTAGGTGTCCGGTTGGCCGCAGGTCTTCAGCGCGAACGCCGCGAGCGCGTTGGTGTAGGCGTTGTTGTTCCAGGCCTCGAAGTGGTTGCCGAGGATCAGTGGCGCCCGGTTGCCCTGGTACGCCGCCTGATACATGTTCGTGTAGGTCTGCTCGACCTGCTTGGAGTCCTGCGCCGACCTCGCCGGTGCCACCGTCTGGCTGACCTGCTCCTGGGTGTACCAGAAGTTGTAATCCATCGTGATCTGGAAGTGGTTGGTGCCGGCCAGCGGAAACTCCGGCATGCCCATCGCCCAGATGCCGTCCTGCTTGACCGGCCAGTAGAGGCCGCGGCGGCTGAAGCTGGAGTCGTAGGAGAAGTTGTGCGCGCGCAGCGAGGGATACAGCTCCGAGGGCTGGCCCTCCAGGCACGGCGTGCGCTCGCCTCGGATGCTGTCGACCGGCACGTTCAGCGTCGGTGCCGACGGCAGCTGGTCGTCGGTCTTGTAGTGCCGGACGATCCCGAAGAACTGATCGAGTTCGTCGTTCCAGTCCGCGATGGACCAGTCGTTACCGCCCGGCGGGTTGTCCGAGCAGAAATGGCCGAGGAAGTGGGTGCCGATCTCGTCGCCGTGGCTCCACCCGTAGTTCAGGTCCTTGACCTCCTGTTGTACCTCGGCCGGGGTGTTGAAGGTGCCGAGCGAGCTGTGTCCACGCAGGTGGCCGGGACCCTTGTAGATGTCCTTGTGGGCCTCGTCGATGAGGTAGAGCCCGGACAGGAAACCGGTGAAACGCAACGGCACCTTCTTGGCGATGTTGTCCCAGAACGCCCATTTCTGATCCCAGCCGACGCCATCGAAGGACAGCACGACGAATTGCGGCGGCTTCTGGCCGGGCTTCAGCTTCTTCGGCGTGAAGAACGCATCCGGATTCGCCGGGTTGGGAGGCTTCGGGCTCGGGGTCGGCGAGGCCTTCTTGCCGTGGCCGGTGCTGGGCGACGGCGAGCCCTTGAGCTTGCCCGGTGAGCCACCCTGTGCGGAGTTGTCGGCGGCCTGGGTGCACGCCGCCGCCATGGACAGCGCCGCCACCAGGACGGCCAACCCACGCAAGCGGATCCGACGAACACGACGCTGCCCCATGCACCCTCCCCCAACTCCACAGTGCAGTTGTTTCCTGTCCATGAGTAACCGTTCCACACTCAACACGAAAAACCGACCCTCGACACCCGATCATTGATATTTGCCGAACAGCCGGAATCGCAGGTCATCGGAACGGTCGGGAGGGTTGCCGGAGGCACCGGCGACACGCAGGGCCGGCGGTCAGGAGAACACAGGGGCAGGGGTGGTTCAACCCCCGAGACGGCGCTCCAGGGTGTCGAGCTCGTCGCGGAGCGAGGAGGGGAGCCGGTCACCGAAGGTGTCGAACCACTCGGCGATCATGGGCAGTTCGGCCTGCCATTCGCCCGGGTCCACGGCCAGCGCGGCGGCCAGATCGGCCTCCGACATCTCGAGTCCGTCGATGTCCAGCTGACCGGGGGCCGGTACGTAACCCACCGCGGTCTCGACGGCGTCCGCGGCACCCTCGATCCGCTCGACCGCCCACTTCAGCACCCGGCTGTTCTCGCCGAAGCCGGGCCAGAGGAACCGGCCGTCGTCCGCGCGGCGGAACCAGTTGACGTAGAAGATCCGGGGCAGCTTTCCGGCATCGGCCACCTTGCCGAGCTCGAGCCAGTGGGCGAAATAGTCGCCGCCGTGGTAGCCGAGGAACGGCAACATGGCGAACGGGTCGCGTCGCACGACCCCGACCTGTCCGGTCGCGGCGGCCGTCGTCTCGCTGGACAGCGTCGCGCCCATGAAGACGCCGTGCTGCCAGTCGCGGGCCTCGGTAACCAGCGGAACGGTCGTCTTACGGCGCCCGCCGAAGAAGATCGCGGAAATCGGCACGCCATCGGGGCTCTCCCACTCCGGCGCGATCGTCGGGCATTGCCCGGCCGGAGTGCAGAACCGGCTGTTGGGATGGGACGATTTCTCGTCGGAGTCCGGGGTCCAGTCCTGCCCCTTCCAGCTGGTCAGGTGCGCGGGCGGCTCCTCGGTCATGCCCTCCCACCAGACGTCACCGTCGTCGGTGCGGGCGACGTTGGTGAAGATCGAGTTGCCCTTCACGATCGTGCGCATCGCGTTGGCGTTGGTGTCGTAACCGGTGCCGGGTGCGACGCCGAAGAAGCCGTACTCCGGGTTGACGGCGTAGAGCCGGCCGTCGTCACCGAAGCGCATCCAGGCGATGTCGTCGCCCACCGTCTCGACCCGCCACCCGGGAATCGTCGGCTCGAGCATCGCGAGGTTCGTCTTGCCGCAAGCACTGGGGAAGGCCGCACAGATGTAGTGCACGGATCCGCTCGGGCTGATCAGCTTGAGGATCAGCATGTGCTCGGCGAGCCAGCCCTCGTCCCGCGCCATCACACTGGCGATCCGGAGCGAGTAACACTTCTTGCCGAGCAGCGCATTGCCGCCGTAACCGGAGCCGTAGGACCAGATCGCCAGCTCGTCGGGGAAATGCACGATGTATTTGGTGTCGTTGCAAGGCCACGCGACGTCGGCCTGACCCGGCTCGAGCGGTGCGCCGACCGAGTGCAGACAGGGCACCCACTGCCGTCCGGCGTCGATCTTCTCGAGCGCCGCATCGCCCATCCGGGTCATGATGCGCATCGATACGGCGACGTAGGCCGAATCGGTGATCTCGATCCCGAGCTTGGAGTGCTCGTCCTCCAGCGGGCCCATGCAGAACGGCACGACGTACATGGTCCGGCCGCGCATCGACCTGCGGAACAGGCCGGTCAGGGTCTGCTTCATCTGCTCGGGATCTCGCCAGTTGTTCGTCGGACCGGCGTCGGCCTCGTCGCGCGAGCAGATGAAGGTGCGGTCCTCGACCCGCGCCACATCGGCGGGGTCGGACGCACACCAGAAGGAGTTGGGCTTCTTCGCCGGGTCGAGCCGCACGAACGTGCCTGCCTCGACGAGTTCGTCGGTCAACCGGTGCCACTCGTCGACCGAACCGTCACACCAGACCACTCGGTCGGGCTCGGTGAGCTCGGCCACCTCCTGCACCCAGGCGAGCACTCCCTTGTCGCGGGTGGGCGCCGAATCGAGTCCAGGGACGGTCACGGTCATCGTGCGAACTCCTTCGCGGTCGTCGTTGACTGCGTAACTCCGACATGACCCCGGCCGGTCGGTGGCCGAGATCGGGAATTGCTGGAGATTTGCCAGAGCCTAACGTGGCGGCGGGGTGACGTGCTGTCGAACGGGTCACACGGTGGCCGATATGTACCGATTCAGGCATCCGACCGGTCGCCCGTCCCACCCTTGATGTAACTGGACAGTTACGTAACTTTCTTGGTACACATAGCCGCATGCAGGCAGCACTCGAGGCATTGGCCGACCCGACCCGGCGGCGACTGGTCGAGTTGATCGCGGCGGGCGAGCAGAGCGCCGGCCAGCTCGCGGCGGCCTTCGACATCAGCCGACCCGGCATCTCGCGGCATCTGCGCGTGCTCCGCGAGGCCGGCCTGGTGCACGCCGAGGCCCGCGGCCAACAGCGGGTCTACAGCCTGCGCGCCGCCCCGCTGCGCGAACTCGATGGCTGGCTCGCCAGATACCGGCCGTTCTGGACGCAACGACTGGACGCGCTCGGGACCGAGGTCGCCCGCGGCCGGCGCCGTTCCGGCCCACCGACCTCCACATCCTCTCGAGCCAAGGAGTCGCGATGAGCCGCCGGGCACCCGTCGGACCTGGACCTGATCGGCATCCTCCGCCGGCACGACGGCCGGCCGGCGATCCGACTGGAACGCTCCTACGCCACCGACGCCGCCGATCTGTGGTCCGCGCTGACCGAACCGGCCCGCCTCGCCCGATGGCTCGCCCACGTCGAGGGTGATCTGCACGTCGGCGGCGACTTCGTCGTGTTGTTCGACGATGCCGATCCCGACCAGCAGTCCCGCGGCCGGGTGCTCGACTGCCGACCCACCGACCATCTGCAGGTGACCTGGCTCTTTCCCGATGAGGTCGAATCCCAGGTCACCGTCGACCTGCATCCTTCGGGTGACGGGACGACGGTGCTCGTCCTCGACCACCGGCGCCTGCCCGACACCGCAGCGGCCGGCTACGGCGCCGGGTGGCAGGCCTACCTCGAACAGCTCGACACCGAGGTCGGCGGGCCGCCGCAGGCGCTCGCCTGGGAATCACGCTGTGCCGTTCTCCTGCCGGCGTACCGGACCCAGTTCACGGATCTCGACCGCACCACCTGACTCCGTCGTCAGCGTGCGGTGACCGACGGGTCGTGGGCCCAGCCGAGCATGAGTTCGGCCTTGCGACAGTCGAAGAATCCGCGGGTGCCGCTGAGATCGCCGACGATCGGCACCTCGGGGAAATACTCGCGGGCCAATGTGAGCGACGGGGTCTCCGACGTCGTCCGCGGCGCCACCACGTAGAAGGTCTCGTGCCCGGGGAAGTCCGCGGACACGGCCAGCAGGCAGGCCCGCGCCGCGGCATCGAGCGTCGTGTAGCCCCACAGCTGCTTGCTCTCGCCGTCGAACTGGCGGGTGCGCGTGGCGGCACCGAGAGCCGGAACGACGGCGTGGAATCGCAGGGTCGAGATCGTCATCGACTCGTAGCGTCGCGCGAAGGAGTCGGCCTGCTCCTCGCAGATCCGCTTGGACAGGCTGTACGGATCCTCGTTGTAGGTGGGGTGCAACTCGTCCACGGGGAAGTAGTCGTACCGAGGATTGCGGCTGTAGTAGCCGCCGATCGCGTTGATGCTCGACGCGAGGCAGACCTTCGAGATCGCGAGCCGGACCGCCACGCTGAGCGCGTTGTAGCTGCCGATGACGTTGTTGTTGTGCACCTCGTGGTCGGGATGACCGTTCGGCGACGCGTACGCCGCAAGATGGATGAGCGCATCGCAGTCGTCCACTGCATGCTGGAAGTCGTCGTACGACGTCACATCGGCATCGACGTCGTCGAGCCGCGGGTGCGATCGATCCGCGGTCGCCTCGGGCCGGTCGATGGCGACGACCGAGTGGCCGTCCTCCAGCGCGGCCTCGACCACCGCACTCCCGACCCGTCCGCGGGCTCCGGTTACCGCGATACGCATGCCTGGCTGTCCTCCCCCTCGGAGGAGCGGTCGTCTTCGCTCCGAGCGCCGTAGACGGCCTGCTGCAGTCCGCGGATGTAGCCGACGGCGAAGAGCCGCCCGTAGGCCGAGTAACCCGGCCGCTGGTTGGAGTCACCCTCGACGGTCGGCACATGATCCGGCCGCAGCACCCCGTCGAAACCGATGTCGCGGTAGGCGCGGAGGCACTCCAGCAGATCGGTCTGCCCGTCGTCGTGCCAGGTCTCGACGAACTGCTCGGCGGTCCCGCGCACGTCCCGCAGGTGGACGAAGAAGACCCGCGGACCGAACCGGCGGATGACCGCGGGAATGTCGTCGGTCATCAGGGCGAAGTTGCCCTGGCAGAGCGTCGCGCCGTTCATCTCGCTGTCGACCAGGTCGAAGAGTCGCTCGTAGTTCGGGACGCTCCGCATGATCCGCCCGACGCCCCGGATCGGGGAGACCGGCGGGTCGTCGGGATGCATGGCGAGGCGGACGTTCCAGCGCTCAGCCACTGGGATCACCCGCCGGAGAAAGTACTCGAGGTTCGTCCACAACTCGTCCTCACTGATCGGCCCGAGCGGTGTCGGCGGCGCATCGTCCAGCAGCGCGCTGTCGAAGCCGCTGACCAGCGAGCCGCCTCGGGAGGGGACATCGGTGCTGGTGCGTAGCCAGTTGAAATCGGTCATCCACTCGTAGCACCACACCGGGATACCGAGGCGACCCATGTTCTCGATCAGCGTGCAGACGGTGTCGATCTCGTTGTCGCGTCCTGGCCGGCCCCGCTTCGCGTTGTTCAGCGGCGGTCTCGCCTCGATGACGGCGAGCGAGAAGCCGGCCATCTCGTACTTCTGCTTCAGCCGCAAGAGGGGGAGGTAGTCCCACGGCTCCTCCCCCGGGGACAGGTCGGGCTCGTCCGGAAGCCCGCCGACGGCCCATCCGACGCCCGCTTGACTCATCAATCGCCAGAGGTGTTGATGGGCCGGATCGGGCGGCAGCATCTCGGCGATCTTGATCAAGGTCTCCCCTTCGTCAGCTCCACAGGCGGTCGTGGCTCCGCTCGTCGTCCCAGTGACCGGTGGTCTCGAAGAACACCGGATCCGCGGGGTCGAGGTGGTCGCGGAACATGTCCTCGTTGATGTCGGTGAATCCGAGGCCCGGTGTATCGGGCACGGTGATCGAGCCGTCGACGATCAACGGGTTGGGCAGTCCGTCGACCAACTCGCTCCACCGCGGTACGTCGACCGCGTGGTGTTCGAGCGCGAGGAAGTTCTGCGTCGCCGCGGCGGCGTGGACGCTGGCGAGCGTGGCGATGGGCGTCGCCGCCATATGCAACGCCATCGGGATCCCGTGCTCCTCGGCGAGGTCTCCGACCCGCTTCGTCTCGAGCACACCTCCGGCCGTCGCCGGGTCGGGATGGATGACGTTGACCGCGCCGCCCTCGATCAGTGGCCGGAAGTTCTCCGCGAGATAGATGTCCTCGCCGGTGCACGTCGGCGTAGCGATCGCCGTGGTCAACTGCCGCCACTGGTCGGTGAACTGCCACGGGATGAGGTCTTCGAGCCAGGCGAGGGTGAACGGCTCGAGGGCGCGACCGATCCGGATGCACGAATCGAGCGCGATGTGACCGAAGTGGTCGGCGGCGAGCGGTACGTCGTAGCCGACGATCGACCGGACCGTCGCCACGTAGTCGGCGAGATAGCTCACCCCGACGGCGGTCACCTGGATCCCGGTGAAACTGTGCATCACCGTCGTCGTCGTGCGTGCCTCGGCCGGGGCGATCAGTGCGCCCGGAACGTCCCACAGCAGGTTGATGCCGACGTCCATCTTGAGGAACTGGTAGCCCTCTTTCCGGCGGCCGAGCAGTCGTTGGCCGAGCTCCTCCGGATCCTGACACGACGGGGTGTCGGCGTAGCAGCGGACGGTGTCGCGGAACCGCCCGCCGGCGAGGGCGTACGCCGGCACGCCGTAGGCCTTGCCGGCGAGATCCATCAGCGCCATCTCGACCCCGCAGACGCCGCCGGCCTGCCGCCCGTGATGGCCGAACTGCTTGATCTTGCGGAAGAGCTTGTCGATGTTGCAGGGGTTTTCACCGACCAGTCGACTCTTCAGTAGCAGGGCGTAGGTCTTGCTGGCCTGATCGCGGACCTCGCCGTACCCGGATATCCCCTGGTTGGTGTCGATCCGGACGATGCTCGACCGGAACGGTACGCCGGCGAGGTTGGCGACGCGCAGATCGGTGATGCGCAGATCACGGGATCGCGAACTCGCGCTGACCTGGTCTTCGACGTTCGCCGACACGCACGCTCCTCAAGATTGCTGGGACCGCCAGCGCTGGAAGTCGTCCTCGATCTCGGTGGCCCATGTGGGCACGTCGATCTCCGCGCTGGTGTAGACCCGCTCGGACAACCGCAGCTTGCCGAAGATGTCCCTGGTCCGCACGTCTGCGCTGCTGCTCACCACGTCCTGGGCGAGGTGAGGCGGGATGAACGTCAGTCCGCTCGGCGTCCCGAGTACGACGTCTCCGGGCAGCACCGTCGCGTTGCCGATCCGGATTGGGATGTTGATCCCGGCAAGGGTCACGTCGCGGATCGGCGTGGGGTCGACGCCGCGGAAGAAGATGTTCCCGTCGCGCAGTTCGGTCAGGCCCTGGTAGTCGCGGATGCCGCCGTCGATCACCGCGCCGGCACCGGTGCGGGAGATGACCGCCGTACCCAGGTTGTCCCCGACGACGGTGCCTTCGTAGATCTTGCCGAAGATGTCGACGACCATGACGTCACCGGGCTGCAGTCGTTCGATGATCCAGGAATTCTGCCGGTCCGCCTCGACATGGTTTTCCCGGGCACCGGCGGCCACCACGGCGGCGTCGAGATCGGGGCGGTGCGGGACGAACTGCGCGGTCACCGCACGCCCGACGAGGATGTGCCCCGGATTCGTCTCCCGCCACTCGCCGGCGAACTGCCGCTCGAAGCGCTCCTTGAGCAGCACACTCCACGCCTGCTCGGTGGTGACCGAGCGCATCTCGTCGAGCACCTCGTCGGGGACATGCGGCCGGCCGTCGGGGCCGCGCGCACCCTTCCATGACGCGGTCAGCTCCGCCAGGTCGTCGGGTGTCGGCGATATTCTCAGGTCCGAACTCACGGCGACGCGGTCTCCAGCTTCTCGCCAACGGGGTTTCGGCCAAGCTAGGGCTCAGATGCACAAGCGGTCAAGGAGACTGTGTCCCATGGACACCCACGACAACCGCCCGTATTCCGAACTGGCCGGCATGGACGCCGAGGCGTTCACCGACTTCGGTGCCGGGCATCTGCCGGGACTGCTCGGCCTGCAGATCGTGTCGGTCGACCGGGAACGCATCACCGGGCGTATCCCGGTGCGACCGGATCTGCTCGCCCCCAACGGTTTCCTGCACGCCGGCACGGTGGTCAGCCTCGCCGATTCGCTCTGCGGGTACGGCGCCGTCGTCAACCTGCCGGCCGACGCGACCGGCTTCACCACGATCGAGTTGACCAGCAACTTTCTCGGGACGCTTCGTACCGGCGCTCTGCTCGGCGAAGCGACACCGCTGCATGTCGGACGGAGCACCCAGGTGTGGGACGCGCAGGTCCGCGACGAGGAGTCCGGACGGCGGCTCGCGGTCTTCCGCTGCACCCAGATGGTGCTGCGCGCCCCACGGTGACCGTCCTGGGTCAGGACGCCTTGCTCACCGTCGACATGTTGAAGTCGCCGATGCGCAGCGCGGGCATCGCCGTCCGGGTGAACCAGTCGTTCCACTCCCGGCAGAGAGTGATTCCCGAGCTGCCGACCTCGCCGATGCGCCCGAGCAGGCTGACCGGGCTCTCGTTGAACCGGAAGTTGTTGACCGCGCCGGTGACCTCGCCGTTCTCGACGAGATAGACACCGTCGCGGGTCAGACCGGTGAGCAGGAGGGTCTGCGGATCGACCTCCCGGATGTACCACAGGCAGGTCAGCAGCAGTCCGCGTTCCGTGCCGGCGACCATCTCTTCGAGCGAACGTCCACCGTCCGGCCCGTCGAGGATGAGGTTGTCGACGGCCGGCGTCGGGTTTCCCCCCGCGCGGTTCGCCCACCACCGGGGACGCAGCAGGGAGGTCAGGACGCCGTCGCGGATCCAGTCGGTCGGACCCACGGGCAGCCCGTTGTCGAAGATCGAGTCGGCGGCGTTCGACGACGTGGCAGCGACGAAGGGGGAACACTCGAGGCCAGGCTCGGCCGGGTTGCTGCGCAGCGTCACCGGGAGGTCGGCCAGCCGCTCGCCGATGCGCGAGCCGCCACCCTTCTTCGAGAAGACGGTCCGGCCCTCGTCGGCGTCCCGCGCCGCGGCCGACCAGTAGAGGTAGATCATCAGGTCGGCGACGGCCGACGGCGGCACGAGCGTCTCGTAACGACCCGGCGGCAGATCGACCTGGCGGTTCGCCCAGCCGAGCCGGCGGGACAGCTCGGCGTCGAGCCCGGGTACGTCGATGTCGGTGAAGTCCCGGGTGGCCCGCCCGACCCACGCCGAGCGGCTGAAGTCCGGCGACTTGCCGTTGACCTCGAGGCGGCCGGTCGGTTGGTCATGCCGTGCGCGCAGCCCGGTCGACACGCCGAGATAGAGAGAGGTGATCGAGTGCTCGGCGAAGCCGAACAGCAACCGGTCGTCGGACCGGGCCCGGTCGAAGGCCTCACCCAGGGCCGGGGCGAAGTCGCCGAACACCCGGATCGACGTCTCGTCCGGCGGCGCGTCCCACCCCGTCGGGTCGCCCGACGGCTCGACCAGCGGCTGGGCGTCTTCGGCCGGGCCGGCGTCGCGGGCGGCCTGCTCGGAGGCGCGGACCAGATCCTCGAGCAGGTCGGCGGTCACGGTGCTGCGCTCGACCACACCCGCCGCCGTACCGGAGGCTCCGTCGACGACGCTCAACACCGCGATACTGCGCGACCGCATCTCGCCGTTGGTGGTGAGCGTGTTGTTGGCCCAGCGCAGGTTGGTCTCCGACCGCTCCCCGACGACGACCATGCATCCGTCGGCCTTCGACGCCGCAAGCGCCCGCTCGACGGTGTCCTGCGGCGTGAGCGGCGCACTCATCGCGATGCCTCCCGGGTGATGATGTCTCGGCTCGTCGCGGCGGTCCGGCTCATCGGCCGCCCTCCGTCACGGTGTTGAGGATGTTGATGCCCCGGAACAGCGCGGCGGGGCAGCCATGGCTCACTGCGGCGACCTGGCCGGGCTGCGCCTTCCCGCAGTTGAACGCGCCGCCGAGCACGTAGGTCTGCGGTCCGCCGACCGCCTCCATCGCGCCCCAGAAGTCGGTCGTCGTGGCCTGGTAGGCGACGTCGCGAAGCTGCCCGGCGAGTTCGCCGTGCTCGATCCGGTAGAACCGCTGTCCGGTGAACTGGAAGTTGTAGCGCTGCATGTCGATCGACCACGACTTGTCGCCGATGACGTAAATCCCGCGCTCGACGCCGGCGATCAGCTCGTTGGTCGACGGGCCGTTGGGCGCCGGCTGCAGCGAGACGTTGGCCATCCGCTGCACCGGGATGTGACCCGGGGAGTCGGCGAACGCGCAGCCGTTGGATCGCCCGAGACCCTTGAGCTTGGCCATCCGGCGGTCGAGCTGGTAGCCCGTGAGGATGCCGTCGCTGACGAGATCCCAGCGCTGACCGGCGACCCCCTCGTCGTCCCACCCGATCGTGGACAGGCCGTGCTCGGTGGTGCGATCACCGACGATGTTCATCACCGGTGACCCGTAGTGGAGGCTGCCGAGCTGGTCGAAGGTCGCGAACGACGTACCGGCGTAGGCGGCCTCGTAACCGAGCGCGCGATCGAGCTCGGTGGCGTGCCCGATGGACTCGTGGATGGTCAGCCAGAGGTTGGACGGGTCGACGACGAGGTCGTAGGTGCCGGCCTCGACCGACGGCGCCTTGGTGCGCTCGGTGAGCAGCTCCGGGATACCGGCCAGCTCCGCGTCCCAGTCCCAGCCGGTCCCGGTCAGGTATTCATAGCCCCGGCCGACCGGCGGCGCGAGGGTGCGCATGGTCTCGAACGTGCCGTGCGCGGCGTCGACGGCGACGGCGGTGAGGGCCGGATGCAGCCGCACCCGCTGCTGGGTGGTGACGGTGCCGGCCAGGTCGGCGTAGAACTTGCCCTCCAGCACCTGCGACAGCCGCGCGTCGACGTGGTCGACCCCGTCGGAGGCCAGCAGTCGTTCGGACCACTCGGCGAGCCGGCCGATCTTCTCGCTGTCGGGCACCGAGAACGGGTCGACGTCGTACGCCGAGACCCACCGGACGTCGTCGTAGACCGGCTCGTCGGCGAGCTCCACCGGCTCGGAGTTGACCGCGGTACTCACCCGGGCGACCTCGACGGCCTGCTCGGCCACCCGCACCGCCGCCTCCGGGGTGAGGTCGACTCCGGCGGCGAAGCCCCAGGTGCCGTGGTGCACGACCCGGACCGCGAAGCCGACCTGCTCACCGTCGCCGGCGCCCTCCAGCTTGGCGTCGCGGAGGCTGATGTCCTGGTTACGGATCCGCTCGAACCGGAAGTCGGCATGGTCTACGCCGAGCTGACCTGCGCGCTCGAGCGCGGCGTCGGCGAGGCGACGCATCGGCAGGGCGAGGAAGGCCGGGTCGATCTCGGGCACGGTTGCCCTCCTTGAGGCGAGCGGGGCCGGTTTCCCGACCCTACCTGGCATCCGGCCGGCCGATCCGACGCACCGGGCGTGCGATGATCGCGGCCGTGGTCGATGACCAGAGCGCACCGGCAGCGGCGAGCGGCAGCCGAGCTCGCGATCACATGGCCAACGAGCGCACCTACCTCGCCTGGCTACGCACGGCGGTGAACGTCATGGTGCTCGGGTTGGCGATCGCGAAGTTCGGGAGCAAGGACCAGACCGCATCGATCGCCGCCGGCGGAATCGTCGTCGCGGTGGGCGCCGCCTTTCTCGCGTACGGGACGCACCGCTACCGCCGGGTCCACACCCAGATCGAAGCCGGCGAGTACCTGACCGGCACCCACGGCAACGCCGCCGTCGTCGCCTCCGTCGTCCTGGTGCTCGCCACCTTTACGGCGCTGCTGCTGCTCGTCACTGCGGGGAATTGAGCCGCGCGCTCGGGGCCCGCCCGGCGCCGGCTCCGGCCGGGTCGGCGAGTCGCCCGTTCCTGATGGTGAGTCGCCGCTTCGCCTGCCGGGCGATCGTGCTGTCGTGCGTCACGATGACGAGCGTCAGCCCGCGTTCCAACCACAGCGTGTCGAGGAGTTCGATGACCTCGTCGCGGGTGTCCTCGTCGAGGTTCCCGCTGGGTTCGTCGGCCAGGATGACCCGCGGCTCCTTCACCAGAGCGCGCGCGATCGAGACGCGCTGCTGTTGACCGCCGGAGAGCTCGGACGGCAGGTGCTGCGCCCGGTCGACGAGACCGACGGAGTCCAGCGCCTGCGTCGCCAGGTCGCGCCGCCTGGCCGGGCGGACATGGGTGGGCACGAGAGCGGTCTCGACGTTCTCCCGCGCGGTGAGCGTCGGGATCAGGTTGAAGCTCTGGAAGACGAACCCGATGAAGCTGGCCCGCACCTGGGTCAGCTTTCCCTCCGACATCTGCGCGAGGTCGGCCCCGTCGAGTACCACCCGTCCGGCGGTCGGTCGGTCGAGGCCGCCGAGGATCGAAAGGAGCGTCGACTTGCCCCCGCCGGTCGGGCCTTGAATGACGACCTTCTCGCCGTCCTCGATGTCGAGCCGCACGTCGCGCAGGGCGTCGATGCTGCGGCGCTGTTGTTCGTAGCGCTTGGTCACGCCGTCGATCTGGTACATGCGCCTCTCCCGGCGGGTGGTGGTACGGCGGTCATTGGATCGTGCGGAATGCAGCGGCCGGGCGCAGGCGCGAGGCCCGCCAGCCGCCGAGCGAGCCCGCGATCAGTCCGCCCGCGACGGCGAGGAGTACGGCGAGGAGCAGCGCGCCGAGCGTGATCGGTGCACCGAGGTGGACGTCGACGGTGTGCAGCGCCTGTTGCGCCTGACCGAACGGCCCGCCCCGGCCGAAGCGCTGAGCCGCGCCGGCGGCCCCAGCGGTGCCGAACGCCGAGTTGCCGACGGTGGCCGACAGCGGGGGCGCGAAGGCCCGCACCAGCGCGGCACCCCCGAATCCGAGTGCGATGCCCAGCAGGCCGCCGAGGATTCCCAGGCTGAGCGACTCGCCCATGACCTGGCCGACCACACGGCGGCTGCGCCAGCCGAGCGCCTTCAGCGTGCCGAACTCCGCAGTCCGGCGGGTCACCGCGGACAAGGTGAACAAACTGGCCGTCAGGAACACCACGACCAGTACGGCGATCGAGAGCCACTTGCCGAGATTGTTCGCGAGGCCGGACGCGCTCGACAGCGAACCCGAGACCTGTCCGGCGAGATCGCTGGACGTGCTGACGGTGGCCTTCGGAAGGGCCTGCTGGATTGAGGACTTGATGCTCGACACCTGGCTCGCGTCCGCCGCCCGCACGTAGACGGTGTTGACCTTGCCCGACATCCCGGCGAGCGCCTGCGCCTGCTGGAGAGGTACGTAGACGTTCGCCGACGTGCTGGCGCTCGACGTCGCGCGGACGACACCGACGACAGTGAAGGACTTCCCGCCGACGGTGACCTTGGAGCCGACCTTCAGGCTCTTCTGCTTGGCGTAACTGCTGTCCAGCAGAGCCACCTTCTTGGTGGCATCGGCCGAGGTGAGGAGGCGGCCGGACGCCGTCGTCGCGGACGTCAGCGGGCCGACGGCGTTCGACGTCGCATCGACGCCTTCGACGCTGAACGAGTTGATGTTGAAGGAACTCCGCCCCGAGGCGCCACCTCCCGACGAGAAACCACCCCGTGGCCGACCGGCGCTGCCCTGGCCCGGGTTGGGGATCGTTCCGGTGAACTGGAGATCCGTCAGCACGAGATCGCCGGATGCGGCAGCGACGCCGTGCACCTTGCGCACCGTCGTCACCGTCGAGAGCGTTCATCGCCGTCAGGCCCCGCGCCGTCAGCCGGTCCCGACTGAGCCGCTGGGTGTTCCGGTTCTGCCCGCGGGGCGGCCCGCCGAAGCCGAAGCGGCCGTCGGTCCCCGGCGCAGCCGCGGCCTGCGTGACGGTCGCATCGGTGCCCACGCCGTACAGCGAGTGCAGCACGGTCGCCTGAGCGGTCCGTACTCCGCTCGCCAGCGACGTGACGGTGAGCACCAGGCCGATCCCCACGGCCAACCCGATGGAGACGACCAAGGACTGCCGGCGGCGCCGCCCCAGTTCCCGTCTGAGGTAGGTGAAGAACACGTGATTCCTGCTTTCGTCCCGACCTGGTTCGGGCTGTGCACCCGCAGGGACGACCCTCGGAATGCCCGACCGGCGAGAAGTCTCACAGGGCTTTCTGTGCTCTTCCTGTGAGCGACATCGGCCCGGACGGGGCCGCGGATTTTCAGCAAGGTCCCAACCAGCTATCAGGGATTCCACAGGAATGCGGTCTCTACTGAGAGGGAGACGTTTGGGCAAATCGAAGGGTCGTGAGACGCGATGGACGACGCCGGTCGACACGGTGGTTCACCGGATCAGTGGACGGGCCGGCCGCCGGCCGGGGCCTGGGCTGTGCCACCCGGCCGGGCCGGTGGTGACTGGGTTCCCGGCGAGGCCTACTGGGTCCCTGCTCCTCCCCCCAAGCGGCGTCATCGCATCCGCGGTCCGCTCGCGCTCGGCGCTGCCGCGCTGATCGTGGCCGGCGCGGCCGCCGGCGCCGGTTTCGGTCACCTTGTCTGGCAGTCGCCTGGATCGTCGACCACCGCCCTCGGGAATGCCTCGACGGGCCCCGCCACGGGCGGGTCGTCCGGCGGCACCGGTAACGGCGGACTCGGCAACGGCGGGCTCGGTAATGGCGGGCTCGGCAACGGCGGCTCCGGTGGGGGCTCCGGTCCCTACGGCCAGTGGCCCTACGGTTCCGGCGGCACCGGACAGGGCGGCACGGCCAAGGCGGCACCGGACAGGGCGGCACCGGGCAGGGCGGTACGGGCCAGAGCGGTGGGAGCACCGAGGGCAGCGGCGGACCGTCGAACGTGTCCGCGATCGCCGGCAAGGTCTCCCCGGCGCTGGTCGACATCAACACCACCCTGGGCTACCAGGGCGGCCGGGCGGCGGGCACCGGAATCGTGCTGACCTCCGACGGCGAGATCCTCACCAACAACCACGTGATCGACGGGGCCACCAAGATCAGCGTGACCGATGTCGGTAACGGCCAGACCTACGCGGCGACCGTCGTCGGCTACAACAAGACGCACGATGTCGCCGTACTGCAGTTGACGAACGCGCACGGACTGACCACCGCGAAGATCGGCGACTCGTCGAAGGTCTCCGTCGGCCAGCCGGTGGTGGCGGTCGGCAACGCCGGCGGTACCGGCGGGACACCGAGCAGCGCCGGCGGTTCGGTCATCGCGCTGCACCAGACGATCACGGCGAGCGACGAGGGCGGCGGCTCCAGCGAACAGCTGAGCAACGTGATCGCGATCAACGCCGACGTCGAGCCGGGTGACTCCGGCGGGTCGCTCGTCAACACGTCTGGAGAGGTGGTCGGCATCGACACCGCGGCGTCGTCGAGCCTGACCGCCCAGTCGAGCACCGGTGGTTCGCAGGCCTTCGCCATCCCGATCGCCGACGCGACCTCGATCGCGGCGCAGATCGAAGCAGGCCAGGCGTCATCGACCATCCACATCGGTGCGACCGCATTCCTCGGTGTCACCACCTCCTCGGCGTCCGACACCCCTGACGGGTCGGGCTTGGCGACGTCGGGCGCGCAGGTCAGTGGCGTCCTCGGCGGCGGTGCCGCAGCACAGGCGGGTCTCGCCGCCGGTGATGTGATCACCTCGCTCAACGGCCAGTCGGTCGACTCCGCGGAGTCGCTGAGTACAGCGATCGCCGCGCACCACCCGGGTGACAAGATCACCGTCACCTGGACCGACACCGCGGGTCAGTCGCACAGCGCGACGGTCGTCCTCCGCAGCGGGCCGGCGGCCTGAGCAACAGTCCCCGCCTACCTCCGTCTCCTTACCCCTCATGATCGTGATCGGAAAAAGCCGCGAAACGCGGACGGAATCCGATCACGATCATGAGGGTTTGCGGGCACCTGGTGACCGACGACGGGGTCGCACCCGACATCATCGGTAGGTCCGGATCCACTCCGCAGGCCCAGCACGGAGGCAGCTAACCAATGCGCCAGACGACGCGACCGACACTGCGTGGCACCTTCGGAATGGTGGCCTCCAGCCATTGGCTGGTCTCCTCCGTCGCGATGGGCGTGCTGGAGCGCGGTGGCAACGCCTTCGACGCAGCCGTCGCCGGTGCCTTCATGGAGCACGTCGTCGAGCCGAACGAGAACAGCCCGGGCGGCGACGCGAACATCATCTTCGCCAGCGCCGCCGACAACGTGCCGACTGTCCTCTGTGGACAGGGACCGGCGCCGGCCGGCGCGACAATCGATCACTACACCGGGCTCGGCCTGCGGGTGGTGCCCGGCACCGGATCGCTGGCCGCGGCGATACCCGGCGCCGTCGTGGCGTGGCTGACCCTGCTGCACGACCACGGCACCATGAGCCTGCGGGATGTGCTCGATCCGGCGATCGGCTACGCCGCGGACGGGCACCCGATCATCGCCGACATCTCGACGAAGGTCGCCGGGATGGAGCAGATGTTCCGGACCGAGTGGACCACCTCGGCCGAGCTCTATCTGACCCGCGGCCGCCCGCCGCTCCCCGGTGAGATGCACCGCAACCCGGCACTGGCGGCGATGTGGCAACGCCTGCTGACCGAGGCGGAGGCCGGGACGTCCGACCGCGACGCGCAGATCGACCGGGCCCGCCGGATCTGGTCGGAGGGCTTCGTCGCCGAGGAGATCGACGCGTTCGCCCGCCGGCCAGTGATGGACTCGAGCGGCCAACGGCATGCCGGGGTGCTCAGCGGAACCGACCTCGCCGGCTGGCGGGCGCCGTACGAGTCGGCACTGACCTACCGCTACGGCGACTGGACCGTCGCCAAGGCGGGGCCGTGGGCGCAGTCCCCGGTCTTCCTCCAGCAGCTCGCGCTACTACCCGATCCGGGCCAGCTCGACTACGGCAGCGCCGACCTGGTGCACCGGGTCATCGAGGGCGTCAAGCTCGCCTTCGCCGACCGCGAGGCCTGGTACGGCGACGGCTACGACACCCCGATCGACGCGCTGCTCTCCGAGGACTACAACAAGGCCCGGCGCGACCTGATCGGTCCCGACGCCAGCGCGGAACTGCGACCCGGTTCGCCCGACGGTCGGACGCCGACGCTGCCCGCCTACCTGCAGGCCGGCGCCACCGAGCGGCCCGCCACCCCCGCCACCCCCGGCACGGGCGAGCCGGGCGAGGACTTCGTGGGGCGGAAGTCCGACGGCGACACGTGTCACTTCGACGTGGTCGACCGGTGGGGCAACATGGTCTCCGGTACGCCGAGCGGCGGCTGGCTGCACGGCAACCCGGTGATCCCGGGGCTCGGCTTCCCGCTCGGGACCAGACTGCAGATGACCTGGCTCGAGCCCGGATTCCCCACCTCACTCACGCCCGGCCGGCGCCCGCGTACCACGCTGTCGCCCTGCCTCGCGCTGCGCGACGGCGTACCGGCGATGGCGTTCGGTGTCCCCGGAGGCGACGCGCAGGATCAGTGGGCCTACAACTTCTTCCTCGGCGTCGCGGTCGGCGGGCTGTCCCTGCAGGAGGCGGCCGACGCGCCCGGCTGGCACACCATGTCCTTCCCCAACTCGTTCTATCCGCGCAAGAGCCAGCCGGCCTCGCTCTTCCTCGAGGAACGGCACCCGGCGCACGTCGTCGACGAGCTTCGCCGGCGCAAGCACGACGTGACCGTCGTCGAGCCGTGGTCATTGGGCCGCCTGGCGGCGGTGGCCCGCGACCCGGAGACCGGTGTCCTGTCGGCGGCCGCCAGCCCCCGGGAGATGCGGGCCTACGCGGTCGGTCGCTGAACCTGCGCGCAGCGCTCGGCGGAGAGGTTTTCCTCGGCCCAGGTGGTGAGCTCCTTCAGGGCCGGGAGCAGCGCCTGACCGGCCGGTGTCAGCCGGTAGTCGACGGCGATCGGCGGCCCTTCGTCGACCGAACGCTGGACCAGCCCGGCCGCCGCCAGCTCGGACAGCCGCTCGGCGAGGACCGAATCACTGATCCCCCCGATCGCGCGCCGCAGCTCGGAGAAGCCCGCCGGCCCGGAGATCAGGGTGCCCAGCAGGACGCCGTTCCAGCGCTTGCCGAGGAAGCGGAAGGCGCGGGCGAGCGCCTCGTCGCACGTGCGTGGCTCGTGATCCACGTCACCGCCTCTGGCCATTGCCCCATCATACCCACGTGCTAGCGTCCTCCTTGTGACTAGTTTTTTCGAAGCGACAAGGGAGATGGAAGCACATGACCGATGTCCTCGAGTCCCCGGCGGCACGGACCCTGGATCGCCTGGACGACGCGGGACGGGCCGTGCTGTTCACCGAGGCGCGCACCGCCAACACCTTTGCCCCGACCCCGGTCACCGACGCCGAGCTGCGCGAGATCTGGGACCTCGCGAAATGGCCGCCGACCGCAGCCAACACCCAGCCGCTGCGGGTGCTCTACGTCCGCAGCGCCGAGGGCCGGGCCCGCCTCGTCGAGCACATGAACGACGGCAACAAGGCCAAGACCGCCACGGCACCGGCCGTCGCCGTACTCGCCGTCGACTCCCGGTTCCACGAGCACATCCCGGCCGTCCTGCCCTACAAGCCGGAACTCAAGGAGGCCTTCGAGACCGACGAGGCGATGCGCGGCACCATCGGCCGCTTCAGCGGCGCGCTGCAGGCCGGCTACTTCATCATGGCGGTCCGCGCGCACGGTCTCGCGGCCGGGCCGATGGGCGGTTTCGATCGCGGCCGGGATCGACGCCGACTTCTTCCCCGACGGCCGGTGGCGTTCCGTCCTGGTCGTCAACATCGGCCACCCGGGCGTCGATCCGTGGTTCGACCGGCTCCCCCGCCTCGATCACGCCGACGTGTTGCGGTGGGCCTGAGGCAGCCGCCCTACGTGGGCCAGCGCATGAGCGGATCGTCCGGAAGTCCGAGCAGGCGGCGCAGCGCGACGCTGGGATTGGTCAGCCGCAACTGCCCGGATGACCCGACGATCTGACGGAAGGCCGCGACAAGGGCGTTGACGCCGGCGCCGTCGCACGCGGTGATCCCGGCAAGGTCGACCGTGATCCGCCAATGGCCCCCGTCGTGCAGCCATTCCATCGCCTCACGCAGCCGGGCGGCCGTCGTAGTCGTGAGCTCGCCGCGGACCGTCAGCTCGGCGTGCGGTCCCGCCGTGATCGCGGACCATTCCAGCAGGGGCGCCGGACCAGGGCGGGCCGGTCGCGCAATGACCGACTGGGCCTTCCGCGACGAACTGCGTGCCATGCTGAGATCCTCGGAGACGGACTATGAGACGACACCGCGCGCCTGGCAAATCGCGCTGGATCAGCGGTGCGGCTGACGAATGTGGCCGACCGCCAACCATCTGAACTGTACGTCGACAACCCGGGCTGCGGGCCACCGATCCCGAGTCCTGCCCGCGATTGCCACTTGTCTGATTGACCGGGAATCGACCGCTCTGCAGGCTCGGCCTACCGCCCGCGGTCGAGAAGAATTCACCTGGCCGCAATTTCCGCCTTGCCCGGACGACAGCCACGCTGCGAGGCATCCGGGTCACCGGCGGCCGCTGACCGGGGGTGCGTCCACCGTCCCGTCGGTGATGTCTGCATGGACGTGAAGTTACGGGAGTCTGAACGGTGGGTCGGACTCATCACGGCCGGGACGTAGCTCTGGTACGACGGTCGAGTGACTGGATCGAATGCCCTCATCTTGGTGATGGTGGTCATCGTCGGATTGGGCTTCGACTTCACCAACGGTTTTCATGACTCGGCGAATGCGATGGCGACGTCGATCGCGACGGGCGCCCTGAAGCCGAAGGTCGCGGTCGCCATTTCCGCAGTCGCGAATCTGGTCGGGGCATTCCTGTCGCTGGCGGTCGCGGCCACGATCGCCAAGGGCATCGTCACTCAGACCGACGTCACGATCACGGTCGTCTTCGCGGGCCTGGCCGGCGGCGTCGCCTGGAATGTCACGACGTGGTACCTGGGTATCCCGTCGAGCTCGTCGCATGCCCTGATCGGCGGGGTCATCGGCGCCACCATCGTGCACGCCGGCGGCAGCGCCGTGCTCTGGCAAGGCGTCGCGTCGAAGGTGTTCATCCCGGCGATTTTCGCCCCGATCATCGCCGGGTTTGTCACCGCGGCCGCGACATGGCTCGCCTACCGGCTCACCCGCAAGACCCGGAGCGGGGTGCGCGCGGCCGGTTTCCGCTGGGGTCAGGTCGGCACCGCGACCCTGGTCTCGCTGGCGCACGGCACCAACGACGCGCAGAAGACCATGGGTGTACTGACCTTGGCCCTGGTGGCGAACGGCACGATCGCCAAGAACGCGACCACTCCGGACTGGGTCATCATCGCCTGCGCACTGGCGATCTCGCTGGGCACCTACGTCGGCGGCTGGCGGATCATCCGCACCCTGGGCAAGGGATTGATCGAGATCGAGTCCCCGCAGGGTTTCGCGTCTCAAGCCACGTCGGCCGCGGTCATCCTGTCCTCGACCCATTTCGGCATTCCGCTGTCGACGACGCAGGTGTGTGGCGGCTCGGTGGTCGGTGCCGGCCTCGGTCGGGCCCAGCCGGTGCGTTGGATCGTGTTCGGGCGGATGGTGGTGACCTGGGTGGTGACCCTGCCGGCCGCCGGGGCGGTCGGCGCCCTCACCTTCGCCGTCGTCAACGGTATCGGCGGAGACCTAGGCGTGATCTTGATGGCTCTCGTGTTGGCGGCCTATTGCGCCGGCATCTACACGCTGTCCCGCCGGACAACGGTCAACGCCACGAATGTCAACGACGCCTGGGACGAGAAGGGCGGGACCTCACACGAGCCCGCCGGCGCCGGGGTGAGTAGCTGATGGTCGTACTCGCCGACTCGTACGTCGACTGGGCGTCGATGTGGAAGATCCTGGCGATCAGTGTCGCTGCGGGCGCCGGCCTGGTGATGGTCTATTCGATCGGCCTGCTGGCCCTGTCGGCTTCGGGGTACGTCCGGCGCGGCGACCACGAGGCCTCGGGGCGACGCAATGTCGCGGCACTGGTCGCGGCCGCGATCTGTCTCCTCGTGGTGGCTGCGGGCGTCGCCTACGGTATCAGTGTGATCTTCGACAAGAGCTAGCCGCTCGCTTGTCCGACCTGGCGGCGGCGGTTGATCGACGTCGGTGAGAGGAGTACTCATGACCAGCTGGCACAACAGCCTGGGTGAGAACGGACAATGCCTCACCATTCTGAGCATCCTGCCTCGTACTCCTCTCACCCCCGAAGAGATCCAGGCCGCCAGCGAACTGTCCCTCGGCCAGGCGATCGACGAACTGTTCCGGATCGCGGGGGAGGACGGACGCGCACACGTCATCACGCTCGATGTGACCTCGCGGGACGAGGAACCCGTTTTCCTCGCCGAGGAAGAGGTGTCGCTGCGCGACCTGGCGGATCGGCTGTACGGGTCCTTCGGCAGCGACGGTCAGTCCAGTACCGTGCTACGGGTGCTCGGACCCGACGACGACCCGCTCGGCTGGCTCGCCACGGCCGGGCCGGACACCGCCGAGGACGACACCAGCCGGGGCCCCCTCGCCGCGCTCCGCCGCTTCCGGGAAGCGGTCCATCGCCTCTTCGGCGGTTCGGCCGAGGAGGGGATCCCCCCGACCGTGCTGAGCCTGCTCATCGGTCCGACCCGGCATTGAGGCTTGCACCTGACACCGATGTGAGGTTTTAACCTCACCGCATGGCTACCGACCCGCACTACCCGCACCTCCTCGCCCCGCTCCGCCACCCCGGCCTCAGTGCGGCCCATCGGGTGGTCATGGCGCCGATGACCAGGTTCCGCGCCGACGACGACGGCGTACCGCTGCCCGGCGTCGCGCAGTACTACGCCCAACGCGCCAGTGCCGCGCTGGTCGTCACCGAGGGGATCTGGCCGAGCACCCGCGGCCAGTCCGACCGGCACATGCCGGGGCTCGCGACCGGACGGCAGGTCGATGCCTGGGGTGCGGTGACCGCGGCCGTGCACGCCGAGGGCGGCACGATCTTCGCGCAGCTCATGCATTCGGGGCGCTCCTCGCATCCGGACAACCGGCTCGACGGCTCGGTGCCGCTGGCGCCGTCCGCGGTCGCCCCACCCGGTCTGCTGCACGTCGGTGCGACCAAACGGCCCTACCCGATGCCCCGCGTGATGTCTTACGACGACATCGCGCAGGCCGTCGACGACCACGTGCAGGCGGCCCGCAACGCGATGTCCGCAGGCTTCGACGGCGTCGAGTTGCACGGTGCCAACGGCTACCTGATCCACCAGTTCCTGAGCGACAACACGAACCTTCGGGACGACGCCTACGGCGGGTCGCCGGCCGGCCGGATCGCCTATCCCGTCGAGGTGACGCGTGCCGTGGTCGAGGCGATCGGGGCACGCCGCGTGGGCATCAGGCTGTCGCCGGGCAACCCGATCAACGGGCACGTCGAAGCCGACCCGGCCGCCGTCTACCGGCCTCTCGTCGCCGCGCTCTCCGACCTCGGCCTGCGCTACCTGCATCTGACCGACAACACGCGATACCCGGCACTCGCCGACCTCCGGCCCTTCTTCTCCGGCCTGCTCATCGGCAACACCGGCTTCGGACACACGACCACGGCTGACGCCGGCGAGGCGCTCGTCCGGGACGGGCTGGCCGACCTGGTGTCGTTCGGCCGGCTCTACATCGCGAACCCCGACCTGCCCGAGCGGCTGCGCGACGGGTCGCCACTCGCCGACTACGACGAACGCACGCTCTACACGCAGACCGATGCCGGCTACATCGACTACCCGCGGGCCTCCGTTCTCGTCGATTCGGAGTCGGCCGCCGTTGCGTAGTGCTTCGGACATCCATAAGGAATCTCGCATGACGTCCAGCACGACACTGACACCGCAGATTCTCGGCGCAGCGGAGAACGCCCACCGGGCCCTGCTGAACCGGAGTCTCGCCGGTACCGGCATCGACTATCCGGCATGGGTCGCGCTGAGCGTCCTCGCCGGAGCCGGTCCGGCCAGGGACGCCGATGTACTCGCAGACACCATCGCCGCAGCAGCGAAGATCGAGCCCGTCGTCGCACGGCCTCGTCGTGACCGACGTGGTCGCCGAGTTGTATCGGGACATTCCCGCCGACGATCTTGGTACGGCCGGCCGGGTACTGGCCCTCCTGACCGCTCGCGCGGAGCAGAAACTCGACCGGCGGTAGGGTCGACGCCGGACCATCACCGCGAACGGAAGTGGCGCACAGATGAGGATCACGGCTGTCGAAGCGGTCCCGGTCGACCGGTATCTGCTCACTCTCGTGCATACCGACGCCGGCATCACCGGCGTCGGGGAGTCGGGGACGTGGGGGCATCTGGAGGCATCACAGTCGGCGCTGGAGAAGTTCGGCGACTACCTGGTCGGCCAGGATCCGCACCGCATCGAGCACCACTGGAACGTGATGTACCGGTCGTCGCACTTCCGCGGTGCCGCGATCATGGGTGCCCTCTCGGCCCTCGACATCGCGCTGTGGGACATCAAGGGCAAGGCGCTCGGAGTTCCCGTCTACGAGCTGCTCGGCGGCCGGGTGCGGGACAAAGCGCGGGTGTACAGCCATGTGTTCGGCTCGACGACCGAAGAGCTTGTCAACGGATGCGTCGCCGCGAAGCAGGCCGGCTTCACCGCGGTCGGGCACCTCACGCCGTTCCTCGACGTATCGATCGACGAGCCGTATTTCGAGACCCACGCGCAGAAGATGGGTACGGCGATCGATCGGGTACGCCGCTACCGCGAGGCGGTGGGCGACGACGTCGACCTGTGCATCGAGATCCACCGCCGGCTCACGCCCGCCGAAGCCGTCGTCCTGGCGCGCGGCATCGAGCAGTACCGGCCGATGTTCTACGAAGACCCGATCCTGCCGGACAACTTCGACTCCATGGGATGGGTCGCCGACCGCATCTCCATCCCGATCGCCACCGGCGAGCGGCTGCACACGCTGCAGGAGTTCGAGATGCTGCTGGCGCGCGGTGCGGTGCAGTACGTCCGGCCCGACGTCTGCCTTGCCGGCGGCATCACCGGCACGAAGAAGATCGCGGCGGCGGCGGAAGCACGCGGTGTCCAGGTGGTGCCGCACAACCCGTTGTCCCCGATCAGCACCGCTGCCTGCCTGCAGATCGCGGCCTGCATCCCCAACTTCGCCATCCAGGAATACCCACTGGGCGAAGGCGTCCCGCCGAAGAGCGCGATGGTCGAGACACCGTTGGCCGTGAAGGACGGGTTTCTGCTCATCCCGGACGCGCCAGGCATCGGTATCGAGTTCTCCGCGGACTCGGCGCAGAAGCACCCGCCGGTGCCGCGTCCGATCGGCACCCGGCTACACGAAGACGGCTCGGTCGTCGATCAGTAGTCGCGCGCCGCCGGGGTTCGATCCCGCTCACGATGCGGGGCTTTCCCAGGTCGTCGTGGTTGATGAGGATGCTGGCGCGTTCGGCTGGGTGTTCCTCGCGAATGTAGATGTCGCAGGCCGCCATGTAGCGGTCCTCGTATGCCTGGCGGGCGCTGTCGATCCCGCCGAGCATTGCGGCGTCGCGCGCTGCTCCGCGAGCGACGGCGACGTCGCGGCTGACCTGTAGGTAGATCACTTCGTCCCAGTGATCGCGTAACGCGCCTCGTTGCAGGAACGTGCAGTCAAAGATCATGATCGCGTCATCGGGTGATGTTGCGGTGGCATCGGTTTCGATCTCGTCGGTCTGCATGTCGTGCACCTTCGTCGCGTAGACGCGAGAGCCGTCCTGGCCCAGCGGAAGGAGAACTCGCTGGAGCAGCGCGCTGAGGTTGTAGGCATCTTCGTAGTAACCGCGCGCCGATGCGCGGCCCTGTCGGTAGCGGACGTCGCGCGTGTTGTGGAACCCGTCGGAATCCAGATGCGCCGCCACGCGACCGCGGGCCGTGATCGCTGCGACAAGCTCACGAGCCAGCGTCGACTTGCCCGAGCCGCACGGGCCGTCGATGCCGACGCGTAACGGATGTCCGGCATCTGCGGCCATCAGGTGGTCCGCCAGCACGGTCACCAGTGAGTCTTGACTGTCCGTCACGCGTCGCCCTCGGCGGTCACCGGCTCGAGCAGATCAGCAACGTCGTCGTGGTCGAGGTGACGGGCCCACCCGAGGGGCGTGGCGTCGAAGCGCTTGTCATGGATGTCGGGGTCGGCGCCGAGGCGGAGAAGGGTACGGGCCAGCTCGACGTCTCCCGACTCCGCGGCCCCGTGCAGCGCGGTATGCCAGGGTTGCTCGATGGGGATGTCGGTCCTGCCTCGGGCATTGACGTCGAATCCGGTGGCGACGAGAAGTTCGACCGCACCAGCATTGCCGGAGCCCGCCGCCCAGACGACCAGTGCCGGGCGGGCCGCGCGGGCGGCCGCGGCAACTCCGGGGTGTGCCGCCTGCACCCGGTCGAGACCTGGGCGATCGGCGGCGAGCGCGGCGGCGATGAAGGCATCGACCGGCTCGAGGCCCGGTGCCGGTGCGCCGTGCGCGACGAGATCGTCGACCAGCGCGGCGTGGCCGGACGTGGCCGCGAGCGTGGCGGCGGTGATTCCGTCGGCAAAGGGTGCGGCGGCGTCGACACCGTGGTCGAGAAGCAGCCCGACCCGCCCGGCCATTCCGTGGTTGACCGCCCAGCGCAACTGGCCACGGACCATCTGCTGAGGGGTGTCGAGGGCGGTGCCGAGCCGCCGGTGCCACGGTCCGCCGGCGCCGGTGCCGAGACCGAACTCGAAGAGCACCTCGAGGTGGTCGTCGTCCGTACCGAACATGCGGTTGTAGAGCGCCTGCGCGTCGTTGGGGTCGGCTCCCGCTTCGAGCAGCAGCCGCGCCAAGTCGAGGGAGTGCGGGTGGCGAGGCTGGCGGACCGGACCCTGCTCGCCTTCGCCGAACACCCCGGTCAGCACGGTGAATGGACTCGGCATCCCGTGCCAGAGGTAACCGGCGTCGACGTCGGCGCCGGCGTCGAGGAGGAGACGAGCCGCAGTCAGGACGGCGTCGCGGGAGATGTCCGGGTCGTGCCGGGCGTAGGCGAGGTAGAGCAACGGCGTCCATCGGTACGGGCCACCTTCGCGCCGTGCGGCTGCCGGGTCGACGGCGAGCAGGCGCCGAACGGCGTCGACGTCGGCCGCTGCAGCCGCCACGAAGATGTCGTCATCAGTGAGGTCCGGCCGCTCGGACAGCAACGCGCGGGCTCTGCGCCGACGTTCGGGCTGATCGTCGTTCTCGTAGGACAGGCACGCGAGCCGGAGGAACTCGTCGGCCGGTCGCCCCGGTCCGTCGCCCTGCGGCACGTCCCGCGGAAACCGGCTGTACCGCTCGACGACCTCGACGTAACGCTTCAGCGCGGTCCAGCTGGAGAACCCGTAGCGGCGGGCGACGACGAGCCGGGCGTCACTCAGCGAGAATCCGCCGGAACCGTCGGGTCCGAGCCCGACGGGATGACGTTCGGCGACTTCCGCGAGCGCATCGGGACGGCCGGCCCGCACTGAACGGTGCAGATCCTTGGCCTGGTTGCGAAGCTGCTCGAGATTCGGGTGATCGGGCAGGGGGACGGTCGGCATCGCTACTCCTCTCGGGTGCCTGCGGTCCGCATCGCCAGGCCGAAAGGAGGAAACATCGGTCGTTGCGTCGATCGCCTTCTCAGGTGGGCTCTGCCCTGCCCGCGGACCGGAGGCCCCCTGCGGGCCTATCGGGACAGTAGCCTGGTCCGGGCCCGGCCCGCCAGTGATGGACGACCGTCGCGATGGTGGACCCGGTGCCGACGTGGCACGCGGAGTCGACCGAGAGGGGCAGGTGCGGTGCAGCGATTCGAGGATCGGGTTGCGGTGGTCACCGGTGGTGGCCGGGGAATCGGACGGGCGATCGCGCTGCGCCTGGGCGCCGAGGGCGCGGCGGTGCTCGTCGCCGACCTCGATCCGGCGAGCGCGGACGAGGCGGCGCGCTCGGTCGTGCAGGCCGGTGGGCAGGCTGTCGGAGTGGAGTGCGACGTCACCGACCGGAAGTCGGTCGACGCGGCGATGGCGGCCGCCGTCGAGAGTTTCGGCGGAGTGGATGTCCTGGTCGCCAACGTCGGCATCGGTTCGGGAACGTCGTTCGAGGACATCGACGACTCGACGTGGGCGCATGACGCCGTTCCGACGCTGCACGGAACGGTCCTGAGCATCCAGGCGGCGCTCCCCCACCTGATGGCGTCACCGGCCGCATCGGTCGTCATGATCGGCTCGGTCAACGGGCTCGCCGCGTCGGGTGACCTCGTCTACTCCACCGCGAAGGCGGCGCTGCCCGTGCTCGCGCAGAACCTGTCGGTCCTCTACGGCGGCCGCCGGATCGCCCAGCGGGACCCGGCCGCCAGCCCCGTGCGCTTCAACGTCGTCGCTCCGGGCACGATCCGCACCCGCGTCTGGGATGACCAGCCGCGATCGCTCGCCGCCGTCTCCTCGCTCTATCCGACCGGCCGGGTCGGCCGGCCGGAAGACGTCGCCGCGGCGGTCGCGTTCCTCGCCTCCGACGACGCGGCCTGGATCACCGGAATCGTGCTTCCCGTCGACGGCGGACTGCTGACCGGGCCGTCGTTGGCGATGTTCAACGCGTTCGACGCGCTCACCGATCCGACGTGACCCCGGTGACGTGCGGCGTCTCGTCCCCCCCGTGCCGGGCTACCGCTTCTTGTCCTGGCGCGCGACCGCGACGATGGCCGGAGCCAGGGTCAGCCACAAGCCGATCGTCACCACCATCGAGGTCACATAGCCGAACGGGCGAACTCCGGTTTCAGCCGTCACCGCGCCGGCGAACAACATCAACAGCCAGGCACTGACGAAGAACGCCGGGCCCGCGGACACTACCCTGAGGAATCCCATCTTCTCCTCCGCATGTTTGGCCGGCATGGGCGGCCGAGAGGCCTGGCCGGACAGAACAGTCAGTCGTCCGGTGTGGCCTCCGATCGACGTCCAGGCGGCACAACAGCACCGCCTATCGCCGTTGACGGTAGTAAAGTAAGGCCGCGCGCCGACAGCCAGAGTCCTCACGGCACTCATCGGCAGGACCTTGGACACCGCACCTCAGCCACCAGAGGTCCAAGCGCTAGAGCAACCCGTCCATCTCGACGGGCTGGCCGGACTCCAACGACGCCAGCGCGGCGTGGATCATCGCGACTACCGCCAGACCGTCCTGGAACGTGCACTCCGGCGGGGTGCCTTCGCGTACACAGTCGACGAAATGCCGCATCGGCGCGTACAGGAAGTGGTTGAGCTTGCCGTAGCGGTCCCGCTGCCCGACCGGAACCCACGGGTAGGAGAACGTGTCGGTGGCGAAGGAGATCCCGGAGTAGTCCTGGTCGTAGTCGACCTTGCCCTTGTCGCCGTACAGCGACATGTGACAGTCCAGCACGCTGGGGTTGGAGTTCGGGATGATCCACGACGTCTCGAACGTGATGCTGCAGGTGTCGAACTCGACGACCGTCTGCATGGCATCCCAGGTGTCCACACCCTTGGCCGCGAGTACGCCGCGATGGCCGGTGGCATAGACCCGCCGCGGTTCCTGGTCGATGATCCACCGCATCAGGTCCATGGTGTGCGGGTAGAGGAACCAGTGCGGGCCCGATCTGCCCGCCCAACGCAGCCAGTTCTCGGCGACGGTGATCGCGTCGCTCAGCCTGATGTAGCCCATGACCGGTTCGCCGAGATCACCCCGTTCGACCGCTTCCTTGACCATGCACCACTGCGGATCCCACCGCAGGTGGAAGTCGACCATGGCGACGGAGCCGCCGGCACTGGCCAGGCCGGCCAGCTGCTTCGCCTCGGTGAGGTCGGTGGTGAGCGGCTTCTCGACGAGCACGTGCTTTCCGGCCTTCAGCAATGTGCTCACCGGAGCGAAGTGCGCGTAGTCGGGTGTCGCCACACTGAACGCGGTGACGTCGCTGCTGGCGAGCTGGCCGACGTCGGTCGTCCAATCGCAGTGGTACTTCTCGGCCGTTTCCTTGGCGAGCTGTTCGTCGAGGTCACAGACGACCGACAGTTCCGCGTGGTCGTAGTCGTCGTAGACGAGGGGGTGGTTCTGGCCCCACATGCCGAGGCCGACCACACCGACCTTCACCCGGTCAGGCACTCTTCCTCCCACAGACGTCCGGTGCCGAAAGTGACAATCTCCTCTTCCGTCGCGGCTACGGCAATCGTCGGAGCGGATTGACCGTCAGGCGAAGAGCGACCGGCCCCAGAAATCGTTCTTGTCTCGTACGCCGGGCGGGCAGGCGAAGACCGCGCTGCCGGTGTGGCTGATGTATTCGTTCAACGCGTCGTGGACGCCGAGTCGGCGCTGCAGCGCGACGAACTGGCTCGTGGGATCCTTCTGGTAGGCGATGAAGAAGAGCCCGGCGTCGAGGTCGCCGGTCGTCGGGTCGGTGCCGTCGGTGTAGGAGTAGCCGCGCCGGAGGATCTGCAGGCCGCCGTTGGTCTCCCGACTCGCGAGCCGGATGTGGGCGTCCATCGGTATCACCGGCTCGCCCGCCGAATCCTTGGCCGCCAGGTCCGGGACGTCGGTCTCGGTCCGTCCGGTGAGCGGCGCCCCGTCGCCCTTCTTCCGGCCGAACACGTTTTCCTGGTCGGCCAGGTAGTCGCGGTCCCACGCCTCGATCTGCATCCGGATCCGGCGGGAAACGAGGTAGGACCCGCCGCGCAGCCACGGCTGATCGCTCTCCTGTCCCACCCACACGTGGGAGTTCATCGCGGCGGTGTCCTCGCCGCGGATGTTGCGGGTGCCGTCCTTGAATCCCATGAGGTTTCGCGGAGTCGCCTGCGACCGACTGGTCGTCGACGTACGACCGAACCCGAGTTGTGACCAACGCATGGTTGCGGTGCCGCTGGCCAGCCGGGACAGGTTCCGGATGACGTGGAAGGCCACCTGCGGGTCGTTTGCGCACGCCTGTACGCCGAGGTCGCCACCGCACCGTGTCGGGTCGAGCTGATCACCGGGCAGCGCCGGCAGTCCCGTCAGGGCAACGGGTTTCCGCGCGGCGAGGCCGAAACGGTGGTCGAACATGGTCGGGCCGAAGCCGACGGTGACGGTGAGCGCCGACGCCGGCAGGCCGACCGCCTCCCCGGTGTCAGCCGGTGGCGCCTGCGCATCGGTCGAGCTGCCGGGGACCTGCCGACCCGCGGTCATCTCTACCGCTGCGGCGGTCCAGGTGTGCAGCAGGTCGATCAGGTCGGCCCGGCTGGTGGTGGTCAGGTCGAACGCGGCGAAGGCCAGCCGATCCTGGGCCGCCGTACCGATTCCCGCCTGATGGTCACCGTGGAACGGAACCGCGGCGGAGGTCGACGGAAGACCGCCGGTGTTCGCTTCGGAGTCGGAACATCCCGCCGCGGCGCCGACCGCGACACCGGCGCCGGCCAGCCCGAGACCACCGAGAAACCCGCGCCTCGACATTCCTGCAGGGCACGTCTGCCTACCCACTTGGGGTCGTCATCCTCTCGGTCTCTCCGGTCACACGATCGCCGGCGCGACCTTGCTGAGCGATTCGGCCAGCGCGTTGACCACGGTGGTGAGGTGCCGCCGATCCGGCGTACCGACCGTGGCGTAGTTGACGAAGCCGTGGCCGGCTCGATACTTGCCGAGCGCGGCGTAGACGACCGCGAACTGACGCGTGATCGTCCCGGCCAGTTGCGGTTGCGCCTTCTTCAGCGCCGGCTCCAGCACCAGGAACGCCTTGTGGGCGCCGTCCAGGTTGGCCTCGAAGTCCCACAGGTCGGTGTGGCTGTAACGCTCCTCCTCACCGGTGATCTTGCTCTTCGCGACCTCGCCGAGCAGGTCGACCGAGCCGTTGGCGATCTGCGCCGGCTGCAGCTTCGCCGTCGCCACCTTCCGCTTCAGTGTGGCGACATCGGTCGCGAGCTTGTTCGCGATCGGTGTCATCCCGGCGAGTGAATGGTCCTGCCAGAGCGCCTTTTCGATGCGGTGGAAGCCGGTCCACTGGGCGGGACTGGCGACGTCGTTGACCCGGGCGTCGATGGCCGGGTCCAGCCCGCCGAAACTCTCGGCGACCGGCTCGACCGCCTCGTAGTAGGCGCGGCTCGGGGCGTAGAGCGTCTTGGCTCGCGCCACGTTGCCGGACTTGACCGCAGCCACGAACGCATCGGTCGCGGGAACGAGCTTGTCGACCTCGGCGACGACGTAGCGCTGGTAGGACGCCACTGCGGCGGCCAGCTCCGGCTTGGAGTCATCGGCGCGCTTCGCGCCGGAGACCGTGAGAGTGGCGTGGTCGGCGGCGGCATTGGGGCAGTTCACGATGTAACGGCCCGGGTCGAGCCGCAGGCTGAAGCTTCCGGAGAGACCGGGGGTGAGGTTTTCCTTTTCACCCAGGATCCGGTTCTGGGCCATCACCTCGGCCTCGCTCACCTTGTTGGTGTTGGCATTGCGGACGGTGAAGGTCAACGGGCCGGCCGGCACGGTCGCCGGCTTCGGTGCGCAGCCGTCGTCGGTCAGCACGATCTCGACGTTGCCCGAACCCTTGGCTGCACCCGCGGCCTCGTTCTTGTGTGAGCCACAGCCGGCCAGGGCGCCGGCGAGCATGCCGACGGCCGCCACACCGGTCAGGGCCCGGGTCGCCGCGCTCACGCCTGCGCTGACACGGTCGGCCGCTCGCCCTTGGCGGCAGAACGCCGGCGCTGTGGCCAGGCGACGAACAGCAGCATCGGCACGGCGTAGATCACCCATCCCAGGGTTTCGACGACTGTTGGATAGGCCTGAATGCCGAGTACGCCGGTGAGCAGCGACTCGACGGGAGTGCCGGGCCGGACCAGCCACGAGAGGTCCATCGCCCGCGACTGGCCGAACTGGATCCAGCCGGCCTCGAAGGCGGTGTGCAGTGCGGTCATCACCAGGCCGGCGGCGACGAGCACGAGGACGAGCGCGGTGATCCGGAAGAAGCGGGCCATGTTGAGCCGCACACCACCGCGGTAGATCCCGTAACCGATGACGACGGCGACGGCGATGCCCAGCACCGCGCCGATCGCGGCGAGCAACGCGTTGCCACTGGCCTGAAAGGTGGCGAGCAGGAAGACGGCGGTCTCGAAGCCCTCCCGGAGTACGGCGAGAAATGCCATCGCGACCAACGCATTGGCCGAGCCGCGGGCAAGCGCGGCGGCCGCCGCGCCCTCCAGGTCGCCCTTCATGTTCCGGGCGTGGCCCCGCATCCAGATGATCATGAAGGTGACCATGAAGACCGCGAACAGCCCGACGACGGTCTCGAGGCCTTCCTGCTGGGCCTGCGGGAGACTCTGCTCGACCACCTGCAGGACGACGCCGATGGCGATGCAGATCGCGACCGCGGCAGCGACGCCGACCCAGACCTGCCGCAATGCATCACGTCGGCCGTGGCGGCCGAGGAAGGCCGCGATGATGCCGACGATCAGCGACGCCTCGAGCCCTTCCCGCAGTCCGATCACGAACGTGGCCAGCACCGGATCCTCCTCCGTCGCTTCAGGTTAGGGAAGCCTAACCTAAAGGTCCCCCGGCTCTGTCCAGCCCCCCGTCCGGACGAGATGCTGAGCGCATGCGGATCCATCTCGACACCGATCTCGGCGGCGACACCGACGACACGTGCGCACTCGCCATGCTGCTCGGCTGGCCGGATGTCGACCTGGTGGGCATCACCACCACCATCGATCCGGGTGGCCGGCGGGCCGGCTATGTCCGGCACTGTCTCGACCTGGCCGACCGGCGCGACATCCCCGTGGTGGCCGGCGCCGAGGTCTCGCTCAGCACGCTCCGCACCGCGGACCCGATCCTCGACGACGACCGCTATTGGCCGCCGGGGATCGCTGCGTGTCCGGCGCCGCCGGGCGCCGCGCTCGACCTGCTGGCCGCCGACATCGACGCCGGGGCGACGGTGGTGGCCATCGGCCCGTACACCAACCTCGCGCTGCTCGAGGTGATGCGACCGGGCAGCCTCGCCCGCGGTCGCGTCGTGGCCATGGGCGGCTGGATCCGTCCGCCGGCCGACGGGCTCCCCGCCTGGGGACCGGACATGGACTGGAACGTGCAGTGGGACACCCGGGCCGCACAGATCGTCGCGGCCACCGCGTCACTCGCCTTGGCCACCCTGCCGGCGACGATGCAGGGCCAGGTGCGCACGGGCGATCTGTCGCGCCTCCGGGCGAGCGGTCCACTCGGCGAGCTGGTCGCCCGGCAGTGCGCGGCGCACGGCGCCGATTACGCGATGGCCGACATGGGCAAGGCGCACCCCGGTCTGCCGGACGATCTGCTGAACTTCCAGTACGACCCCGTCGCGTGTGCGGTGGCGCTCGACTGGCCGGGCGCCGTGCTCGACGACATGCGCCTGCGCACCACGGTCGACGACGGCCTGTTGCGGTTCGACCAGGATCCGGACGGACATCCTGCTCGGGTCCTGGTCGATGTCGACGGCGCCGCTTTCAGCGAGGTGTGGCTCACGGCCGTCGAGCGCGCCGCTCGTCGCGGGGCGTAGGCATGCTGGCAGCGAACCTGCTCCGACGCGACGGTGCGGAAACCCGGGTCACCAACATCGAGCTGTTCTTCGACCTCGTCTACGTCTTCGCGGTCACGCAGCTCTCCCACCGACTGCTGACCCGGGCGACCGTCGTCGGTGCGTTTCAGACCCTGTTGCTGCTTGCGATGGTCTGGCTGGTGTGGGTCTATACGACCTGGGTGACCAACTGGCTCGACCCGCAACGGATACCCGTGCGGTTGATGCTGATGGTGTTGATGCTCGCCGGCCTGGTGCTGTCCGCCGGGATACCGCGCGCGTTCGATGATCGCGGACTGTGGGTCGGCGGGGCATACGCCGCCATGCAGATCGGGCGCAGCCTCTTCGTGGTCGCTGGCCTCGCCGACGAACGGTTGCGGCTCAACTTCCAGCGGATCCTCGGCTGGTGCGTGGTCAGTGGGGCACTCGCCGTGGCCGGAGGAATCGCCCACGACGGCGCCCGGGCGGCGTTCTGGGTCGGGGCCGTCGGCGTCGACCTGCTCGGCAGCGCGGTCGGCTTCTACACCCCGGGTCTCGGCCGGTCGACCACCGCGGACTGGACCATCTCCGGCAGCCATTTCGCCGAACGCTGCCAGGCCTTCATCCTCATCGCGCTCGGCGAATCCGTCGTCGTGATCGGGAGCACTCTGTCCGGACTACCTGACGTCACCGCTGCCGAGGTCGGCACCTTTGTCGCCGCCTTCGCCGGGGTCACCGCCCTGTGGTGGATCTACTTCGACCGCAGCGCAGACGCCGGCGCCCGGATCGTCGCCGAATCGTCCGACCCCGGCCGGCTCGGCCGCTCGGCGTATCACCTCATCCATCCGATCATGGTCGCCGGAATCATCGTGACCGCGGCGGCCGACGAGCGGGTGCTCGCCGATCCGACGGTGACGAGCAGCGTCTCGACGGCGTACCTGGTGCTCGGGGGGACCGCTCTCTTCCTCGCCGGGCATGCCGCGTTCAAGGCGACGGTCTGGCGGATCGTGCCCTGGTCGCGGCTCGCAGCGATCGCCGTCCTCGGACTACTCGGGATCGTGGCGACATCGATCAGCGCATTCGCGCTGGGGGCCGCGGCGGCGGCGGTCGTCGTCGCACTCGCCATCACCGATCGGGTGCTCCCGGAGTCCGACCCGGCGTGAGCGGGCCGGCGGCGGACGGTGGCCATTCGTCGGCGAGCAGTCCGAACACCAGATCGTCGGTCCACTCGCCCTTGATCCAGGTGTGCGCGCGCCGCCGGCCCTCCAGGGTGAATCCCAGCCGGCGCAGGAGAGCGGCCGACGCCACGTTGCGCGCGTCGCACTCGGCCGCCAGCCGCCGCAACCCGCGCTCGCCGACGAGGTGGTCGACGATCCGGCCGACGGCCTCGGTGCGCGTAACCGTGGCCCTGCTCGTCGGGAGCGACGGTGAATCCGAGCTCGGCCTGCATCGCGTTGTCATGCAGGCACACGCCGACGTCGCCGATCAGGCGGTGGTCGGCCGCCAGCTCGATCGCGTACTGGAACCAGCCCGGGCCGCCGCGGGTCTCCGGCGGCGAAGGTCTGCACCAGCCCGGTCGCCGCCGCGAGCGGCACCGGCGGCGTCCAGGACTGGTAGCGCGCGACGTCGGGGTGCGACCGGTACGCCGCGAGTGCGGCGGCATCGTCCAGGACGAAGCGACGCAGCACGAGTCGCCGGTCACCAGCGGTACGTCGGCGGTCATGCCCCAAATTATCATCGGAGACCCGCCGCGTGCTGAGGAGCAGATCGCTGACGCTTCGGGCCGGGCTAACCCACCAGATACGGCATTTCTCCCGAAATCCTGCCCCTCCACGCCAACTGCAGAAACTATTTTGCAGAATCGATTCTGGGGTTATGGCTCGCCCGGCATGGCCTGATCCGCCGGAGTTCCCCGAGTGGTTCGACCCCGCCCGGGACGCGATGCTCACCCCGAAGGCGCTGCGCGGCCTGGTCCACCCGATCCGCCTTCGGTTGCTCGACCTGCTGCAGGCCGACGGCCCGGCCACCGCGACGAGTCTCGGCCAGCGCATCGACCAGTCCACCGGCGTCACCAGCTACCACCTGCGGGTGCTCGCCGAGCACGGCTTCATCGTTGAAGACACCGAGCGCGGCACCGGCCGCGACCGGTGGTGGCGGGCGGTGCATCGGACGACATCGTTCACCTTCCGGATGCCGGAGGATCCCGGCACCGCCGACACCATCGAAGAGGCCGAGCAGTTCATGCGGCTGGTCGCCGAGGAAGCGCACCGGCGCACGCTCGCGTTCATCGCGACCCTGGCGGCCCGCAAGGACGAGCTCGTCGACATGCCCTGGCACCTGAGCGACTGGCCGCTGAGCCTCACCATCGAGGAGGCTCGCCAGCTGACCCGCGACATCACCGAACTGCTCGCCCGCTACCGTCGGCGACCCGGTGACGAGGCGCCTCGTGAGGGCGCGCTGCGCGCGCATTTCGACTTCCAGCTGATGCCCGAGGATCCCTGATGGCCGACCCACGGACTCGCCGGTTGCCGCTGTACGGGCTCGTCTCGGCATACCTCGTCTCGGAGTTCGGAACGGCGATGGCGGCGATCGCGATCCCGTGGCTGGTGCTGGTCACCACCGGCAGCGCCGCGTCGACCGGTGTCATCGGGTTCGCGCAGATGGCGCCCTACGTCGTGGCGCAGGCCATGGGCGGACCGCTCGCCGACCGCATCGGGCTCCGGCGCACCTGCGTGCTCGGCAACGTCGCTGCGGCCGTGCCGATGTGTGCCATCCCGCTCCTGCATGCACACGGCGACCTGCACCTCGGCGCGCTGGCTGCGCTCGTCGCCGTGGCCGGAGGGGTGCGCGGTCTCGCCGACACGGCGACGACCCCGCTGATCCCGGTCGCCGCCGCGGTGGGAGAGGTCGCTTCCGAACGGGCGGCGGGGATCTACTCGGCCGCCAACCGGAGCGCGATGTTGATCGGGATGCCGCTCGCCGGCGTCCTCGTCGCCGTGACCTCGGCGCCGACCGTGGTGCTGATCGACGGGCTGACCTTCGCCGTGGCCGCAGCTATGATCGTGGCCGTCCTGCCGGCGACCCTCGCCCGCACGGATCGTCCGACCGGCTGGCTGTCGGTGCGCACCTATACGGCGGAATTGGGCGAGGGCATGCGCTTCCTGCGTGTCGACCGTCTCCTCCTGGGCATGGTCGCGATGATCGCGGTGACCAATCTGTTGGACGAGGCCCTCACGTCCGTGCTGCTTCCGGTGTGGGTGCACGACCGCCTGCATCGCCCGCAGGCACTCGGCCTGATCGGCGGAACGCTCGGCGCCGGGTTGCTGCTCGGTGTCCTGGTCGGGGCGTGGCTGGGCCCGCGGCTGCCGCGTCGGACCACCTATGCCGTCGGGTCATTGATCGCCGCGTCGCCGCCGTTCTTCGCGCTCGCGGCATGGGCTGACTTACCGCCGATACTGGCGGTGTGTGTCGTATGTGGAGTCGCGGGAGGCGTACTGAACCCGATCAGCGGGGCCGTGCTTTTCGAACGTGTCCCCTCCCGGCTGCAAGCCCGCGTGCTCGGCGCGGTGAAGGCGAGCGCCTGGGTCGGCATCCCCTTCGGCTCACTCGTCGGCGGATTGTTGGCCCAGACGATCGGGCTGAATGGTGCGCTGCTCGCCTGCGGTGTGGTGATGTGCTCGCGACGATTCCGCCGTTCGTGTTCCCCGCGTGGCGTGGCCTGGACCGTCCGGTCCGGGCGCCGCGTCAGCACGATTCGCGGGCGTTCCGCGGCCGGCTAATCCAACCCGGCGAGTCTGGTGAAGGTGTCGCGTAGCCATTCCTCGTAGGCATCGAGCGACCAGCCGAGCATGCGGGTGATCAGCAGGAAGGTCTCGGCGGCGCTGATGACGCTGACGGTGTCGATGAGCCGGTCGAGATCGACCGACGGGTCGAGCAGCCCGTCGTCGGCCATGGTGGTCCAGAACACCCGCTGCGAGTAGCGGCTCTGCTCGCGGCCCTGCTGCCAGTACCCCTCGACGATCGGCTCGACCGCGGCCGCCTGCTGGGCCACCGCGAACAACGCACCGGTGCGGGCCATGATCCCTCGGCCCAGCGCCGCGCCGGCCGCGATCCGCTCCGCTGCTGTCCGCGCGCGGAGCGCCGTACGCATCGGCTCCCGGCCGAGCACGTCGACCGGTTCCGTATCGCCGACAATCGCGACGTCGACCACCCGCTTGAACAACGCTGCCTTGGTGCCGAAGCGCACGTAGACCGTGCGCGCGCCGACATCCGCCGCCTCGGCGACGGCCGCGAGCGTCGTCGCGACATATCCATCGGCCAGGAACAGCCTGGTCGCCGCCTCGATGATGCGCTCCTCGGTATGCGCCACCCGAGCGGCGCGGCGTCGGGTGCTCCGGGCATTCCGCTTGACGTCGTCGGACACAAGGTGCAGTATAACTGCAAAGATGCAGTCACACTGCAATCGGGGGTTGACATGACTGACGTGTCGGACTGCCCGGCGTTGGCCGGGGTGCATCACCTGAAGCTGCCGGTGCGCGACCTGGCGAGGTCCCGGGAGTGGTACGAGACCCGGCTCGGTTACCGCGTCGCGCTCGAGTTCGTCGAGGACGGGGTGCTGATGGGATACGCACTGCATCATCCTGCCGGCGGCCCGGACCTCGGACTGCGCCTCGACCCGCCGCGCGCCGAGGCCGCCGCGGGATTCGACTACTTCTCGATCGGCGTGCCGGACAAGGACGAACTCGACCGGCTCGCCGACCGGCTCACCGCGCTGGGTGAGACCCACGCCGGGGTGCACTTCGCCAGCATCGGCTGGATCCTTCCGTTGCTGCACGATCCCGATGGGCACGAGGTCCGCTTCTACACAGTGCAGCACCACACCGACCTCGACGGCGACGTCCTGACCGTTCACGATCCGCGCGAGACCGCCGAGCGTCGCGAGCGGGAGCAGGCCCACACGACGACGTCGTGACCGTGCGGCCGCTCAGGCCGGGTCGGTGCGGTCGCGGTGGATGGCCACGCCGAAGATGACCAGCGCGATGCCGACGATGTCCTGGAGCGTCGGCACCTGGTCGAGCAGGAGAAATCCGATCGCGGTCGCCACCGCCGGGAGCAGTGCGAGCATGAGCGCAAACGTCGCCCGGGGTAGCCGGGCCATCGCGAGCTGATCGGTCACGTACGGGATCACCGAGGAGCAGATCCCGACGCCGATGCCCCAGGCCAGCCAGGCCGGGTGGGTGAACGCCGGCGCGGCCGACGCGATCCCGAAAGGCGTCACGGCGACGGCGGCGATGAGCATCGACACTCCAAGTCGGTCGATGCCACTGGTCGGAGTCGCGTCCGGGTCGTCGGCCCTCGTGTTGGCGATGTGGTGTCCGAGCACGACGTAGAGCATGAATCCCACGCAGTTCGCGAAAGCGAAGACGAAGCCCCACGGCTGCCCGGACAGGCGCACGTCGGTCAGGACGAACACCCCGCCGACGGCCGCGGCGAGAGCGAGCAGATTCCGCGACGTACGCGTTCCGACCGCCGCCAGGACGACGGTGCCGAGGAACTCGATCGCCCCGACCGTCGACAGCGGCAGCCGCGCGACGGCCAGGTAGAACAAGGAGTTCATCGCCGCGAGCACGACGCCGAGCCCGACGAAGACCCAGCGCTGAGATCGCTCCGCACCGCCGAGAATGCGCCACGGCCTGCGCCACAGCGCAAACACCGCGGCGGCTGCGGCGATCCGCAGCCACGCGACTCCGGGCGCGGCGACGTGGACGAACAACAGCACCGCCAGCGACGGGCCGAGATAGTGGAAGACGGCGCTGACGACGAAGTACGACGTCGCCGGCGCCCGAGTCACGGTACGCGACACCACGACCGTCATCGTCCAGGGAGCCGGCCGCCGTGACCATGGCATATCGCAGGGAGCGTGGCTCAATTGCCTTCAGATCGAACGAAAAACCTCAGGCACGCCTGCACGCCTCGCCGGCTCAGCCGGCGAGCATCGCCCGACCGTAGTAGTCGGACGGGCCGCGCACGCCGGGCAGCGAGAAGAAGTAACCGCCACCCGTCGGGCTGATGTAGTCGACCAGCGGTTCGTCGACCAGTCGGCGTTGTACCGCTTCGAACTGCTTCGCGATGTGGCGCTGGTGGCAGGTGAAGAGCAGGCCCATGTCGAGGTTTCCGTCACTGTCGACGCCGCGGTCGTAGTTGTAGCCGCGGCGCAGGATGCGGCTGCCGGCGGCAGCGTGCGTCCGGGGATTGGCGAGTCGGATGTGAGCGGTCGTCGGGATCACGTCGCCACGCGGGTCCTTGGCGTAGCTAATCCCATCCTGCTCGGCATTTCCGGACAGCGGTGCCCCGGAGTCCTTACGCCGGCCGAACATCTGTTCCTGCTCCACAGTGGACACCCGGTCCCAGAATTCGACCAGCATCCGGATGATGCGGATGACCTGGTAGCTCCCGCCGGTGGTCCACCCGGGTTCGTCGCCACCGCCACGCACCCAGACCAGGCGCTCCATCTCCGTGTGGTCGTCGACCTCGGGATTGGAGATCCCGTCGCGGAAGCCCATCAGGTTGCGTGGTGTGCCGGCCGGGCGTGGCGGGTTCGAGAAGCCGTCGGCCCGCCACCGCAGCTGCATCCCCCCGCGCGTAGCCCGGGCGATCTGCCGGAGTGCATGCAGCACGGTGTCGGCCGAGGGGGCGCGCAGTGTGAGCGCCAGGTCGCCGTGACACTGCGTCGGGTCGAGGTTGTCGTTGGGGAAGGTCTTCATCGGTGTCAGGGCCGCCGGGCGCCTGGCGGCCAGGCCGAAGCGGTCGTCGAACACGGAGGCGCCGACGCCGACGGTCACGGTCAGGCCGTCGGCCGGTGCATCCGGTCCGAGGACGCCGTTGTCGTCCGGCGGTGCCGCCGGATTGGCCGGCACGGACACGCCTCCGGTCGTCAACTGCCGCGCCTGCTCGGTGAGGGTGCGCAGCAGCGAGTCGAGCTCGCGCCGGTCGGCCGCCGTGATGTCGAAGGAGACAACGGCGCAGTGCGGCGCCGGTTTCGGCAGGATGCCGGCCTGATGGATCCCATGGAACGGCTCGGTCGGGACGGTCGCAGTCTGGCTCCGGTCGGCGGCACCGGCGGATCCGGCCGCAGCGAGTCCGCCGGCGACCAGGCCGCCGAGGGTCAGGCCGCCCGCCGCGGCACCGGCGCGCATGAATCGCCGTCGGTCCAGGCCCGCGGTGCTCCGCGCCGACGCCGCGTCGTCGCGCCCGTCGGGGCCGGTCCGCTGTGCTGGACAACTCATCGAACAACATCCTGTCGGGTAGATCGGCGTGGGTCGTGCGGCGTCGGCTGTTACGTCGGAGCGGTCGACGGCGGCATCTGCAATGTGCCCGGAATCAGGGCGAGGTCCTCCAGCGCCTGCGACAGCAGGGCGTTGAGCCCTTCCCGCTGCGCGGCCGTCAGCGTCGACAACGCCGTCCAGCGCGACGGGGTGCGCCGGAACCGGTCCAGCGCTGCCGCCAGCCGGGTCAGGTCGGCGTAGGACGTGGCCAGCAACCGCGGATCGCGCTGACGCAGCGGCTTGGCGAGCGCGTCGATGACCAGGCGGGCGCCGTCCACGTTGGCCCGGGTGGTGGCCAGATTGGTGTGTGCGCCTTGATCGGTGTCGCCGGTCAGCTCGAACTGCAGAGAGTTCTCGAGGATCTCGTGGGCCCGCAGCGGAAGGTCTCCCGGGTTGGTGGGCAGTGACCCGAACGTCGCCCGAAGGCGCCGTACGGCGGCGGCCAGATCGGTGGCGACCGGTCGCAGCGCCGTCGCGGAGGCGCCGTGCCACAGGCCGTGCTCGAGGCGCAGAAAACCCGTGAAGTGCGGGGAATCGGCCCCGCCGGGCAGACCGTCCGGCCGGCCGTTGATGAGCGCGTCCAGGCCGCCGAACGTGCCGTACGCAGCGCCGAGTCGTTCGTAGTCCAGATGTGCGGGCAGCCACGACCGGCGCGCCGCCGCCAGCTGACCGCGTCGTACCGCGTCGGCGAGCCGGTCGGTCGCCGCTACGAGCGGGCCGAGCCGGCCCGCGACCTGCCCCCGATACGTCGCGACCGCCCCGGTGATCTCCTCGGCCGAGAGAGGCACGATCGGGTGCGCCTGCGTTCCGCCCGATCCGCGCACCGTGTGCACCTCCGACACCGACGCGCTCCCCCGTAGCGGCACGCAGCGGAAGCGGTACCGACCGGCGGGTACGACGGTGTCGAGCGGGCGCTCCGTCCGCGCCGCCAACTCCCAGATCTGCCCGTAGATGTCGCCGTTCTCCGCGCCGACGAGCGAAACCCGCATCTCATCGGCGGTCGGGTTGTCGACGACGTAATGCTGGACACCGGCAGCGGGCGGGGTCCAGCCCGCAACGCAATGGCCGGCCACGACCCGAAGGGCATGCGCTTGTGGCGACGTCGCCGCATCGGGGCCGGCACAACCGGAGACGCCGCACGCCGCCGCCAGCGCAGCCACAGCGGCCGGTACAGCCGCGGCACGCGCTCCCGCTGCTGTCCGCACCGGACCACGGTGCTGACCGACCCTCCCGTCGCGCAAGTCTCGTCGCCCAATGTTCATCTCGTCGTTGACCGGGCACCACCGATGCGACCGGCCTGACCGGCAGCGTCTGCACCGCCGTGACACGGGACCGTTCGCGGCAGGGACTCAGGAGTAAGGGGCGAGAGTGAAACGAGTTCTGCTGCCGGCGGCCGCCGCGGTCGTCGTCGCCGCCGCCGGCGCGGCGGTCGGCTTCACCCAGGGGAGCGGATCGGCGGCCACACCGGCCGACCACGCGACCAACGGTGTCGCCGTCGCCGACCACAGCGTCACCCACTCGACGACGACACCGATCAAGCACGTCGTCGTCATCTTCGACGAGAACATCTCGTTCGACCACTACTTCGGCACCTACCCGCACGCGACGAACCCCAGCGGCGAGCCGAAGTTCGTCGCCAAGCCGGGGACACCGTCGGTCAACGGGCTGACCTCGACATTGCTGCACAACAACCCGAACTCCGCGCAGCCCACCCTGCTCACCCGCGATCAGGCCGTCACCTGCGACCAGAACCACAGCTATCTTCCGGAGCAGCAGGCCGTCGACCACGGGCTGATGGACAAGTTCGTGCAGTTCACCCAGTCCGGCGACTGCTCGGCGACCTTCACCGGCGAATACTTCCGCCCGGGCCTCGTCATGGACTACTACGACGGCAACACCGTCACCGGGCTGTGGAACTACGCGCAGAACTTCGCGATGTCCGACAACTCCTACGACACGACCTTCGGTCCGTCGACGCCGGGAGCGCTCAACCTGATCGCCGGCCAGACGCACGGCGCGACCGCCACGGGCACCGGCGCACCGATCGCCAACGGCACGCTCTTCGGCGACGCCGACCCGACCCTCGACGGCTGCGGGAAGGGCACGACCGCGCAGATGAGCGGCAAGAACGTCGGTGATCTGCTCAACGCCAAGAACATCACGTGGGGCTGGTTCCAGCGCGGCTTCGCGCCGACCAGCCGTGGCGCCGACGGCACCCCGGTCTGCGGGGCGACCCACGCCAACATCGCCGGGAGCCAGGCCGCCGACTACAGCGCGCACCACGAGCCGTTCCAGTACTACGCGTCGACCGCCAACCCGAAGCACCTTCCCCCGTCCTCGGCGGGAATGATCGGGCACAGCGACCAGGCCAACCACCAGTACGACCTCAGCAACTTCTGGACCGCGGCAGACTCCGGCCACCTCCCCGAGGTCAGCTTCCTCAAGGCTCCCGAATACCAGGACGGGCACGCCGGCTACTCCGACCCGCTGGACGAGCAGACGTTCCTGGCCAACACCATCAACCACATCCAGCTCCTCCCGCAGTGGAAGGACACCGCGGTCATCATCAACTACGACGACTCCGACGGCTGGTACGACCACCAGATGTCGCCGATCGTCAACGCGTCGAACGACCCCGCCAACGACGCCGTCGGCGGCGCCGGCAACTGCGGTACGCCGGCCCCCGGGGCATACCTCGACCGGTGCGGATACGGACCGCGGCTGCCCATGCTGGTGATTTCGCCGTACGCGAAGCGCAACTTCGTCGACAGTGCGGTCACCGACCAGTCGTCGATCCTGAAGTTCGTCGAATCCAACTGGTCGTTGGGCCAGATCGGTGACCAGTCCTTCGACGCCAAGGCCGGCCCGATCGACGGCATGTTCGACTTCGGCAAGCGAGGATCCACCAAGCCGGTGCTCCTCAACCCGTCGACCGGTGAGGTCACCAAGCACGTCAAGCTCACCCACTGATCGCCGAACGTCCCTGGCGTGCCTCGCCGACCGATCCCAGGTCGGCGGGGCACGCTATCGTTTGCCGGGTGGTTTCGACCGACTCCGCAGCGCTTCTGGACGACGTGAACCGTCGACTGCTCCAAGAACTGCACGGCGACCCGCGGATCACGATGTCGGCGCTCGCCCGCAAGGTAGGTATGTCCGCTCCGGCGGTCACCGAGCGGGTGCAGCGGATGGAGCGGACCGGGGTCATCACCGGATACCGGATGGACGTCGACCCGGCCGCCCTCGGCCTGCCGGTCACCGCGTTCGCCCGGATCCGTCCCGCGGCCGGTCAGCTCCCCAAGATCGCCGAGCTCGCGGCCGCGCTGCCGCAGGTCACCGAGTGCCATCGGATCACCGGTGAGGACTGCTTCCTGATCAAGGTGCACGCTCCCGCCATCGAGGATCTGGAGGCCGTCCTCGACAAGTTCCTGCTGTTCGGGCAGACCATCACGTCGATCGTGGTGTCGAGCCCGGTCCCTCCGCGCGCGCTTCCGGTCAGCGGCTGACCGGCACGCTCCACAGGTCGACCCCGCCGACACTGGTCGGCGGCGCCCCCAGGACGCGGGTGAACAACGAGATCACCGCGGGGCGGTCGTCCGTCGGGCCGACGACGACGGTGCGCACCTGCCGGGCGTGCAGCTCGTCGAGGATGGAGTCACGCACCGGCGGTGTGACGGTGATGGTCGCAGCGTGGTCGATGGCCTCCGAGACCACGTTGGGCCCGCCCCAGTGCAGGCCGGGGACGATCACCCATCCGTCCATCATCCGGTAGCGCATCCCCCCGTTGGCCTGCCAGAGCGACGGATGCTCGTTGCCCGGGCCCTTGATGTAGGGCACGACGAGGGCCACCGACCCGTCCGGGATCCGGTTTTGCGCCGCGGTGGTGAAGAACGGCGGGGTGCGGACGGTGGTGGTCCGCAGGCCACCCGGAACCAGGGACAACGCGACGACGACGACCAGCGCGGCGCCGCCGATCTTCCACCACAGGTGCCGGGCGCGGACCAGCTCGTCGACGAACACCGCGATCAACAGGGCGGTGAACAACGCGATGGCGAGGCTCACCCGGCCGGGAAGCAGGTTGCCGAGCAACGGCAACCGGGCGAACCCGGCCCACGGCAGCGGGATGCTCTTGTGCCCGTTGAGATGCAGGTGCGGGCCGAGGGACAGCACGATCAGAACCACGACCAGGATGGCGGCGACCGGTACGACGGGCCGCCGGCGCCAGGTCCGTACGGCGACGATGATCAGCAGCGCGATCAGCGGGATGCCGATGTAGCCGGTCCACTCCGAGGCGTTGCCGGTGAACAACGGCTTGCCGACCCCGAAGTCGAACTGCTGGTTTACCGGCCAGATCAGGTTGAGCAGGTCGGTCGAGTAGGTGCCGGGCTGATGGGCGCCGGGCGCCCGCTGCGGCCCGCGCAACTGCACGTAGAGGGGGTAGCCGGCAAGGACGACGAAGGCCACCGCCGCGCAGACGCCACCGCCGACGACGTAACCGATCCGCGATCGGACGGCGTGCGGGTGCAGTAGGCAGAGGATGATCACCGCGACGACGCCGGCGATCACCTCGATGGCCAGCACCTCTTCGCTGGTCAGCAACTGGCAGGCGGCGACCGCGCCCAGCAGCGCGCCGATCAGCCACGAGCGCCGGCGTTGCCGGACCAGCAGCTCGTCGACGAGGACCACCGTGACCGGGACCAGAGCCAGCAGGATCAGGTGCAGGTGACCGGAGGTGTGGCCCATCACGAACGGGCAGAACGCGAACGCCAGCGCCCCGACGCCGGCGGCGAGCCGGCTGTCGACGTAACGACGGAAGGCCCAGTACGCGGTGCCGGAAGTCGCGATCGGTCCGAGCACGATGAGCAGGTTGTAGGTGAAGACCGGCCCGGCGATGGCGGTGATCGGCGAGACGAGCACCGCCGGGAGCACCACCGACGTGTTCCACATGAGGTTGGTGCCCTGCGGAAAGAGCTGATACGTGCTCACCAGCGGGTCGTGACCGTGCAGGATCGCCTGCGGGATCGCGTGCGGCATCCAGGCCAGGAACCACATGAACTGCTCGGGGTCGCCGGTGTTGCCCCGCCAGGTCTCCCCGCCGGCCGCCCACAGTCCGCCGCCCAGGTAGGCGAGACTGAACCCGGCAGCGATCGCCATCACCACCAGCACGGGCCACGACCGCCGGAGCAGCCGCGACCGCCGGGACGGGGATATCTTGGCAGCGCCGCCCGACCCGGCCGCGCTCGACCCGCCGGGCGGAGCGCCGACGACGCCGGAGTCCTGCGGTGCGTCCGACGTCTCCTGCATCGCCATCCCTACGAGGTGCCGAGATTTGCCTCCACCCGGAGACAGACCTTAACAAGGCCAAGGGGAGACCAACGCCTTCCACCGAATAGGCTGCCTCCCCGAGCTCCCCAACCCCAGGAGGATCGCGGTGACCTCGGTCCCACGCAGCGAATACCCGCGGCCACAGTTCCGCCGGGACGACTGGCAATGCCTCAACGGAACGTGGGGATTCGCGATCGACCGATCCGACACCGGACTCGAGCGGGGCCTGGTCGAGCGCGAGCTCGGCGACGAGATCGTCGTCCCCTTCTGCCCGGAATCCGCGCTGTCCGGGATCGGTGACACCGACTTCCTCGAGGCGGTCTGGTACCGGCGGACGGTGACGATTCCGACGGGCTGGGCCAGGCGCCGGGTGTTGCTGCACTGTCAGGCGGTCGACTACGACGCCACGGTCTGGGCCGACGGGGTGGAAGTCGGTCGCCACCGCGGTGGGTTCACCCCGTTCACCTGCGATCTTGGCGCCCGCACCGGCGAGGTCACCATCGTGGTCCGGGCCCGCGACAGCAGACACGGCCCGCAGGCCCGCGGCAAGCAATCCACCCGGTACGAGAAATACGGCTGCCTCTACACGAGGACCACCGGCATCTGGCAGAGCGTCTGGCTCGAGCCGGTGCCCGAGGTCCACCTGCGCCGGCCCCGGATCACGCCCCACGTCGGCGCGGGCGTCATTCAGGTCACCGCGCCCGTGTCGGCCAACCGGCCCGGCCACCAGGTGCGGGTCACCCTGCGCGACGACGCCGGACCGGTCGCGACCGCCACGGTCCGGGCCGACCTCGACCTCGCTCCGCAACTCTTCCTGGCCGTGCCGGACGACCGGCGCCGGCTGTGGTCGCCCGAGGACCCGTTCCTCTACGACGTCCGGCTGGAACTGCTCGACGGGTCCGGTGCCGTGGTGGATGCCGCGGACAGCTACGCCGGGCTGCGGTCGGTGGCGATCGACGGGCAGGCCGTGACGGTCAACGGTCGGCGGATCTTCCAGCGGCTGGTGCTCGACCAGGGCTACTACCCGGACGGAGTCATGACCGCTCCGGACGACGCCGCTCTCATCGCCGACATCGAGTTGGCCAAGGCGGCCGGATTCAACGGTGCCCGGCTGCACCAGAAGGTGTTCGAGGAGCGGTTCCTCTACCACGCCGACCGGCTCGGCTACCTCGTCTGGGGCGAGTTCGGCGACTGGGGCTGCAATGTCGGCCCGGCCGGTGACAACCAGCAGCCCGGCGCGACCTATGTCGCGCAGTGGCTCGAGGCCGTGGAACGGGACTACTCCCACCCGTGCATCGTCGGCTGGTGCCCGCTCAACGAGACCCACCAGCGGCTGCACGACCGCACCACGGTGCTCGACGACGTGACCCGGGCGATGTTCCTCGCCACCAAGGCGGCCGACCCGTCCCGGCCGGTGCTGGACACCTCCGGCTACTCCCACCGGGTGCCCGAGACCGACGTCTACGACTCGCACGACTACGAGCAGGACCCGGTGACCTTCGCCGCCCAGATGGCCGGGCTCGCCGAGGGCGCGCCGTACACCAACACCGGCCCGCAGGACACCCGCTGGTCGACGGCATACCGGGGCCAGCCCTATTTCTGCAGCGAGTTCGGGGGCATCTGGTGGCGCTCGAAGCCGGACGACGACGGCGAGTCGTGGGGTTACGGCGAACGTCCCGGCACCATCGAGGAGTTCTACTCCCGGTTCGAAGGGCTCACCGGCGCGCTGCTCGACGACCCGCGGATGTTCGGCTACTGCTACACGCAGCTGACCGACGTCCACCAGGAGCAGAACGGCATCTACGCCTTCGACCGGACCGCGAAGTTCTCCCTCGACCGGATCCGTGCCGCCCAGACACGACCGGCCGCGTACGAGCGGCGTGATTGACGTCGGGTCGGCAACTGCGACGATGAGGGCATGGCCACGCCGTACCGCGTCACGTTCGTCTGCTCGGGCAACATCTGCCGGTCCCCGATGGCCGAGTCGGTGCTGCGCAGCATGCTCGCGGCCGAAGGGCTCGCCGACGCCGTCCGGGTGGACAGTTTCGGGCTCGGCGACTGGCACATCGGCGAGCCGACCGATGGCCGCGCGCTGACCGCGCTCCGCAGCCGCGGCTACGACATCGTGCATCGGGCGCAGGTGATTGATCCGCAGGATCTCAGCGAACAGGATCTCGTGGTGGCCATTGACCGTGACCACGAGCGGGCCCTGCACGGTCTGGCGGCCACCGCCGAGGACACCGGCAAGATCATCCTGCTGCGGTCCTTCGACGACACCGCGGGCGACGACCTCGACGTCCCCGACCCCTACTACGGCGGGCCTGCGGAGTTCGAGCGGGTGCTGGACATGATCGAGGTGAGCTGTCGCGGCTTGGTCGCCGACCTGGCGAAGCGGGTGGCCGACCGGCCGACCCGCTGACATGGCGTCCGGGTCCGTCGCCGCGCGGATCGCCGCGGCGACCGGCGTTGGCGTCGTCGAGGCGACGGAGATCACGGGCGGCGACATCTGCCGGGCCTGGCAGGCACGGCTCGCCGACGGGCGGACCGTCTTCGCCAAGACCCGCGATGACGCTCCGGAGGGCTTCTTCTCCGCCGAGGCCGCCGGGCTGGAGTGGCTCGCCGAGGTCGATGCGGTGCCGCTGCCGGAGGTGGTCGCCGTCGGGGCCGGCGTCCTGGTGCTGCCCTGGATCGACACCGGTACGCCGTCCGCGGCGGCCGCCGAGCGGCTCGGGCGCGGCCTGGCGGAGTTGCATCAGGCCGGCGCCGCGTCCTTCGGCGCGGGCTGGCCGGGCTTCGTCGGCACCCTGCCGGTCGACAACACGCCGTCCGGATCGTGGCCGGACTTCTACGCCGAGCGCCGCCTCACCCCGTGCCTCACCTTGGCCCGCGACTCCGGGGCGCTCGACGCCGACGGTGCGGCGCTGATCGAGCGGGTCGTCGCCCGGCTCCCCGATCTGGCCGGCCCGCCGGAACCGCCGGCCCGCATCCACGGTGACCTGTGGGGCGGCAACCTCCTCTGGGCCGGCGACGGCCGTGCGTGGCTGGTCGACCCGGCCGCCTACGGCGGTCACCGGGAGACCGACCTCGCGATGCTGGCGCTCTTCGGCGCACCGCAACTGGACCGGGTGCTCGCGGCGTACGACGACACGTCGTCGCTCGCGGCCGGCTGGCGGGACCGGGTCGGGCTGCACCAGTTGCACCCGCTGCTGGTGCACAGCGTGCTCTTCGGGGGCGGTTACGCGGCCCGCGCCGTCGCCACTGCCCGCCGCTACCTGTAGCCGCCGGTCAGCCGCGCGCGATAAGCACCACCGCGACGACCGCACAGAGCATGCCGATCACCTGCACCCGGGTGCTGCGTTCCCGCAGCACCACCGCGGCCAGGACGACGGTCGCCGCCGGGTAGAGCGAGATCAGCACCGCGACCAGCGACAGCAGCCCGTGCGCCGTGGCGTAGAGATACAGGACGGTCGCGCCCGCGCCGAGGACGCCTACCGCCGAGATGCCGGGCAGGTCCTTGACCCCCGGCACCAGCGGATAGCCGCGTACCAGCGCGATCGCGACGACGGCGACGACCGACACGACCTCCGAGGCCAGCACCGGCCACGCCCCGGCCGACGAGCCGGCCCGTTGCAGGGCGATGAAGAGCAGCCCGAACCCGGCGCCGGCGACCAGACCCTCGAGGACGCCGGAGGGACGGTCGGCCTCCTCCGGTGCGGCGGAGAGCGAGACGAGCACGATCGCGGCGAGCGCGATCCCGATCCCGATCAGCGCCGCCGTGGACGGGCGTTCGCCGGTCGCCAGGCCGACGACGACGGGCAGCATCGCGGCGATCACGCCGGACAAGGGTGCGACGACGTTCATCCGGGCCTGGGCGAGCCCCCGGTAGAGGGCGAGGGTGCCGATCGTCGTTCCGACGCCGGCGAGCGCGCCCCACGCGAAGCCGCGCGCGGTGAGCGAGCCGGGGAGGAAGGGCAAGACGATCAGCAGACAGACGACGGCGGCGCTCTGCGCGACCGCGACCACACTCCAGCTGCCGGCCCGGCGGGTCATCAGGCCCGCGATGAAATCCGACGCACCGTAGGAGACCGCTCCGATCAACGCGAGTACGACGGCCACCGCCCACCCCTCTCCGCCCCGCGAGGGTAGGGGCGACGGTCCGGCCGACGCGGCCCGGGGCGGCATCGACCCGATTGCCAGGGGAGTGTCAGCGATATATCGTGACGCATCATGACAACCACCACAGCTCGCCTGGACACCGACCGTCCGGAGCGCTTCATCAAGCAGTTGGTCTCCCACCTCGGCAACCGCCTGGAGACCTCGTCACCCGCTCCCGGCCTCGGCACCGTCCACATTCCCGCCGGCGGGACGTGCGCATTGACCGCCGACGCCACCGGAATCACGCTCTCCGCCGAGGCGGCGACCGACGACGATCTCGCCCGGATCCAGGACGTGGTCGCGCGGCACCTGCTCCGGTTCACCGACGTTCCCGCGCTGACCACGGACTGGACGCCCGCGGCCTGACGCTATCGCAATTGACAACCGGTACCATTATGGGATGCTGGGGCTACCGCGCGGCCGACTGGGCGCGGTGCCGGCCACTCGACCCGGAGATCCCATGCCCGTCGCACGATCGCGCTGTCCGCCGCGATGGCGGCGATCGCGATCGGGGTCGCGTCCTGCAGTACGTCGCCGCGGCTGGCCTCGGCACCGGGCCCGGACGGCGGCAAGACGGTCACGGTCGGGGCGAGCATCAACGCCTGGGGCAGCATCCTGAGTCAGCTCGGCGGCCGGCACGTGCGCGAGACGTCGATCATCACCAATCCCAACACCGACCCGCACGACTACGAACCCACGCCCGCCGACGGCCGCACGATCGCGACGTCGCAGCTGTTCGTCGAGAACGGGATCGGATACGACCCGTGGGCGGCGAAGGCCCTGCAGGCCGGCGCCGACCCCAACCGGGTCGTCGTCGACGTCGGGCGGGTTACCGGGATCCCCGAGGGCGGCAACCCGCACCGGTGGTATTCGCCGACCGATGTGGCGAAGGTCGCGGCGACGATCACCGCCGACCTGAAGAAGCTCGATCCGGCCGATGCCGGCTACTTCCAGAGCCGCTACCGCACCTTCCAGACCACGGCGCTGGCGCCGTACCACCGGCTCATCCGCGACATCAAGGCCAGGTACGCCGGCACGCCGGTCGGTGCCAGTGAGTCGATCTTCGCGCCGCTCGCCGGTGCGCTGGGTCTCCGACTGGTGACTCCCCCGAGCTTCCTGAAGGCCATCAGCGAGGGCACCGATCCGTCGGCGGCGGACAAGGCGACGATCGACGCGCAGATCAGCGGCAAGAAGATCAAGGTCTACGTGTTCAACAGCCAGAACTCCACGCCGGACGTGTCCGAGCAGGTGTCGGCGGCGCGGAAGGCGGGGATCCCGGTCACGCAGATCACCGAGACCCTGTCGCCGGCCGGCGCCACGTTCCAGCAGTGGCAGGTCACGCAGCTGCGGTCGCTCGAGCGGGCGCTGGCTCAGGCGAGCGCGACATGACCGGGTCGACCCGTCCGGACCGTGCCGCGACTGGTGCCCGCGACGCCGGGCCGGACGACCCGGCTGTCGTGGTGTCGCTCGACCGCGCATCCGCGACCGTCGGTGGTCGCACGATCTGGTCGGACATCAGCCTGCAGATCCACGCCGGGCAGTTCGTCGCCGTGCTCGGCCCCAACGGAGCCGGCAAGTCCACGCTGCTCAAGGCGGTACTCGGACTGATCCCGATCAGCGCCGGGACCGTGACGGCGCTGGGGTCTCGACCCGGCCAGCGCAACGACCGCATCGGGTATCTCCCGCAACGGCGCGCCTTCGATCAGGGGACCCGGATCCGCGGCATCGACATCGTCCGGCTGGGTCTCGACGGCGACAAGTGGGGTACGCCGCTCCCCGGCTGGCTGCGCGGCCGGCGGGCTCGCGAGAACCGGGCCCGGGTGGCCGAGGTCATCGACCTGGTCGGAGCCCGCGGCTACGCCCACCGCCCGATCGGCCAGTGCTCGGGCGGCGAGCAACAGCGGCTGCTGATCGCGCAGGCCCTCGTACGCCGTCCGTCGCTGCTGATCCTCGACGAGCCACTCGACAGCCTGGACGTCGCCAGCCAGGCGTCGGTGAGCGCGCTGATCAAGGACGTGTGCCGCACCCAGGGCGTGGCGGTCGTGCTGGTCGCCCATGACGTCAACCCGATCCTGGCGTGGCTCGATCAGGTCATCTATCTCGCCCGCGGCGGCGCGGCGATGGGGACGCCGGAGGAGGTGATCACCGCCGAGACGTTGAGCGCGCTGTACGGCACGCCGATCGACGTCCTGCGGGACCGGGCCGGCCGCCTGGTGGTGGTCGGCCAGCCGGACAGCCCGGCGACGCACCAGCCGTGACCCCCGGCCTGAGCTGGAACCTCGTCGACGACGTCCAGCAGTTGCTCAGCTTCCCCTTCATGGTCAACGCGTTGCGGGCCGGGACGATCGTGGCGGTCGTGGCCGGTGCGATCGGCTACTTCATGGTGCTGCGGCGGCAGGCATTCGTCGGGCACACCCTCGCCCTCATCGGGTTCCCGGGCGCGGCGGGAGCGACCCTGCTCGGCATCAGCGCCGGCCTCGGCTATTTCGGGTTCTGCATCGCCGGCGCGCTGATCATCGCCGCCCTGCCCGGTGCCGGCCGGGCGAGTGGGGGTCTGGGCCGCTACGGCGAGGAGTCCGCCGTGATCGGCACGGTGCAGGGCTTCGCGCTGGCGTGCGGATTTCTGTTCGTCAGCTTGTACAAGGGCTTTCTGTCCGGGCTGAACGACCTGCTGTTCGGCACCATCATCGGCGTCACGGACGACCAGGTGCTCGTGCTGCTGATCGCCGGCGTGATCGCGCTGCTGGTGCTCGCCGCGTTGGCGCGCCCGCTGCTGTTCGCCAGCGTCGACCCCGACGTGGCCGGAGCGCGCGGCGTACCGGTGCGCCTGGTCGGCGCGGCGTTCCTGGTGCTGCTCGGTGTGGCCGCCGCGGGCACCAGCCAGGTCACCGGGAGCCTGCTGGTGTTCGCGCTGCTCGTGGCGCCGGCGGCCGCCGCGAGCCGGCTCACGGCACGTCCCGCGCTGGGCGTGCTGTTGTCGGTGGTGCTGGCCCTCGCCGTCACCTGGGTCGGTGAGGCGATCGCCTACTTCTCGCCGTACCCGATCGGGTTCTGGGTCACCACCTTGGCCTTCGCCGTCTTCCTGCTCGCCAGTGCTTATCGCAGCGCCGCGGACCGGCGGGCCGGTCGTGCCCGGTCCACCGGTCCCCAGCTGTCCGGGGCCTCCTGATGGGAGCGCTCGGTCACATGCTCTCCCATCCCTTCATCCAGCACGCCCTGATCGCCGGCACCTCGATCGCCGTACTGTCCGGGCTGGTCGGCTACTTCGTGGTGCTGCGCGGGCAGGTCTTCGCCGGCGACGCCCTCTCCCACACGGCGTACGCCGGGGCGCTGGCCGCGCTCGCCGCCGGGGTCGATCTCCGGTTCGGTCTGTTCGCCGCGACCATCGCCGTCGGGCTGATCCTCGGTCTGCTCGGCGGGCGCGGCGCCGCCGACGACGTCGTCATCGGCACCACCTTCGCGTGGGTGCTCGGACTCGGCGTGTTCTTCCTCGCCCTCTACACGACCCACACCTCGACCGGGAACAGCACCGCGAGCGTCACCGTGCTGTTCGGGTCGATCTTCGGTATCAGTGCCGGAGCTGCGGCCGCGGCCGCGTGGATCGCCGCCGGCCTGATCGTCGTACTGCTGGTCATCGCGCGGCCGCTGCTCTACGCCAGCCTCGACCCGGCCGTCGCCGCCGCCCGTGGTGTGCCGGTCCGGGTGCTCGGACCGCTGTTTCTCGCCGTCGTCGGTGCGACCGCCGCGGAGACCACCCAGGCCGTCGGCGCGTTGCTGCTGTTCGGCCTGCTCGCCGCCCCGCCGGCCGCCGCGCAACGCCTCACCGATCGACCGTGGTCGGCCTTCGTGCTGTCGGCGGTCCTCGCGGTCGCGGCGATGTGGGTCGGGATCACCCTCGCCTACGCGGTTCCCCAGCTGCCGGCCAGCTTCACGATCATGGCCGTCTCCACCGCGATCTACGGCGCGGCGTTGGCGTTCACCGCCGGGCGGCGTCGCCGCGAACGACGAATCCCGCGGTCTACGTCGATCCCGGCGCCGAGTGTTGCGGGCAGAGCCCGAACACCTCCAGGGTGTGGCTGACCTCGGTGTAGCCCGCCGTCGAGGCGACCCGCTCGGCCCAGGCTTCGACCTCCGGGCCGCTGACCTCGACGCTGCGCCCGCAGACCCGGCACACCAGATGGTGGTGATGGTCGCTGGCCGGCGCGGCGGCCTCACCGCACAGGCGGTATTGCGCCTCGCCGTCGGCCGTGTGGACCACGTCGGCCCGGCCCAGCTCGGCGAGCCGGCTCAGATGCCGGTAGACCGTGGTGAGACCGACGCGGTCACCGCGCCGACGCAGCTCACCGTGCAACTCCTGGGCGGTGCGGAACCCGTCCGCACCGGCCAGCACGGCGTCGACCGCGTCACCCTGGCGAGTGTTGCGGATCCGATCGCCGCGCCGGACCGGCCCGTCGTACATCCGACAAGTGTATGCATCGCGCGGTCGACGCCGCTTTCCCCGCGTCAGGCGGCGGTCGTGCTGCGGAACCGGCGCAGCGCCAGCGGCACGCACACGGCGGTGATGAGCACGCACCACCCGATCATCGCGAGTACCGGGTGCTCCAGCTGCCAGGAACCGTGCGAATGGGTGCCCTGGCAGACCTGCCGGACGGCGGCGACCAGAGCCGACAGCGGGTCCCACTCGCCGATGACCCGGGGCACCGTCTGCATCCCACTGATCGGGACGAAGGTGCCGGCGAGGAACGACAGCGGGAACACGATCGCGAAGCCGAGGCCCTGCATGCCGTCCGAGCTGCGGATGATCATGCCGAGCAGGACTCCGAACCAGGTGAACGCGGTCAGGCCGAGCAGGATCAGCCCGGCGAGCTCCAGACCGGACGCGATCGTCAGGTCGGGTCGCCACCCCAGCGCCAGACCGATGCCGATGATGATGACCATGCCGAGGATCTGCTCGATGATCTGCCCGAGGACCTGGGCGGTGATCACGGACAGCCGGGTGACCGGCAGCGACCGGAACCGGTCGATGACCCCGCTGGTGAAGTCGGTCGCGGTGGCGACACCCGCACCGATCACCCCGAACGCCAGGCCCTGGCCGACGAGGCCGGGCAGCAGGTAGTCCTGATAGCGCATGCCGGGGATGTGGATCGCGGAGCCGAACACATAGAGGAAGAGCAGGGTGAAGACGATCGGTTGGATCGTCACGTCCGACAGCCGTTCCGGCACGCGCGGAATGGTCCGCAGGCTGCGACCGACGAGCAGGCCGGTCTCGCGCAGGTAGCGCAACGACCTGCTCGGTCGAGCCGGCAACGGTTCGGCGATGGCGGTCGCGGTCGTGGTCGCGATCAGGGCGGTCATACGGACACCTCGAGGGGCTCGTCAACGGTCTGGTCGGTGGTGGGCGGTTGCCCGGTGAGGGCGAGGAACGCGTCGTCGAGTGTCGGGCGGCGCAGGGCGAGCTCGTCGACGGGCACTCCCGCGGCGGCGACGACGTCGGCGACTGCTCGCAGGTCCGACGCCTCGCTGGGTGCCGGGATGGAGATCATCCGACGGTCGCGGGCCACGGTCAGGTCGAAGGCAGGGTCGAGCGCCGACACGAGCCGGTCGAGGCCGGACCCGTCGGTGGCGACGACATCGACCCGCTGGTCGCCGATCTGCGCCTTCAGCTGTGCAGGCGTACCGGCGGCGGCCGCGCGGCCGTGGTCGATGAGGACGATGCTGTCGGCGAGCTCGTCGGCCTCCTCGAGGTACTGGGTCGTCAGCAGCAGGGTGACCCCCTCGCCGACGAGCTCGCGGATGGTCGACCAGACCACCTGCCGGCTGCGCGGATCGAGACCGGTGGTGGGCTCGTCGAGCACCAGCAACCGTGGCTGGACGACCAGGCTCGCGGCGAGGTCGACCCGCCGGCGCTGACCGCCCGACACGGACTTCACCAGCTTGTCGCGGAACTCCCCGATGTCGAAGCGATCGCTGAGCTGATCCGCCACCCGGATGGCGGCGGCCCGGCCGTAGCCGCGCAGCCGGGCCATCAACACGAGGTTCTCGTGTGCAGTGAGGTTGGCCTCCAGGGCCGCGAACTGGCCGGTCAGCGAGATGACGCTACGAACGGCGTCGGCGTCGCGGCCCACGTCGTAACCGCAGACGAAAGCCGTGCCGCTGGTCGGCTCGGACAGCGTCGCGAGCATCCGCACGATGGTGGTCTTGCCGGCGCCGTTGGGTCCGAGCAGCGACGCCACGGTGCCGGCCGGCACCTGCAGGTCGATGCCGTCCACGGCGGTGAAGTCACCGAAGCGTTTGGTGAGGCGCTCGGTGACGACGGCAAGTTCTTGTGTAGGCAACACGGCTCCTTAGGCAGCCTGGCGAATCGACACGGATGAATGTACAGTCACTAGAAACATCTAGCAACAGTATTTACGTCATCGGAAGGCGGCTACGATCTCCGGCATGAACGAGCGCGACACCGAGGAGCCGACCGGAGCGCGGGCTGAAGGGCTGCGCGAGCGCAAGAAGCGCCTGATGCGCCAGCTGATCTCCGACACGGCGACCGGGATGTTCCTCGAGCGTGGGTTCGACGAGGTGAAGGTCACCGAGATCGCCGAGGCCTGCGGCGTGTCGGAGAAGACTGTCTACAACTACTTCTCCACGAAGGAAGCGCTGCTGCTCGACCGCGAGGAGGACATCGCCACGGCGATCCGCATCGCATTCGGGCCGGGCGCGCCGGCGCGGTCGCCGATCGAGGCGGCGCTGGAGATTCTCGCGCAGGATGTCGAGACCCTGCGGGTGGCGTGGCGGAGCGGCGGTGAGCTGACCGACGGGCTGATGATGTTCCGCCGGTTCACCGACCTCGTCGACGGCACCCCGTCGCTGCGGGCGGCACAGCGCGACATGATGGATCGGCTCGTGCGCGTGGCGGCCGAGGCGATGGCCGAGCGCGCCGGGGTGAGCCCCGACGATCCCGAGCCGCAGATCGCCGCGGCGGCCATCCTCGGTCTCTGGCGGATCCAGTACCAGGCGATGCGGCGCTACGCCGACGGTGACCACACCCCTGACGAGGTCATCGACCTGGCCGCCGCGGAGGTACGCCGGGCGGCCCGCCTGATCGACTCCGGCCTGTGGGCATTCGGCGTGATGGTGCAGGGCGGCGGGAGTCGCGAACAGCTGACCGCGGCCGCCGAGGCCGCACATCGCGCCGGTAAACAGGTCGCCGCCGCGCTCCGGCAGGCGCGGACGATCTGGCGGGAGATTCAGCAGGAGGCGCAGGCCGGGCGGCCTGATCCGCGTGCAGCACGCGGGCAGCAGGAGGAGTGGAAGCGCATGCAACGCGACCAGAAGGAGCAGTGGAAGCAGATCGTCAGGGAGCAGCACGAGCAGATGCAGCAGGCACGCCGCGACCTACAGCACAAGCAACGGCAGGTACGACGCGACCTGCAGCAATCCGCTCGCGTCGCGCGCGACCCGCGCCGCAAGCACTAGCGGGCCGCCGCAGGGGTGTGGGTCGCCCGACGGGCGGCCGGCCCACACCCCCGGCGGTCAGCTGAGGTCGAACCGGTCGAGGTTCATGACCTTGTCCCACGCCGCCACGAAGTCACGCACGAACATTTCCTGCGCGTCGTCCGTGCCGTAGGCCTCCGCGATTCCCCGCAGTTGGGAATTCGACCCGAAGACGAGGTCGACGGCGGTGGCCGTCCACTTGACCTCGCCGGTGACCCGATCGCGACCGTCGTACACGTTCTCGGTCGAGGCGGACGCTTTCCACTCCGTGCCCATGTCGAGCAGGTTGACGAAGAAGTCGGTGGTCAGCGTTCCGGGTCGGTCGGTAAAGACGCCGGTCTGGGACTGCCCCACGTTGGCGTTCAGGGCCCGCATCCCGCCGACCAGCACCGCCGTCTCCGGAACGGTCAGCGTCAGCAGGTTGGCGCGGTCGATCAACAATGTCTCCGGCGACAGCTTCTCACCGGCGCGCAGGTAGTTGCGGAACCCGTCGGCCCGCGGTTCGAGGACGCGCGAAGGACTCGACGTCGGTCTGCTCCTGGGTGGCGTCGGTGCGCCCCGGCGCGAACGGGACGGTGATGTCGTGGCCGGCATTCTTGGCCGCTTGCTCCACCGCGGCGCAACCGCCCAACACGATCACGTCGGCGAGGGAGACCTTCTTCGCTCCGGTCTGGGCGGCGTTGAAGTCCTGCTGGATCTGCACGAGGGTCGGCAGTACCTTCGCGAGTTCGGTCGGCTCGTTGACCGCCCAGTTGCGTTGCGGTTCCAGGCGGATCCGCGCGCCGTTCGCGCCGCCGCGCTTGTCGGTGCCGCGGAAGCTCGCGGCCGCCGCCCACGCCGTGGCAACCAGCTGGGGGATGGACAGTCCCGATTCGAGGATCTTCCCCTTGAGCGCGGCAATGTCCGCGCTGCCGACCAGCTCGTGGTCGACCGCCGGGACCGGGTCCTGCCACAGCTGCGGCTCCGCGACCCACGGACCGAGGTAGCGCGAGACCGGCCCCATGTCGCGGTGCAACAGCTTGTACCACGCCTTGGCGAAGGCCTCCGCGAACTCCTCCGGGTGCTCCAGGAAGCGGCGGGCGATCCGCTCGTAGATCGGGTCGACCCGCAACGCGATGTCGGTCGTCAGCATCGTCGGCGCGCGGGTGTCCGACGCGTCCTGAGGTCCGGGGATCGTGCCGGCCCCGGCGCCGTCCTTCGCCTGGAACTGCCACGCGCCGGCGGGGCTCTTGACCAGCTCCCACTCGTAGTTGAAGAGCGTCTCCAGGAAGGAGTTGTCCCACCTGGTCGGCGTGGGGGTCCACACGACCTCGAGGCCGCTGGTGATGGCGTCGGCGCCCGCGCCGGTGCCGAACGAGTTCTTCCACCCGAGGCCCTGCTGCTCGATCGGGGCACCCTCGGGCTCCGGGCCGACGTAATCGGCGCCGGCCGCGCCGTGCGTCTTTCCGAACGTGTGGCCGCCGGCGATCAGTGCGAACGTCTCTTCGTCGTTCATGGCCATACGCCGGAACGTCTCGCGGATGTCCCTCGCGGCAGCGAGCGGATCCGGTTGACCGTTCGGACCCTCCGGGTTGACGTAGATCAGGCCCATCTGCACGGCGCCGAACGGCTCGGCCAGCTCCCGGTCGCCGCTGTAGCGTTCGTCGCCGAGCCAGGTGTCCTCGGAGCCCCAGAAGATCTCCTCCGGCTCCCAGATGTCCTCGCGCCCGAAGCCGAAGCCGAACGTCGTGAAGCCCATCGACTCCAGTGCGCAGTTACCCGCGAAGATGATCAGGTCGGCCCAGGAGATCTTCCGGCCGTACTTCTGCTTGACCGGCCACAGCAGGCGGCGCGCCTTATCCAGGCTCGCGTTGTCCGGCCAGCTGTTCAGCGGGGCGAACCGCTGCGCGCCCTGGCCACCGCCGCCGCGGCCGTCCGCGATGCGGTAGGTGCCGGCGGCGTGCCAGCTCATCCGGATGAACAGCGGACCGTAGTGGCCATAGTCGGCCGGCCACCAGTCCTGCGAAGTCGTCATCACCGCGAAGACGTCCTGCTTCAACGCGTCGACGTCGAGAGACGCGAACTCCTTCGCGTAGTCGAAGTCCTCACCCAGCGGGTTGGACCCGGAGGAGGACTGGCGCAGGACCTGCAGGTTGGGTTGGTTCGGCCACCAGTCCCGGTTGGTCCTGGGGGCGGTTGCTTTGGGCGTCGGGGAAGGGATTACTGGGTTTTCGCTCTCAGACACGCCGGTCACTCTCCTAACTCGCTGCTCCGGATCGTTCGTTTGCGTCAGCCCGCGGCTGCCGCGTCACACTCTGGGCATCGGCCCCAATAGACGACCTCGGCTTCGTCGATCGCGAAGCCCTGGTCGTCGGATGCGGTCAAGCACGGCGTACTGCCGACGGCACAGTCGACGTCGGCGATGTCGCCGCACGATCGGCACACGACGTGGTGGTGGTTGTCGCCGACGCGCGCCTCGTAGCGCGCCACCGAGCCGGCCGGCTCGATCCGCCGCACGAGTCCCGCGTCCGTGAGTGCGCGCAGCACGTCGTACACAGCCTGCCGGGACACCCCGCCGACATCCGCCCGCACGGCACCGCTGATCGAGTCGGTGTCGGCGTGCGGATGACCGTGCACCGCGGCCAGCACCGCCAGCCGAGGACGCGTCACGCGCAGAGCAGCGCGACGCAGCATGCCCTCGTAGTCCGCCGCCGTCGGCACGCTGCCTAGTCTGGTCCGCTTTCCTGGACTCAGTCAAGACCAGCCCGGAACGAGGTTGGTGCGCCACGGCCCCCGGCGCGGTTTGGTGACGACATCGATGGTCAGGACACCGACGACCTGCCGGACCATGTGCGCACCAACCGCGAGGTGTGGGACACCGTCTTCAGCGAGTGGTACGGCGCGCGTGCGAGGCAACAGTGGGCGGGCGAACCGCGCTGGGGGACCTGGTCGATACCGCAGACTGACCTGCCGTTCCTGCCGGCAAACCTTGCGGGCAAGGACCTGATCGAGCTGGGCTGCGGGACGGCATACGTGTCCGCGTGGTCGGCCCGGGCCGGCGCCCGGCCGATCGGGATCGACAACTCCGCGCAGCAACTTGCGACCGCCCGCGCCATGCAGGCGGAGTTCGACCTCACCTTCCCGCTCGTGCACGGCAACGCCGAGCAGACTCCGTTCCCGGATGCCAGCTTCGACGTGGCGGTGAGCGAGTACGGCGCATCCATGTGGTGCGACCCGTACCGCTGGATCCCCGAGGCCGCCCGGCTGCTCAGACCCGGCGGGGAGCTCGTCTTCAGCAGCTTCTCGGTCCTGCTGACCCTCTGTCTCGGGCGCGAGGATCCCGCCAGGACGACCCTCCGCAAGGATCAGCGCGGGTTGTTCCGCATCGACGAAGGCGACGGTCAGATCAATTTCGCCCTGCCGCACGGCCCGCTGATGCGGCTGCTACGCCGGTCGGGTTCTGGTGGAGGACCTGATCGAGGTCTACGCACAAGAGGGAGGCCAGTGGATTCGACTACGTCGAGCGCGATTGGGGCAACGCTGGCCGGCCGAAGAGGTCTGGAAAGCCCGCCTGGCGATGCAGAGAAGAGCGCGCGGTGATTCCGGATTGCGGCGAGATCATCTGCTGGCGAACCCCGGCCGTTAGGCTCGGCGGCATGTCGACCATCGACGAGACAGCAGCCGACTCACCGTTCGTGACTCTCCTACGCGCGCAGGTGCGGGAGGAGTTCACGGCGCACCAGCAGTACGTCGCGCTGGCCGTCTGGTTCGACGGGCACGACCTGCAACGCCTGGCCGCGCACTTCTACCGGCAGGCCCTCGAGGAGCGCAACCACGCGATGATGATCGTGCAGTACATGCTCGACCGGCACATCGAGGTGCCCATCCCCGGCGTGGGAGAGGTCCGCAACGATTTCACCGAGGTGCGCGACCTGATCCAGCTGGCGTTGGATCAGGAGAAGCGGGTCACCCTGCAGATCGAGGCGCTCTTCAAGGCGGCCCGCGACGAGGGCGACTTCGTCGGCGAGCAGTTCGTCCTGTGGTTCCTCAAGGAGCAAGTGGAGGAGGTGGCGGCGATGTCGACGATGCTCACCATCACCGAGCGGGCGGGCGATGACCTGTTCCAGATCGAGGACGTGCTGGCGCGCGAGCAGATCGGCGATCGCGGCGCCACCGACGGGTCGGCGCCGAAGGTCGCGGGCACGTCGGTCTAGCCATCCCGGCGGCCCGCCGACGCCGCTCGTGGTTTTCTCCGATCCGCGCAGTCCCATATGTGTGCCGGTTGTGCAATGGTGGTCCGCGCAAAAAATGGTGATCACATGCCGGAGGTGGCGGTGGGCGGGCCGACGTACGAACACTTCGACGGCACCGAGGGCAACGTCGTCTACCGGGTGTGGCCGGCCGAGGAGCCGCGTCGGATCGTGGCCGTGGCACATGGGTACGGCGAACACATCGGCCGCTACGAATACCTCGCCGAGACCCTCACGGCCGATCACGCTGTCGTCTGTGGCCCGGACCATCTCGGCCACGGCCGCAGCGACGGTGAGCGCGCGCTGGTCACCGACTTCGAGCACCTCGTCGACGACTTGCAAACGATGGTCGAGCGGGTCGGCACGGCGTACCCCGGACTTCCGACCGTGCTGATCGGGCACTCGCTCGGCGGGCTGGTCGCGGCGCGGTATGCGCAGCGACATGCCGACGAACTCGCGGGTCTGGTGCTCTCCGCACCGGTCGTCGGAAGCTGGAAGGCGAGCACCGACCTGCTCGCCCTCACCGAGTTGCCGGACGAGCCGCTCGATAGCAGCACGCTGTCGCGCGACCCGGCGGTCGCGGCGTCGTACGAGGCGGATCCGATGGTCTACCACGGACCGTTCAAGCAGCAGACGCTACGGGCGATCGCCGGCACCCTGCACGTGGTGAACTCCGGCGCGGGACTGGGGAATCTGCCGACCCTGTGGCTTCACGGCCAGGACGACGAGCTCGTCCCGCTCGTCGAGTCGACCGCCGGCATCGAGACGCTCGCCCCGCAAGACCTCACCACCCGGATCTACCGTGGCGCCCGGCACGAGGTCTTCAACGAGACCAACCGCGACGAGGTCGCCCGCGACACCGTCGAGTTCATCAACCGCGTCACCGCCTGACGCCCTCCCCGCCCCGCCCCGCCTCATGATCAAGAGGGGATTCGTACGGCGTTTCGTACCGGAATCCCCTCTTGATCATGGGTGGGGGCGCAGATCCGGTCACGATCATGAAGATCGGGCGACGGGTCGGGGTCAGGTGGCCCAGGCCCGCCAGACCTGCTCGGCCACAGCCGGTCCGGCGGCGAGGAGCCCCGCAACCGAGTCGTCCGGCACGGCCGGGAGCGCTCCGCCGTCACGGCCCATGAGCCGGGCCCCGGCTTCCTGCGCGATGAGTACGCCGGCCAACACGTCCCAGGTACTGAAGCTGCCGAGCACCACCGCGGCGGCGCGGCCCGCCGCCGCGCTCGCCAGCGACAGTGCCGACGACCCCATGATCCGGGTGCTCACCTGCGCCGCGGACAGTCTGGCCAGCATCCGCTCCATACCCGGCCACGGCCGGTGCCCGGCCCACTCGGTGAGCACGACCTCGCCGGCCAGATCGGTCGCCGGCGAGCAACGGACCGGCTCGCCGTTGCACCGTGCACCGCGACCGCGCGCCGCGCTGAAGATCTCGCGCCGGTCGGGGTCGGCGACCACCGCGACGACCGGTCCGGACTGATCGGCGAGGGCCAGGCTGAACGACGTCCACGGCAGCCCGTGTGCGTAGTTGGTGGTGCCGTCGACCGGGTCGACGTACCAGACCTCGCCGGCGGCGGACGGGGCGCTCGCCCCGAGTTCCTCACCGACGATCTGGTGGCCGGGCCAGCGGGCCGTGATCTCGGTCCGCACGTGCGTCTCGACCTCGCGGTCGGTTTCGGTGACCAGGTCAGCAGGCCCGGTCTTCGTCGTCACCTGGGTCGGCCGGTGGGCGCTGATCCGGTCGATCGCCCACCCGCCGAGCTCCTCGGCGAAGGCGAGCAGCCGATCGACGTCGGGGTCCGTCAGCACGCGCTACCTGCTTCCTCGGTGGGGCGATCAGGTACAGAGGGCGATCGTGCCGCCGTCGTGGGTGTCCAACCGGTGCGGACCCGCACTGGCGCCGACACTGAACCGGTCGCCGTGCACCGCGCGCCGCCGGCCGTCGGGGCCGACCAGCAGCGTGCCGTCCGCGCCCAGCGCGATCAGCTCGTCGCCGACGCGCAGCAGCACCGGCGCCTCCCGACCCGGCGCCACCGCCGTCCGCCCGGCCGCCAGCCCGGCGAGCACCGCGTCGACGCCGTCGTCCTCGCACAACACCCATGTCGTCGGGGAGCCCGGCGAACGGCCCTGAGCCGGGTCGTGGAAATCGCTGCCGCCGATCGGTACGACGTCGAGACCCCACGCCTCCCACCACGCCACCGGGCCGCCCCACCGGGTGTCCAGCCAGCTCCAGTGCCAGACCTCGGCCAGCGGCGGGTGCCGGTCGAGCGGTTGCCGCCAGGCACAGTCACCGGCGAGCGGGTGATTGATCGACATCAGCCCACCGCGCGCCGCAGCCGTGTCGACCCACGCCTGCGCCGGCTCCCGGAAGTCGATCCACCCGACGTCGCCGAAGACGTTGGCGTGTCCGGTGTCGGTCGTCACCTCCTGGCCGGGCAGCAGCGTGATCCCGTGCCGGGCGCCGACCGCCGCGAGATCAGGGTGATGGCTGGTGGTGTTGTGATCGGTGACGGCGAGGAAGTCGAGGCCGGCGGCCACGGCCAGGCAGGCGAGTTGGTCGATCGTCCGGGAGCCGTCGGAGTGCAGGGTGTGCGCGTGCAGATCGCCGGCCAGCCACCGCATCCCGGCCGGTGCGGGTAGGTCGCGGCCCGGTGGCCGTTCCGGTGTCGGTGGTGGGGCGGGCGGCGGGTCGATACGCACCGCGCCGGCGCGAGCGGTGACCTCGTAGGGCAGTCCGGCGGCCGGGATCCGGTGCAGACCGAGCATGACCTGCCAGGTGCCGGCCGGCAGCGGACCGGGCAGGTAGCCCGGTGTCGCGGCCGTCGTACCGATGACGAACCGGTCGCGGGCTCCGCCGGACGTGCCACGGAAGCCGGTCGGGTCGAGGCAGCCGAGGTCGAGCACTCCGGCCGCACGGTCGTAGCTCAAGGTGACCTCGAGCCCGTCGGCGCCCGCGGGTACGTCGACCGGCAGGTAATGCTGGATCGACGCCGCGCGGTCGTCGCGGGTGAACCGTCCACTGTGGACGACTTGGTCAGGCACGCGGCCAACGTAGCGGAGTCACCCGCAGCAGAACGAGCGTCGTGGCGGTCACGCACACCCCGAGCAGCCAGCCGCCGACCACATCGCTGAGGTAATGGGCGCCCAGGGCGAGCCGCGTCCAGCCGGTCAGGGCGGCGAGGAGGACGGCCACCGCCCACGCGACCCGCCGCCAGGTATGCGACAGCATCGGCAGGACGACGATGAGCAGCACCCCGCAGCCGAGCGCGGCGTTGAGGGAGTGGCCCGAGGGATAGCTGAATCCACCGAAGTGCCCGATCGGGTGCTCCGGCGTTGGCCGATGCCGGGCGATCACGTCCTTGATCCAGAACCCGAGCAGACCACCCACCGCCATCGTGACCACCACCCACAACGCGAGCCGACGCTCGCCGATGACGAGGAGCGCCACGGCGACGATCAGCGCGAGCGCGCGGAACGTCGTCGGGGAGAACGCGTTGGTGAGGAACCGCAAGGCGCTCACGTAGCTCGGATGCCCCGCCGTCTCGTTCGTCAACGCCCGCGCCTCGGTGACGTCGACATGGCCGACCCCGGCGAGGCCGAGGCCGACCAACAGGCTCAGCAGGAGGAAGGCGAGCCCACAGATCCCCGCCACCCACACCGCCCGCGGGTGCAATTCGACCATCCCAATACCGTAGGGCCCGTGGCCTACGACTGGGTCTCGCTGCTGACCGACTACGGCACCGCCGACGGCTTCGTGGCCGCGTGCCACGGGTCGATCGCCCGGATCGCCCCGGCCGTACGGGTGATCGACATCACCCACGAGGTGCCGCTCGGAGACATCCGCCGCGGCGCCGTCGTCCTGGCTCAGACCGTGCCGGCCCTCCCGCCGGCGGTGCACGTCGGCGTCGTCGATCCCGGCGTCGGATCGGCCCGCCGGGCGATCGCGCTCCGGACTCCGGGCGGGCTCCTCGTCGGTCCGGACAACGGTCTGCTCGGCTGGGCGGCCGAGGCCCTGGGCGGGATCGACGCGGCCGTCACCCTCAACGACCCCGGGTACCACCTGCCCAGCGCGGCCTCGACGTTCGACGGCCGGGATGTCTTCGCCCCGGTGGCGGCGCACCTCGCGGCGGGTGTGGATTTCGCCGCGGTCGGGGCTCCGCTCGACCCGCGGGACCTGGTGCTGCTCCCTGAGCCACGCCGGCGGGCCGTCCCCGGGCGGCTGGACTGCGAGGTCCTCACCGTCGACCGCTTTGGCAACGTCCAGACCAGCGCCCGGGCCGACGACGTCGCCGCGGCCGGTCTCGGCCCCGGCGACGACGTGCAGGTCGGTACCCCGTCCGGGCGACACCGGATGCCCTTCGCCGGCGCCTTCGGCGAGGTCGCCGACGGGGCGCCGCTGTGCTTCCTCGACTCCGCCGGCCGGCTCGCCATCGCCGTCAACGGCGGGGACGCCGCCACCCGACTGGGGCTCGCCGCCTGCGATCCGGTGACGATCTCGAGGATCGAACCGCGCTGATCTCGGGACGGGAACAAATCGGCGGCGGGTAGGTTGTTAGCATAGGTCAAGTAACTACTCTGCTTATCCGGGAGCCGCCCGTGGCAACCGACGTCACCACTTCAGGCGACGGAGCCGCTCGTCGTACCGCCCAGCAGCATGATCCGCACTACAAGTGGATCGCGCTGTCCAACACCACCCTCGGCGTCCTGATGGCCACCATCAACGCGTCGATCATGCTCATCGCGCTGCCGAACATCTTCGACGGCATCGCGCTCAACCCGCTGCTGCCGAGCAACGTGAGCTACCTGTTGTGGCTCATCCTCGGCTTCCTGGTGACCACCGCGGTCCTCGTGGTGAGCCTCGGCCGGGTGGGCGACATGTTCGGCCGGGTGAAGATGTACAACTTCGGGTTCCTGATCTTCACCGTCTTCTCGATCCTGCTCTCGGTCACCTGGATGCACGGTACGGCGGCCGCCTGGTGGCTGATCATCATGCGGATCCTGCAGGGGGTCGGCGGGGCCTTCCTCTTCGCCAACTCCTCGGCGATCCTCACCGACGCCTTCCCGGAGAACGAACGCGGCCTTGCGCTGGGCATCAACGCCGTCGCCGCGATCGCCGGGTCCTTCATCGGCCTGGTACTCGGCGGACTGCTCGGCCCGGTCAACTGGCACCTGGTCTTCGTCGTCTCGGTGCCGTTCGGACTCTTCGGCACCGTGTGGGCCTACCTCAAACTCCGCGACACCGGTATCCGACAACCGGCCAGGATCGACTGGTGGGGCAACATCACCTTCGCCGTCGGCCTGATCGCCGTACTCGTCGGGATCACCTACGGCATCCAGCCCTACCACGGGCACAACATGGGCTGGACCAACCCGACCGTGCTCACCGAGATCATCGGCGGGATCGTCGTACTCGTGATCTTCGGGATCATCGAGACCCGGGTCGAGCATCCGATGTTCCGCTTGCCGCTGTTCCGGATCCGGGCCTTCACCGCCGGCAACATCGCGAGCCTGCTCTCCGCCCTGGGGCGGGGCGGGCTGCAGTTCATTCTGATCATCTGGCTGCAGGGCATCTGGCTGCCCGAGCACGGGTTCAGCTTCGAACGGACGCCGCTGTGGGCCGGCATCTACATGCTGCCGCTGACCGCGGGCTTCCTGTTGGCCGCGCCGATCTCCGGCATCCTCTCCGACCGGTTCGGCGCCCGCCCGTTCGCCACCGGCGGGATGATCGTCGCGGCGGCCAGCTTCGTCCTGTTGATTTTCCTGCCGGTCAACTTCTCCTACCTCGGGTTCGCGCTGATCCTGCTGCTCAACGGTCTGGGCATGGGTCTGTTCGCCTCACCGAACCGGGCCGGCATCATGAACAGCCTGCCGCCCAACCAGCGCGGCGCCGGTGCCGGGATGACGGCGACCTTCCAGAACTCCGCGACCGTGTTGTCGATCGGCGTGTTCTTCTCGCTGATCATCCTGGGGCTCTCGCAGCACCTGCCGTCGCAGCTCTACCACGGGCTCACCGCCCAGGGCGTGCCGGCCGCGACGGCGCATCAGGTGTCCGGGCTGCCGCCGGTGAGCACGCTGTTCGCCGCCCTGCTGGGCTACAACCCGATCCGGACCCTGCTCGGCCCGCACGTGCTGGCCAACCTGCACCCGGGCAACGCGGCGTACCTCACCGGGCGCGGCTTCTTCCCGCATCTGATCTCGGGGCCGTTCCAGGACGGGCTGCGCGTCGCCTTCCTCTTCGCCATCGTCGCCTGCCTGGTCGCCGCGGTCGCGTCGTACCTGCGCGGCGGCAAGTACCACTACGTCGAGGGCGCGGAGTTGCGTCGCGTGGCGCCGGGATCGGCCGCGGTCGACGCTGCCGACGCGGGTACGCCGGCCGACACCGGGTCATCAGCACCGTCGGAACCAGGCCGGTCCGGTGGCCGGCACAGCGCAGCGCCGGTCCACAGCGAGGCGCCCGGCGCCGGGCAGTGACGCCGGCTCAGGCGTTGTGCGCTGCCGGGTCGGACCAGAAGAAGGTCTCCGGGTCGTAGACCGCCGGCGTCGGGTGGTTCCACGGGTTCACGAAACCGCCCTGAGCGAGGTTTTCCTTGCGGGGAACTTTGCGCAGGTCGGTCTTGGTGACGACGACCTCCGGGAAGTTGGCCACCGTGCCCATGAAGAACGGACCGTCGGTGATGTGCACCTTAACCATCTCGAAGACGAGGCGGGTGCGCCGGGATACCTGCCTGGAACCGTCGAGCCCTTTCTCCGTATGGCGTCGTGGCCGCCGGCTGGGACTGCTTCCGGCCGCTGCGGACCGTATGAGTACCACGCCCCGAAATCCGATGGCAACCGGTTGCACAAAGTTGCATCCCGTCGATACGGCCCAGCCGCCGCCCCCACCCATTCCGCTTGAACGTCACGTTCAAGCGCTCTAGCCGCATCAACGTCACGTTGATGCGGAATGACAGCGCGGCGTCGTTACCAGCGCGCGGTGGCGGGGACGAAGTTCGGGTCGTACCGACGTCGGTAGGCGGTGTCGTCGCGGGTCCGTACGCCGCACCGGAGGTACTGCTCGTGCAGCCGAGCCAAGGCGTCGCGGTCGAGATCGACACCGAGACCCGGACCCGTCGGCGCCGCGACCGAGCCGTCGTGGAACTCCAGCACGCCCGGCGCGATCACGTCCTCGGCCGGGTCCTTCCAGGGCCAATGGGTGTCGCAGGCGTAGGTGAGGTTGGGGGTCGCGGCACCGACGTGGGTCATGGCGGCGAGGCTGATGCCGAGGTGTGAGTTGGAGTGCATGGACAACCCCAGGCCGAAGGTGTCGCACAGCCCGGCCAGCAGGCGCGAGCGGGTGAGCCCACCCCAGAAGTGGTGATCGGAGAGCACGATCTGCACCGGCGACTTGGCGACCGCCTCGGGGAACTGATCGAACGATACGACGCACATGTTCGTGGCGAGCGGCATCGGCACCGCACGGGCGACCTCCGCCATTCCGGGGATGCCGGGCGTGGGGTCCTCGAGATACTCGAGGGCTCCCTCCAGCGCCCGGCCCACCTTGATGGAGGTCGGGACCGTCCAGGCCGCGTTCGGATCCAACCGCAGCGGCAGGTCGGGGAAGGCTTCGTGCAGCGCGAGGATGGCCTGCACCTCTTCGTCGGGTGCGAACACCCCGCCCTTGAGCTTGATGGCCGAGAACCCGTAGTCGGCGACCATGCGACGCGCCTGATCGACGATGCCGGCCGGATCGACCGCCGCCCCGAAGCGGTCAGGATCGTCGCCGGGGTGCCCGGCCCACTTGTAGAAGAGGTAGGCGCTGTAGGGGACGGCCGGGCGTACCGCGCCGCCGAGCAGGTCGTTCACCGACCGGCCGACCGCCTTGCCCTGCGCATCCAGGCACGCGACCTCGAGCGCCGAGAAGACCCGGTCGACGGTCCCGGTCGCCGTGACCTGCCCGGTGGTCCCGTGCCGGTCCGCGCGAGCCGACCCGCCGAGCGCGGTGCCGATCCGCTGCCGCAACTGGTTGAGCGCAAAGACGTCGAGACCGATCACTTCCGGGACGACCGCCTCGAGCAGCGCGAGGTGTTCGGCGTCGCCGTAAGTCTCGCCGAGTCCGCTGATGCCGGCATCGGTGCGCACCTCGACGACGGCACGCAGCGCGAACGGCTCGTGCACGCCGACCGCGTTCAGCAGCGGCGGATCATGGAAGGCGACCGGCGTGATCACGATCTCCGTGACGGCGAGCGCGCTCATCGGCGCCCGAGCGATTCGGTGAGCGCGGTTCCGGCGTCGATGATCCGCCGCAACGCCTCGAGATGCTCCGCCGACGGATCGACCAACGGTGGCCGTACGCCGCCGACCGGCTGTCCCTGCAACCGCGTCGCCGCCTTGACCAGCGACACGGCATAGCCGGGGACCCGTCGACGCAACGCCACGAGCGGAACGAAGAACTCGTCGAGCAATCGTCGTACCGCCTCGCTGTCGTCCGTGGCCAGCGCGCGGGAGAAGGTGTGCGAAATCTGCGGGGCGAAGCAGAAGACGGCGGAGGAATACAGCCGGACCCCGAGTCCCGCGTAGGCCGGCGCGGTGAGTTCCGCGGTCGGCAGACCGTTGAAGAACTGGAAGGTGCGCCCGGTCGAGCCGAGCCGGCTGCGGATCGCCGCCATAATGCGGGTGAGCAGGTCGAGGTCACCCAACCCGTCCTTGAGGCCGATCACGGTGGGGATGTCGGCGAGCGCAGCCGCAGAGACGGGGTCGAAGACCGCATTGGCCCGGTGGTAGACGATGATCGGCAGCTCGGTGGCCGCGGCGACGGCCGCGCAGTAGGCCACCAGACCGGTGCCTGGCGCGTCGACGAGGTACGGCGGCAGCAGTAGCACGCCGCTCGCCCCGACGTCCGACGCCGCTCGGACCTGCTCGACGGCGACCGGAAGCGGTCCGCCGGCCCCGGCGAACACCGGCACCCGACCGGCGGTGGCGTCGACCGCGGTGGCGACGACCGTCCGGTGCTCGTCCGGCGCGAGTGCGTGGAACTCACCGGTCCCACCGGCGGCGAAGACCGCTCCCGGACCTGCGGCGACGCCGCGCTCGACGTGCGCGCCGAGAGAGTCGACGTCCACCGCCAGTGTGTCGTCGAAGGCCGTCACCGGGAAGAACAGCACACCGTCCAGGGAGATCAACTGCCGCTCCCTGCGTCGGCGAGGCGTTGCCGCACACTCTGGGGAAGCCCGGCGACGACCCGCTCGTAGGAATGCGTGATCATCTCTTCGATCTCCTCGAACGGAATGCTTCCGTCGAGCGTCACGGTGTTCCAATGCCTCTTGTTCAGGTGATAGCCGCTGCTGACCGCGGGGTACTGCTCGCGGAGGTGAATCGCGAGTCCGGGCTCGCACTTCAGTGCGACGGTCGGCGGCGAGTGCTCCGGGGAGAGGATCACGAACACCTTGCCGGCGACCTTGTAGACGTCGGTCCCGGGTCCGAACGGCTGCTCCTCGGTGACTTCGGTAAACCGCAGCGCAAAGGAAGCCACGTCCTCGGGAGCAGCCATCCCCATCCCTTTCAGTACGTCGATCGAAGCAGACTACCGAGGTGCGACGGGGCGCTCGAGACGGCGGTGCCTAGGGCAGATGGTCGTCGAGGACGCCCTGGAACGCGCGCACCTCGACCGGAAGGGTGATCGCCCGCGCAAGCTTTCGGCCCCACTCCAGCGCGGTTTCGAGATCCGGCGCGGTGATGATCGACAGGCCGCCGACGTGTTCCTTGCCCTCGGCGTAAGGGCCGTCGGTGGTGAGCGTCTGACCGTCCTGGACCTTCACCACGGTGGCGGAGCCCGGTTGGATGAGCTCCAACCCACCGGCGAAGACCCACGCTCCGGCATCCCGAAGTTCCTGGTTGAAGGCCTCGAGGCTGCGCACGATCGGTTCCAGGGACTCCGGTGCGGGCGGGCCGCCGTCGGGCTGTTGGATGCTGAGCAGGTAATGTTTCATCCTCCGTGAGCCTCCGGTTTCCAGGGGCGTGGTTCGGCGGGGCGGGCCGGCGGTTCGACCAGCGCCCTGCGCCACCAGCCGACGTCGTGCCAGCGGCCATGCTTGTAGCCGACCTGCGGGAAAACGCCGATGGGCCGGAAGCCCACGGCCTCGTGCAGCGCGGCGCTGCCCGGATTCGGGAGCGCGATGCCGGCGAACAGCGACACGTAACCCAGCCCGGACACCTCCTCGATGAGGCGCTCGTAGAGCAGCCGGCCGATGCCCTGCGAGCGGTACGCCGCGTCGACGTAGACCGAGCACTCCGCCGACCACCGGTACGCCGGACGCTGCCGATGGAGGGAGGCGTAGGCGTAGCCGGCGACCTGCCCGCCGCGGTCGGCGACCAGCCACGGCAGCCGGGGCTCGGCCATCATCCGCCGCCGCATCTCGGCGGCGTCGGGGGGCGACTCCTCGAACGAGATCGCGGTGTCCACGACGACGGCGGCGTAGATCCGCCGAACGCCCTCGGCGTCCTCGGCGGTCGCCGGTCGGATGGTGGGCACCGTCATCAGGGGGTGCGGCCCATGAATCCGAGGAATCGGTGCAGCACCGGCGCGGTCTGCGGGACGTCGATGATCAGGCCGAAGGGCTGGCCCTCCCCGCGGTACTGCTCCGGCAACGTGCCCTTCGCGCGCTCGAGCCCGACGGCGAGTTCCGCGTCGCTGAAGGGCACCGGCTGGCCGGTGGCCATCGCGAGATCGCACCCGTGCGCGAGGTATTCCATCAACGTCATCGACAGGACCATCTGTGCCGGCAGGTCACCGCCGGTCATCGGCACCGTCCGGTCGACGCCACCACTACGCCAGCCGCTCATGAGACTGGTCGCCGACCTCTGGAAGTCGGTGGCCGGATCATCGCTCTCGACCGGTGCCGTCGCGATGTCGAAGGTCTGCCCGTTGGCGCTCGCGTCGAAGACCTTCACCCACCGCACGATGTGGTTCACCAGGTCGTGCACCGTGTAGTCAGGGCACGGAGTCGGCGCGGACAGCTGGTCCGGCCCGACAGCGGCGATCAACGCCTCGTCCTTTGCCAGCACGCTCTCGAGCACGTCGACGTCGCTCACGTAGCCCTCCTCGGGTCCGGGCCGGCTCGAGATGCCGGTCGAATTGGCAGGGTAGCCCGGCCTCCGCGCGGCTACCGTGGACGGCGTGACGACAGAGCCGTGGCCGGCGCTCCGCGTGCAGGACTGGACCGACACGCGCGACACGCTGCACATGTGGACGCAGATCGTCGGCAAGATCCGCCTCGCCAACGCGCCGATGGTCAACCACTGGTGGCAGACGACGCTCTACGTGACCCCCCGCGGCCTGACCACGTCGACCATCCCCTACGGGCGACGCGCCTTCGACATCGAGTTCGACTTCTTCGACCTCCAGCTGCGCATCCGGTCCGGAGACGGTGCCAGTCGGGCCGTGGCCCTGGAACCGAAGTCGGTGGCGGACTTCTACGCCGAGACCATGGCGGCGCTGCGCGACCTCGACCTGGCCGTCAGCATCCGGCCGATTCCGTCGGAGGTCGAGCTGGCGATCCCGTTCCCCGAAGACACCGTGCATGCCTCCTACGACGGCGACGCCGTGCAGCTGTTTTGGCGGCAGCTCGTGCAGGCCCACCGCATCTTCACCGAGTTCCGCTCCTACTTCATCGGCAAGGTGAGCCCGGTCCATCTGTTCTGGGGCGGCCTCGACCTGGCCTGCACCAGGTTTTCGGGGCGGCCCGCGCCCACCCATCCGGGCGGTGCACCCAACTGCGGTGACTGGGTGATGGTGGAGGGCTACTCCCACGAGCTGTCCAGCTGCGGGTTCTGGGCGGGCGGCGGCGAGGAGGGCGGGTTCTACTCCTACGCCTACCCCGAGCCCGACGGCTACGCCGACCGCGCCGTCACACCGGATGCCGCGTCCTACAGCAAGGACGCCGGGCTCTTCCTGCTGCCCTACGAGGCGGTCCGCACGGCCGACGACCCGGACGGCACCCTCCTCAGCTTCCTGCACAGCACCTACGCCGCCGCGGCCGATCTTGGTCGCTGGGACCGCGCCGCCCTCGAGGACGACCCCGCCGTCATGGCCCGGCCGCACTAGTCGTCGCGGCGCATTGCCGCCGGCCTACGGCCCCTGGGAGCATGCTGTCGTGCCCACTCATGTCGCTCTGCTGCGCGGTATCAACGTCGGCGGACGCAACAAGGTGGCCATGGCCGACCTCCGTGACGTCGTGACTTCTGCCGGGCATACGGAGGTGGCGACCTACATCCAGAGCGGCAACGTCGTCTTCACCAGCAGGAAGACCGACTCGGCCGCGCTCGGCGCCGCGCTCGAACGGGCGGTAAAGAAGCGGTTCGGCCTGCCGATCAGTGTCGTCGTACTGTCCCGCGCCGAATTCGCCAAGGTCGTCGCGGACAACCCCTACCCGGATGAGACGAACCCGAAGGCACTGCACGCCGTCTTCCGAGCCGAAGCGGCCGGGCCGGACACCCGCGCTGCCGTCGCGACCGCCGAAAAGCGCGCGAAGGCGAAGGGTGACCCGGGCGAGGCCGCCATCGTCGGGCGGACACTGTTCATGCACACGCCGGACGGCCTGGGCCGTAGTGAGCTGGCCGCCCAGCTCTCCCGGTCGAAGGTCGGCGGAACTGCGCGCAACTGGGCGACGGTGACGAAGCTGCTCGCCATGCTCGACGCCTGACGAGCAGGTGCAGGATGACGACGACCGCGAGCGGGACGGCGATCTGGAGCCACGTGCTCATGGCGTCCGGGCGCCCTGAGGATGTCGCACGTCGCTCATTGGACGCCTGCTCGTCGGCCGCCCTGCCCGCCAGCTACGGATCTGTTACGACGGGCGCACTGATCCTTACGTCGCTCTTGCGGCGGGGATGGCGGCACCTGAGGGCAAGCCGTCCGCCCGATAGGCGTCGTAGAAGGCCGTCCAGTCCTCGGCGGTGCCGCTGTGCGGGCCGTCGGCCCGCGCGCCCGAAATCAGCTTGTCGAGCTCGGCGAGGCAGACACTCCAGCCGGCGGCGTTGCGTGCCGCCTCGTCGGCTGCGTCGAGCACGTTGACCAGTGTGAGCGTGCAGCTGTCCGCACCGGCCGGTTCGAGCTCGAAGTGCAGCTCGTTGCCGCCCCACGTGTAGGCCAGGCGTCGCGGCGGGTCGTAAGCGAGGACCGTGCCGGACGTCGGCGGGCTGGCCGGGTCGTCGGAGAACTCGATACTCCCGCCGACGCGTGCCTGCATGCTCACGCGGAACGGGAACCAGTGCTTGAGGTCGTCCGGCTCCGTGATGGCGGCCCACAGCCGCTGGATCGGGTGTGGATAGCTGCGCTGGAAGCGCACGGCCGGGCGGCCGTCGTATTCGAGATAGGTTCCGCGGTCCATCAGGTCTCCCCTTCGTCGGGACTGTCGTCGTCGAGATGCCGACCGAGGGCATCGAGGCTGTCGTTCCAGAGGCGTCGATACGGCGCCAGCCAGGCGTCGAGATCGGCGATCGGCGCCGGGTCGATCGTGTAGATCCGCTGTTGCGCCTGCTTACGCACCTGCACGAGGCCGGCGTCGCGGAGCACCCGCAGGTGCTTCGACGTCGTCGGCTGGGTGAAGCCGAGTCGGTCGACGAGCTCGCCCACCGCACACGGCTGCACGCGCAGTACGTCGAGCACCGCCCGCCGGTGCGGATCGACCAGCGCCGACCAGATCGCCTCTGTCATGGTCGATGAATATGCCACTCTCCGTATGTACGTGTCAAGGCATGTATGCCACGGGTCAGAGAATGCGGGCGCACCGTGGGCAGCAACGGACCCGCGAGCAACGCGAGAACCGGGCTGCCCTGGGGAGGCTGCGATGCCGCGTCGGATGGGTCGTCGGTCGACCTGGGCGCTCGCCGCGGTCGCCGTGATCGCGGTGGGGCTGGTCACCGCCGTTTCGCTGCAGCCGGTCGGAACCGCTGCCGGGTCGACCCGCGATAGCGGCCCGACCGCGGCGGACCGTCCGTGGCTCGACCGGCAGACGCCGATCGAGACGCGGGTCCAGGAGCTTCTCTCCCGGTTGACCCTGGCGGAGAAGGTGCACCTGATGTACGGCGTGGCCCGACCGCGGGGCGTGCACTCGGTCGGCTACGTCGCCGGCATCCCCCGCCTTGGAGTGCCGCCGCTGCTGCTGTCCGACGGGCCGGTCGGGGTGAAGGACAGCTGCTTCGGCGAGCAGTTCCCGGACAACTGCAAGCTCGGCACGTCGACCGCCTTTCCCGCGACCGTGTCGCTCGCCGCCACCTTCGACCCGACCTTGGCGCACGACTACGGCCGGGTGGTCGGCGCCGAATCCCGCGCCCGGGGGGTCGATGTCCTCTACGGACCGGCGATGAACATCGTCCGTGTGCCGCAGGGTGGCCGGAACTTCGAGTACTTCAGCGAAGACCCTTATCTGACCGGCAGCCTCGCCACCGCATGGGTACGCGGACTGCAGAGCGAAGATGTCGCCGCGCAGGTCAAGCACTATGCGCTGAACAACCAGGAGAACGACCGCCACGCAGCATCATCCAACGCCGACGAGCGCACCATGCGCGAGATCTACCTCCCCGCCTTCCAGCAAGCCGTGACGCAGGGCGGCGCGGACTCGTTGATGTGCGCGAACAACCCGGTCAACGGCGTCTACAACTGCGAGAACACCCAGCTCCTGCGGCAGATCCTGGCCGGTGAGTGGGGCTGGGGCGGCGTCGTCGGGTCGGACTACGCGGCCACCAACAGCGCGCTCGGCTCGGTCAACGGTGGCCTGGACGAGGAATTCACCGGACTGGACTGGGGCAAGTGGTACAGCACGCTGCCCGACCTGGTCCGGCAGGGAAGGGTGGCTACGGCCATCATCGACATGCACGTGCGGCGCATCCTGCGGATGATGTTCAAGCTCGGCATGTTCGACCCCGGTCGTCCGACCGGAAGGGTGGACGTCGCGGCCGACGGCACCTTCTCCCGCTCCGTGGCCGAAAGTGGTTCGGTACTGCTGAAGAACGACACCGCAATGCTGCCCCTCAACGCGTCGGCGGTGAAGTCGGTCGCGGTCATCGGGCAGTACGCCAACACCGCGATGACCGGCGGCAAGGGCAGTTCCAAGGTCGACCCGTATTACGCCGTGAGTCCGGTGCAGGGGATCGCGGCACGCCTCGGCGCTGCGGCCACGGTGACCACCGCCGACGGCACGAACCTCGACAAGGCCGCCGCCCTGGCGAAACAGGCGCAGGTCGCCGTCGTCGTGGTCAACGACGTCGAGCAGGAAGGCGCCGACCGGGCGAACATCGATCTCCCGGGTAATCAGAACCAACTGGTGGCTGCCGTCCGGGCGGCCAACCCGCGCACCATCGTGGTCCTCAACACCGGGAGCGCCGTCACGATGCCGTGGCTCTCCCAGATCCACGCACTGCTCGAGATGTGGTACCCGGGCGAGGAGGACGGCAACGCACTGGCGGCGCTGCTGTTCGGCGACGTCGATCCCGCCGGCAAGCTTCCCGTGACCTTCCCGACTGCGCTCGACCAGGACTGCTGCCACACCCCGCCGCGCTATCCCGCGCAGAACGGCGGCTACGACTACACCGAGGGCCTGCAGGTCGGCTACCGGTGGTACGACGCGCAGCATCTGACTCCGCTCTTCCCGTTCGGCTACGGCCTGTCGTACACGACGTTCCGGGTGAGCAACCTCAGTGTGCTGCCGACGCTTCCGAACCTGGGAAATACCGTCCGAGTGGGTGTGCAGGTCACCAACACGGGCACCCGGTCCGGCACCGCCACCCCGCAGGTCTATCTCAGTTTCCCGGCGAATGCCGGTGAGCCACCGCGGCGGCTGGTGGCGACCGCGCGGGTGCCGCTGTCAGCCGGCGAGTCGCGACGCGTCACCATGACGGTGCCCCGCCAGGCGTACTCCTTCTGGAACAGCGGCGCGCACAACTGGGACGTCGCCTCCGGCGCCTACACCGTGTCGGTCGGGACGTCCTCCCGCAACCTGCCTGTGCACGCGCAGTTCCAGGTGCGGAACGCCGACGGCGCGCAAGGCATCGGCGTCAAGACGGCCGGCACCGTCGTCGGGGGGAAGGCGAGCACGCTCGCGGTGACCGTGACCAACAGCGGCGGGCAGCCACTACTCGAACCGCAGTTCGTGCTCCATCCTCCGCCTGGCTGGACCGCCACGGCGACGGGCACCGTGCCGACGTCCATACCTCCGCACAAGTCGGCGCAGCTGTCTTACCGGATCGGCATTCCCGTCGGTGCGGGTCCGGGGACATATGTCCTCACGGCACGTGCGACGTGGCGTGGTCTGACGCCGGGCACGGCGGTCCGGGCGGTCAGTGTGCAGGCGACGGCGCCGGCGAAATCGGCAACCGGCCGTCACTGACCCGCCCGGCGTCCCTCGTCCCACTCCTGTCTGGTCAGGGCATATTCCACGTCGCCGTGCTCGTCGCCCGGTATGGCATACGGCCAGTCCTGGTGGAAGGTGCGCACGTAACGCAGTCCGGCCTTCTCCATCACCCGACGCGACGCTGCGTGCACCGCCAGGGTCTCGGCATGCACACGGCGTACGCCCAGCTCCGTGAACCCCTTGTCGATCAGCGCCCGTGATCCCTCGGCCGCATAGCCTTTCCCCCACGCCGACCGCCGCAGCCGGTAACCGAGCTCGACCTCGTCCGCGGCGTCGCCGGGTGCCGGCCGGAAGTGGAACCAACCCAGGAAGTCCGACGTGACCTTCTCGATCACCGCCCAGAACCCGTAGCCGTCGAATCGGCGGTAGTAGTCGAGGAACGTCGGAAGGAAGTCGTCGATGATCTCCTCGCGCGGCGTGGTCCGGCCGCCGGTGACGTAGTGCATCACGTCGGGATCACTGTCGAGATCGATCAAATTGGGGCCGTCGTCCGCGGTGAAGCGCCGCAACAGAAGACGATCAGTCTCGAGGAACACGTGCATCGTGGCTCCTGGAGTGTCCGAGAATCCCCCGGGCCGCCGCTATGGGGGAAACGACGAGCCGGGGGTTCCCGGAACCGCATCCGTGGGGGGCCCGGTGCGGTCCGAGAGGAAACGATACAAGCGTTGTCTCATGATCGCCTCCCGAGTTCGGAACGCGTGTGCCCGTACCGCTCCCAGTACACGAACCGCGCCAGCCGGGACGACCTCCCGGTCGGCCGGCTCGCGGAGCCGGTACCGCCCGGTCGGTGTCCGACCTGCAGGATCAACGCGGGCTGCGCCTGCGGCGGGAGCTCGAGCACCGCCTCGACACCCGATCGGCTGAACGACGTCGCCGGGCAGCTGCCGAGGCCGAGCGCATGCGCCTGCATCATCATGTTCATCGCCGCCGTACCGACGTCGATCCACGGGGTCTTGTAGCGTTCCATGTCCAGCTCGAGCCGTTCCGCGACGTCGAGGTCGGCGCAGACGACGATCATGACACCGGGCGGCGAGAATATTCCCGGGGACACGTCGACCACGAGTTGCACCGTGCGTGGGTCGCGAACCACCAGGAATCGGTGGACGCGGTTGTTTCCCCCGCTCGTCGCCCACAGACCCGCCTCGAGAACCATCATCAGGTCGTCGTCACTCACCGGTTCGGGGGTGAGGTCTCGCACCACCCGACGGGAGCGGATCAGGCCCAGCAGGTCGTGCGGGTCGACGTAGTCGCCCCGGGCCGGTGCCGTCGTCACGGCGTCGTCGTGTCGTCGGCCGGGGCGGTCTCCATGAGGTGCTGGGCGACGCGTTTGGTGACCTGCGGCAGATATTCGTAGTAGGCGGCGCGATCGCTCATCATGAGCGTCTTGTTCTGCTCGATGTCGGACCGCAGGTCGGCGAGCCATTCGTCTTCGAGCCCGCAGCCGACGGCGAGACCGGCCAGCTTGGCCGCCGCGTCCAGCAGCCGGAAGGTGCCGTAGTAGCTCGGTTCGACGGCGCAGAGGTCGGCGCTCGCAACCAGGTGCGCGAGGAGTTCGTAGACCTGTCGGCGCCCAATCGTCACGGTCGGCTCGGGTGGTGTTGCGCTCACGAGTCCTCCAGGTCCTGGTAGCGACCGCGCCGCAGCAACCGGCCCCGGCCGGGCGCTGCCGTGATCGTGCCGTCCCGGGCGACCACCTCTCCGCGGGAGATCGTGAGGACCGGCCACCCGTGCGCCTCGTAACCCTCGTAGGGGTCGAAGTCCGAGCGCGAATGCATGGCAGGTTCGGTGACCCGGAAGGACCGGTCCGGATCGATGAGCACGAGATCGGCGTCCGAGCCGACCGCGAGAGTACCCTTGCGCGGCCATAGGCCGAACAGTTTCGCCGGATTGGTCGACGTCACCGAGACGAACGTGCTCAGTGATATCCGCTTCGTGGCGACGCCTTCCGCGTAGAGCATTCCCAGGCTCGTCTGCACGTTGGACACACCGCCGGGAATCTCGGCGAAGGACAACGCGGGATCCATCTTCTGGCCGGCCAGCCAGGTCGTGTGGTCGGTGGCGTAGGTCTGAATCTCGCCGTCGCGCAGCCCTTCCCACAAAGCCTTCTGGTCGTCGATCGTGCGCAGCGGCGGCCAGCACACGTACTTGTTTCCCTCCCGCGCCGGGAGCGTGTAGCGGTCGGCGGACAGGTAGAGGTACGCCGGCCGCGTCTCGACGTACACCCGCGATCCGTCCCGGCGCGCCTGCCGCACGGCGTCGAGAGCGCTCCGGCAGGAGAGGTGGACGAAGTAGACGGTCGCGCCGAGGGCGGCGGCATAGGCAGCCACGCGCGCGGTCGCGATCGCCTCCGCCTGCGCCGGTCGGGCCTCGACGAGATGTGCGACGTCACGGTGCCCAGCGTGCAGCAGTTCGTCGGTGAGGTGGTCGATGAGCGACGCGTCCTCCGCGTGCACGTTGACCATCACGTCGACGTCGGCGGCGGCGCGCAGCACCCGGAGCACGTCCGGGTCGCCGAGTGCCATGCCTGTATTGGCGGTGAAGATCTTGATGCTGCTGAAGCCGTCCTGCAGCAACGCCGGCAGTTCGGCGAGCACTCCCGGCGGCGACAGGTCCGTGATCGCGATGTGGAAGCCGTAGTCGATCACCGATCGTGCGGCCGCCTTGTCCACCTCGCGGTCGATTGCGACCGACAGTCCGCGACCGGGCTCCTGGAAGGCGAAGTTGACGAAGGTGGTGATTCCTCCGGCGGCCGCCGCCCGGGATCCCGACGTGTAGTCGTCGGCGGTCGACGACTCCCCGATCCCGGTGTCGAAATGGGTGTGTACGTCGATCCCGCCGGGAGCGACCACCAGCCCCGATGCGTCGATGATCTCGGCCGCCGGGTCGGAGAGCTCCTCCCCGATGGCCGTGATACGACCACCCGCGATGCCGATGTCGGCGTCGTAGACCTTGTCCGCGGTCGCGAGGGTGCCGCCTTGGATGATGCGGTCGTAGCTCACCAGAACGACCGTACACAGGACGGGACGTAGTCGACATCGAGCCCGAACGCCTGCGGCCCGAAGACTTCCAGCGCTTCGGGTGTCCGCATGATCTCCGGCGGCGTGATCGAGACGACCTTGACGCGGTGGCCGTAACGCAGGCTCTCCGTCGTGATCGGCTCGGCGGTCTCGGCGGCGAGGATGCAGATGAGGTCGGGCACGACAGCCACCACCCGCCCATCGACCTCGGCGATCAGGTTCTCGTTCTGGAAGGCGATTCTCATCTGCTCGTCGGAGCCGTGCGACCGGATCAGCGCGTGACCCTTGACGAATCCCCCGGTCGTCTGCCGGAACACGTCCTCCACCTTGCCCTCGAAGATCAGCCGCGGGCCGAGGTAGGAGATCGAGCCCAGTGCCTCGGCGAGGTGCTCCAACGGATCGTCGTGGCGCTCCCGCGCGCGGCGTACCGCTGCGCCGAGGCTGATCCCGAGGCCGAGCGTTCCGGGGATGGAGACCCGCCTGGCGGTCGCACCCGTCATCGAATACTCGGCGATCATCGCGGCGCCTCCCATGCGGACGCAGATTCCGCGGGCCAGCCACTCCATCGCCCAGTTGTCCCGGGCCGAGACGGTCACGACGTCACCGTGTTCGTTGGCGATCGTCATCGGACTGCCGCTTACGCCGTAGACGTGGAAGGTCTCCATCTGCAGTTCGGGGAACGCCCGGCCCATGCCGTCGGCGTCGATGACCGGGATGCCGGCCTCGGCCGCGACGACGAGCGGCAGCGTGGAATTCAGGCCGCCGCACTCCATCGGAATCGTCGCGACGGCCTGCTGCCCGAGATGCTCCTCAAGTGCGCGCAACGCCGCGACGCCCTCGGTGCCGGACGGCAGTTTTTCGACCATGACGGTCGGCGCGCCCATCATGGCCGTGGAGATGACCAGCCCGTCGTCGGGCACCTCGTCGAGGTCCCACACCGTCACGGTGCGGCCGCGGTCGAGCGCCCGCTCCACCAGCAGCCGGCCGATGTAGGGATCACCACCGCCACCGGAGCCCAACAGCGCCGCCCCGTAGGCGAGGTCGACCAGGTCCTGGCGGGTGATCGTCCGGCTCACGGCGCACCGGTCCCGCTGCTCAGTCGATCTTCGAGGGGGACGTAGTCGAACGGGTAGCCGAAGTAGCGCGGCCCGACCAACTCGAGGCCGGCATCCGTGCGCCAGCGCGGATCGCAGGGCGCGACGAGCACCGACACCCGGAAGCCGTAGCGGATCTCCTCGGTGGTGACCGGCTCGGCCGTGTCGGTGTCCAGGACGATGATCAGGTCGGGCACGGACGCGATCACCGTTCCGTCCCGGATCGCGACCAGATGCTCGTTCTGGAAGTTGAGCACCAGATCGGAGCCGGCGTCGTCCCCGGTCCCGGACAGCACCGCACGTCCCCGGGCGAATCCGGTCTCGGTACGCCGCTCGATGTCGACCACGCGTCCGGTGAACACGGGGCGACCGTCGAGCCGGTCGGCGACCGCGCGCACGGGATCGCTGTGCCGGGCCCGCGCCCGGACGATGAGCCGGCCGATGTCCTGGCACAGGCTCAGAGTGCCCAACACCATCGTGTCGCGCAGCTGCTGTCCGCTCATGACATAGGACGCGAACGCCGACGAGCAGCCCATCTCGATCGTCGCCGTTCGGGCAAGCCGCTCCGTCCACCGGTTGCCGATGGTGCGCAGCAGGATGCTGTTGCCCTTCTCGTCGGCCACGACCAGCGGGGTCGCGGACACTCCCAGAAGACCCGGCATCACCATCTGCAGCTCGGGAAAGGCCCGGCCCATGCCGTCGGCGTCGACGAGCGGCAGCCCGAGCGTCGCGGCCACGACGAACGGAATCGTGGAGTTGACTCCCCCGGCCTCACCGCACACCACGTGCGTCACGGGCCGGCCGAGGAACTCCTCGAGCATCGAGAACGCCTGCGCGGCCTCGTCGCCGCGGGGCAGCTTCTCCACCATGACCGTCGGCGCGCCCATCATCGCCGCCTGCACCACGATTGCGTCGTCGGGCACCTCGTCGGCGTCGACGAGGGTCACCGGCCCGTGCTCGCGGATCGCCTGCTGGGCCATCAGCTTGCCGATGTAGGGGTTGCCTCCGCCGCCCGTCCCGAGGACCGCCGCGCCGCGGGCAAGGTCGTCCAGGTCCTCCTCATGAACCAGTCGCGACATCCTCACCACCCAGCGGCAGGTCGCCGACGGCCTTGACCCGGATCCGTACGGCGTTGCTCGGCAGGTAGGCCAGCGGGACCTCTTCGACGTCGACGATCTGCACCGTCGACGCCTCCGCGCCGGCCGCGATCGCCTTGGTCACGGCCTCCTGGCGGGCCGAGTCGAGGGCCTGCTCCCGCGGCAGCTCCGCGAGCGAGAAGACCTTGTCGACCTCCGCACCCACCTGGGCGATCGCCGCCCCGATCGCGTTGGCGACCGCGAAATGGTCGGGCTTGAGGATCTCCGAGGCACCCTCGAGGTGATCTTCGAGCAGGATGCTCCCGCCACCGACGACGACGACCGGCAGCGGGTCGGCACTGGTCTTCACCCGGTCGACCAGCTCCGCGAGATGCTCCTGCATGTGTCGCACACCGGCCCGGACGAGGTCGGCGTCGAGCTGGGCGACCCGGGCCGGATCGCCGACCTCGCACATGCCGGCCGCGACGGCGAGATCGGTCGCGGTCACGGTGTCGCCGCCGAAGACCAACGCCCGGTCCCGGATCGCGTAACCGACGCTGCGCGGACCGACCGTCACCGTCTCCTCCGTACGGGCGACCAGACTTCCGCCACCCAGGCCGACGGAGAGCACGTCGGGCATCCGGAAGTTGGTGCGCACGCCGCCGATATCGACAGCGACGGCTGCCTCCCTCGGGAAACCGTGCACGAGAGCGCCGACATCGCTCGTCGTACCGCCGACGTCGACGACCACGCAGTCACTCCGCCCCGAGAGGAACGCCGCGCCGCGCATCGAGTTGGTCGGGCCGGACGCGAACGTGGCGACCGGGTACTGCCGGCAGTAGTCGACGCTCATCAGCGTGCCGTCGTTCTGGCTGATGTAGACCGGCGCCTCGATGCCCGCACCCCGCACCGACTTCTCGAGCGCGGCCGTGATGTGCTCGGCGAGTTCGCGGAGGCACGCGTTGAGGATGGTCGCGTTCTCCCGCTCGAGCAGCCCGACCCGGCCGATCTCGTGCGACACGCTGACCGCGAGGCCCGGGATGACCGCGCGCAGTACGTCGGCCGCGTGCAGCTCCATCTCCGGGTTGACCGGCGAGAAGACCGACGAGACCGCGACGGATTGGATGCCCTTCGCGGCGATGTCGGCGGCCGCCGCGCGTATCTCCGACTCGTCGAACTCCGAGATGAGCCGCCCGTCGAACTCGTAGCCGCCGTGACACAGGTAGACGTGCTCCCCGAGCGCCTGACGGAGTCGCGCCGGCCAGTCGGTCATCGGCGGCAGGCCCGCGGTCGCGGGCAGCCCCAGCCGCACGGTGGCGGTCCGGGACAGCCGCTCCGCTTCGACGACGGCGTTGGTGAAGTGCGTCGTACCGATCATCACCGCCGTCACCTCGGCCGGCGGAAACGGCCGACTGGCCTGCAGGCCGTCGAGTGCGGCGACGATTCCGCCCGTCACCTCGGGCGTTGTCGGGGTCTTGAACTCCGCGAGGACGGTGCGTCCGTCCATCAGGACGGCGTCGGTGTTGGTGCCCCCGACATCGATTCCGACCCGCATCAGGCGGCCGATCCGGCGGTCGCCGGACGGGTCACCGCCAACGCCTTGCTCAACCCGTAGTACAGAACGGCGGCGACGACCAGGGAGTTGACGCTGGCGATCCCCCAGTCGACGTAATAGCCGACGAGGCCGGCGACGATCCAGGAGATCCAGCCGGCGATGTTCCAGTTGGGGCAGTGCGCCGGGATCCCCGTGCGGCGGGTCGCGTCGAGCACGTCGCGGTGGGTCTTCAGGATGAAGTAGTCGACCACCATGATGGCGGCGACCGGCGGAATCGCGACACCCAAGATGGTCAGGAAGCCGATGAAGTGGGTGAGGATCCCGAGCGCGGACAGCAGCGTCCCGATGCCCCCGACGACGAGCGTCAGCAGGCCCCGGTGGATGCGCCGGCCGAACGCGGTGTCGACGAAGTTCGCCAGCCCCAGGGATCCGCTGTAGAGGTTCCAGTCGTTGATCTTGGTGGTCGCCGCGACCAGGATCAGCACCCCGACCGCACCCGACGTCGTCGTCACGATGCCGATGACGTTGGCGGTCTTCGCGTAATGGGCGAGCAGTACGCCGATGAGGCCGATGGTGTATTCGCCGAGGGTGATCCCGAGGATGGTGTTGACCACGACGTCGCGGCCACTGCGGTTGAACCGGCACATGTCGGGGTTGATGACCGCCCCGACGATGAACCCGCCGGCGACGAGTGTCGCGCCGGCACCGAGGCCGAGTGCCGGGCCCGGGTGCGGCGAGTTGACCAACGCACCGAGTGACTCGTGGCGCAGCGCCTTGCCGATCGAATAGAAGCACAGCAGCACGAAGGCCGGCACGGTGATGTACGCCGTCCACGTCATCGACAGGAAGCCCCAGATGACGATCGCGGTCACCAACGCTCCGGTGAGCACCTCCCACGCCCACAACGGCAGGGCGTGGGGCAGCAATGACACCAGACCTTGGGCGAAGACGGCGTTCTGCACGCCGAACCAGCCCATCAGGCTGATGGTGATGACCAGTCCGAGGACGCTCGACCCGTAGCGACCGAAGCCGGTCCAGCGGGTGAGCAGGGAGGTGCTCAGCCCCTCGCGCTGTCCGGCGAGGCCGGTGAACACCGCGACGACCTCGAGGATCACCGCACCGAGAGTGAGCGCGAGGAAGGCCCGCCAGAAGGTCATCCCGAAGCCCAGCGTCGCGCCGAGCAGGAACTGCGAGAGGGCCGACATCTGGCCGTAGCGCTGCAGGAAGACGACAAACCAGTGCTTGCGTTGCGCGTCCGGCACACGGGTGACCGCGTAGTCGTCCCGACCGATCCCGAGGTCGCCTTCGATCGGCTCGTGCGCCACGTCGACGCCGGACCTACGCACCGTATCTGCCATCGTCGGGGCCCTCCTGCCGACTCGAGCCGGCCCGCGCGAGATCACGGACCGGTCACAGGACACACGGCCGGACCGGCAGCGTCAAGACGTTGCTGCCCACGAGATACCTCGAATTAACACACCGCGGGCTCAGCGCCCGGCCGCTCCGCGCGCACACTCGGCCGCGCGCTGCCGGAGCAGGTCACGCTCGCGGGTGTTGTGGGTCAGCGCCGCGGCCCGTTCGAAGTCGGCTCGGGCCTCGTCGTGGCGGCCGAGCTTGGCGAGCAGATCGCCGCGGACGCTCGGGAGGAGGTGGTAGCCGTCGAGGGCGCCGTCGGACTCCAGTGCGTCGACGAGTTCGAGGCCGGCCTGCGGTCCGGAGGCCATCGAGACCGCGACAGCGCGGTTGAGTTGCACGACCGGCGAGGGTGCGAGCCGGGCCAGGGCGCCGTAGAAGGTCGCGAGGCGAGCCCAGTCCGTGTCGGCGGCGGTGCGCGCCCGAACGTGACAGGCGGCGATCTCCGCCTGCAGCGCGTAGGGACCGAAGGCGCCGCCGAGATCCTCGGCGCGCTGCAGCGCCGCGAGGCCGCGTCGGATGAGTGTCCGGTCCCATCGTGCGCGGTCCTGGTCGAGCAGCAGGACCGCTTCGCCCGACGGCCCGACCCGGGCCGCGGTGCGCGACGCCTGGATCTCCATCAACGCGACGAGGCCGTGCACCTCCGGCTCCCGCGGCGTCAGGCCGGCCAGGATCCGGCCGAAGCGCAGCGCGTCCTCACACAGCGCCGGGCGCAGCCAATCGTCACCGGCCGTCGCCGAATAGCCCTCGTTGAAGATGAGGTAGACCACTTCGAGCACCGAGGTCAGGCGGTCGGCGCGATCGGCGCCGGTCGGCACCTCGAAGGGAACGTGCGCCTCGGCGAGGGTCCGCTTCGCCCGGACGATGCGCTGGGCAACCGTCGACTCCGGCACGAGGTAGGCCCGGGCGATCTCGGGCGTGGTGAGCCCGCCGAGCATGCGCAGCGTCAGCGCGACGCGCGCCTCCGTGGACAGCACCGGGTGGCAGCAGGTGAAGATCAGACTCAGCAAGTCGTCGCCGATGTCGTCGTCGAGGACTGCTTCGAGATCCGCGCTCCCCATCGCGAGCTGGATCGCGAGGTCGCGAGCGAGTTCCTGCTGCTTGTCCTCCAGCCGCCGGTTCCGGCGGATGAGGTCGATCGCGCGCCTTCTCCCGACGGCCATCAGCCAGGCTCCTGGGTTGTCCGGCACCCCGGACTCCGGCCACGTCTCCAGGGCGGCGACCAGCGCGTCCTGGGCGAAATCCTCGGCGAGGCCGACGTCGTGCAGCAGCCGCGCGAGGCCGGCGATCACCCGGGCCGATTCGATCCGCCAGACGGCCTCGACCGCACGGCGGGCGGCTGCTGCGCCCGCCGTGCGGTCCTCGGATGCGTCGCGGACTCCCATCGAGTGGTAACTAGGCGCTGGCCGTCTGCTGGGGCGGAGGCGAGGACAACGTGGCCGCCTCCTGGACGTCGGCCGGGAAGTCCGACATCTCATAGACGCGGCGTACCTCGACCACGGCGCCCTCGGTGCACGGACAGCGCGACGCCCACTCCACGGCCTCTTCCTTGGACTTCGCCTGGATCAGCCAGTAGCCACCGATCAGCTCCTTCGCCTCGGCGAAGGGTCCGTCGGTCACCCTGGCCTTGCCGCCGGGGAAGGTGACCCGAGCACCCTCGGCCGACGGGTGCAGCCCGTCGAGGGCCAGGAGTACGCCGGCCTGGGTCAGCTTCTCGTTGTACGCCGTCATGGCGGCGACATCCTCGGCGCTGGGGTCCCACTTCGACTCGTCTTCGATGCCCGGGTAGATGAACATCATGAATCGCATCGCGGTATCTCCTTGTTCGTCGAGTTGGGCCCCCGACGCTGTCGACGGGTGTGAAGCCCAGCCTCTACCAGTGCGTCGAACAGTGGAGCGCCGTATCGACACGACGTTCAGGGAATGTGACGGCACCTGCCGATCCGCGCGTGGTCACCGTACGTCGTTCTTCGCCATGTTCGCCGCCCGCAGTTCGGCGTGCATCTCCCAGGGGGCCTGCGGGAGCACATGTCCGGTCTCCAGCAGCGACTTGAGATTGGCGAGCACGGCCGGCCAACCGGCGGCGGCCGCGTCGTATTCGGCCTGGTCTGCGAGGTTTTCGTGGGTGACGGTGAGCTTGACGATGTCCTGGTAGGGCTCGACGTCGAACGTGACCTGGGACGGTCCGTCGGCCGGCTGCGCACCGGGGCCGCCGAAACTCAGCACCAGTCGCTTCGGCGGAACGGCCTCGAGGACGGTGCCGACGACGTCGGCGATCCCGGAGCCGTCGGTGCGCCGATGCTCCCACTCGGATCCGGGCTGCCAGTCGGAGATGTTGCTGTGACCCCAGTAGGCCGCGGTCAGGTCGGCGTCGGTCAGGGCGTGCCAGACCGCCGTCGGCGTGCTCTGGATGTAGGTCACGTAGACGAAGGTGGGCCGGTCGGCCATGTGGCGCTCCTCTGCTTGTCTCTTGACGGCACCGAGCGCCCGGAGACGAGGACGCTCGAACTTGTCGATCCATCGGTCCTGGATCTGATGGAGCGGGACCGGGTTGAGGTAATGCAGCTTTTCCCGGCCCTGCCGGACCGTGCTGATGAGGTTGGCCGCCTCGAGGACGGCCAGGTGCTGCGTCGCCGACTGACGTGCCATGTCGAGGTGCTCGCACAGCTCGCCCAACGTCTGCCCGTTGCGCTCGTGCAACCGGTCGAGCACGTGCCGACGGGTGGGGTCGGCGAGCGCCCGGAACACCCGGTCCATCTCGTCGGCCATGCGCTCATTATGCAGGTAAATGCCTGCATGTTGTCAACGGTGCGAGATCGGCGTACCGGGTCAGCGCAGGGGCGTGCCGTCCGGAACGCGGTGGCCGAAGCCGGCGAGGACGACCCGGCCCTCCTCGTCGAGCCCGCCGACGACCAGCACCTCGGACTTGATCCCGGCGATCCGCTTCGGCGCGAAGTTGCAGACACAGAGCACCTGGGTGCCGACCAGGTCGTCCACCGTGTAGTGGTCGGTGATCTGCGCACTCGACGTCCGGGTGCCCAGCGGACCGAGGTCGATCGTCAGCACGTAGGCCGGCTTGCGTGCCTTCGCGTTGGGTTCGGCGGCGGTCACGGTGCCGATGCGCAGGTCGACCCGGGTGAAGTCATCGAACTCGATGGTTTCGCTGGTCACGGCCCGATCATGCAGCGCGGGCCGCGGACGGCGTGCTCTGGGTGCTGTGCTCGCCGATCTCCCGCTCCCGCTCGATCTCCTCCAACGACTTGCCGCAGGTGTCGGGCATCCAGAAGTAGCCCGCGACACCACTGATCGCGAGGAACGCCGCAAGAATGGCCGCGACCGGACGGATCCCGACCGATGCCAGCGCCGGAACGAAGAAGCTCCAGATGCCGAGGCACAGCCGCGCGGTCCCGAAGGTGACTCCCTGCGCGGTGCCGCGCAACATCGTCGGGAAGAGCTCCTGGCTCACGACCTTGTAGAAGGCCTCGCCGGCGAGTGCACCCCCGACCCCGAACAGGAAGATGTTGGCGACGATCACCGGGATGCTGAACGGCAGCACGAGATACGCGACCCATGCAGCCACCTGCATGATGGCTCCGATGCCCCACAGCCGTTTGCGGGTGCCGTGGGTCCGGTCGTTGAGCGGCATGAAGATGAAGATCGTCGCCAGGACGCCGATGACGAAGCCGGCGCACGACAACGCGACACTCGCGGCCTGACTCCCGGCGTGCAGCGTGGTGATGATGTACGGCGTGAAGATGCCGGTCGTGCCGGCCGCGATGTTCCAGAAGACGTAGATGATCGCCGTCCACACCAGCGCCTTCAGGTTGTTGCCCCGGAACAGCTGGCCCAGCTTGCTGACCGCGGATGCGTTGCGCGGGATCGGCGCCGACTCGGGTTGCTCGCTCTCGGCCGACGCGTCCTGCGTCTTCATCGTGCCGGCCGCGGCGGCCCACCGCGCCGATTCCACCATGCCCCGACGCAGCAGGTAGGTAACCACGGCGACGACGAACAGCATCAGGAAGAGGATGCGGCCGCCCCAGGTGCCGAACGGGGTGGTGGCCAGCGCGAGCAGCAACACGACGATCGGCCCGCTGTTCCATGCCACCTGCGAGAAGCCGAGCAGCTTGCCGCGCGCCCGGTCCGGGGAAAACTCGCCGACGAGGGCGAGCGATGTCGGTACGTCGGCACCGACGGCGATGCCGACGATGATGGTGCCGATCAGGAGCATCGGGATGTTCACCGAGCAGGCGATCAGCATGACTCCGAACGCGTAGACCATCAGGTCGTATTGGTAGATGAGCTTGCGCCCCAGCAGGTCGCCGAGCCGGCCACCGATCAACGCACCGACCGCACATCCGATCGCGTTCGGTCCGAGAGCGGCCAGGGTGCCGACCAACGACGTACTCATCCCGAGGTAGGTCTTCCACAGCGCGAGGCTGGCACCCAGCGCCACGATCGATCCGGCATCGAGGAAGGACGCCATCCCGGCAAGAACGGACCAGCGCCACTGCTGCTTGGTTACCGCGTGGCCATGTTGGTCGACGTTGGTCTCGACGTCGCGCTGAGCAGTCACGTCTTCTCCTGTCTCCGTCGCCTCGGGCGCCATGGGGCGCGGCTAGCGAAACAGCATTGTGGCCAGGCCTTCCCGCGTCGGGCCCTCCTGAAACCGTTCAGCGGCGAACCTTAGGAGCGCTCGGTCGGCACGGTCAAGCCGCCGACGGGCGTAAATCTGAGAAAAACAGGCGAGGAATCAGCCACTTTTAGTGGAATCGAGAGGTCCGAGGGGCGCTCGGGATGCGCACGGTAGCAGCTGCACTCCGTAGCCATCATTGAAACCGTTCAACGATGTGCCGGGTGATCCGGACGATTACCGACTGTCCACGCCGTACGCCGATCCACCAAGCATCTCGACCCAGCCCAGATGCCCGTCGAGCACAGCAAGGGTCGTCATTTCTCCGTCGGGAGCGCGCAACGTCAACGCCGGTCCAGAACGCGCTCGAGGTCCCGTCGAATCCGGCGCATCCTCGACGGACAGCCACCACAACGGCCCGGTACGACCACACGCCAGGATCGCGCCGTCGAACGCGTCCCGGCGATCGACTGCAACATGGAGTCGGGTGGCGGAATGGAAAACGACCCGGGGCGCACCAACGGGAAGCGAGTCGGCCAGCGCGGGGAGGACATCGATGGCGTCACCCGGGTGGATCGCGACCGGATCAGCGTCGACGAGTCGGAGCGCAGCGGCGAGCAATGCCCGCTGGTGCTGGTTTTCCGGCCAGATCAGTGCCTCCAGCCAGGCGCGGGCATCAGGATCCCGAGGATCGATCGGATGCAGATCCACACCACACCTGGAGGCGATGGCCGGCAGGACGTCGAGATCGGGGGCCGGCCTCGGACCGTAGACATCGGCGACGATCTGGACTTCACTCGTCGGGTCACCGAACGCCCGGCCCGCGACGCGGTAGCCGTATCGGTCGAACCGTAGGTTCAGTCCCGCGCTCGCGCCGACCTCGATCAGATGCAGTGGCGCACGAATCTCCCGAGCGATCGCAGCGAGGCCGATCCGCAGGCCGAGTGCACGCTGCACGTGATTCGTCTGCACCAACCGCGTGCTGATCACCTCTGTCAGCTCGGCCTCGTAGGTCTCACAAAAGGAGACGAGGGCCGGGCCGGCGTCGTCCGCAGGCGCAGCACCCGCGCCCACGACAGAGGGATAGAACCGGGCCAGCGGATGATCGGCGCCGGCCAGTAACACGAGATGGATCGCGCCGAAGAACAGGAAGGTGGGATATTGCCCCGCCGTACCGCGGGACGCCAGGTCGAGCAGCCGCTCGTTATCCACCACCGTGTGACTCAACGCCCGATACAGCGGCGACGAGGTGAATTCGCGGGGATGGTCGAAAGCCTGTCGTACCACCGCGCGAGCGATCACCGGCCGAGTTTATGTGCATCACGGCGTGGTTTTCTCCGTCCGAGTCGGGCAGGCTTCCTACTCTGGTGACTGGGTAGTAACCACGCGGCGAGCCGCAGATGGCGCGGAGATGGAGTCTGCATGCCGATCGGACCGACGAGCCTGCTGGAGCGGATCGAGAAGGCCGATGCCCTCGATCGGATCGTGCGCGTCGGCCAACGGGTGGTCCACGGCATCGTGCCGGACGGTCCCATCCGAAATGCCCTGCACGGGGTGTGGCTCGGTCACCCCGCGCACCCGGCGCTCGTCCAGCTGCCGATCGGGGCGTTCGTGTCCGCCGGCGTGCTCGACGCCACCGGCGGCGAGCGGCAGGCCCGCCACCTCATCGTGGTCGGATTGGCCGGTGCGCTGCCGGCCGCGGCCGCCGGCGCCGTTGACTGGGCCGATCTGCACGAGGAGCAGATGCGGGTGGGTGTGGTGCACTGGGCGGGCAACGTCACCTCGATCTGGCTGTACGCCGGATCGCTACTCGCCCGTGGACGTGGTCACGTCGGCCTGGGGAAGGCCCTCGGCTTCGCCGGGCTCGCGACGATCGGGACCAGCGGCCTCATCGGTGGGCACCTCGCCTTCCGCCAGGCCGCGGGCGCCAACCATGCCGAGCAGGTTCCGCACCTCATCCGGCCGGGCTGGCACAAGGTCGGAACGTTCGCCGACCTCCCGAAGGGCAAGCCGGTACGTCGCGCGCTGCTCGACGTTCCGCTCCTCGTCGTACGGTCCGGCCGGAAGGCGCGGGTGCTGGCGGCGCAATGCAGCCATCTGTCCGGGCCGCTCGACGAGGGTGCGGTCGTGGAGGTCAAGGGGGCGCCGTGCGTCGTCTGCCCGTGGCACCACAGCACCTTCCGGCTCGATGACGGCACGGTGGTGCGCGGTCCGGCGACGGCCACGCAACCGGCGTTCGAGACCCGGGTCCGCGCTGGACAGCTGCAGGTCCGGCTCCGCACCGGCTGACGAAACGCCGCGGCGCGACTCATGAGTTGGTGAGCCGTTCACCGTCACGTTGTGGCGGCGGCGGGGCATCGTCGCCAGACTGCGTCCCGTGACCGACATCAGCGGGCCGACGACCACTCCACCGACGACCACCCCGACGCCGTACTGACCCGACGCAGCCTGCTCGCCGCCGCCGGCGTCGGCAGCGCCGGCATCGCGGCGGGAACGCTGCTCGGCAGCGGTTCGGCGGCTGCCGCCCCGGCCGGGGCCGCCGACAGGTCGCCGTCGGATCCGGTCTCCGACCCGCGGGTCTCGGGACTGCACACCCAGTTCGGTGCCGACGCGTCGCGCGAGGTCGTCGTCTCCTGGCACACGCTCCAGCCGGTGCGCCACCCCCGGGTGCTGACCGCGCGGACCGGCCACCGCTACGAGCGCACGGTCGGCGCGCACACCACGTCGTACACCGACAACCAGTCCAAGCAGGTCGTCTACGCCCACCACGCGCGCATCGACCGGCTCCATGAAGACACCGGCTACATGTACGCCGCCGTCTACGACGGCGCCGAGCCGGAGCTGGGCTCGTTCCGCACCGGTCCACGCGGGCGGGCGGCGTTCACCTTCACCAGCTTCGGCGACCAGGGGACGCCCACCCTCGGCAAGGTCTTCACCCCGCCGGCCGGCGTGACGCTCCCGAGTCCGCCGTACGTCAACGACAACCTCGGCTCGCCGGCCGCCGGGGATGTCACGTCCGGAGTGGAACGGGTCGGCCCGCTCTTCCACCTCTTCAACGGCGACCTCTGCTACGCCAACCTCGCCACCGACCGGGTCCGCACCTGGTCGGACTTCTGGGAGAACAATACCCGCAGCGCACAGCACCGGCCCTGGATGCCGGCGGCCGGAAACCACGAGAACGAGCTCGGCAACGGACCGATCGGCTACGCCGCCTACCAGACCTACTTCTCGGTGCCACCGACGCCGGGACAGGACGCGACGACCCGCGGCCTGTGGTATTCGTTCACGGTCGGATCGGTCCACGTCATCAGCCTGGCCAACGACGACGTCTGCTATCAGGACGCCGGCAGCAGCTACGTCCGCGGCTACTCCCACGGTGCGCAGAAGGCCTGGCTCGAGCAGGAACTCAAGACGACCCGCGCCGACCGGGACATCGACTGGATCGTCGTCTGCATGCACCAGGTGGTGATCAGCACCGCCGACCAGTTCAACGGCGCCGATCTCGGCATCCGGCAGGAGTGGGTCCCGCTCTTCGACAAGTACGGCGTCGACCTCGTGGTGTGCGGCCACGAACACCACTACGAGCGGTCCCACCCCATCCGTGGCCAGCAGCAGAACGCCACCCTCACCCCGGTTCCGGTCTCGACCCGTACCGATGTGGTCGACACCGGCGCCGGCACGGTGCACATGGTGCTCGGCGGCGGAGGTACGTCGGCGCCGTCGAACAAGCTGTTCTTCACCCCGCCCGCGTGCCGGGTGATCACCCCGGTCGGCGACCCCGACCCGACCACCGGAAAGCGGCCGCCGGTCTACGTGCACGAGAACGCGCCCTGGTCGGCCGTCCGGGACGTGGCGCACTCCTACGGATTCGCAGCGTTCACCGTCGACCCCGGCAGCCGCCGATCCGGCCACACCTCGATCACGGTCACCTACTACGACGTGACGGGCCCCTACGGGCAGTTGCAGCCGTTCGAGAGCTTCACGTTGCGCCGTCCCCGCGCCGACGCCTGACCTCCCAGACTCCCAACTCCCAGACTCCCAACTCCCAACTCCCGGTGATCAAGAGGGGATTTCGGCACGAAACGCCGTAGCGAATCCCCTCTTGATCATGGGCGGGCGGCGCGTCGGCTCCTTACGCCGCCACCGTCACCGGCGGCGGGGCACCGGTCACCCGGGCGTCCCAGTCGATGTGGTGGTCGTATTGCCAGGCGAGCTTCTCCGGCTTGGCCAGAGACTTCATCGCCATCGGCATCACCAGGTCACGGATGACGCGCGCGATCGGCCCGGCCGCCTTGTTGCTGTTGGTACGGGCGGCCATCGCGATCACCTTCTCGACCCGGGCCCGGCGCAGCTGCTCGTAGACGGAGAACGCCTGGTCGAGTGGTTGGTCGCGCAGACACCGGGCCAGCTGTACGGCGCTCTCCGCGGCCAGCGATGCACCCTGTCCCGAGCTCGGCGAGGTCGCATGCGCCGCGTCACCGATGAGCACCATCCGACCGTTGCTCCAGGTGGGCACGCTGGGGATGTCCTCCATCGGACCGATCACCAGGAAGTCGTCCTGAGCGGTCCGGCCAATCAGCTCGAGTGCGGGTGACCGGTCGTCGGCAAACGCGTTGCAGAGGATCCGGCGCCACTGCTCCGTTCCGATTTCGTTGACCTCGGTGCGGCTGACCGCCGCGTGCGGAAGGTTGACGAACCAACCGCCGCTGCCGTCGTCGAGCACCTGATAGCCGAAGAACGCCCGCCTGCCGAACACCATGTGCATCCGGCCCTCGGTCGACGTCAGGCCGGTGTCGTCCATCCGTCCGGCGAAGTTGAGCAGGCCGGCGTATCTCGGTTGCGGTGCCGCGGGGTCGATCAGCGAGCGGACCGTGGAGCGAATGCCGTCGGCCCCGATCAGGATGTCGGCGGTTGCCTCGGTGCCGTCGGCGAAGTGCGCCGTGACCGCTCCGCCCGCGTCGGTGACGTCGACCAGCTTCCTGCCGTATTCGGAGCGGATTCCGCGACCGGCGGCCTCGTCGTGGAGCGTGCGGTAGAGGTCGGACCGGTAGACGAACTGCTGCGGCGGCAGGCCCGGCATCCCCCGGAACTCGGCGAGCTGCTTGCCGGTCCAGCTCTGGATGACCATCGCCGTGATCGGTTCGCCGATCCGCCGGATGGGCTCGTCCACTCCGACGACGCCAAGTGCGTTCAGGCCATTGGGCGCGATGCTGAGGCCGCCGCCGATGCCGCCGGCGGTGTCGCCGTACGCCTCGTAGACCGTGGCCTCGATGCCGGCCTTCTGTAACGCCATGCCGGCGACCGGACCTGCGATTCCACCGCCGATGATCAGGGCGGTGCGCGTGTCTGTCATGTCTCGTGCCTTTCGTTCGTGGGGGCCGGCTCGCCGTGGAATTCGGCCCACATGCGGGTCCAGCCGGTATCGGGATGGGTGATCTGTTCGATGAACCGTTGGACGAACGCGGCGTCGGCATCCAGCAGAGCGAGCCGGTAGTCCTCCTCGATCAGGAAGAGTCCGGGCACGCCCTGGCCGAGCGCGTCGTCGATCAGGGAGCGGATCTCGGTGCGTTGCTCGGCGAGCCGGTCGAGCCGCCGGCGCAACAACGCGAGGGCCTCCCCCGGTGGTAGCGCCCCGATGAGCGAGAGCGCGGCGACGAACTGTGGGTACTCGTGCTGGGGTTCCTCCACCAGATCGCGCAGCCACGCGCGCAGCTCCTGCCGGCCAGAATCGGTGAGGGCGTAGACGGTGCGCTCGGGGAGCCGCCCCTCCCGGTTGGTCTCCAGCTCGGTGATGAACCCGGCCTTGGTCAGCTGCTGCACCACCATGTACAGCGAGCCCTGGTTGAACTTGATGCTCCGGGCGTCACCGTTGTCGCGCAGGGTGCGGCCGAGCTCGTACGGGTGCATGGGCTTCTGGGTGAGGTAGGACAGCACGGCGAGGGCCAGCAGGTTGCCGACCTTCCGCTTCTTCGGCATTCGTCCTCCGTCAGGCGGTGCGGGTCGGGTCGTCCACGGTTGGGAACCCGCCCTCCTTGTGCGCGCGTCGCAGGTCGGCGACGTACTCGCGGGAGCACATGGCCGACAGCAGCGCGACACCGCCACGGTTGACGCGGATCTCGCCGCTGCGCACCTGCCCGGTGAGCACGATGCGGCGGCCTCCGGTGGCCCGGGTGCCTGCCCCGTCCTTGACCCGCCCGCGGCCGATGCGGTGCAGGTCCCAGTCGTCGACCACGGCGTCATCGGCGACGAGGAGCTTGAGCACTCCGTGGTCGAGGTCGACGTCGAGGTGGATGTCGCCGGCCGGGATCTGCGGGGACCGCAGGTCGAGCACGGCCTTGCCGTGAGACGCGCGCACCTGGAACTCGCGTGCGGTCGTCCAGTTGCCGAGTCGCCTGGTCACCGTGTTGTGGGCCGGGATCCGGACCGGCATCCCGGCGTCGTACGTCGTCTCCATCGCAGCGTCCTTCCGTCATGCGCTCGAACGTGACGACGACACTGTAGTCGATCCTGACTAGTCAGTGTCAACTAGTTACCGAGAGGTGCGCGCACACAGCGGTGATCAAGAGGGGATTTCGGTACGAAACGCCGTACGAATCCCCTCTTGATCATGAGAAGGGCGGGCGGTGCCTAGGCGGGTGCGGGAAGCGCAGCCGTCACGATCTGATTCCGTCCCGCGACCTTGACCTCGTAGAGGCAGTTGTCGGCGAGGTCGAGTACGGCGTCCGCGGAGTCGCCGACCGCGCCGAGCGCACACCCCCCGCTCACGGTCACGCTGATCTCCTTGCCTCCGGCGTGCACGCCGCCCGCCGCCACCGCCCCGCGGATCCGCTCGGCGAGTTCCAGGCCGCCGGCGAGATCGGTATGCGGCAGGATCACGAGGAACTCGTCCCCGCCCCACCGCCCGGCGATGTCACCGGCCCGTAGCTCCGCCTGGAGCCGGTCGGCGAACGCGCGCAGGACCATGTCGCCCGTCGAGTGACCGTAGGTGTCGTTGACCTGCTTGAAGTGGTCGATGTCGAGGAGCAACAGGCAGAGCGGTTCCTGGTGGCGTTGCGCGTCGCTGCGCCGACGCATGAGCTCCTCGTCCAGGTGTCTGCGGTTGTACAGCCCGGTCAGCCCGTCGGTGCGGCTCACCAGTTCGAGCTCGACGTTGCGTTCCTCGAGCTTGTCCTGCAGTTTCTTGACCTGCGCGGCGGCTCCGACCCGGGCGAGCAGTTCGGCGCCGTGGAAGGGCTTCTTGAGGTAGTCGTGGGCACCGCCGCCCAGCCCGGCGACGAGGTCCCGCATGTCGCTACGCCCGGTGAGGAACACGACCGGGATGTTCCGCAGGCGGCTGTCGGCCTTGAGCGCGGAGAGCACCTCGTACCCGTCGAGCCCGGGCATCTCGATGTCGAGCAGGACGACGTCGGGCGCATCGACCCGGCATTGCTCGAGCGCGGCGATGCCGTTGACGGCTTCGCTGACGCGATAGTCCTCCTCCTCGAGCTGGGTCCGGACCACCGTCCGGATGACGAGAGAATCATCGGCGATGAGAACGTGCGCGATCGTCATAGTCGTCCTGCCATTGCGATGGGATCTGCCACGAGTACGGGATGGCCGTCGGCGTCGAAGGTTCCGGAGATGAGTGCGCTTTGCTGCCCGCGGGGAGCCGGCCGGATCTGGTCGTCATCGACGCGCCGCAGACCGGTGACCCTGTCGACCAGCAGACCGAACGTCTTGTCGCCGGTGTCGACGACAAGGATCTGCGTGCCCTTGGACTGCAGTGCGGAAATCACCGTCAGCGGGGGATCGCCGGCGACGACTCCGACGACGTCGGGGACGGGGTCGGGCAAGGCGATCACCGTTTCGGCGGTACGCACCGCACGGGTCACCTGCACCGGCAGGCAGTAGTCCTCGCCGGCGGCTTCGAAGCACACCATCGTCATCACGTGGTCAGCGCTCGCTCTTTGAAGTCGAGCAGCCGGAGGAGCTCGGCCGTCGCATAGCCTTCGACCCCGTCGAGGTCGTGGGCCGGATTCGATTCGAGCAGCCGCCGGGAGGAGGCGTAGGCGCGTCGCGCAGAGCTGGAATCGCCGGCACCCTCGAGGGCCAACCCCAGGTGTAGCTGGGACATCGGATCGTCCGGTTCGAGGTAGGCGCACTTGCGGAACGCCACGACGGCCGCGTCGTAGTCGTTCGCGGCGACGGCGGACTGGCCCGCGGCCGCCAGCAGGGCAGCCGCCGTACCTGTTTGCTGGGGCGCTTCCGGCCGAGTGCGGTCAGGGGTGGACGTCCTGGAGTCCGGCGCGATGGTCCGCTTCTTCCGCGCCGACGGCGCGTGGACGGCGCTGGGGAAGCGGGTGCGCTGCGGGCCGGCTGGGGACCGCCGATAGACGAAGGTGTCCCCTGACGGGACGGCATCGAAGCGGTCCGATACCTGCCAGAGCGTTTCGCCGGCTCCGACGAACAACGAGGTGGTCGAGGGAAGCGCGTCGGCGAGCTGATCAAGGAACGCAGCCACACGTTCGGGCGAGAGATAGATGAGGATGTTGCGGCAGAAGACGACCTGACAGGTGAGCATCTCGCTCGGCAGCGGGTCGACAAGATTGAATCGCCGGGTGCTGACCCGCGCTCTGATCGACGGGCTGACCGTCCACTGCTCGCCTGCCGGCGTCAGGTGTTCGGCGATGCGCCGCGGTGACAGACCCGTGAGCTCGCGGGCGGTATACCGCGCGGCCGCCGTGCGCCGCAGGGCGGCGGTCGAGACGTCGGTCGCGATCACCCGGCCGTCCACGCCTTGCTCCTCGAGCAGCATCGCCAGGCTGTAGGCCTCCTGGCCGTTGGCGCACCCCGCGCTCCAGATCGTCACCGGTGGCGACAGTGCCGGGAGGACTTGTCCGGCAAGCACCTCGAAGTGTCGAGGGTGGCGGAAGAACGCAGTCTCCTGCACGGTGATCCGATTGATCAGACCCTGCATGGCGTCCTCGTCGGCGTTCAGTGTCGCGACGTAGCTCATGAGATCCCCGCCCCGCGCGGCCACCTCGTCTCGAACGGCTCGGCCCAGCCGGCCGCGAAGTGTCGGGTCGGGTCGCAGTCCGATCGCGGCGGCCAGCAGGCCGGCGATGTGGTCGAGAGCTACCTCCGGTCCGTCCTGGATCATGGCAGCACCTCGCAGACAGCCTGCTGGATCGCGTCGGCGAGTTTGTCGAGCGGGAACATTTCTGTGACGCCGCCAAGGCGCTGCGCGGCCTGCGGCATTCCGAAGACGGCAGACGACGCCTCGTCCTGGGCGAGCGTGGCCGCACCGCGTCGATGCATGGCCAACAGACCCTCCGCCCCGTCCTCGCCCATTCCGGTCAGCAGGACGCCGATCCCGGCGGATCCGGCACCAGCGGCGACCGTCCGGAACAACTCATCGGCCGAAGGGCGATGCACCGTGGCCGGCGCCGCGGTGAGCTCGAGACGGCCGTTGGCGCAGTAATGCAGATGATGTTCGCCCGGGGCGAAGTAGACGCGCCCGGGTCGGGCGATCTGACGATGCCGTGCGGTCTCGACCGGGAGTGGACAGACCCGCGACATCCATTGCACGAGTCCGGTGATGAAGTCGGGATGCAGGTGTTGGACGACGAGCACCGGAGCGCGGAGACCGGCGAGACCCGCGAGGAGAGTGGCCAGCGCACTTGGTCCACCCGTGGACGCGGCGACGGCGACGACGGGCCGCAGTCCGGACGGCTGTTCGGCGTCCCGCCGGGCGCCACTCCCGCGGCTGCCACGCGGATGCCGGATCACCGTGACCTTGCTGATCCGGCGTACCGCACGTCTCAGGTCCGCGCCGAGCTCGGGCGTCCACACGGGCGGGCGGGGGAGGGCTTCCAGAGCGCCGGCGACCAGGGCGTTGACGGCGGAGGTGGTATGGCCGTCGTCGGCAGGTGCGGACAGGACCAGTATCGGTGTCGGATTGCGCGCCATGATCTGTTCGATGACGTGTTGACTCTGACCGTCCGGGAGATGGAGGTCGAGGACCACGACGCCCGGCTGGTACAGCGCCACCTCCCGGATGGCGTCGAGCGAGGTTGTCGGCCGACTGATGACGACGATGTCACCCTCGCCGCGCAGAACGTCGACCAGCTGGCTCGAATATCCTGACGCTTGCTGGACGACCATGGCCCGAACGGTGTGCGCACCGGCCCCGGCGGTCACGGGTGACTCCCGAGCAGCCGGTTTACGGCCGTGAGCAGGCCGGACTCGTCGAACCCGCTCTTGGTGATGTATCCGTCCGCGCCGACGTCGAGCCCGCGTTGCCGGTCGACATCGCTCGCCCGGGAGCTGAGAATCAGCACCGGGATGTTGGCCAATGCGGGGCTGGCCCGGATCGCCTCCGTGAGCTCGAAGCCGTTCATGTTCGGCATCTCGATGTCGGTGAGCACGAGGTCGCTGTGCTCCTGCGCCAGGCTGGACAGGGCCTGACTTCCGTCGGTCGCCACCCGCACGGCGAAGCCCGCGCGCTCGAGGATGTTGCGTTGTAGCTCCCGGACGGTGAGCGCATCGTCGACCACCAAGACACTGCGTCGCTGCACCGTGGGGTGCCCTGGCGGCGTGGCCGACCCGTTCTGTCGAGTCGCCTGACGGGCTCGTTGGATGAGACCGGGTGGATCGAGCACGAGGAGCACCGAACCGTCCGGCTCGACGCTGGCCCCCGCCACCGCCTTCAGGTGCGGTAGCAGTGGGTTCAGTGCCTTGATGACCACGTCCCGCTGGCCGATCAGCCGATCGACGGCGAAGGCGTGCCCTCGAGCCGCGTCAGCAAGGACCACAACGGGACCGGTCGTCACTTCGCTGTCCAATCCGACCGTCTCTGCGAGGCCCTGCACGGGAACCGGCTGGTCGTCGACCCACACCACCGGCCGACCCTCGTTGTGCGCGAGCTTTGCCGGTGCGTGAGCCTGGGACAGCAGCACCCGGTGGAACGGCAGTGCGAAGTTCTGGCCCCCCGCCGCGACAAGGAGGCAGCGCAACACCGCGACGGTGATGGGTACGACGATTCTGAACTCGGTGCCCTCGCCCGGCGTAGACCGCACCTCGACCCGTCCGTGGGCGACCTCGACACCCGCCCGGACGGCGTCGAGACCCACTCCCCGGCCGGAGACATCCGTGACGAATCTGGCCGTCGACAAGCCGGGTGCGAAGATCAGCTCGAGCAGCTCCTCGTCGGTCAGTCCTTCGGTGTCAACACCCTGTTCACGTGCGTGTCGGCTGACGTCGTCGACGTCGATCCCCCGGCCGTCGTCGGTCACCGAAATGATCACCTCGGAACCGAGTTGCATCGCGTGCAGCCGGAGCGACGCCTGCGGTGGCTTGCCGGCGGCCTCCCGCCCGTCCGGCGATTCGATCCCGTGATCGACGGCGTTGCGCACCAGATGCATCAAGGAGTCCGACAGCTGGCGTAGGACACCACGGTCCAGTTCGGTCGTCATGCCTTCGGTTTCCCAGCGCACATCCTTGCCATGCGTGCGCGCGAGGTCGCGCACAGCGCGCTGGAGCTGGTCGGTCACGGTGGACACCGGCACCATCTGGGTGCGCATCGCCCGCTCCTGCAGGTCGGTGAGGGAGCGCGACAACTCGTTGAACTCGGGGCAGGTGGCCGGGTCGATGCTGAACCGGTCCTCGAGCATTCGCCCGATCCGCAGATGCGCGGACGCGCTTTCGCCGACCAGTCGGGTGAGCTCTTCCAGGCGCTGGACCGGGACCATGATGACGCCGCCGGCGTCGATCGCCGGTGCCGGCGGATCTGCCGTCGGACTTGCAGGCGCACTGGTCGGACGGGCCGGCGCATGGGTCCGATCGAGCCGCGCCGGCTTTCGTGGCGGAGGAGGTACGGCCATGGCGGCACCGAGTTGGTCGACACCACGCAACAACGTGTCGATCACCTCGGGAGTGACCGGTCGCCGATCCGACCTGAGGTCGTCGACCAGATCCTCCAGACCGTGCGCGATACCGCTGACTTCATCCAGCCCGGCCACCGCCGCCGATCCCTTGATGGTGTGTATCTCGCGGAAGATCGCGCCCACCAGGTCTTGGTCTTCGCCGGCCTGTTCGAGCTGCAGCAGCAACCTTCCGAGCTCCGCGAGTCGGCCCTCGGCCTCCTGGACGAACAACTCACGCAGCATGCGCCGATCGATTCCCGCCATCAGAGCGCTCCGACGACTGCGGAGTCGGTGCCGCGCTCCCGGCCCGTGATGCGGTCGGCTGCCAACAGGACCGCCGGATCGAGCAGTGCCACCACCCGCTGGTCAAGGCGATACAGACCGTTGGTCCCCGCCAGCTCTGACGGCCCGACCGGCGCATCGAGCACGCCACGTTGCGGGAAGCCGGTCACGGCCAGTCCGATCGGACCCTGTGGACAGTTCACCACGACGGCGAACAGCGCCGACTGCACCATTCCGATCCCCAGCAGAGCGGCGGTGTCGAGCAGCGGAACGATCTGGCCGCGGAGGTTGAACAGACCCAGGATCATCGCCGGCGCGGTGACCAGGCGAGTCAGGGCCGGGGCGGCGACCACCTCGCGCACCCAGTCCACGGGCAGGGCGTAGAGGTCGCTTCCTACTGGCAGCACCAGTGCCTGTGCGGCCGCGGTCATCGGTGTCCGTTGCTCGCAGTGGTCGCGGTCGTTTCCAGGTTGCCGGCGAGATCGGTGAGGTTTCCGGCCGCCTCGGCTATCTGCTGGGCGGTCGCGGACACCTGCCTGCTGGCATCCGTGAGCTGCTCCATCGTCTCGACGACCTGAGCGGTCGCACTGCGTTGCTGCTGTGTGGTGAGCCGCACCTGCGCGTTCGCGTCCGTGACGGCCTCGAGCAGGTGCAGGCCCTGCTGCATCTGCTTCGACCCCTTCTCCATCGCCATGACCGTGGCATTCGATTCGTTCTGTACGGCGGCGACGATCGTCGCGATGTCGCCGGCGGAGGCCTTGGAACGCTCCGCCAACCGGCGGACCTCGTCGGCCACGACGGCGAAGCCGAGTCCGTTCTCGCCGGCCCGGGCCGCCTCGATCGCCGCATTGAGAGCGAGCAGGTTGGTCTGGTCGGCGATGTCGTTGATCAGGTCGAGCAAGGCGTCGATGTCGTCGACCCGCCCCGCCAAGGCAAGGGTGCGCTCGCTGGAGAGCGAGATGTCGGCCTCGGCCTGTTCGAGGTTGTCCCGGGTCTCACCGGTCTGCTGCGCCACGTCGTCGACCGTGTCCGCGATCGTGGCCGACGACCGCGCCAACTCCTCGGTAGTGGCCGTCGCTTGGGTCACCGTTGCGCTTTGCTCGGTCGTCGTTGCCGCAAGCTCATCGGAGGAGGCCGACAGCTCCGCAGCCGCGGTATTCACCTCGACGCCGGCGCTCGTGACCTGCTCGATGAGGCGATGACAGGTCGCCACCATCGAATTGAAGGACTCGCCCAGCAGCACGACCTCGCTGGAACCCGCCGGGTCGACGCGGGCATTGAGGTCGCCCTCCGTCACCTTGCGCGCGACCTGGGTCAACCGCAGGATCGGCCGCGTCGTACGCCACGCCACGAGGATCGACACGACGGTGATGAGGATGCCGCCGAGAACGACGATGAGAGTTGCGTAGCGACGTTGGCTGGCGACCGGCGCGAGCAGTTGGCTGGCCGGCTCTTCGGCGATGAGCGTCCACTGCAGACGATCGACGACGTCGAATCCGCCGATGACGTCCCTGCCGTGGGTGTCGGTGAACTGGGTGACTCCCGGCTCCCCGGTGCTGGCGGCTTCCTGCGTCGCCGAGTTGGTGACCTTGGTCGTGAGCGAGCCGGCCGCGAGCAGGGCTCCGGCGTCATTCACCTTGCCGACGTCTTTGGTGCTGTAGATCAGGCGGTGCTGTGAGTCGACGGCGACGACGTTCGTTCCGTTCTCGAGCTCGGGATTGAGGAGGGTGGTGAGCACGGTCGGATCCAGGTCACCGATCACGACCCCCTGTTGGCGGCCGTTGTCGCCGATGATCGGCTCGGTGATGACCCACTCGATGGAGTCCCCGCGCCGTACGGGCGAGGTCACGACGGATTGACCCGTGGCCGCGTCGTGAAACCAGTCCTCCCCGGCGACGTCGAGACTGACACCGGGTCGGCTCGACGAGAGGACCTTGCCGTTGAGGTTGGTGATCTCGATCAACGAGTAGTCGCCTGAGGTGGTGTCAACCTTGCGTAGCGTCGACTCGGTCGTCGGGCCGCTCATGTGACCGGCTGACGCCGCGGCGAGCACGGTCAGGCTCTGTCGCCGTTCGGAGAGCCAGTCCTCCGTCCGCAGCGCCACTGCCCGGGCGAGGGCTTCCCCGTTGCTCTGCGCCAGTGTCGTGATGCTGTTCGACGCCGACGTCGTCAACAGAACCGCGAGCACCACCATCAACGGCAACGACACCACGAGCATCGCCGCCACCAGCCGGAACGCGAAGCGTCGATGCCATGATCGCCACGACGACGTACTGGATGCGGGCACGTCGGTACCGACCTTGCCTTGGTCTGCAGTGCCGTTGCGCATCGCGGCGCTCCTGAGCTGCCGCGGGGAACGTCGGCCGCCGTTACGTCCGGCGGCGCTGCCGCCCACCGGCCAGTAATCGTTTGACTACTGAACGTAACTGTACCGAGATCTCGCGTCACTCATACGTCGATGCCCACACCACCTCGTGATCACGAGGGGATTTCGACACGAAACGCCGAAGGAATCCCCTCTTGATCACCGGACGGCGGGCGCGGACGGGGTCGATCGAAGCCGCAGGGCCGGGATCGTCACGTGGGTGATCGGGCCGATGGCGAGGGCATAAACGACGGTCCCGATGCCGACGCTGCCGCTGAGCAGCCAGCCGAGCGCCAGCACGCTGACCTCGACCGCCGTGCGCACCACCCGGAGCGAAACTCCGCGAGCGGCGATGCCGGTGCTGAGCCCGTCCCGCGGACCCGGCCCGAGCCCGGCACCGATATAGGCGCCGGTGGCGATGCCGTTGAGTACGACGGCCCCCACCAGCATGGCGATCTGCAGGATCAGGGTGTGCGGCGCCGGCACGATCGCCAGGGTCGCGTTGACGACCAGGCCGATGACGACCACGTTGCAGACCGTCCCGATCCCGATCCGCTGACGCAGCGGCAGCCAACCGAGCAGAACCACCGCCCCCACGATGATCGTCCACGTGCCGACCTGCAGGCCGAAGGTCCGGGACAGTCCCTGATGCAGCACGTCCCACGGGTCGAGACCGAGGCCGGCCAGCACGAGAAGTCCGTCGCTGATGCCGTAGAGCGTCAGCCCGCCGAGGAGCAGCGCGACGCGCGTCGGCCGACGAGTGGCGGGGACCGAGGCGAGCAACATCACCTTCACACCCTGACATGCTTGGCCTGGTGCGAACAGGGCCAAGTAGGAGAGGATGGCCACATGTTGGTGTCCCGGCTCGCCGAGCTGCTCGACCCGTGGCTGGACAGCGGGCCGGCCTACGCCGCGGTGGCCGCTGGACTGCGCGGCCTGGCGCTGGACGGCCGGCTACCCGCGGGCGCCCGGGTGCCGTCGGAGCGAGAGCTCGCGGCCGCGCTGTCGGTCAGCCGTACGACGGTCAGCGCCGCCTACGACGTACTCCGCGGCGAGGGATATCTACGCAGCGATTACGGCGCCGGCAGCCGGGTGGCCCTGCCGGCGGCGGTGCCGGTGCGACCCGACTCCGACCCCGCGGATCGCGCCGATGTCCTCGACCTCAGCGTCGCGGCGTTGCCGGCGCCGGCGTTGCTGGTCGACGCCGTCCAAGACGCCGCGGTCGCCCTCCGGCCGCTGCTGGCCGGGCACGGTCTGCATCCGCTCGGCGTCCCCGAGTTGCGCGCCGCGGTGGCCGACCACCTCTCTGCCTCCGGGCTGCGCACCCGGGCCGAGCAGGTGCTGGTCACCGGTGGCTCCCTGCACGGCTGGGATCTCCTGCTGCGGGTGCTCACCCGGCCGGGGACCCGGGTGCTGGTCGAGCAGCCGACGTACCCGGCGGTCCTCGACGCCGTGGCCGCGCATCGCCTGCGTCCCGCGGCGATACCGGTCACTGCGCACGGCTGGGAAGCACCCACCGGCTCGGCCCCGCTGGTGCACGTCACCCCCGACGCTCAGAACCCCACCGGATTCCTCGCCGGCGCGGCGCAGCGTCGCACGCTCCTGACCGACGTCGGCGGGTCCGCGGTGGTGGTCGCCGACGAGACGTTCGCCGATCTCGTCCTGGACGGGCGCCCTCCGCCGCGGCTCAGCGCGCTCGACCGCCGGGTCGTCACCCTCGGATCGATGAGCAAGGCCTTCTGGGCGGGCCTGCGGATCGGGTGGATACGCGCGGAGCCCGACCTGCTGGAGCGGCTCGCGCAGGCGCGGGCGGGTCAGGATCTGGCCAGCCCGGTCCTCGACCAGCTGGTCGCTGCGCACCTGCTGCGCCGCGCGGACGAGGTCCTCCCCGAACGCCGGGACATCCTCCGTCGATCGCGCGATGCGCTCGTGCAGGCCCTCGCCCGCGAGCTGCCGGACTGGCGCTGCGCGGTCCCCCGCGCCGGGATGGTGCTGTGGGTCGAGCTACCCGAGCCGGGCGCGACCCGCCTCGCGGCCCGCGCGCTCGACACCGGACTGCGCCTCACGCCGGGGCCGCGTTTCACCGTCGACGGTACGGCGGACCGCTGGTTCCGCTTGCCGTTCACCATGCCGCTCGACCGGGTCGACGACGTCGTACGGATGCTGCGTGCGGCGTCGACCATGTCCCGTCGGAGAACCGACCGGGCACCGTCGCGGTGGACCGCCTAGCCAGGTCCAGGTTTCGCGGCAGATGACCTCACGTTTTGCCCCACCGGGTCGTTTTCCTCGTGACGGCAGAGCTCACCACCAGAAAGGTGCAGATCATGAACACCCGCCACGCGATCATCGACACCGCGATCGGCGAGCTGACCCTCGTCGCCACCGACGACGCCATCAGCGGGCTCTACTTCGCGCACCACTGGACCAACCCCGACCGGGACGCGTTCGGCCCCCGGGTCGACGTCCACGCCGACCTTCTGCTCGACACCGCCCGGAGCCAGCTCGAGGACTACTTCGCCGGGGAGCGGACCTCGTTCGACCTGCCGACCGCGGCGACCGGCGACGACTTCCAGCGGCGGGTATGGGCGATGCTGGCGGAGATTCCGTTCGGAGCGACGACGACCTACGGCGAGCTCGCCGATCGGCTGGGCGACAAGACGCTGGCGCAGGCGGTGGGTCAGGCGGTCGGGCACAATCCGCTGTCCATCATCGTCCCGTGCCACCGCGTGGTCGGGAAGGACGGCAAGCTCACGGGCTACGCAGGCGGCCTGTCGCGCAAGCAGTTTCTCCTCGAGCTCGAGGAGCCGGCGACGGTGGCGGCCGGCAGGTTGTTCTGACCGGCGTCCGCTACTCGACCGGTTCTCCCGGCACGTGATTGGTTCACCTATTCGGCGATGCGCAGCGACGGCGAACCGGTCGGCTCGACGGCCGGTGGTTCCCAGTCGAGCACCGGTCCGAGTGCGCGCACCGTCACGCCGGCGGGCAGCACGGTGGACAGGCGGGCAACGGCGCGGGCCACCCGGGCCGGCGCCTGGTAGATGCGTCCGGCGTTGTGTGAGCGCCGGATCAGGACGTTGCCGCGCGGGACCCGCAGCGCCGAGTAGCGATCGAGCGCGCTGCCCACCGGCGCGTCGCCTGCCAGCAGTGCGCCGAGAGTGACGGCGTCCTCGATGGCCTGGCAGCCGCCCTGACCGAGGTCCGGTGTCATGGCGTGCGCGGCGTCACCGACCAACGCCGCCCGCCCGAGGTGATACGCCGGCAATGGGGTGGCGAGCTCGACGACGTCCGTGCCGATCACGTCGGATGCGGCGAGGCTGTCGATGATCTGCGGGATCGGCTCGTGCCACGCGCCGAACCGGCGTCCGACCTACTGAGCCAGTCGCTCTGCCGCGATGCCGCGATGCGAACGACGGCTGCCCGAACAACGGGCGGCGACATCGTGCGTCGTACTCGCACAATCGGAGCCCGGATGCGAGTAGGGCGCACGATGTCGGCCGGGCACCTGATGTCAGCGCTAGGCGTCGTGGTAGACCGACGACTCGTCGGACGAGCTGGAGGTGTCCGGGAAGGAGTGGTGCTCGTGCACCACGATCCAGCGGTCGCCGTCCTTGCGAAGCCCGAGGGTGAGCCGCAGGCGCTCATCGGGTCGGCGCTCGAAGTCCGTCGGCGTTCCGCAGCGCAGCAGCGCGTAGGCGAAGGCGACGTCGGTGCCGGCGGTGACGTCCAGGGACTGGATCTGGAAGACCGCGCCGCTCGCCTGCCACTCGAAGAACCCCGGCCAGGTCTCCCGGTATGCCTCGATCCCCCGCACGCCCTCGTTCGGCGGCGGGACGTCGAACATCACGATGTCGGAGTCGTGGTCGGCCAGTACAGTGGCCATGTCTCCGTCGTGTACGGCGATCGCCCAGCGTTCGATCAGGTCCCGGATCTGCTGCTCGTCGGTCATGTCTTCTCCTCATGTCGGGGTGTCATGGATGGAACCCGCGCCGACCGGCAGAATCATCGCGGAGGCCAGAATGGTCTGGTGAGCCCGACCGCCGACCTCCTCGACGCCGCCCGGTCCGGGGATCCCGATGCCTTCGAGCGGCTCGTCGGCCCATACCGGGCGGAACTGGTGGCGCACTGCTACCGGATGCTCGGATCCCTGCACGACGCGGAGGACGCGGTGCAGGAATCGTTGGTTCGAGCCTGGCGCAGCCTCGGCGGGCTCGACCAGCGCGGCTTCGTCCGGGCGTGGCTCTACAAGATCGCGACCAACCGCTGCCTGACCGCCCTCGAGCGGCGCGGCCGGCGCGAGCTGCCGGTCGACGTTCTTCCGGGAGCTCCCGAAACCGAGATCAGCTGGCTCGAGCCCTACCCCGACACGTCGCCCGAGGCGCAGTACCTCGAGCGCGAGAGCGTCGAGCTCGCCTTCGTCGCCGCGCTGCAGCATCTGTCCGCGGGACAACGCGCGGCGCTGATTCTGCGTGACGTGCTCCGGTTTTCCGCCGCCGAGGTCGCGGACCTGCTCGACACCTCTACCGCCTCGGTCAACAGCGCACTGCAGCGTGCGCGCAAGGTGGTCGACGCTCCGGGTATCAGCCAGCAGTCGGTGCTGCGCGATCTTGGCCCGGACGGTGTCCACGAGATCGTCGCCCGCTGGTCGGACGCGTGGCACGCCGGCGATGTGGACGCCATCGTGACGATGCTCGCCGACGACGCCCGGTACTCGATGCCACCACTGCCCGAGTGGTACGACGGTCCGGCCGCCATTCGGGCTTTCCTGGCAGGCGGCCCGTTGCAATCCCGGTGGCGGTTCCTGCCGACGAGGGCCAACGGCCAGATCGCGTTCGGCACCTACCTCTGGGACGACGACGCGGACGCCTACCTGCCCGGCGGGCTCGACGTCCTCACCATCCGGGACGGCCTGGTGGCCGACGTGACCGCATTCCTGTCCGCCGACCTCACCGCGTTCGGCCTACCGGCGAAGCTGACCCGAAAGGACACGGCATGAAGTTCGAGGCGACCGTCGAACTCGGCGGCAAGACCGCCACCGGCGTCGAGGTCCCGGAAGAGGTGGTGACCGCACTCGGACAGGGCAAGCGGCCGCCGGTCACGGTGACGATCAACGGCCACACCTACCGCAGCACCATCGCCGTCATGGGCGGTCGATTCATGGTGGGGGTCAGCGCCGAGAACCGGGAACAGGCCGGCGTCGCGGCCGGCGATGTCGTCACCGTCGACGTCGAGCTCGACGGTTCCCCGCGCGAGGTGGAGATCCCGGCGGACCTGGCGGCCGCGTTGGCCGCCGACCCGGCCGCGCGTGAGCACTTCGAGTCCATCTCGAGGAGCAAGAAGCGCCAGCTCGTCGACCCGATCGGCCAGGCGAAGTCGGCCGAGACCCGTGCGCGGCGGGTGGCGAAGGCCATCGATGTGCTCAGCTCGCGGAGCATCTGAGCGCCCGGCCGAGGAGTCGCCGGCCGTCAGGTCATTCTCTAGAGTGGACCGATGGTGAAGCTCAACGTCAATGGCCGCCCCCACGACGTTGACGTGCAGCCGGGCAGCTCACTGCTCGATCTGCTGCGCGAGGACTTGCGCCTGACCGGCGCGAAATACGGCTGCGGCGAAGGTGTCTGCGGCGCGTGCACCGTGCTCGTCAACGGCGCCGCGACCCGCGCCTGCACCCTGGACCCGGCATCGCTCCACGACGACGACTCGGTCACGACGATCGAGGGGCTGTCCCGCGACGGGGAGCTGCACCCGGTCCAGGCGGCCTTCGTCGAGAAGAGGGCCTTCCAGTGCGGCTTCTGCACCCCGGGGATGGTGTTGTCGGCGGCGGCCCTGCTCGGTCGCGATTCGGCGCCGGACGACGACACGATCCGATGCGCCCTCGAGGGAAACATCTGCCGATGCGGCGGCTATCCACGGGTCCTGGAGGCGGTCCGGTCTGCGGCCGACGTCACCGGCCGGCCTGAGCCCACAGACGTGTCATCCGCGCAAGCCGCGACGTCGCCCGGCGGTACTGCTGATGCGGGCTCGGGCGAAGCACAGTGGACATTCGTGCTCCCCCCGACCACCGATGCCGACCCCGACCGCGACTGGGGCTGGTCCACGCCTGGCGGCGCGCGTCTGGTCATCGACGGGCGGGGCCGGATCACCGCATTCACCGGCAAGGTCGACGCCGGCCAGGGCAACCGGGCGTCCATCGCCCGAACGGTGGCCGGTGAGCTGCGTACGTCCACGTCGATGGTCCGCATCTCGATGGGGGACACTGCATCCTCGCCCTTCGACCGCGGCACCGTCGGCAGCCGTTCCACACCCGATGCCGGGCATGCCCTCCGGTTGCTCGCCGCCGCCGCGCGCCATGAGCTGTGCGCGGAGGCGGCGCGACGGTGGCACACCGCCCCCGACGCCGTCACCCCGGGGGATGGCGTCGTCCGCGAAGGGTCCCGCGAGATCGGCTACGGCGACATCGTCACCGGCAACCCGCGCACGATCAACGTCGACCACGACGATCCGTTGCCGACCGCCACACCTGCACTCAGCGACCTCGACACGCACAGCCTGCGTGCCAACCTGATCGCTGCCGTGACGGGGCAGAAGCGGTTCCCCTCCGACCTCACCCTCCCCGGCATGCTGCACGGCAGGGTGCTGCGCCCACCCGCCTACGGCGCGACCCTGACGAGCGTCGACACCTCCGGCGTACGGCGGATTCCGGGCGCTGTCGCCGTCGTCGACGGCAACTTCCTCGCGGTCGCCGCCCCGACCCGGACGGCCGCCGACGAGGCGCTGCAGGCACTTCGCCCGACGTGGGAACTCGCCGATCAGCCGAGTGAGGCCGACCTCGAAAGCTATCTGCGTACACACCCGCGGCAGCCCGCCGGACCCGCCACTTGCCGCGAGGTCGGAGACGTCGACACGGCCGGCACCGAGGCCGATCTGCGCCTCGCAGCGACCTACACCACCGCCTACATAGCCCACGTCCCCATGGAGACGCGGGTCGCGTTGGCCCAGGTCAACTCCAGCGACGCCACCGTCTGGGTCGGCACCCAACGCCCATTCGCGGTGCGGGAGACGGTCGCGGGTGCGCTCGACCTGCCCGAGGACAGCGTGCGGATCGTCGTACCGGATTTCGGCGGCGGATTCGGCGGCAAGCACACCGCCGACGTCGCCGTCGAGGCCGCGCTCCTCGCCCGGGCCGCCCGGCGGCCCGTCCGCCTCTCCTGGTCTCGCGAGGAGGAACTCACCTGGGCCTACTTCCGGCCCGCTGCCGTGATCGACGTACGCAGCGCCACCTGGGTCGACGGTCGCCTCGAGAGCTGGGAATTCAGCAACGTCAACAGTGGCGTCGCCGGACTCTTCACGCCGTACGACGCCCCGCATCGGCGGGAACGCTTTCAGCCCGCGGACTCGCCGTTGCCCCAAGGCTCCTACCGAGCCCTGGCGGCGACAGCCAACAACTTCGCCCGCGAATCACATCTCGACGAGATCGCCGCCAAGCTTGACATCGACCCGCTCGACCTGCGCCTTCGCCACCTGCACGACGCCCGCCTCAAGGACACGCTGACCGCGGTCACGCAACACATCGGCTGGCCACCGCCGGCGGGCAACGACGGGCGCGGCACCGGCATAGCCTGCGGCATCGAGAAGGACGGCCGGGTCGCCACCGCCGCGGAAGTCGTCGTCGACGACGACGGCACACTGCGCGTGCTCCGCATCGTCACCGCCTTCGACTGCGGCGCCGTCGTCGATCCTCAGGGCCTACGAAACCAGGTCACCGGCGCCACCATCATGGGTCTCGGTGGCGCCCTGTTCGAGGCAATCCACTTCGAGGACGGGCAAATCCGCAACGCCAGCCTGACCGACTACCGGGTGCCGCGGTTCTCCGACCTGCCGACGATCGACGTCGTCATCGTCGATCGACCGGACCAACCCTCCGCCGGCGCCGGCGAGGCCCCGATCATCACCGTCGCACCCGCGATCGCTAATGCCATCTATCGCGCCACGGGCCGACGGCTTCGCCGGCTGCCCATGCTTCCGGGCCAGACCATCGAAAGAGTCGGAGAGGCACGGATCTGACGTCAGCCGGGCGACGGCCCTGGCTCTGCCTTTCTCGCCCGGAAGCGGACGCCGTACTCGTTCGTGTCGACGTGCACGTCGACGTAACCCGCCTGCTCGAGTCGCGCGGCGAAGGACCGCGGATCGACCGGAAGGCACACATCGTCGACGTGGAGGTCGCGGAAGTCAGGGCTGTCGAGGCTGTCGGTCCCGGCCAGCGTCCCTCCCGGACGGAGGACCCGGTGCACCTCGGCGAGCAGAGCGTTCTGCCGTTCTGCTGTCGGCACGTGGTGAAGCATGGTGAGGCACGTCGCGCCGCTGAACCGGTCGCCCGGCAGGCCGGTCGCACGCGCGTCTGCATGGACGACGGTCACGTTCGTTCCCGCCAGTCGGGTCGCAAGCTGGGCGGCGAGATCGGAGTCGATCTCCACCGCGGTCAGCGTCGCGAATCGGGTGCGCAGGACGTCGGTGGTCAATCCCGGCCCCGGTCCGACTTCGAGCACATCGTCGCCGAGATCGACCGCTTCGAGCGCCCAGGGAATGATCCAGCGCTGCACGGCGTCGGCCCATTCTGCGCTCGCACACAGCGCCAGATGCTTCTCGTTCATCGAGCACCTTTCGCGAGGTGACGAGGTCCCCAGGCAGAATGGCTGAAGTCCCGGTGGTCCCCGAACAGGTGTGCAGGTGAGCGAGTTGGTAGCGAGCAAGGTGGAGCCGCTGGACGACCACCAGGTCGATGCCTACCTTGCCCGCATCGGAGCGTCAAGCCGGCCGCGAGCCGGCGCGGCCACGCTTCGGGACCTGCAACGTCGCCACCTGCAGACCACACCCTTCGAGAACCTGAGCATCCATCTCGGTGAGCGGGTCTCGCTCTCGGTGGGCGACCTGTTCGACAAGATCGTAGTGCGACGCCGCGGTGGTTTCTGTTACGAGCTCAACGGCCTCTTCGCGTCGCTACTGACCGCCCTCGGCTTCGAGGTGACGATGCTCGGCGGCGGCGTCTACGGACCACGCGGACTGGGCCCGCCGTTCGACCACCTGGCGCTGATGGTCGAAGGGTGGCTCGTGGACGTGGGATTCGGCCGGCACAGCGCCTATCCGCTCCGGCTGGAGTCGGGCGTCGAGCAGCGCGATCCGGGTGGCACGTTCATGGTGAACACGATGCCCGACGGGGACATCGAGGTGTCCCGCGACGGAGCTCCGCAATATCGCCTCGAAGCGCGCCCGCGAGCGCTGCCCGACTTCGTGCCGACCTGCTGGTGGCAGCAGACCCGACCAGGCTCGCATTTCCGCAAGGCACCGGTCTGTTCACGGCTCACCACGACGTTCGGCGTGATCACCTTGGCCGACCACACCTTGATCAGCAGTGAAGGTGCGGACCGGAACGAGACGGTGCTGGGCGACGACGAGGAACTGCTGACGGCCTACCGCGACCACTTCGGGATCGTGCTCGACCGTCCACCCGTGCCCGTCGACGGCTGACTACGAGCTACTGGCGGCGAAAGTCGGTCGGCCAGAAGTCGGCGGCGGGAATACGATCTGGCGATGCCGAGCTACGAGCCGCTCGATCTCGCCTCAGTGTGCAACGCCGGGCTGGATGTCCTCGGCGCCACCGACACCGATCCGGCGCTGGGCCGGGTGGAGTTACGCGGGTTGCCGTTCCAGATCGGCCCCGAGCAGCCGTCGAAGGACCGCTGTTTCATCTCGCCCCGATCACCCGTGTCGGTCGATGTCGGGCAGGCGGCCCGCCGGGTGATCGTCGCGCACCGCCTGCTCGAGCCGGCCGGACCCGCGGGTCACGGGGTCGGCACGACGGTCGCCCACTACGCCTTCCACCTGGCCGGCGGCCGGGTCGAGACCGTGGCCATCCGGGAACGGTTCGAGATCCAGGTCGTCCCCCCGGAGTGGGGGCGCGATCCATTCCTTGCTGTCAGCGACACCTACGACAGCAACGCCGCCAGGTTCGAGGGCAACTGGAGCGAGGCCGGCTTTCGCCTCACGGAGCACAACAAGGGCCGGGCGGCGGCCTACTACTTGTGGTGCTGGGACAACCCCGAGCCCGACACAGCGATCGAGCGGATCGAGCTGATCCCTGAGGGCTCGCCGTTCCTCGTCGCGGGCATCACGCTCGGCCACGTCGACGAGCATCCGTTCGTGCGTACGCCGGGCCGCCCGGTGCTCGTGACGGTCACCGATCCGGAGGGCGCGGACCGAAGCGGAGCACTCGACGTCACCGTCGACCGTGGCGTCGCGACCTACGCGCAGCGACTGCCCGGCGACGACGACCGGCCCGGATGGGGCGCGGCCGCCGGCGAGCCGGGCACCAGTCCCGCCTACACCTCCATCGCGGCTATCCCGTCCGCCACGGTCGTCGTACGCCGGGAGGGACAGCAGCTCGGGCAGGCGCAATGGGAAGAGGTGCAGCGTGAAGGCCGGCTCGACGACGGCCGGGTGCGGTTCGAGGTCGCCGAGAGCGGCCGCAACTGGGTGCACGTCACCGTGCTCGACGACGCGACCGGACGCCCGGTGCCGTGCCGGGTGCACTTCCGCTCCCCCGCCGGCGTCCCGTACCAGCCGCACGGCCACCACAACCACGTCGCGTCGAACCTCGGCACCTGGCACTACGACGTCGGCGGCGACGTCCGGCTCGGGCAGCAGACCTACGCCTACATCGACGGCACCTGCCAGGGCTGGCTGCCGCGCGGCGACGTGCTCGTCGACGTGGCCCGCGGCTTCGAATACGAACCGCTCCGGCAGACCGTGCGGATCGAGCCCGGTCAGCGGGAGCTGACGCTGCGGATCTCCCGGATGACCGACCTGGCCTCGACCGGCTGGTGGTCGGGCGACTCCCACGTCCACTTCCTGTCCACGCCTGGTGCGCAGCTCGAGCAGCTGGGCGAAGACCTGCGCGTCGTCAACCTGCTCCAGTCACAGTGGGGCGCGCTCTTCACCAACACCGAGGACTTCACCGGACGCCCGACCGTGGTCGACGGCGGCGGATACTTCACCTACGTCGGCCAGGAGAACCGCCAGCACGCCCTCGGGCACCTCATCCTGTGGGGCCTGAAGGAGCCCGTCATGCCGTGGTGCACCGACGGGCCGGACGAGGGAGAGCTCGGCGGTGCGCTGGACGCGACGCTCAGCGACTGGGCCGACCGGGCGCACGGCCAGGGCGCCACCGTCGTCGCCGCCCACTTCCCCAACCCCAACGGCGAACCCGCCGTACTCGTCGCGACCGGCCGGGCCGATGCGGTCGAGATGCTCGCGCAGTCCGACGGCGCCCTGCTCGAGTACTACCGCTACCTCAACTGCGGATACCGGCTACCACTGGTCGGCGGCACCGACAAGATGTCCAGCGAGGTCCCGGTCGGCCTCTACCGCACCTACGCCCGGCTCGACGGCGACGAGTCCTACGACGGCTGGTGCCGCGCGGTGCGGGCCGGTCGGACCTTCCTCTCCGGCGGTCCGCTGCTCACGCTCGCCGTCGACGGGCGGGAGCCCGGTGACACGGTCGAGCTGACCGGGCCGGGCACGGTCACCGTCGACGCGGCCGTCACCAGCGTCTTCCGGCTGCGCTCCCTGGAACTCGTGTGCAACGGAGAGGTCATCGCCGCGGCCAGGACCGACGGCGGACGCACGCTGTCCCTCTCCGAGCAGGTCCGGGTCGACGGGCACTCCTGGATCACCTGCCGCGCCTACGGCATCGACAACCATCTCGACGAGTGGGGGCGACGGGTGTTCGCCCACACGTCCCCGGTGTATCTCGCGTGCGGCGGCGAATGGGGAATGGCCGACCCCCGCGGCCTGCACTACATGCGAACGCTCGTCGAGGGGACCCGTGACTACGTCCGGCACACCGCTGCTCGGCGGGACGACCGCCTCACGACGCACCACCACGGCGAGGCCAACCACCTCGACTGGCTCGAACGCCCGTTCGGCGAAGCCCTCGACGCGCTCGCGGCCCGGCTCCGAGACCGGCGTTAGACGTTGCCGGCCGGCGTCCGATCATCGGCGCGGCGGGGTCGGTTCGACGATCCCGGGTCCACGTCCTCGAACCGGGTCGCTGCCCGCCGTGCGGTGCCCTGGGCCCAGCGTCCGGTGCTGAGCAGCCCCAGGACCACGATGCCGACGCCGAGCCCGAGCAGGAGCCACCACACCGCGTGCGCCGCACCGGTGTACGCCGCCCCGCCGCGGGCCACGGCCGATCCCACGATCGTGCCGGAGATCGCGACGCCCAGACTGGTGCCGGTCTGCCGTCCGGTCGAGGCCAACGAGCCCGCCACCCCGGCCATCGAGGTGGGCATCCCGGAGACCGCCGAGTTGGTGATCGGCGCGTTGACCGTGCCCAGGAAGATGCCGAACAGCCCGTAGATCGCGAGCACCGTGCGGCAGCGGCGTCGCCGGCGCGAGCCAGAGCGACGCGCCACCGCCCAGGGCCAGCGCGGCCCCGGCGACCAGCAGCGGCAGTCGAGGGCCGCGGGCTCCGACCAGTCGGCCGGCGAGGGGAGCGAGCACGAGGATCAAGATCCCGACCGGGAGCAGGCACAGCCCGGCGCTCATCGCCGACATGCCCCGTACGTCCTGCAGGTACTGGGTCGTCACGAACAGGAACGCGCCGAACCCGCAGAAGGCGAACAGCGCCAGCAGGATCGCCGAACTGAACGGCACGCTTCGGAACAAGCGCAGCTCCAGCAGCGGGTCGACCCGCCGTGGCTCGTAGCCGAGGATGCCCACCCCGGCGAGCGCGGCGACGACGAGCAGGCCGAGTATGACCGGCGAGGTCCAGCCCAACCGGGTGGACTCGATGATCGCGTAGACGACGCTGCCCAGCATCAGGATCACCAGGGCCTGGCCCACCGGGTCGAACCGGCGCGCCCGGGCGGCGCGGGATTCGGGCACGAACAGCGCGGTGCACACGATGGCGGCGGCCGCGATCGGCACGTTGACCCAGAAGATGGACCGCCAGCCGAAGCTGTCGACCAGGGCGCCGCCCAGGATCGGACCCAGCGCCAGCGCGAGGCCGGACGTCGACCCGAACACCCCGATGGCTCTGGCCCGCTCAGCCCGGTCCGGGAAGGTGGTGACGACGATCGCCAACGCCACCGGGTTGAGCATCGTGCCACCGACGGCCTGCAGCGCACGCGCCGCGATCAGCCAGCCGATGCTCGGCGCCACGCTGCAGACCAGTGAGCCCAGCCCGAAGAGGGCGAGACCCACCTGGAAGACCCGGCGACGACCGACTCGATCGGCGGTGGATCCGGCCAGCAGCAGGAAGCTGGCCAGCATCAGGGTGTAGGCGTCGATCGTCCACTGCAGGCCCGACACCGAGGCGTGCAGGTCGGCGCGGATCGCCGGCAACGCGACGTTGACGATGGAGATGTCCATCACCACGACGAGCATGCTGGCGCAGCAGATGGCGAGCACCAGGAATCGGCGACGCCGGCTCAGTCCCATGCCGCAACGCTAAGGTCTCGAGCCTGCTCGAAGTCAAGCGACCGGCGACCGCCTACGGGCGGGCACCGGTGAGCGCGGCCTCGGCGGGTGCCGCCCCGTTCATGATCGTGATCGGATTTGCTCGGCGTTTCGCGGCTCTTTCCGATCACGATCAAGTGATCCGGCGCGCCTCGGCGACGGACAACTCGTCCTCGTGCCGCAAAGCCCGCTCAGCGGTGGCCGGCTAGACGTAGCTGGTCGACGGCGAGCCGGGCGGCGGCACCGATGGCGGCGTCCGCCCGTGGCAGGATGCGGTCCGGGCGGGCCGAGCGGGTGAGCACCGCGACGGCGTACGGTCGCTCGTCGGCGAACTGCACGACACCGACATCGTGGCGCAGGGCGCCGAGTGTCCCGGTGGCGTGGGCGAGAGCGATACGGTCGAGGGCGAAGCCGGTGCGTAGCCGGTAGGCGCCGTGGGTGGCCGACAGCGTGTCCCGGGCGAAGGAACATTGTGCGGGCGACGCAGCGGTGTCCGACCACAGCGCGCTGAGCAACAGGGTGAGCTGGCGCGGAGTCGACGCCGAGGTGCGCAGAGGGTTGTAGCCGGCGGGCTCGAGCGCGCGATCCGGATCGGCGAGTACCCGGTAGGCGTCGGGCTCGCTGGTGGTCCCGGTGTCGCGCAGCAGGTCGTGCAGCTGTCGTCGTGCGTCGTCCACCACGGTCGTCCGGTCGAGTCCGAGGGCGTCGATCGTCTGCGCGATCCGGCGTCGGCCGAGCGCGGCAACCACAGCGTCGGCCGCCGCGTTGTCGGACACCGTGATCATCGATCTGACCGTGTCGCGCCAGGAGATCGTGACGGCGTCGCGGAAGCCGGCGACTCCCGTCGGTCCTGCCGTGCGGTGCCGCGGCTGCAGGGTCGTGTAGGCGCGAGGATCGATGTCGCCGCTGTCGACGGCACGGATGAAGGACGCCAGCACGATCACCTTGTAGACCGAGGCGAGCGGGACGAGCTCGTCGGCGTCAAAGCTCACTTCGGCGGCGGGTCGTGCACGGCGCGCGCGTGCAGATAACCGCTGACACCGGCATCGGCAAAGACCTCGCGGATCGCTCCGTGCGCTTGGTCGACGGTCATGCCTGCCGACCCGACTGGGGCGTAGGACACGCAGGTCCGCGGCGCGAACGAGGTGCTCGTTGCCGGACCGCCCGATGACCCGAACCCGCAGCGGAAGCGGATCGCCGCTGAGCGAGATCGCGCTGACAGCCGGTGCCGGCAAGACTTGGATCCGCGGTGAGGCTCAACGCCCGGCCGCTCGCGGCCACGAGTACCGCGCTGCGGTCGTCAGGCGCAGCAACCGGCGCCAGCGAGACGTTCGCGGCAGCGAACGTGTCGGCGAGCAGGTCGTAGGCGGCCGGGTTGTCTGCCCGGACTCCGATGGCCAGTCGGTCTCCCGCGAGCGCGTCGAGAGAGACCGTACGACGCTTCGCCAGCACGTGGTCGCCAGGCACGAGCAGCCAGCGCCGCAGCCGGACGACGCCGGAGCGGACGAGCGCCGGGTCCAGCACCGTGGGGTGCTCGACGACGGCGAGGTCGAGCCGGCCGGTTCGGACCGCCTCGATCAGGTCGAGCGACCCCGCGGTGTGGGTGGTGACCACACGCTCGCCGATCTCGCTGCGCAACACGGTCACCAGGGCGGCGACCGACGTGGTCGGCAGCGGCGCGACGACGCCCAGCCGCAACGTCCCGGCTGGGCCGACGCTGTGCATCACGACGTCGGCGGCCGCTGCGACGAGCCGCCGCGCCCTCGGTACCAGATCCTCGCCCGCCGGCGTGAGCCGCACCACCGTGCCGCGGTCGAACAGCTCCGCCCCCAGTCGTCGCTCAAGCCGCTGGATACCCTGAGAGAGAGGCGGTTGCGAGATGCCGAGGGCGTCCGCAGCGCGGCCGAAGTGGAGCTCGTCGACCACCGCCAGGAAGTACTGCATGTGCCGCACCAAGTCCAGCCCTCTCGGCGCTGTCATATCTAGAAGCTATCACCACAGCATCGATAGCTTATTGGACAGACGTCGCCGTGGTGCTGTTCAGTCCATCGGGTGAGACCTTCCACGGTGCGCCGGTTGACCGGCTTGCTCGCCGTATCCGTTCTGATCGCCGCCGTGCTGGCCGCATGCGCCGGTTCCTCGGAATCCCCGCAGCAACAGGCCGTCCAGCAGTTCCTGACGGCGTTCGGCAACCGGGACGTGAGCCGGGCAGCCGCGGCCACCAGCGATCCGGCGGGCGCCCGCATCGACCTGCAACTCAGCGTCGACGGCCTGGGTTCCGGCGCCCGCGGGGACTTCCACGTCCTCTCCGTCCGCACCACGGGTGCAACCGCAGTCGCCGCCTACTCGGCGCGGTGGGCTCTGCCGGACACGCCGACGGCCTGGTCCTACCGCGGGACGGTGCCCGCCGCGAAGGTCGGCGGCCGGTGGACGGTGCGCTGGCGCACGAGCGATCTGCACCCCCGGCTGACCGCCAACACCCACCTGGCGGTGCAGCGTGTGCAGCCCGCCCGCGCCGCGCTGCTCGACAGTGACGGCAAGCCGCTGTTCGCCCCGACACCGGTGGTTCATATCGGGATCGAGCGGAAGCTCGTCTCGAACCTGGGCACGCTCGCCACCACACTGGCGGCGATCCCCGAACTGCAATCCACCCGGGCCGACATCGTCCGCGCCGTCGCCCGCGCCACGCCGACCGAATTCGTTCCGGTGATCACCCTGCGCCGCCCGGTCTACGACCGCATCCGAGCCCGGATCTACAACCTGCCGGGCACCGTCTTCCGGTCCGATTCGCTGCTGCTCACACCGAGCGCGCACTTCGGGCAACCGCTGCTCGGACGGGTCGGGCCGGCGACCCGGGAGATCGTCGCGAAGTCCAGGGGACGGATCACGGCGGACGACACCACGGGTATCGGCGGATTGCAGCAGGGCTACAACGCGCGGCTCGCGGGGGTCACCGGGATCGCGGTCGTCGCGATGCCGGACGCGCCTGGCGCGGCGCCCCGGAAGATCGCCACGGTCTCCGCTCCGCGCCCGGGCTCCGACGTCGCGTTGACGCTGGACCGCTCGGTGCAGGCCGCCGCCGAACGCGCGCTCGCTGCCACCGGCAAGGCCGCGGCGATCGTCGCCGTACAGCGGTCCACCGGGCGCATCCTCGCCGATGCCAACTCCGCATCCACCACCTACGACTACGGCCTTGCCGGCGCCTTCCCGCCCGGGTCGACGTTCAAGATCGCCACGTGGGCCGCGGCCTTCATCGCAGACCCGCGCCTCACGCCGTCGACGACGGTCGCCTGCCCGGCCACCATGACCGTCGACGGCCGGCGGTTCGTCAACGAGAACCGGTTCAGTTACCCACCGATCCCCATCGCGGCCTCATTCGGGTACTCCTGCAATACCAGCGCCATCGCCGCGGCCCTCACTCTCCCCTCGACCGCGCTGGCCCAAGCGGCCCGGCGGCTCGGCCTCGGCGGCCGCTGGTCGCTGCCGGTGCCCGCGTTCTCCGGCTCGATTACCGTGCCAAAGACCCAGACCGATCGCGCCGCCGACGGGATCGGCCAGGGGCAGGTGCTCGCGTCACCGCTGGTCATGGCCCTGATGGCCTCCGCCGCCGACGGCGGGAAGGTCCTGCCACCGACACTTACGGCTACCGATTCGCCGGTCCGGGCCACGACGCTGCCGGCCTCGCTGACCCGCACGATGCACACCCTGATGTCCGCCACCGTTGCCCTTCCGCGCGGCACCGCGCACGAGCTGGCGGCCTTCGGCGATGTCGTCGGCAAGACCGGCACCGCGGAGTACGGGACGGCCACGCCGCCGCGCACCCACGCCTGGTTCGCCGGCGTCCGTGGCGACATCGCGTTCGCGGTCTTCGTCTATGACGGCGCGACGAACGGCGGCAGCGCGGTGCCGCTCGCGCACAGCTTCCTGACCGGGGTGCGATGACGGGTCAGGGCTCAGCACGCCCCCCTCATGATCGTGATCGGAATTGCTCGGCGTTTCGCGGCGAAATCCGATCACGATCATGATGGCGGCAGGGCGGACCGCGTTCCCCGTCCGGAGGACGTGTTCTAGGCTCGCCCACAACCCCGCGATCGAGTGATCGCGCCGACGGAGATTCGGCCTGGAGGATCTGATCATGCTCACTGCCGCCGAGCAGCGCGCGTACAACAAGGACGGCTACGTTCTGGTGAAGGGACTGCTATCCAAGCGCGAGGCCGCCGAGATGCGGGCTGAGGCGCACGCCGTGCTGGAGCGCCGGAGGGAGCAACCCGACGCGACCTGGGCGTCCGGCCGCGAGGCGGCGGGCACGATGGTGAAGACCTCGCTGCAGCACCTCCACGACACGCAGTTCTACTCGGCCGCCTTCAGCCGGCTGCTAACCGATCCGCGGTTCGTCGACATCGCCGCGCAGGTCCTCGGGTCTGAGGACGTGCAGCTGCACCACACCAAGCTCTTCGTCAAGCCGCCGGAGAAGGGCTCGCCCTTCCCCATGCACCAGGACCACCCGTTCTTCCCGCACAAATATGGTCGGATGGCCGCGGCGATCTTCCACTTCGACGACGCCCCCGACGCGAAGGGCTGCGTCCGCGTCGTACCGGGGAGCCACAAAAACGGCCCGCTGGAGCACAACCCTGTCGGCAGCTACCACCTGCCGATCGACGAGTGGCCGCTGGATGCGGCTATTCCGCTCGAGGCCGAGGCCGGTGACGTGCTGTTCTTCACCTACCTCACCGTGCACGGCTCCGGTATCAACACCAGTGACGAGGCCCGGACCACGTGGCTGGTGCAGTTCCGCGACCCGGCCGACCCGCCGCTGAACGACTCGCACCGCTTCTCCCAGGGTCAGGGCATGATCCTGCGTGGCGTCAGGCACGAGGATCCTGATATCGACGAGCGCGGGATCGCGCTGAGTGCCGCACCGGCGGAGAAGACCACCAAGAAGGCTGCGAAGAAGCCCGCCCGGGCCAAGGCCAACGGCGCCAAGCAGGGCAAGAAGGCGAAGAAGGCGGCCGTCACGGGCTGACGGTGGGGCGGGCCTTCGCCGCGCCCTAAGCCGACGGGCGGGCTGGACGCCCCGTGACGTATCGCGAGAGCCTTCGCCGGGTCACCCGGCGTCGAACTCCTCGATGACGCGGCTGTCGAGGCGCGGGACGATCTGACCGAGGACGAGGTCCTTGAAGTGCGCCGTCTCGCGATGGGCGGCGAAGGCTGCCCGCGAGGCGTAACGCTCCAGCAGCACGTAGGTGCGGGGGTCGTCGATCTGCAGGTAGGCATCGAACCCGAGGTTGCCCGGCTCGGTCCGCGACGCCGCGATCAGCTTCGGGACCAGCGCGAGGACCTCCTGCTCCTTTCCTACGGTCATGGTGTGTCGGGCGATGACAAGTAGCTCGGGCATCCGATACCTCTCCTACTAGGCGCGTGGGGCCAATTCTCGGCTGTGCAGCCCACTCAACACCGCACTCATGGCTGCGTTTCAAGGTGGCATCCGGCATCGACACGACCGTGCCGCCGTCGGTCAGCGGTGCACGTCGCCCGCGGCTATCGAGCAGACGAGGTCCACGGCCTGCGCCGGCGGGATGTCCGCGCCCCCGTCGTACGCCGTCCGCCAGTCGTCCTCGGACAGGCCGCGGCGGGCGATCGCGACCCAGTCGTCGACGCGACCGGCCTCGGCGGTCGTGCGCGGCATCCCGACGGTCGACCGGCGGGCATCGGCGGCTGCGAGCAGTCGCGCCGCGAGTCGCGGGTTGGCCAGCTCCGCGGCGATCGCACCACCGAGTTCGAGGATGTCGATGACGAGTTCGGTCTCGCCGAACGTGAGCATCGCGGGCATCCACTCGGCGAACCGGGCCGCGGCGGACGGTGCGCCCTCGGCCCGGAGGAGGGCCGCGGTGTAGTTGACCCGGTCGATCGCCACGGCCCAGTCGTCGCCGCGCGCGGTGTTCACCCGCATGGCTTCCTCGGCCGCCCGGAGCGCCTGCTCGAAATCGCCGAGATCGTGATGGAGCACGACGAGGTTGCCGAGCGACTTCGACTCGAGATCGGCGTTTCCGGTTTCCCGGGAGATCGCGATGCTCGCGTGCAGCAGACCCATCGACTCGTCGAACTCGCCGCCCTGCCGACGCGCGACGGCCAATGCGTTGAGCGCACGCGCCTGCCAGTCGCGCTGTCCGAGCCGCTCGCTCATCTTCCGCGACCTGTCCAGCAGCTCGACCGCCTCCGACAAGGCACTCTGCTGCAACAGCGAGATGCCGAGTCCGTAGAGCAGGCCGACGTTGGCCTCGCTGTCGGCGTCGTCGGTCCCGGCGAGGGCACGTTCCTGCCACCTCCGGGACTCGGCCACGCTGCCGAACAGGTACCAGTACCGGGTGGTCACGGTGATCAGCAGCTGCCGGCCGGCGGCGAGCCGCTGTGGATCCGACGGCGCCACAGGATCCAGCGCGTAGCGCAAGGCCGCACGGATGTCGTCGTCGACGGCCCCGAGCCGGTCTAACGCCAGCGTGTGCAGGTTGCCGCGGAGCAGCGGGACCGCGCGCTCGACGACGTCGGCGCACCACGCCAGGTGACGGATCCGGACGGCATCGCCGTCACCGGCCTCGTCGAGCCGGTCGCGGGCGAACGACCGGATCGTCTCCAGCATGCCGATCCGGGGTTCGCCGTCCGCGCCCTCGTCCACCCGGACCATGCTGGCGCCGACCAGTCTGCTGACCACGTCGAGTACATCGACGCCGTCTCCCCCGGCCACCGCGGCGATCGCGTCGAGGTCGGCGCTGCCGCAGAAGACGCCGAGCCGACGGAACACCGCCTGGTCCACTTCGGCCAGGAGGTCGTAGCTCCACGCGATGACGTCGTGGAGCGTGCGCTGCCGGCCGGGTCGATCGGAGGCGGAGAACGTCGTGCCGAGCCGCAGGTCGACCCGCGACAACAGCGCCGACGGGCTGAGCAGTCGCGACTGCGCGGCCGCCAACTCGAGGGCGAGCGGTAGCCCGTCGAGCCTGCTGCACAGGGCCGCCACCGCCTCGTGGTTGTCGGGCGTGAGCTGGAAGGACGGCCGGGCTAACTGCGCCTGACGGGTGAACATCGCCACCGCCGCCGACTGCATCACCGCGTCGAAGTCCGACGATGCCGGCAAGGCCAGCGGCGACACCGGAACCTCCCGCTCGCCGACCAGCAGCAGCGGCCGGCGTGAGGAGGCCAGCACGTCGACGCGTGGGGCCGTAGAGAGCAGGCCGCCGACGACCGCGTCGGCGTCCGGGATCTGCTCCAGGTTGTCAAGCAGCAGCAGGGCGTTGCGGTCACGCAGTTGGGTCGCGACCTGCGTGGCGACGTCGCCACTGGCGGCGGTCCCGATGTCGAGGGCCTCGCCGATCGTCAGCCACATCATTGCCGCGTCGGTCGCGGCACTCAGGCCGACGAAGTAGACGCCGTCGGGATAGGTCGGCTCGAGCGCGGCGGCGGCCGCCGTACCCAGTCGCGTCTTCCCGGAGCCGCCCGGACCGGTCAACGTGACCAGTCGGGTCGCCGGTTCGGCGACGAGATCGACCAGCGTCTGCAGTTCCTGGTCACGCCCGACCAGCGGCGTCGTCCAGGCCGGCAGGGTGGCGACCCGGCCCAGGCTGCGTAGTGGAGGGAACTCGTCGGACAGGCCGGGCGCCACGACGTCGTAGAGCCGATCGCTGCCGGCCAGGTCCTTGAGGCGGTGCTGCCCGAGATCACGCAGCCGGATGCCCGGAATGTCACCGAGCAGACGCTCGGTCGCGGCCGACAGCACGATCTGCCCGCCGTTGGCCGTCGACCCGATGCGCGCGGCGCGGTGCACGTCCTCGCCGATGTAGCCGTCCTCGTGCAGCTGTGGCTCGCCGGTGTGAATGCCGATGCGGACCCGGACGGCGACGCCGTCCGGCCAGTCGTGGTCCTGCAATCCGCGCTGCGCGGCGATCGCCGCCGCCACCGCCTGCCGGGCGGATCGGAACACGACGAAAAAGCTGTCCCCCTCGGTGCCCATCTCCGTACCGTCGTCCGCCGCGAAGGCCGCCCGCAGGATCGCCCGCTGCGCCGAAAGCGCCTCTCCCCACCGGGCACCGAGCCGGTGCAGAAGGGTCGTCGAGCCCTCGATGTCGCTGAACAACAGGGTCAGCGTGCCCGTCGGCAACGCAGTCACGATGAGCAGTATGCGTCGAACCCGTCGACTTGGCGGGCGAAGCTTGATCTGGGCCGAGGCGGCGGTGATGATCGCTCTGACGGGGCCTGACCCTCGTCTCGTCGAGAACCGAAGGACCGAGCCGATGGCAGCGAAGTTCGAAGTCTTCAAGGACGCGGACGGGCAGTATTGCTTCCAGCTCAAGGCGGCCAACGGCGAGGTCGTCGCCGACAGCCAGGGCTACCGGAGCCTGTCCGACGCACGGGTCGGCATGGCGGCGGTGCAGAGCGCCGCCGCCGCTGCGCGCATCCCGGACGACGACGGTGCGATCGAGATCCAGAACGGCATCCACATGCACTACAAGCAGCGGCCGCCGGACTGAATCGCGTCAAGCCCGCTATTCGTTCCGGGCGGTCTCCGGGCCGGTGATGCGGTTGAGCAACGGCAGGGTCGAGGCGATGACGGCCAGCGAGGCAACCAGGCCGGCGAGAACGAGCAGGTAGTAGCTGAGGCTCGGCGGCTGCAGGGTCTCGGCGAGCTGCGCGTGGACGAACAGTTCGGCGGCGAGCAGGCCCGCCCCGGCGGAGACCAGCGCGGTGAGCAACAGCGGTACGGCGGCCTCCAGCGTGACGATGCGCCGGAGCAGGGCGAGCGGGGTTCCGGTGAGACGCAGCAGGCTGAACGGGCGTTTGCGCTCCGCCAGACCGCCCGCGATGCTGACGGCGAGACTGCAGCCGGCGATCGGCAGGCTGGTGAGAATCACGACGTTGGCCAGTTGTTGATAGCTCGTCATCGTGCGCTCATTCTGGGCCCGGAATTCGCTCAGAGTCATGGGCGGGAACGGCATCGGGAAGGCCGCTTCCAGGACGCTGCGGGCGTGTTCGACCGCCGCGCGTGAGCCGGTCGTCCCGACGGCAATCGAGCTGATCGGCAGGCCTTGCACCTGCGCGGTCGATGCGTGCGCGGCGGGCCAGGTGACGTCGGCCATCGACGATTTGTCGATGATCCCGCCGGCGAAGTGCGGCAAGACCTTGACCGCGTGCGCCCCTCGAGAGCACCGGCCGAGGGCTGGGACGGTCGCCAGTTGGGCGCAGGTGATCAGGGCCGTCGGTGGCGGCCCGACGGCGTGCCCGGTGCCGGAGTCAGGCACCGGCGCCGCGTGGATGGTCGCGACGCCGGTGACCCCGGGAATCGACCCCAGGGCGGCCGCCGTGGCAGCGGGAATCGCGGTGACGCGGTTGAGTTGCGGATGTCCCTCGAAGTCGTCGATGAGGGTGCTGGCGGAGGCGGTGGTTCCGGACGCGGTGGTGCCGCCGCCGGACCCGCCGTCGTTGGCGACGATGGTGGTGATGATGCCCAGCGCGCAGGTGCCGACGAAGACCGCGAGCACGAGCCCGCTGACCGCGCGGAAGCTGGCCTGCGGGTTGGCGGCCAGTCGACGGGCGGCAATCAGGGTCGCCGGGCGCCGGGCGCTACGCGCCATCAAGCGGGAGCCCAGCATCGTCAGCCACGGCCCGGCGACGACCAGCCCGGTCATGATCAGGAAGACGCCGACCAGGTAGACCAGCGCTTGAAGCGAGCTGTTGGCACTCGTGGAGATGTGGCTGAAGTAGGCGAGGTAGCCGAGTTCGACGATGCCGGCGAGCAGCGGGATGACCCGCCAGGCCCGGGGTCGGCGCGGGGTGGCCTGCCGGCTGACCCCGAGCGGGGAGATGTTGACCCGCCGTAGCGCGAGTCGGGCGACGACGGCAGCCGCGACCGGGATCCCGATCACGACCAGCAGGATGTCGGGCAGGTTGAGTGACAGGTCGCTGGTGAAGAACGGGTCGCCGGTGAACGGGATCTTGGCCAGCAGCGGCCGGAATGCGAAGAAGAGACCGAAGCCGAATGCCACGCCAACCGCCGCGGCCAGGCTGGATTCGACGGTGGAGATGACCGAGATCTGCCGAGGGGTGGCCCCGACCAGCCGCATGGCGGCGAAGCGCTGCTCGCGGCGGGCGGCGGAGAGGCGGGTCGCCCCGCCGATGAAGATCAGCACCGGAAAGAGCAGGGCGGCGGCCACGACCGCGAGGATCAGGGTGATGCCGCGCTTGTTGATGCCGACACCGATGGCGCAGCCGCCGTTGCAGCTGCTCGGGACGGTTGTGCTGATGCTAGTGACCTTGCTCGCGTGGCCCATCTGCGAGACGTCGGCGACGCGACGTCCGACGACGATGATCAACGAGGTCGGTGCGGGGAGCGCGGCCGGACCGATCGTGCCGATCTGGGTGCCGGGAAACCGATCGGCGAGCTGCGCGGCCGGGGTGTCGTGCAACAGCGTGGCCAGTGCGGGCGAGGCGTAGAACTGGCCCGGCGCCGGAAGTTTGCTGATACCCGGCGGCACCGGTGAATGCGGGCCGGTGGCGGCGACATCGATCCGACCGATCTGCTTGCCCTGGTAGTAGTCGGGTTGCAGCGACCACCACAGCGGGTCGCTCGACGCCGCCGACGCGGTCGGTGCGGTGTAGCCGGTCTCCAGCCAGGCGTAGCGGGAGTTCTGGGCGTTGACGGCGTTGATGCTGGCCAGCGTGGTCAGCAGCAGACCGGTCCCGATGGCGACCGCGATCGCAATCAGGGTCAACCGGGTCAGCGCCTCCCGACCACCGGCGAGCGTGAGCCGCAAGCCGAGGCGGATCATCCGGCAACTCCGGCCAGCGAGGTGACGATTCCGTCGCGGACGATGATCTCCCGGGTGGCGTACGCCGCCACCCGTGGATCGTGGGTGACCAGGACGACCGTGGTGCCCTGATCGCGGGCCGCGCCGGTCAGCAGCTCCATCACCTGCTCACCCGTCAGCGAGTCCAGCGAGCCCGTCGGTTCGTCGGCGAACAGCACCTCCGGACGGCCGACCAGGCCTCGGGCCAACGCGACGCGCTGCGCCTGGCCGCCGGAGAGCTCCCCCGACCGGCGCCGCTCCAAGCCGTCCAGTTCGAGCCGGTCGAACCAGCCGCGCGCCTGCTCGAGAGCTGCGGCCCGCCGCGTGCCGGAGAGCAGGAGCGGCAGCGCGACGTTTTCCTCGGCGCTGAGCTCGGGGACGAGCTGCCCGAACTGGAAGACGAACCCGAACCGGTCCCGTCGCAGTTCGCTGCGGTCGGGCTCGTTCATCGTGTCGATGCGCTGCCCGGCGAAGTGGATCTCGCCGGCGTACGGCGTGAGGATGCCGGCGAGGCAGTGCAGCAGGGTCGACTTGCCCGAGCCGCTCGGGCCCATCACGGCGAGAATCTCCCCGGCGGCCACCGACACGGTCGCGCCCCGAAGAGCCGGCGTCTCCCCGAACGATAGCCGGATGTCGCGGGCCTCGAGCAGCGGTGCGGAGTTCGACATCGAGCTCATGACTGGATCTCCTTCGCCAGCGCGCCCAGGCGGGCAGCGGTCAGGTCGATCCAGCGCAGATCGGCCTCCAGATGGAACAAGCCGTGGTCGGCCAGCAGCGCGTCGACCAGGCTGCCGCTACGCCGCAGCTCGGTCAGTTCCCGCATCCGCTGCATGTGCGCGGCCCGCTGGGTGTCGAGGTATCCCTCGGCGGACCGGCCCGACATCAGCGCGAGGACGACTTTCACGAAGAGCACCGTCTGCAGGTGCGGGTCGGCCGCGACCGGTTCGGCGAGCCAGGTCTCGATGTCGCTGACGCCCTGCTCGGTGATGACGTAGCGCTTACGGTCGGGACCGGCACCCGGCTCGGCCTCGGCCGCGACGACTTTGCCGTCGCGCGCCAGCCGAGCCAGGGTCGCGTAGACCTGACCGAACGGCAGTGGCTTACCTCGGCCGAAGAAGGTGTCGTAGTCGCGCTTGAGGTCGTAGCCGTGGCTGGGTTCGCGCTCGAGCAGCCCCAGCAGGGTCAAGGGAACCGTCATACGCCGGGACTCTACACTCGATGTATACCTCGCGATAGTTCTCGCCACCACGAATAGATGACTGTCGTTTTCGCGGCGTGGCTGAGCGAGGGGTGGGGCTTACAGGCCCCAGAACGCCCCGGAGAGCCCGACGCCACGGAGGTAGTCGGCGGCCGTGGCCGGGTCACGGCGCACGTACCCGCGGTCGAGTCGTCCGTCGTACCAGTGCGCGGCCAGCCGCCACAGCGTGGCGAGGTCGAGCACGTATCCGCGGTCGGTCCCGGTCTTCTCGAGCCATGCGTCGACGCAGTCCGGCGCGCAGAAGAGACGCTGATGGGCGCAGGTGTGCACCACGTCGACCCACATGTCCGCGGCCGGGATCATGAAGTGCGCCACCTGTTCACCCTCCGGCGGTGCGGTGCGAGTCACGTTCCACGCGTGCGGTCGGCCGCAGGCAGGACACTGTGTCGCGACGAGCACCTCGGGCGCGTCGGGCACCAGGTGCGGCAGCGCAAAGGAGTCCCAGGCGCAGCCGCCCCACCACAGGGTGCGCGGGCCCATCACACTGAACCCGAGCGGCACGGCGGAGAACGGGTGCGCCATCACCACCCGTGGCCGGACCGACGGCGCGTCAGCATTCTCGGCGAGGGCCAGGTGCCGGTCGCGGGCCAACTGCCGAAGCCCCGTATCGACCTCGTCGTCCTTCGCGTCGAGCAGGTCGGCGAGCCCCTCGATCCCGGGGACCGCCCCGGTCTCGGCGAACGAGCGGTACACCGCCAAACGCAGATCCTCCAGGTCCACGAGCCGATGATTCCATGGCCCACCGGCATCTATTCGATGGGTTGGCGAGCGATGGTCGGTGGTTGGCGCCCACCGAACAGCCAGCCACCGCACGCGGCGGCAACCGGCAGGCCGACGAGGACGAGCAGGAGATCGAGCACCGGGGCGTTGCTCATCCGTTCGCTCAGTTGGCTCCGGAAGAAGGCGACTGTGGCCAGATAGGCGATGGCGGTTCCGAGCACGGCGCCGAGCAGCCCGACGACACCGGCGGTGGCGGCGGTGATCGTGCGACGGGTGCCGGAGCTTGCCCCGGTCGCGCTGAGGGTTCGCAGCTCTCCGGCGGTTTCGCTCCGGATCAGCCCGACGGTCATGGCGAGGACTCCGAGGGCGAGCAGCATGCCTGCGGCGGCCGCATAGTTGCGCAGCTGGTCGAGGGACGGGGCCTCACTCTTTGTCTCGATCGTCATGCCCGCTCCGGCAGCCAACTGCCGAGCCGTGTTGATCTGTGCGGCGCTCAGTGGAGTGCGTGCCTGGATCAGCCAGCCTCCTAGGCCGTGCTGCAACGTGAGCTTCTGCACGGCGTACGGCGTGACGAGCAGGTTGGGGGCCGACGCATCGGTGGGAAGGCCGGCGAACGTCTGAATCGTCGGATTGTCGACCACCCGCGGTGCCGCGCCGCGTTTCGTGGCGCCTCCGTAGATCATCTGCAGGCCGGAGGTGCCTTGCAGGCCAGGGCGTGAGGTGATCAGCATCGTCGTGGGGCCGATCGCGGTGGAGTCGATGTGGTACCTGGCCAGCACGGCCGGCGTCGCGACATAGATCGCGCCGTGGCCAACCTGGGTCGTGGCCCGGACCACCATGGCATCGGTGGAGTCGAGCGGCAGAACGCTATGGCTGCCGACCGAGCTGGCGATGGTGTTCGCGTCGGCCCTCAGCTGCGCACTCGTCTGGTGTGGTGGGCCCTGCGGCGCAGGACCGGCGGAGCCCGGACCGCCGTCTGGGCTGCCGGCCGGGGTATAGACGACGAGTTGGTTCGCGGGGAGATTCGGCCCGAAGTAGTCGACGGGGTCGGCGAAACGGCCTGTCGTGATGAGGATGATGAGCATCGCGATGAGGACGGCGAAGCTGGTCGCCGCCAGTGCGGCGCCGGATCGGGCCTGATAGCGGGCAAGGTCGCGCAACGCGATGCGTACGCCGATCGGGGCGCGTCGGGCGTTGGCTCCCAGCAGGGCGACGACGAGCGGGGCGAGCAGCAGCTGGCCGACCGCACAGGCGAGCAGGCCGCCCAGCTGGAACAAGGTGCCCTTTCCGCCGTTCGAGCCCCACCCACCGGAAAACGCGAGCAGCACCACACCGAGCGAGACCAGCGCGACGCCGGGTATTGCCGAGCGGTGAACGCCCTTTGTCGGCGCCGGGCGCCCGGACAGTGCTGTCACGACCGGGATCTGGGCGACCGCGCGCGCCGGACGCCGCGACGCGAGCGTGGTGGTCAGAACGGCGAGCACCAGTGTCGCCGCCACCAACCACCACGGGAGATGGGTCCAGCTGACCCGGTGGTGGGCGCTGGTCGCGAGGTGGGGTGCATAGGCGATCCAGATGCCCAGGCCGATGACGGCGCCGATCAGCGCGCTGACGACGCCGACCACGACTCCGTTCGCGACCATGACGAGGCGTACGTCGGCGTCGGTGGCGCCGAGTGAGCTCAGCATGCCGAGGCTCCGAAGGCGGCGTTGGGCGAGCACCGCGAAACCGGCGACCGCGACGAGGCCGACGAAAATCAGCCCGATGATGGCGACCGCGAAGACGATGAGGGCCGGCGAGATCCCGCCGGAGCCCTGCGGAGTCACTGCGGTCACTCCGTGCGGAAAGGTCAACGCGGCCTTGGTCGGCGGCGCATCGAACAACACCGTCGTCTGGGTCGGCGAGTGCAGCTGCCCCGGCGCGAGGAGCGCGAAGTTGTCGAGCAGGTTCTGCGGGTTCTCGACGATGCCGACGACGCGCCGGGCTCGGCCACCCTGATGCCAAAGATCACCGACGTGCAGACCGAAGGTGGCAGCGAGCTGCTGCGTCATGGCCACCTCGCCACCACCGCTCGGGTAGTGGCCAGACAGGAGAGTGAGCATCGGTTGCCCGTACGCGCCGTGGGGGTCCTGCTGGCGCAGTTGCGCTCCCTGCACCAATCCGGTCGCGATGGACTCGTTTTCGATCACGTCGACGGTGCCGACCTGCGCCCTGATGGCGTCGATCTCTGCCGCGAGGTGCGGGTCTGCGGGCAGATTGACCAGATGGTCGGCGGTCCCGAAATTGGCGCTGACCGACGGCGGGGCGTTGGTCGCGACGGCGGCGCCGAGAATCGTTCCCACCACCGCGACGGTGACCAGCGACAGCACCAGCAGCTGCTGTCGCCACTCGCGACGGAAGAGCCGCCATGCCCAGCGCACCACGGCGCGGCGCGCCGGCGCACGACGGTCGCGGCCGCCGAGCGAGGCCGGCCGATCGAGCACCGTCGTACTCATTGGGTCGGTGCAGGCTGCGGGCCTGACTGCAGGAGCGCCTCCGGGCCCGGGGGCGGCGACGTCTGATCGATGATGCACCCGTCCCGCAGAAACACCACCCGGTCCGCCCAGGACGCGAGCTGCGCATCATGGGTCGCCACGACGGCAGCGACACCGCGCCGACAGGCAGCGACGAGCAAGCGCATCACGGCCTCCCCGTTGGCCGAATCCAGTGCACCGGACGGTTCGTCGGCGAGCAGCAGGCGGCGATCGCCCACCACGGCCCGGGCGATGGAGACCCGCTGGCGCTCTCCGCCGGAGAGTTCATCGGGAAAATGAGCCGCCCGATCGGCGAGTCCCAGATCCTCGAGGGTCTGCCTCGCCGCGGACTGCGCCTTCCCGCCGGCGACACCGTCGAGCTCCAACGGCAGAGCGACGTTTTCGAGTGCGGTGAGGCCGGCCAGGAGGTTGTAGTCCTGGAACACGTAGCCGACGGAACGCCGACGTAGCCGGGCCTTGGCGTTGCGCGACAGGCGGGACAGATCCGCGCCGCAGACGAGCACCTCCCCGCTTGTCGGATCCTCGAGGCTGCCGGCGATCGTCAGCAGCGTGCTCTTGCCCGAGCCGCTGGCCCCCATCACGGCCACCAACGCCCCGGCATCCACCGACATGCTGACCTCGTTCAGGGCGACGACCTCGGTCGCCTCCTCGCCGTAGACCTTCGACACCTGCCGCAACTCGAGGGTGCTCATCGCTGTACTCCTACTCGGCGACGCGGTCGCGGCATCGCCGGCGACGCGGGCGTGGGTGGTGGGTCTTGGGCGGCGCGCTTCACCCGGCCGTCTGCCGTGTCCAGCCAGCGCACCACCGAGTCGAGCCGGAACAACTCCGCGTCGACGGCGAGGGCGAAGGCGAGATCAGATCCGGCCTCGTCCTCCTTGAGCCGCGTCCACTGCTGCATCAGCTGCACCAGATAGCGACGGTGCACCTGGATCACCTCGTGCACATCGAGGCTGGGCATCCGGACCGCGACCAGGATCTTGACCACCAGATCGTCGCGCGGCGGCAAGCTCAGGTCCGGCGGCGTCCGAAGCCACTCCGCCAGGTCGGCCGCCCCGTCGGGGGTGATCCGGAAGCCTTTCTGCGGACCGTCCTCCGCGGTGTCCTCCGACTCGACCAGGCCGTCACGCTCCAGGCGCTGCAAGGTCGTGTAGACCTGGCCGACATTCAGCGGCCAGACCTCCCCCGTCCGCTCCTCGAACTCCTGACGCAACTGCAGCCCGTACTTCGGCCCCTCGCTCAGCAAGGCCAGCAAGGCGTATCGCACGCTCATGGTCGCTCCCGTCCAAGTATCATACTCGGTATGCTACTGCCCGGAATGGCGGTTCGGCAAGCAGGAGATGAGTGGCCGGTGAGTAGCGTGCCCTCATGGATGACCGCGTGCTTCTGGAGGTCCGCGACGGCGTAGCCCAGGTGACCCTCAACCGCGGCGAGAAGTACAACGGACTCGACCGGCCGATGCTGCAGGGCCTCGTGGAGACCGCCGGCCGCATTGCGTCGGACCGTTCGATCCGGGTCGTGATCCTGGTCGGAGCCGGCAAGGCGTTCTGCGCGGGCCTCGACTTCGAGTCCTTCGGCAAATCCCCCGCGGCGCTCATCCGGGCCGGCCTGAAGCTGCCGGGCCAGAAGACGAACATCTTCCAACGGGCCTGTTGGGTCTGGCGCGAACTGCCCGTCCCGGTGATCGCCGTGCTGCACGGGCATGCCGTCGGCGGCGGGTTGCAACTCGCGCTCGCTGCCGACTTCCGGTTCGCCACCCCGGACTGCAGATTGTCGATCATGGAAGGCAAGTGGGGGCTCATCCCGGACATGACCGGGTCGGTGACCCTGCGCGAGCTCGTCCCGATGGACATCGTCAAGCGGCTGATGATGACCGCGGAGGTCTTCGACGGTCGGCAGGCACTCGATTACGGCGTCGTCACCGGAGTGTCCGACGACCCGCGCAAGGACGCCGAGGCGCTCGCCGGCGAACTGATGACGCGTTCGCCCGATGCGCTCGCTCTCACCAAACGGCTGCTGCATCGCACCTGGACCCAGTCGCCGCGCCGCGCATTGTGGACCGAGAGCGTGCTACAGACCCGCTTGTTGCGCGGGGCGAACCACGGGATCGCACGTGCCGCGAACCTTGCCAAGGAAGCGCCTGGCTACGTCGGTCGACAGGTTCGCTGAGAGGGTCCCGTGACCGACTCTCACCTCGACGCGGTAGTCGTCGGCGCCGGCCCGAACGGCCTCGCCGCAGCGCTCACTCTCGCCGAGCGCGGGTTGAGGGTGTGCGTCTATGAGAGCGCGCCCACGCCGGGCGGTGGCTGCCGCACCGCCGACCTGACCCTCGACGGCTTCCGGCACGACGTATGCGCATCCGTACACGCGCTGGCGCGGGTCTCCCCGTTCTTCCGAGGCTTGGATCTCGAGAGCTCCGGCGTGCAGTTCGCGGAGCCGGAGATTGCGCTCGCGCACCCGCTCGGCGGCGACCGCGCGGTCGCGCTCTACCGCGACGTCGCCCGCACCGCCGACGCGCTCGGCGGCGACGGCCCGGCCTGGACGAGGTTGTTCGAGCCGCTCGCCCGCGACGCCGACGAGGTCTGGCCCGACATCCTCGGTCCGCTGCGCAGCCTGCCGAGCCATCCGTTGCGGATGGGGCGCCTCGCCGTCCCCGCCGTGCGCTCGATCGTCGGTCTCGCGAAATCCCGGTTCTCCGGCGAGGAGGCCCGCGCTCTGCTCGCCGGGGCGGGCGCCCACTCGATGCGTCGACTCGATGCCCCGTTCACCGCAGCGTTCGGCCTGGTCCTCATCACGGCCGCCCACACCGCGAACTGGCCGGTCATTCGAGGCGGGAGCGGCGTACTCGTGACGGCATTGGTCGACCGGCTTCATGCCCTCGGCGGAGAGGTCGTGTGCGGTACGACGGTCACCGACCTCGCGCAGCTGCCTTCGGCTGACGTGACCATCCTCGACGTCACCCCCCACCAGCTTCTCTCGATCGCCGGGGACCGGCTTCCCTCCTGGTATCGCACGGCGCTCGCCCGCTACCGCTACGGCCCGGGAGTGTTCAAGGTCGACTGGGCACTGAAGCAGCCGGTTCCGTGGACGGCGGCCGAATGCCGGGTGGCAGGGACCGTCCATGTCGGGGGAACGCTGGAGGAGATCGCCCGGAGCGAGGACGACGTGGAGCGAGGCAGGCAGCCCGACTCGCCATACGTCCTCGTCGTACAACCCACGCTGATGGACCCCAGCCGCGCCCCGGCCGGCTACCACACGCTGTGGGCTTACTGCCACGTCCCAGCCGGCTCCACGCAGGACCTGACTGACGTGATCGAGCGACAGATCGAGCGGTTCGCCCCGGGGTTCAGCGACATCATCATCGGCCGGTCCAGCCGGTCGGCGGCCGACGTCGAGGCGTACGACGCCAACTACATCGGCGGCAACATCCTCGGCGGGCGTGCCTCCCTGACCCAAACACTCTTCGGTCCGACGCCGGGCTGGTCGCGCTACAAGACACCCCTCAAGGGCGTCTATCTGTGCTCGTCGTCGACTCCGCCCGGCGGCGGCGTGCACGGCATGTGCGGATACTGGGCCGCGCGGGAGGCGTTGGCCACATACGGTTCCACCCGCTCGACATGACGGCCCACCGGCAAATCACCGAAGGAGAGGGCACACCATGGCTGATTCCCAGACGTTGCTCCGCGATGCGCGAGTCGTCGTGCTCTACGACTGGCCGTCCGAGGACGTGCCCCACACGCTGACCCGGGCCGGGTACGACGTGATCGTCTTCGGTGGCCCGAATCCCGATGACGTCTTCCGCAATGAACTGCGGGACGGAGAGGTCGTCGAGCACCGCATCGGTGTACCGCCCGCGCAGGCGGACCTCGTCTACAGCTTCCGGCCCGTCGACGAGCTTCCCGGCATAGTGAGCGCCGCCGCGAAAATGGGTGCCAAAGCCGTCTGGCGACAGTCCGGCCGCAACGAGTCCGGCGAGCGTGATCCGCGGGGATGCGCAGCTTCTCCGGACGAATCCGCACAGGCACGGACGCTGGTCGAGCAGGCCGGTCTCACCTACGTCGAGGACAGCTACATCGCCGATGCCGTACGCAGCGTCCGTCCACACTCCTGACGCGGAGTAATCCGGGTGCGTTCCGGGGGCCTGGAGCGGAACACTAGATGTTCGTGAATGCTGCTGAGGTTCGACAGCTGTTCGAGGCGACCGGTGTCGTCCGGCTAAGTGGCGCCTTCACTCCTGGCGAAGCAGCCGCGATGCGCGACGCTGCGTGGCGATACGCCGAACCGAGGGCAGGCCTGCGCCTCGACGACCCGACCACCTGGCCCCAGGGCCAGCCATCGCTCAGCTGGAAAGGGCTCAAGGGCAACCGCGCCTTCGCGCCGTTGACCGGCAACGAGGCGGTCCGGACCGCCCTCGACGCGATCTTCGGCGTCGGCGGGTGGATTCCACCGAGGCCCGATGCGCAGATGCTGGTCACCTTCCCGAGTCCGGGACCCTGGATCCTTCCGGACGGCTGGCACATGGACTGTGGTTTCGAGCAGCCGACCTGGCCGGTGTTCGCCGTGAAGATGTTCGCGTTCTTCGGCGACGTCGGGCCCGAAGGCGGCGGCACGATGCTGCTCCCCGGCAGTCACCAACTCGTCGACCGCTACCGGAAAGAACTCCCTCCGGGCACCGGCGCGGGCGCCACCAACTGGCGACCCTTCATGCGTCATGACCCGTGGCTGGCCCAGCTTCTCGAGGGCGCGAAGCAGCCGGACGGTGGTCGCTCACTCGTCGGCCAGTCGCACGACATCGGCGGACTGCCCGTCGAGGTCGTGGAACTCACCGGACGGCCCGGGGACGTCGTCATCGCCCATCTGCATGTCTTCCACAGCGCGGCTCCCAATACCGGTCAATATCCTCGGCAGATGCTCGGCAAGGGGATCGCGGCGAGCACCGCATCGAGTGTCTAGGGCTTGTCGCGGATCGGGGTGTTCTGCCCCGCGGCGAGCCACCAGCGTCCGTCGCGGCGGACAAGGGTGTAGAGGGCCATCTCCGAGAAGTCCGGCCCACCCGGCGCGGCTTGCGTCAGCGCCCGCCGCCGGACGTGGGTGAGGACCAGGTCGGGCGAGGGAGCGGATGTCTGCACCACCTCGTAGCGGGACGTCGCCACACTCGACGCGTCCTGAATGGAATGGTGCGCGGCGTTCAGGGACGGATAGCCGGCGAGAACCGCGCCGTACGGGCTGCCCCACAGCACGTCTTCGGCGAACATGCTGTCGTAGAGATCGGCGTCACCGGAATCGAGCCCCTTCTGCAGCCGCCCCACCAACTCTCGCACAGCACTATCAGCGCTCGACGCATCCGCCGGTCGGTGGAGCACCGGCCGCGCCATCGTGTCGCCGGTGTGAGCGTCTGGTTCGTCCGCCACGTCGCGCAATGGACGCAACGCCTTGGCCCACCGCAGCAGCCCGTTGAGCATGCGGGCGCGCTTCTGCTCCTGGCGTTCGCGTGGAGCGAGACGGCCGTCCCCATCGAAGTCTTCGGACAGCATCAGGGCGACGCTCGGCCCCACACCGGCCATCCCGAGCTCGGCCGTGATGGCGCGGAGATGCTCGACCGCGCGGATCCCACCGTCGATGCCGTAGCCGACGAACGCGACGGCCTTGTCGCGCCACTCGAAATAGAGGTGATCCAGCGCGTTCTTCAGTGCGGCGGTGGTCGAGTGGTTGTACTCCGGTGAGACGAGCACGAAGGCGTCGTAGCCGTCGATCACCTCCGACCATTCCCGGGTGTGCGGCAGGGTGTATTCGCCGACGGCCGGCGGGCTGGGTTCGGCGAGCGTCGGGAGCGCGACGTCGTCGAGATCGATGACCGTCATCTCGGCTGTGCCCGGTGCACCGGCACGCACCCAGTCCGCCACCGCCCTCGAGCGGCTGTTCGGTCGCCTGCTCCCGGCAATGACCGCCACCCGGACGGTCGAGTCTGGCCTCACTGCGAATCCTCTCCGAGTCGGTCTGCGCTGTCTGCACAGCGTCGACGACGGTAGGGGGTCAAGTGCACTTGAAGGCAAGTCCGTCCTCGGCGAAGATGGCGATATGCAGCGCGAGTGGAACGCCACCGGAAGCTCCGACTGGCATGTCGCCGGCCTCACGGTCGGGCAGGTCGCCGACCGCATGCAGCTCGCACGATCAGCGGTCCGCTGGTACGCCGACCAGGATCTGCTGCCGTGCGAACGCACGGCCAACAACGAGCGGCGGTTCTTCGGCGACGTACTCTGCCGGGTCGCGATGATCCGGGCTGCGCAACGCGTCGGGTTGTCACTCGACGAGATCAGGCAGGCGCTGGCCGCCCTGCCACCCGGCGTCCCGCCCACACCGCAGGACTGGGACCGCCTCGCCGCGCGCCTTCGCGAAGTGATCGTCGAACGGATCGACCACCTCTTCGCACTGCTCCACGACATGGCGCCCACGCCATCCTGACGGAAGGAGCAGCCTTGCCCATCAACACTGGCCGCTACACGGCCGACATCGACGGTGACTTCGTCGTTTTCCTCATCGGCATGCGGTTCAATCGGCCGTGGCGGGTGCAGAAATGGTGGCCCGTCGCGTCCGCCATGCCCAAGATGCTCCGGGCGTTGGACCAGCACCCGGAGTTGGGCTGCCTCGGTTACCACCAGTGGGTCGGACGCACCACGATCGTCGTGCAGTACTGGCGCGACTTCGAGTCGCTCGACCGCTTCGCCCGCGACAGAGACCTTCCGCACCTGGAGCCATGGCGGCAGTTCAATCGCGCCGTACGCGACTCCGGCGACGTGGGGATCTGGCACGAGACGTATCGGGTGCGGGCCGGCGAGTACGAGACGGTGTACGGCAACATGCCGACCTACGGCCTGGCGGCCGCCGCACGCCGCGTCCCCATCGCCCGCAAGGCGCAGACATCAGCGGCGCGGATCGGTGCCGCCAGCACCGACGAGCCCGCCGTCGAGCCGTACTGAATGCCTCGAGCGCCTCGCGGTTCCCCCACCCTCCCCATGATCAAGAGGGGATTCGAACGGCGTTTCGTACCGGAATCCCCTCTTGATCATGGGTCTGCAGGACCGGACCAGGAGACGACGTGATCTCCCTGCTGAGCGATCGGTTGGTCGCTGCCGCGATGAGCCGGTACCTGGGCGAGCCGGTCACCGGGATCGAGCGGTTGCCCGGCTACGTCGGCAACCAGGACTTCATGATCTACACCGCGACCGCCGATTTCGTGCTCAAGGCCGGCGAGCGGCAGCTGCTGACGGCAGAGGCCTGGGCATGTGAGCGGGTCCGCGCCGCCGGGGTAGCCGCTCCCGACGTGGTCGCGCTCGACGTGGACCAGCGTGCTCTGCCCACTCCATTTCTGCTCATGCGCCGGATGGCCGGCGCCGGACTCTCCGCCGGTGGTCATCCGGCCCTGGTGGAGGCGGGCCGGCAGCTACGACGCGTCCATTCCATCCCCCTGACCGGATACGGCTTCCTGACCGGCGAGAAGGACGCGGCCGATGGCCTGAGCGGAGCGCACCAGAGCTGGGCAGCGTTCACCGGCGAAGCCGACGCATGCCTCAACGAGCTCGTCGTCCACCAGGTGATCAGCGGTGGGCTCGCGGACCGGCTCCAGAAAGTGCTGCACGCGCGGCGCGACGCCGTCCGCTTCGACGGACCCGGCGTTCTCCTGCACGGTGACCTCAAGCCGCCGCATGTGTTCGCCGACGCGGGACGGTACGTCGGCATCATCGACTGGGGAGACGCCGCCTGTGGCGACCCGCTCTACGATCTCGGCCGATTGTCGCTGGCCGGTCCCGACGCCCTCACGACGCTCCTCACCGGCTACGGGCTGGACCTCGACGACGACCTGGAGACCACCTTCGCGGTCTACCGGTTGATCAGAATGACGACGATCCTGCGCGACGAACTCCGGGCGGGTGGCGACTGGTTCGCCACGTACCGGTCGGCCATCGAATCCGATCTGCAGGCGCTAGCACGCTAACGGGCGCCCTTTCACGACCGCCGCCGCGGCTGCCCGGGTGATCGACGGTGCTGTCGGGGCGTGGTACCGACGATCTGCCGGAACACGCGGGCGAAGTGCTGGCCGGAGCTGAATCCGACGTCGATCGCGATGGCGGTCACCGGCATGTCACTGGTCTCGAGGAGGCGTCTGGCGTTCTCCACCCGGCGTTCGGTGAGGTAGCGGTGCGGCGACATCCCGACCTGAGTGGTGAAGAGCGCGGCGAGGTAGGTGGGGGCGAGCCCGACATCGGCGGCGAGTTGCTGCAAGGTCCAGCGGTGGGCGCAGTCGTGGTCGACGAGCTCCTTGACCCGCAAGACGGCGGGATGGATGTTCTGCAACGGAACCGGCGTCGACGGCAGGAGCAGGCGGCTCACCTCGAGGATCAACCGGTCCACGGCAAGCTTGCGCCCTTGGCCGGCCAGCCCGAGTCGGGCGGTCAGTTCGCGGGTCAGGTCGGCGAACGGCGCGCTGACGGTGTGTGCCTGCTGGCGATGGATGACCGGCGGCGGCTCCTTCCACAGCGGCGCCAGCTGCTTGTGCCGGCGGAGCACGACCTGCAGGTCGACCGCGGCGAAGTAGAAGTGGTGGTTGGCAGCCGGCCGGTCGACCATCTGATGGACGACCCGTGGGGCGACGGCGAAGAGGTTCCCCGGTTGGAGCGACAACTCCTGGTCGGCTGCGCGCCAGCGGCTGAGGCCATGCATCTGCAGGTAGAACTCCCAGATGGGGTGGCTGTGTCGCGTGACCAGGTATCGGCCGGGGGCCCACTGCTCGCCGGCGTGCACGAGCCCGCTCGCCGAATCGTCGACCTCGGCGAGGAATCCGGCCCGGATGCCGGACGGGCGTTGTATCTCGACCACCTGGTGATCGTGTACGAAGTCCTGCACATCGTGCAAGCCGAGATCGGCCGGGCGTCCTATCGTCTGGGCTCATGGACGCGACCCTGAGCGCTCTGCTGCCCACAGCCGAGGACATCGCGTCGTACGAAGAACGCGGCTTCTGGATCTCCCCGGTAATCATCCCGGCGGATGTCCTGGACGCTGCCGAGCGGGGCATGGCCCGCTTCTACGCGGGCGACCTGGACCGCGAACTCCCGGTCAGGGGATGGACGCCCGAGGACGGCGACGTGCTCCGCAAAAACGACTACTCGTCGCTGCGGGTGAATGAACTCGGGGATCTCGTCCGCTCCCCGGCGATCGGGGCGACGGCCGCACTGCTGTCCGGCGCCGACTCGATCCGGTTGTGGCACGACCAGCTGCTGTACAAGCCGGCCGATGCGGGCGATGCCCCCACCAAGGTCGGATGGCACACCGATCGGCAGTACTGGCAGACCTGCTCGTCGGAACGAATGCTGACCGCCTGGGTGGGCTTCCACGACGTCGACGAGACCAACGGCGCCGTCTCCTTCCTCGAAGGCAGTCACCGGTGGGACGTCACCGGGCTCAACTTCTTCTCGCAGGACCTCGACGGGCTGCAAGCCGAGGTCCGCCGCCAGGGATTCCCCTGGACCCCACGACCTTCCCGGATGCGCCGGGGCCAGGTGAGCTTCCACCACTGCCGCACCGTGCACGGCAGCGGGCCCAACAACAGCTCGCAGCCCCGTCGTTCCATGGCGATCCATCTCCAGCCCGGCGACAACCACTGGGTCGATCGAGACGCGCGCCACCCCGACGATGACCTGGTACGCCTCGTGGACGGCGTACCCGACTACACCGACCCGGCGATCTGCCCGCAGTTGTATCCCCGATGAGCCGGTTCGGCGTTTCCCGTGGCTAGGTGAAAGGGTTGTTCGTCGTGAGTAGTAGCTCTGCCGTGTCCCGGCGGTCGTTCCTGTATGGCTCAGCGCTGGCGGCCGGCTCGGTGGTCCTCGCAGCCTGCTCGAGTTCGAGCAGCACCAAGCCCACGTCGGGAGGTGGCGGGGCAAACGGTCTCAGCTCGGGGGGAGGCTCCGGGGCAAAGGTCGGCTCGGCCCGGCAGCCACTCGCGGCGCCGGCCAGTTTCCACGAGTCACCCGCGCTGAAGGGCAAGGGGTTGCCGGCGGTCAAGGACCGGCTTCCCGAGAGCCCGTACGTCGTCCCGCACGCGTGGGTGGAACGCGGGAACTACGGCGGAGTGATCAACACGACCGTCTTCGGCACGACCGGGATGCAGAACGCGAGCTCGATCCACAACTACTACTACGGCTTCTCGCCGACCCGGTGGCTGAATGACGGCACCGACATCGGCCCTGGTACGGCGGAGAAGTGGACGAGCAACGCCGACGCCACCGAGTGGACGGTCTACTTCCGCAAGGGCTTGAAGTGGTCCGACGGCCACCCATTCAGCGTCGATGACGTGCTGTTCTGGTACTACGACATGGCCGTCCCGGGCCACGACGCCCAGACGGTGCCGCCGGACTGCCAGTCGGCCAAGGGCACGCCCTGTGTGATGAAGAAGGTCGACGAGTCGACGCTGAAGATCACGTACGACGCGCCGCAGCCGCTGGTGCCTGAATACCTGGCGGCGTGGGCGAAGGGCAACATCGGCCAGAACGGCCCCATCTGGGTCATGCCCAGCCATTACCTCAAGCAGTTCCACCCCAAGTACAACAAGAACGTCCCCAAGGACTGGGACTCCGCAGGTCGGCTGTGGGAGCAGAAGGCGAACTGGTCGAGCAACCCGGACTGTCCAACGCTCACCGGTTACAAGTGCAAGAGCTTCAACAACAACAGCGGCGCCGTGTTCGAGCGCAACCCCTACTACTACGTCGTGACGAAGGACGGCGACCAACTGCCGTACATCGACGAGTGGCGGATCAACATCACTCAGAACGCCCAGGCGATCAAGCTGCAGGTCCAGCAGGGCAAGCTCGACTACTGCGACGGCACGATGACCCAGATCGACCTGTCCGACGTCTCGACGCTCTCCCAGACCCAGAAGCGCGGCAACTACAAGATCGTCCTGTGGGACAGCGGCGACGGCACGGGTTCGATGTTCTTCCTCAACTACGACTACATCGCCGTGAACAAGAAGTACGGCACGCTGTTCCGCGACAAGCGGTTCCGGCAGGCCATCTCCTATGCGTTCGATCGCCCGACCGCTCAGAAGGCGCTCTACTTCGAAACAGGGGAGCAGACCACCGGGACGAGCGGCGTGAAGATCACCGAGTTCAGTGACGGCCCGGACGGGCCGAAGCTCTTCACGCAGTGGCGGGACTCCTACAAGGCTCACGACGTCGCAAAAGCCAAGTCTCTTCTGGCCGAGCTCGGGTTGAAGGACACCAACGGCGACGGCTACGTCGAGTTCTCCGACGGTTCCAAGCTCTCGATCGACATCCCCTACTCCGCGGACATCGCCGACACCGAGGGCGCCAAGGACGACCAGCTGGTCGCCAACGCCAAGACCGTCGGGCTGCGCATGGTGCGCCGCCCGATCCCGCCGCAGTCCTTCGCCGACCTGTGGAACGGCGGCACGCTCATGTCGCACAGCAACTGGTCGGTCGGGGATGGGGCGACGGTCCTCGTCTACCCGCAATGGCTGGTCCCGCTCGAGCCGAGCCGCTGGGCCCCGTTGGAGGGCTCGTTCTACACCGTGGTCGGCACTCCCAAGGAGCACCAGGAGACGAACGTTCCTCCGCTGAAGCGGGAACCGCCGCGGATGCCCGCGGACAAGGGCGGGCCGGTCGAGCAGCTGACCAAGCTCTACAACCAGACCAAGTCCGAGCCGGACCATATGAAGCGCAACCAGCTGGTGTGGAAGATGTTCAAGATCCACATCGACGAAGGCCCGTTCTTCATGGGCACGGTCGCCAACTTCCCCCGGGTGAACATCCACAGCAACGATCTGCGCAACGTGCCGGACCGCAACAATCTCGCCCTGCACGGCCTCAACGGCCCGTGGGTGTTCCCGACGCCGGCGATGTATGACCCGGAGTGCTGGTACTGGGACAATCCGAGCCAGCACCAGACCTGAGGCGTCACAGCTCGACGTCTCCGGCACCCTCGTCGTTCACCGGACGTCCGCGTACCTCCGCCCGTAGGCTGGGCCGGACACGCTGCCGTTCCGCCGACCGTCTGGGGAGATAGACATGCCGAAGCCGACGATCGTGCTCGTCCATGGTGCGTGGGCCGATGCATCGAGCTGGAACGCCGTCGCCGCCGAGCTACAGAATCAGAACTTCACCGTCCTCGGCCCGCCGAACCAATTGCGCGGTGTCGCCTCCGACGCGGCGTACATCTCCTCGTTCGTCGCCCAGCGCACGAGCGGCCCCGTCGTCCTGGTCGGGCACTCCTACGGCGGGTTCGTCATCACCAACGCCGGGGCCGACGGTGGCGACGTGCAAGCGCTGGTCTACGTCGACGCGTTCGTTCCCGACGAAGGCGAGACCACTTTCGGGATCCTCGGCGGGTCCGGGTCGGCACTCGACGTTCCCGACCCGACCACCGTCCTCGACCTCGTCGGCTACCCGGGCGGACCGGAAGGGGATCTCGACGCGTACCTGAAAGCCGACACGGTGCACACCTCCTTCGCGCAGGACCTGCCCGAACGGGACCGCTGGTTGATCGTGGAGAGCCAGCGGCCACTCACCCTGAGTGCGAACACCACCCCGTCCGCCGCGCCGGCCTGGAAGACACGCCCGAGCTGGATGGTCATCGGCACGGAGGATCGGGTCATCCCACCCGATACCCAGCGTCACATGGGCGAACGCGCGGGCGCGACCATCACCGACGTGGCCGCCTCGCACGTCTCGATGGTGTCGCAACCCCAGGCGACCATCGACGCCATCCTCGCCGCCGTCGCCGCCGTCGGCTGAGCTACGACGAGTTCAGGCCAACGCGGGCACGATGTTGTCCCACACGCAGTCGAGGATGTCGGTCGTCGGCCCCAGATAGTGCGCCATGACGCTCACGCACGCGTGCTGTTCGGGGAGGACGATCCCGAACTGCCCGTAGATGCCGTCCATCCGCCAAGCGCCATCTCGAGCGCACAGCCACACATGCAGCCCGTAGGTCCGATTGTCCGGCTCGGCGCGGCCGGTGGCAGTCGTGTCGGCGGTCATGCGAGCGATGTAGTCGGCGGGGACCAGGCGACGGCCCCCGTAGGTGCCGTCGTGCAGGAGCAGTTGCGTGATCCTGGTGATCTCCGAGGTCCGTAGCTGAAGACCGATCGCGCCGAGCGGGAAGCCGAGCGGACAACGCAACCACTGCGGATTCCGGATGCCGAGGGGGTCGAACAGCCGCGGAACCAAGAAGTCGCGAAGGTCCAGTCCGGAGATCGAGTGAACGACCCGGCCGAGGACGTAGGTGTTTCCGCCCGCGTAGTGGTAGGTCGAGCCCGGCTCGGCCAGGAGGGGAGTGGCAAGGAAGTCGCGGGCGGGATCGCCGGGATGATCGGCGTCGTCATCCGCCCAGCGGTAGCCGTTTCCCGCCGTCATACGGAGCAGATGGCCGACCGTGATCTTCTCGCTGCCCGCTGCCGCGGTGTCGGCGAGTTCGGGCAGATGCGCGAGTACGGGGTCGTCGAGACCGAGCGCACCGTCGCCCTCGAGCATGCCGACTGCCAGCGACGTCACGGTCTTCGACACCGAGAACACATCACGACGGATGTCATCGATCCGGCGTCGCTCGCCGTGGGGCCCGTCGTCGACGACGACCTGAATGGCGTCGATGCCCAGTCGACGAGCGTCCGCGACCTCCCAGAACCGGTCGAGCGCGGCGTCGATGTCCATCGCACAAGACTAGAGCGGCCGGCGTTGCCGAGCATGTTGTTGGTGGTACGACAGATCGCATGCGATCGCGGCTCGACCAGTTGTCGCCGCGCAGCCTGCCCAGGCACGCCACCCACTGAGAGCCGTCAGCCGGTCACCTTGACGCAACGCGCGTAGAGCAGACTAGGGACGTCGCCGGTAGCCGGTTCGTGGCGTTTCCCCTCACATAGGCCCGGACGGCACCGACCAGGTCCTCGAAGACGGGATCACGAAGTCCAGAACCCTCCGGGTCGATCGCCTCGTGATAGGCCTCGGCCACCTGGTCATACGCCGCCGATTCCGCGTCCATGCCTCAATGCCTAACAGAGCAGGCATCGCGGAGGCAGTACGGTGGCCAGCGCGCCAACCCGAATCCTTGGTCAGGAGGCGACGAATGGTGACGGGCCCGGATCGGTCACGGGACGAGCAACAGGGCAGCGACGTCTTCCCCACGATGCCGCGGGCCGAGGTACCCGCCGACCGGCCGCCGGCGCCGCCGCCGCGGCAGGTCAGACTCGCCGCGACGCTCCTCGTCGTCAACCTGGTGCTGAGCATCCTCGTGACGGTGCTGTCGGTGATCGAGAAGAACCAGATCATCGCTGTCACCCTGAGAGCCGGCCATTCGGGGATGACGGCGGCGGCGGCCAGGCAGGCGATCACCGTCACCCTGTGGACGAGAGCGGCGCTCAACGTCGTCGTCGGCGTCCTCTACGTGTTCCTGATCTCGCGGCTCTACCGGGGCAGGCGATGGGCGTGGCGCCGGCTGGTCTGGCTGTCGGTCGCGGGTTCGGTCGGCATGATTTACCTGCTGTCGCGGCCCTATCCCGCGGTGTTCAAGGTGGAGCAGGTGATCCAGCTCGTCGTACTCGCCTCGATCGCCGCCTGCGTGCTGCATCCGCGGACCCGAGCCCACTACGCCAAACCCGCCTAGCCGAATGCGAGGACCTGCCGACTCGCCGCTGCCGGCGAGCGGGGCTACGTTCGGCGCATGACCGTGCTCGACTGGCTGCTCGACTCCGACCCGGCGGTGCGCTGGCAGGTGCTCCGCGATCTGCACGCTGCGCCACCGGAGGAGGTTGCCGCGGAGCGGGCCCGCGTCGCAACCGAGGGGTGGGGTGCCCGGCTGCTCGCCGCGCGCGACGACGACGGTCAGTGGGCAGGCGGCGCCTGTTTCCCGGGGGACTTCCGCGGCGACTTCTCCCAGGGCCAGCCGTGGACCTCGACGTTCCCCTCCCTGACGCTGCTCTGCGATTTCGGCATCGACCCGGATGCGCCGGCGGTCCGCGAGACGATCGCCCTGGTGGACAAGAACTGCCGATGGGAGCACGCGGGACAGCCCTTCTTCGCCGGCGAGGTCGAGCCCTGCATCAACGGGCGGACCGTCGCGACCGGCGCCTACTTCGGCGTGGACGTCGACGGCATCGTCACCCGGCTGCTCGGCGAGCAACTCGAGGACGGCGGCTGGAACTGCGAGACCGAGAACGGATCGGTGCGTTCGTCGTTCGCGACCACGATCTGCGTGCTCGAGGGGTTGCTTCAGCACGAGCAGGTGACCGGTGGTTCGGCAGAGGCGGTCGCTGCGCGCCGGCGTGGGCAGGAGTATCTGCTCGACCGCCGGCTGTTCCGTCGGTTGAGCACCGGCGAGGTGGTCGACCCGGACTGGCTGCAGTTCTCGTTTCCGACCTGGTGGCACTACGACGTGCTGAGGGCTCTGGACTTCTTCCGGGCCTTGGGTGGTACGCCGGATCCGCGCCTGGCTGAGGCCATCGATGTCGTGCGCTCGAAGCAACAGCCCGACGGCACCTGGCTACTGGAGCACACCCACCCTGGCGCGGTGCACTTCTCGATGGAGGACGGCGACGGGCGACCCAGCCGCTGGAACACGCTTCGCGCGCTTCGGGTGCTGAACTGGTACGACGCCAATGCTCGCTGACGTCCGTGACTCTCGGCCCCGACGAGACGCTCGCCGGCGTGCCTCTGCGAGGACCCGCCCGCTGCGGGCCGAATGCCGGGGATGATTCCGCCCGGTCAGTCCCGCGCCGCGGTGGGCCCGCCCACCGTGGACGAAACCCACTACTAGTGGGTTTTGGTCCACGACACGCCGTACGGGACGTCCACAACCCACTACTAGTGGGTTTTGTCCACGGAGCCAGCCCGGGCGCCCCGCCGCCGCACCCCGACCAAAACGCACCCCGCGTCGCGACAACCCGCTGTGCAAGACTGCCCTCGGCGACAGATTCGGCGGATCGACGGGAGTGGGCAGGTGGGGCAGGAATTCGTCGTACGCACCGGTGATCTGGCGGACGCTCCGATCGTGACCGCGCTCTTCGACGACTCCATCCGATGGATGGTGGCGCGCGACATGACCGCGCAGTGGGGCTCCACGCCGTTCTCCCAGGTGCCGAAGCGGGTGGAGTCGATCCAGAAGTGGTCGTCGAGCGGTGGACTGCGCATCTGCGAGCGCGACAGCCGCCCCGCCGCGGCCATGGTGCTCGGCGACGCTCAGCCCTACGTCAGCCCGGCCACCGAGCCGGAGATCTACGTCGTCGTGCTGGTCGGCTCGCACGAGCCGTTCGCCCGCGGGGCCGGTGCCCACCTGCTCACGGTCGCCGACGACGAGGCGCGCGAACGCAAGGTCGGGCGGCTGCGCGTCGACTGTTTCGCCGGCAACGACGGCGCGCTCGTGCGCTTCTACGAGCGCTGCGGATACACGAAGACCGAGACATTCACCGTTGGAGAGTGGCCAGGCCAGGTGCTGGAGCGGCGGGTCGCCGCACCCACGACGTCGTAGCTCACGGCTCGACGACGGCCAGCGCGTCGCCGACCGACAGCGCTCCGCCCCGCACGACCGTCGCGCCGATCGCCAGGCAGCCCTGCCGCTCGCGGTGTATCGCCCGCAAGACGTCGAGATCGCGCGCTATCCCGTCCGGCTGCGGCCGGGTGACCATCACGCACCGCTGGATGCGCATCCGCACGTCGAGTACGGCGCCGCCGACCGCGACGTGCGATCCGACGAGCCGGTCCTCGTCCGTACCGTCGAGGATGACGTTCGCCCGGAACCTGCGCGGGTCCCAGTCCCCGAGCGTCACGCCCGACACCAGCGACAGCTGGGCACGGGACGAGTCGTGGAAAGCACCCCTCGACCCGTTGAACGCCTCCCACCTGCTGGCGGCCTCGTCCTCGAAGTCGTCGGGGTTCTCGTAGCGACGGGTGACCTCAGCCTCGGTCGACAGCAGGGTGACCGGTCGACCCAGCCAGTCCGAGAGGGCCGCGTCATCTGCGGCCACGGCGCCGTCCGGGAGGGTGATCTCGACACTTCCGTCTTCCTGTGCGCGAGCCGAGGCGAACAGCAGTCGAGGCTCACGCCGCGCCGTCAGCCCGAACCCGGTCTGCTCGTCGAAGATCGCGAACCGGCGGTCGCCCTCCAGGCCCTCCGCCGTCACCCGGACTGTGTCGACCGGCTCACCCTGCAGCGACTTCACCGGATAGCGCCAGACCTGTGTCACCCGCACCCTCGAACGGTAACGCCGCGGGGACACAAGATCGGAGCCGGTCACGTTCTGACCGGCTCCGAGAGGTAGTCGTAGTCCTCGTCGACGATCTCTACCCGGGTGGTGAGCACCGGGTGGTCGAAGGCGTGTGCGGCCGACTTCGGTACCCGGATGCGGGAATCACTCAGGAAGAACGGGCGGCTGTGGATCATGCCGATCATGTGTCTCGCCTGGTCACCGAGGTTCGGTACGCCGCGATGCCAGAGCCGGATGTCGCGGAGGACGACGTCGCCCTTCTTCGTCACCGCCCGCACGGGGGGCCGCTCCGCCCGGCGCGCCGCCTCCGCTTCCTCGGAGACGCCGTTCGCTCCGGGCAGCCTGTGCGTCCCGGGCCAGATCTCGGTGGCCCCGTTGGTCTCGTCGACGTCCACCGGGGACATGTTGATCACGATGGATACCGTCTCGGTCGCGTCGATCACCTCCGGCCGTCCGCTGTCGCGATGCAGCGGCTGTGTCTCGCTGCCCGGAAGGTTGGTGTTGCCGTTGTAGAAGTGGCTGTGCATACCGTCACCCAACACGGCCGAGGTGAGCTGGATGACGAGCGGATTGGTGACGATGTCGCCGTAGAGGTGCTCCGGGGCTCGGGGCATCGACTGCTGGAGATGGCCGACCCGGCGGCCGGCGCCACCCCACGCACCCCGGCGCTGCAGTTCCGCCGTGTCCTCGTCGAGCTTCGGTTTGATCGCGTCGAGCACCGCCGGGTCGACCGCGCTACCCAGAATGACGAATCCGTCCTCGTCGAACGCCGCTATAGCGGCCGCCAGGCTCTCGTCGGCCAGCCGGCCCGCGTCGTATTCGGCTGAGCTGATCTGGATGCGCATGTCTGTGTTGGTACGCGATCGGCAGGCTTACCGCAACGGTAGCGGCGACCGTCCAGCGAGCCGGGAGCGTGGGCCAGCCCCGGTGACGTTCGCCGGCCGCGGAAATCCCTAGCGCGCGCCGCCCGCGATGCAGTTGGCTGGGGCCATGCTCTCGATTGCGCATCTGGCCGATCCGCACCTGGACGGACAGGAGGCCACCCATGATCGATTGACCCTCGTCGCCGACTACCTGAAGAAGCTGCCGACCCAGCCCGATCTGCTCGTGGTCAGCGGCGACATCACCCAGTCCCACCCGGGCGTGGCGATGTCGGACGAGTTCGCGTGGATCGACTCCGCTCTGCGCTGGGGGCCGCCGGTCCTCTACTGCCCCGGCAACAGTGACGAACCGGCCGCCTTCCGCGCTCTACTCGACGAGCGCGGCGACCGGTGGGCGGACGCCGGCGGGCAGGCGCACCAGGTGCGGTCGGTCGGCGAGGTGACCTTCCTGCTCATCGACAGCACGGTGCCCGGCGAGTTCTACGGTCGCCTGCAGCCCGATTCCCTCGACTGGATCCGCGCGACGCTGGCCGGACTGGACGCCGGCGCGCGGGCGATCCTCGTGATGCACCAGCCGCCGGCGCTGCTCGGCCACCCGATCATCGACCAGCTGCGACTCCTGGACGGGGAAGAGTTGGAGCAGCATCGTCGCCGAGTCGCCCGCCGTGATCGCCACCCTCTGCGGCCACACCCACTCCGCGAGCGCGACGACCTTCGGAGCGAAACCATTGCTCGTCGCACCGGGCATCCACTCCTCGGGCCAACTTCCGCTGGCCTACGCCGAGCCCAACCCCGGCCTGATCGACGAATCCAGCCCGCCGGCTCTCGCGATCCACCTCGTCGACGATCGGCGCCTCACGACGTACTTCGAGGTGCTGGCCCACCCGGCCGCCGGCGGCGCCTGATCGGAGGGTCGGCGAGGATAGGACGATGACCTGGATCGCACCGAGACCGGCTCCACCCACCGACGGACCGCTCGTCGGCGACGACCGCCCCATCCTCGAAGGATTTCTCGCCTGGGAGCGGAGCACGCTGCTGAACATCTGCGCCGGCCTCACCGCCGACCAGCTGGTGATCCGAGCCATCCCGCCGTCGAATCTGACCCTGCTCGGACTGGTGCGCCACCTCGCCAAGGTCGAGCGCATCTGGTTCCGGCAGCGGGTCGCCGGCGAACCGATCGAACCGATGTATGACCCGGCCAAGGGCAAGGACGCCGACTTCGGCGAACTCGACCCGGCGCGGGCCGAGGAGGATTTCGCGCGCTACATCGAGGAGTGTCGCCTCGCCGATGCCGCCGCGGCCGGCAAGGCGTTCGACGACACCTTCACCTATGCCGGCGAGGACTACTCGCTCCGCCTCGTCTACGTGCACATGATCGCGGAGTACGGCCGGCACAACGGCCACGCCGACCTGCTCCGGGAACGGATCGACGGCACGACGGGGGTCTAGCTCAGCGGTAGTAGCCGTCGACCGGCACGCGTGCCTCGTCGAAGAGAGCCGGGCCCTCCTGCGGCACCGGCGGGAATCCACCGGACGGCTTCAGGCCGGCGAACTGCTCGTTGGAGAGCGCGAACACCACGCGGCCCAGACCGGACCGGTCGATCGCGCCCGCGCACATGCCGCAGGGCTGACAGCTGGTGTACATGGTGCGTGGCGGCCGCCGTATCGGCGTCGAGTTCGCGAGCCGCCCACTTGGCCAGCTTCAGCTCGGGATGAGCGCTGATGTCGCCGTCGCTCAAGACCGTGTTGTGGTCTTCGACCAAAACGCTGCCGTCCGGGCCGACGAGCAGCGAGCCGAACGGCGCATCTCCCGCCGCCCGACCTTCGGCGGCGAGCTCGATCGCCCGGCGGAGATGACGTTCGTCGTCAGGGGTCATGATCACTCCGATTGGATCGAAGGGGTGGTTGCGTCCACGCGAGCGAGCACGGTGGCGAGCGCTTGCCACGCCACCTCCGGGTGCAGCGTCTCGGCCGGATCGCCGTTGAAGGGGTCGAGGACGACGGTGTCCGCGCCGAGGAGCCGCAGCTGGTCGAGGTCGTCGACGATCTGCTCGATCGTGCCCTCGCCGGCGAGGCGTTCGGGGTCGGTGATCGGCGAGTCGGTGAGACGGAGGGCGATGCGCGGCGCGAACTCCGGCACCGGCCGACGCTCCTCGTCCGCGATGACGCCCATCCGCGCCACCCCCTCGCGCAGCCACGACACGGTGGTCCGCAGCGGATGCCAGGCGTCGCCGAGGCGCACCGCTCGGCGCTTCCCGGCGTCGCTGTTGCCGCCGACCCAGATCGGAATCCGGCCACTGCGGTAGTCGTCCTCGTCGTCCCAGGCGCGACGTACCGCCTGCAGGTGATCGTCGGTGATCCGCCCGCGTCGCTCGAACGGCACTCCGAGCGCCGCGAACTCCTGGCGCGCCCACCCGGAGGCCACACCGAGCACGAACCGGCGGCCGCTCAGCTCGTTGAGGTTGGCCGCCATCCGCGCGACGAGCAGCGGGTGCCGGTAGGGCACGATCAGGACCGTCGTACCCAGCCGGATCCGCTCGGTCACTCCGGCCAGCCAGGACAACGTGGTGAACGGCTCGTAGAACGGCGCCGGATACTGCGCGGCGACGTCGGGCGTGATGGCGACGTGGTCGGAGACCATCAGCAGGTCGAGGCCGAGCCCTTCGGCCGTCTGCGCCCACCGGCGCAGCACCGGCGGGTTGCTGCCGGGTCCGAAGTTCGGGACGTTCACACCTAGCTTCACCGCGCCAGGCTATCCAGGTGTTACGGCCGGACGAGCAGCACCGCGATCACCGCGACGGACAGCGCCGACAGGGCGGTGGTGACGAGGACGGCGTCGCGGGCCATCGCCTCGCCTCGCTCGTATCTGCTCGCGAAGTTGTAGATGTTCTGCGCGGTCGGCAGCGCGGCGAGCACCACCGCCGCATAGATCGCCCGGTTCGGCAGATGGAAGACGAAGCGGGCGAGGACGAAGGCCACGAGCGGCATCACCGCGCACTTGAGGAGCGAGGCCACGGCAAGCTCGCGCCGGCCCGCCCGGTGCCGGAACGGCGCGGCGCCGGTCAACGACATGCCGAACGCCAGCAGGACCAGCGGCACCGCCGCTCCGGCGAGGAGATCGATCGGTCGGAGCACCGCCGCCGGAAGGCTGACCCCGATCGCGGAGACCACGACTCCCGACACCGACGCGATGATCATCGGATTTCGCACCGGCTGGGTGAGCAGGCGCCCGACCGACACGCTGCCGTGTGACGAGATGTCGAGGATCGTCAGAGCCACCGGCGCGATCACGATCACCTGCAGCAGCAGGACCGGCACGACGTAGGAGGCGCTGCCAAGCACGTAGACGGCGACAGGAAGGCCGATGTTGTTGGCGTTGACGTACGTCGACGCCATCGCGCCGAGCGTCGTCTCGGCGACGCGCTGCCGGAAGAAGAGCGCACTGGCCGCGACGTAGAGCGCGCCGACCACGACCACGTCGAGAAACGCGATGTCGACGTACGACGAGAAGATCACGTGCAGGTCCGCCTTGGACAGCACGGTGAAGAGCAGCGCCGGGTTGGTGACGAAGAAGGCGACCCGGTTGAGGACGTACGGCGCGGTCGGCCCGCCGACGCCGGCACGGCCGGCGACGTAGCCGACCAGGATGACGGCGACGATGATGGAGAAGCCGACCAGGACCCCGCTCACCTAGAGGTCGCGCAGGTCGGGCCGGTCGAGGAGTTCGATCCGCACCCCGTCCGGGTCGCGGACGGCGCCGACGCGGCCGGCGACGGTGGCTGCCGGTCCGGGACTGCCCGGCTCGACCGGGACACCGTGGGCGGCGAACTCGCCGATCGCGTCGTCGACGTTGCTCACCCGGAAGGCGATGTGGGCGAAGATCGGTGCGGCCGCAGCGGTCGGCCGGTGTCGCAGCTCGAGGACGTCGTAATCGTAGTGGTAGTAGTCGAGCGTGACGTCGTCGACAGCGCGCCGGGTCGTCAGCTTCGTCATGCCGAGCTGCCGGCCATAGAAGTCGTCGGCCGCGGCCAGGTCGTCGGCCTCGACGGCGTAGTGGTCGAACGCCTGCACGACTGGGTGGTCGAGGACCGTGGGCCGCATCGCGACGTCGCGTTGCAGGAGCTCGACGCGGGCGCCGTTCGGATCGCCGACGAACCCCAGTCGCCCGACGCCGGTGCCCGCCGCCTTGGGGCGCGCCAGTGGTTCGGCGCCGTCGGCGACCAGCCGGTCGAAGTCTGCGTCGAGGTCGTCGGTCAGGAAGGCGATGTGGGTGACGCCGAAGACCTCGTCGGCGCGCGGCTGCGCGGGATGCAGCAATTCGATCAGGCCGCCGGAGACCTGCAGATACACGACGTCCGTCTTCGTCGATTCGACGAACCTCTGGAAGACGATCTTGGCGCCCAGCTGATCCTGGTAGAACGCCAGCGACCGCTCCAGGTCGCGGACGACGATGCCGAAGTGGTTGAGCTCGTAGATCACGCCGGGAATCCTCCGGTTGGTTGGCAATATTGTGCAACCGGTTGCCAACGCTGTCAACGGCGGGACCGGCACCCTGTCCTGGGACCGAGCCGGAGGTTCCTAGGAGGGCCGGGGTGAGCGGAGCTCACGCAGTGAGTTGCCGCCGAGGGGCGCGGTCGCCCACTGCGCATCGAACGTGCGGTCCGACAGCCCGCAGGTCACGACGAGGCGGTGCGGGGTCTCGAGGAAGATCACCTCGAACCGGAGGGTCTGGGCGTCGATCCACCCGCCGCTGACCGCGGTGGGCGGGACGTCGTCGGCGGCGTCCGAAACCCGCCAGCCGTCGGTGCCCAGCCGGAGAGTGATCATCGATCCCGACTCGCGCAGGGTGATCTGCCAGCCGTCCTTCTGGTCGGCCAGCCCGACACCGATCAGCGACGGCTGCTGCGCGCAGGTGCCGTCGGCCGGGGTGAAGGTGACGCCCGACCACGACTCCCGGCTCTCCGACGGCGCGGGCTTGACCGGGAGCACCGGGTAGCGCGAGGCGCGACATCCGGTCCCGCAGGCCCTCGTCGGCGTCGGCATCCACGGCGGTGGTCCCGAGCGCCGGCAGCACGTGCTCCCAGACGGCGTCCAGCAACGACTGCATGGCGATGGTCGACGCGGTGATGGCGACGACGGCGTCCTGCTCGGGCAGGACGAGGGCGAACTGACCGTAGGCCCCGTCACCGCGGTAGCCGTGCTGCGACATCCAGAACTGGAATCCGTAGCCCTGGCGCCAGTCGATGTTCTCGCCGGCGTTGGCGACGTGCGACCGGGTCGCCTCGGCGACCCATTCCTCCGACAGCAATTGCTCGCCGTTCCACGACCCGCGCTGCAGGTAGAGCTGGCCCAGCGCGGCGATGGCGTCGGTGGTCACGTGCAGACCGGTGAAGCCCAGGTCGCGACCGGCCGGGTGCTGCTGCCAGCCCACCGCACCGATGCCCAGCGGGTCGAAGAGCCGGGGCCGCAGGTATTCGGTCAGCGTCTGCCCGGACGCCCGCTGGATGATGGCCGCCAGCGTGTAGGTGCACGACTGGTTGTAGGCGAAGATGGTCCCCGGGCTCCTGGTCCGGCGGCAGCTTCAGGAAGGCGCGCACCGGCTCGACCGGATCGGCAGCGATCACCTCACCCCAGGTCTCCTCCGCGTGACCGCTCGCCATCGAGGCCACGTGCCGCACCAGCATCGACCGGCTCCGGGGGTCGGTCACCTCGGCGTCGAGCTCGGGGAAGTGGGCGATGACCGGGTCGTCGAGCCGGAGCAGCCCTTCGGCCGCGGCGAAGGCGGCCGCCGTCGACGTGAAGCTCTTGCTCAGCGAGTAGAGCAGGTGGCGACGGTCGGCTGAGTACGGCGCCCACCAGCCCTGCGCGACCACGTTGCCGTGCCGCAGCACCATCAGGCTGTGCGGCTCGATGTCCGGGGCCGCCTCGATCGCGTCGAGGAAGGCGTGGAGGCCGCGCGCGTCGACACCTTGCGCCGCCGGGGAGCTCAAAGGCAATGAGTGACCGGTCACCCGGCAGACAGTAGTCGCCCATTCCGCATCAACGTCACGTTGGGGCGGCTAGAGCGCGTGAACGTGACGTTCACGCGGAATGGGGTGCCGGGCAGGCGCGCTCCCGTAGCCGCATGAACGTCACGTTCATGCGGCTAGAGCGCTTGAACGTGACGTTCAAGCGGAATAGTGCCCGGCCCCATCACCAGGCGTCGCCGTTCCGCCAGTCGCAGGTCAGTGCGCCGTGCAGGTCCAGCGGCGCCGACAGCGGGAGGACGTAGATGCAGTCGTCCTCAGCCTCGGTGCGTACGACGCCGCTGGGCGAGAGCGCCGAGGTCGGCCCCTGCCAGAGCCGCCACCCGCGGGATTCGTAGAAGGCAGTCGCCTCGTCGGTGGCACCGAGCGCGGCCACGTCGTACGCCCGCCGCGCCACCTGCTCCAGCGCCTCCATCACGGTCGCCCCGTGGCCGCGCCGGCGCCGGTCGGCCCGCACGCCGACCCCCTCGACGTAACCCGCGCGCAGCGACCTCCCGCCGTGCAGGAGCCGCCGCTGGATCAGCGCGGCGTGTCCGATCAGCTCACCGTCCTCCCAGAGCAGGGCGTGCAGGCCGCCGAGGCAGTGCTCCCAGTCGTCATCGGTCAGCTCGCCGGCGAAGACGTCCTCGAGCAGGTCGCGGCCGGCCCGCAGCACCGCGGCATCCAGCTGACCGGTGTGCGCGACGACGAGTTCGGTCATGATCGCCTCATCCACTCAGCGCGTGGGCGTACCGTCCAAAAGATGGATGAGCATGGCACGAGGCCGCAGATCACGGTGCGCGACGACGCCGAGTCACGCTCCTACGAGGCGCTCCTCGACGGCAATGTCGTCGGCACGCTCATCTACGAGCACGAGGGCCCGCGGTTGGTGCTCACGCACACGATCGTCGAGCCGGCCTACCGCGGCCAGGGGATCGGCACGCAGTTGGTCATGGGTGCCCTCGACGACATCCGTGCAAAGGGCGTGCCCGTGACCGTCTACTGCGACTTCGTCGTCAGCTTCATCGACGCTCATCCTGAGTACGCCGACCTCGTCGACGCTGCGCATCCCGGGCACGCCCGCCGCGGCTAGCCGATCACCCGGCGTGCGGGCGGTGCCCCGGCTCCTGCCGAGGCACGCTCTGGGCGCTGCCCGGAATGGCCGGCAGCGGGAATTGGCTCGCTTCGAACTGCGCGAGGTTGAAGGCGCTGGTGGTGTCCGGCAGCACCGGCGCCTTGCTGCTCGCCTGCCCGAACCGGAACACCGACGTGAGGTCACCCACGGTCCGGCGACGCCAATCGCTGATGTTGGCGGCCTTTACGCCGGTGACCCGCTCGAGGAACCGAAGCTGCGAGGTGTGGTCGGCCAGTTCGGACGACACATACCCACCGGTCGTCCACGGGGAGACGATGATGCACGGAACGCGGAAGCCCAGCCCGACCGGCAGGCCGCCGCCGTCGACACCGGTCGGTGAGGTCTTGGTGACGATCTCATCCGGTGTGCCCGCAGGCGCGGTGGGCGGCACCACATGGTCGAAGAGGCCGTCGTTCTCGTCGTAGGAAAGGATGAAAACCGTCTTGGCCCACACCTCGGGGTTGGCCGCGATCGCATCGATCTTGCCGGCGATGTAGCCCGCACCCGCGGCCGGCATCCGCGCCGGGTGCTCGTCGTTGGCGCTCGGCGGGAAGAGCCAGCTGACCGTCGGCAGCTTGTCGTTGAGCGCGTCGTACTCGAACTGTCCCAGCGGGGTGTCGGCGAGCCCGTTCGCGTAGAGCGGCGACGTCTTGTCGCTCGCGACGTCGTGGAACGCCTTCATGTTCGCGATCGGCGCCAGGCCGGTCGTTCCGCCCGGTGAGTGGTAGAACTTCCAGCTGACTCCGGCCGCCTGCAGGGCTTCGGCGTAGCTGGTCCAGGAGTAGGTCCCCGCCAGCGCATTGTTGTCGAGCGCCGGCCCGCCCGCGGCGCCGTTCGGGTCGATCGTGCCGGTCATCCACATGTAGCGATTGGGATGGGTCGGGCCCATCACGCCGCAGTGGTAGCTGTCGCAGATGGTGAAGGCGTCGGCGAGGGCGTAGTGGAATGGGATGTCGTCCCGGGTGAAGTAGCCCATCGTGTACTGGCCGTCGGTGGGGCCGTCCGAGGCCATGTGCGCCTGGACCCAGTTGTCCATCTTGCCGTTGTTCCAGGCCTGATGCTGCACCGTCCAGGCGTGGCTCATGGACGGGATGGTCTGCGCTGCGCTGACCTTCGTGTTCAGGTGGTAGGGGAGGAGGTAGCCATCCGGGTTCGACGGATCGGGCTGAAAGAACACCGGCTTCTTGTTCGAGATCCGCATTGCGTGCGGATCCTCGAACCCCCGGACCCCGGAAAGGGTGCCGAAGTAGTGGTCGAAGCTGCGATTTTCCTGCATCAACATGACGACATGCTTGATGTCGCGCAGGCTCGATCGACCCGCGGGCTGTGGCTCCGCGGCGAGCGCCTTGCGCACGTTGGGCGGCAAGGCCAGCGACGCGGCGCCCACGGCGCCCGCCGCGACGCCTCCCGCGAGCAGCCGACGACGAGTCATCCCGTGGCCGGCGGTGCTGTTTTCAGACACTGAACCTCACTCCAGATAAAGGGACTCTTTGTCCGTCCACAGAGTGTTCAGGTCCGGCGGCGCAAACTGGATCAACACCTTACTAGCAGCTGAACTTTGCCCGTCCAGCCCGACGGCCTAGCGTGACAGGCATGACACGAACATGGTTCATCACCGGCAGCTCCGCGGGCTTCGGACAGGCCATCGCCTCGGCAGCATTGGATGTCGGCGACAACGTCGTGGCCACAGCCCGCCGGCCGGAGACGCTGGATTCACTGGTCAGCCAGGCTCCCGAGCGGGCTGCTGGCAATCGCGCTCGATGTCACCGACCAGAAGCAGATCGACGCTGCGGTCACGGCCGCGACCGAACGGTTCGGCGGGATCGACATTCTCGTCAACAACGCCGGCCTCGCCTCGGTCGGCGCCGTCGAGGAACTCGACGACGATGCGCTTCGTCAGCTGATGGACGTGATGTTCTTCGGTCCCGTGGACCTCGTGCAGGCCGTGCTGCCGGGGATGCGTGGACGGCGGCACGGCAGCATCGTCCAGATGTCCTCGATGGGTGGGCAGGTGTCGATGCCCGGCTTCGGTGCATACTGCGCCGCGAAGTTCGCGCTCGAGGCAATGTCCGAGGCCTTGGCGGGAGAGGTCGCCCCGCACGGGATCGGCGTCCTGATCGTCGAGCCCGGCGCCTTCGCGACGAGCTTCGGCGCCGCCCGGTCGCAGGTCTCCCCGGACAGCGGTCATTACGACGACACAGTCGGACCGCAGCGAGCAGCCGTCGCCGGCATGGACGGGTCGCAGCCGGGCGATCCCGCCAAGGCGGCCGCCGCGATCCTCGCAGCACTCGACGCACCGTCCCCGCCGCGGCGGCTCGCGCTCGGTGCCGACGCGGTCGAATACATCGGCGCGACGCTCGACGCGCGGCGGGCCGAGCTGGACGACTGGGCGCGGCTGAGCCGGTCGACGTCACGATGACCGGCCCGCCGGGGCAGGAGAAGTCCGATGACTGCTCCGGCCAGGGCCAGTGCTGCAGCTGTGGCGATAGCAGGCTGGAAGCCGTCGCTGAATGTCGTCGCGGAGCCAAGTGAGCCCTGGGTCGTGAACACCACTGTGGTGATCGCGATCCCGAAGGCGCCCCCGAGCTGACGGACGGTGTTGAACGTGCCCGACGCGGCACCGATTGCCGCCGTTGGTACTGCACCGATGACGGCGCTCTGCGCCGACGGGATCGTCATCGCGATACCGACTCCGGAGAGCACAAATGGAAGAATCAGTGGCGGATAGGTCAACCCGGGCTCGGCAATCAGCGCGATCCACCCGAATCCCAGCGCCTGCAGCAGCAGCCCAGCCACCACCAGCAGCCGCACGCCGATCCTGTTGACGAGCCTGCCCGCGATCGGCGCGACGACGAAGAGTGCCGCTGTCCACGGCGCCAGCAGCAAACCGGTAGCCAGCGGTCCGTACCGCAGCACGACCTGAAGGAATTGGGCGAAGAAGAACGCGCCACTGAAGACAGATGCGAACAGCAGGAACCCGGCAGCATTGCCGGCGGAGAAGGCGCGCGCAGCGAAGAGACGCATCGGGATCAGCGGCGTGCCGGCACGCAACTCCCACCGGACGAACGCCACGAGCGCGACCGCACCGAGGGACAGCGCGGCGACGACCTCGGTGCTGGCCCACCCGGATCCGTTTCCCTTGATCAACCCCCAGACAAGTCCGAAAGCCGCCGCACTCGCCAACCCGATCCCGGGGTAGTCCATACGCCGGGGGGAACCTGTGTGCTCCTCGAGCCGCGCCAGAACCAGAGGGATCAGCACCGCGGCGATGGGTACGTTGATCCAGAAGATCCACTGCCAGGCCAGGTTCTGGACGATCGCGCCACCGACGAGTGGTCCACCGAGCGTCGCCAGTCCGGTGATCGAGGCGAACATTCCCAGCGCCCGCGGCCGCTGTTCGGGTCCGAATGCCGCCGAGAGCATGGACAGGGCTGTCGGCGCCACCGCGGCGGCGCCGACGCCCTGAACCGCGCGGGTCACGATCAGCCAGCCGAGGCTCGGTGCCAGCGCACAACCCGCGGAGGCGATCCCGAACAGGGCCAGACCGCCCACCAGGATCCGCCGGCGTCCGTATCGTTCGCCCAAGGCCGCGCCGGCCATGAGCAGCACGGCGAACGGCAGGGCGTAGGCATTCACGGCCCATTCCAGATCGGCGATGGAAGCGTGGAGGTCCACTGCGATCGCGTGCAGGGCAGTGGTGACGACCAGTGCATCGAGCAAGATCATCAGCGATGCCGCCGCTGTCAGCGCGAGCACCCAGCGCTGCATTCTCGTCATGGTCGTACGGGCTGATAGGTGAGCAGGATGAGCCCGTCACCGACGGTGCGTACGTCGACCAGGCGCAGGGGTTTCTTCTCGCTGGTCTCACCGAACAGACGCTCGCCGGCTCCGACCACGAACGGGTGGGTCATGAGCCGCAACTCATCGACGAGGTCGTGCTCCATCAGCGTCTTCACCAGCCGACCGCTGCCGTAGACGACGACGTCCCCCTCGACCTCGTGCTTCAGCGTCGAGACCGCATTCACCACGTCGCCCGTCACGATCGTCGAGTTGACCCACGGCAGGTCGTCGAGGGTCGAGGACACGACGTACTTGGGCAGGCTTCGCAACCTGTCCGCCCACTCCCCGGTCCGGGAGTTCCACCGGCCGGCGAACCACTCGTAGGTCCGTCCGCCCAGCAGCAGCGCCTCGGCGCCCAGCGCCTCCTCCAACTCGACCTTCGTCCACGCTTCACCATCCGCCGCGGTGGCCGGGTCGAACCAGCCGCCGAACGTGAAGCCCTCATCACCGGTCGGGTCCTGGCTGACTCCATCGAGCGAGACGTTCTCGCTGACGACGATCTTTCCCATGTCGGTTCTCCTTGTCGGCGTTGTCGGCTACCACTGATGTAGACACCGCGATCTCGGCAAAAGAGGCGCTTATCGACCGCCCCGTTCGGCGCACGGTCGGCGTCCATATAGGACGGAGGCGTGACAAGGAGGTGGAGAGGTGAAGAGTGGAGTCGGTGGGAGATGACCTGATCAGCCGGGCCCAGGCGGGGGACGGCGAGGCGTTCGGAGCGCTGACCGAGCCGCACCGCCGTGAGCTACAGGTGCATTGCTACCGGATGCTCGGATCGTTCCAGGACGCCGAGGACGCACTCCAGGACACCTTGTTGGGCGCCTGGCGCGGTCTCGGCGGGTTCGACGGCCGCGCGTCGATCCGCACCTGGCTCTACCGGATCGCCACCAACAGGTGCCTCGACGCGCTCCGCACGGCCAGCCGGCGCCCGGCAAAGGAGTGGGACATCCCCGGGGTCGAACCGCCCGAGCCGACCCGACTCGGCGAGGTCGCGTGGCTCGAGCCCTATCCCGACGCCCTCCTCGACGGTGCGATCAATCTGCCGCTCGCCCCGGAGGCCAGATACGAGCAGACCGAATCCATCTCGTTGGCCTTTGTGACCGCGCTTCAGATCCTGCCGCCCCGCCAAATCGCCGTCCTCGTCCTGCGCGACGTCCTCGGATTCCACGCGAACGAGGTGGCCGACATGCTGGATACGACCATCGAGTCGGTCAAGAGCGCTCTCAAGCGGGCACGCGCGGCCTGCAGCGTCGACGGTTGACGGTCGACGACCGCGAACCGCCTCCCGCCACCGACTCGTCCGCCGAGGATGCGATCGTGGCGAAGTTCGTCAACGCGTGGGAGTCCGCCGATGTCGACGCGCTGGTGGCCCTGCTGACCGACGACGTCTTCATGTCCATGCCACCGCTGCCGCTCGAATACGAGGGCCGCGACATCGTGGCCCGCTTCTGCGCCGACCTGTTCGGCGCGGGCCGCAGGTTCGACCTCGTGCCGACGCGAGCCAATGGGCAGCCGGCGTTCGGTGCCTACCTGCAGGCTCCGACCGGCATTCGCCACGGGACTGGCCTGTTCGTCATCGCCCTCGCCGGCGACCGGATCTGCGCCATGACCCGGTTCGAGAACACCGTGCTCCCGTCGTTCGGGCTACCGCGATCCCTCCCGAGCCGGTGACCACCGAGCGGCGTGGTGTGGCGGTCGATCAATCCAACGTCCGGGGCAGGCCGAAGTACGGCGCGAGCGTTGTCTCGAATCGAGTCAACTCGCAGATCCGGCTGCCGGCCAGGCCGATCACGTAGACACCGGAGACATGCAGGACACCGGTGACGGCGTCGCGGCGGTACTCGCCCCACGCCGGCTGACCGTTCGCGCGGACCGGCACCAGCCGGGCGAACTCGCTCCAGTGCGGGTATACCGCGGTGAAGAAGCGGCGGACCGCCGCAGAGCCACGGTATTCGAAGGGCAGGGGCGGCATCCGCACCCACGCGTCGTCGGTCATCAGTGCGAGGAGCGCGTCGATGTCGTGTTCGGTAAAGGCTGCGACGAAGCGGTCGAGCAGGTCGAGCTCCTCCGGTGTGCCGGGTGCGGGCGGCGGGGAGCCGGCCGCGGGGGCTGCGTTCATCGTCGCGCGAGCTCGCTTGAGAGCGCTGGTGACGGCGTCCTCGGTGAGTCCGAGCAGGTCGGCGGTCTCGCTCGCTCGGTAGCCGAGCACGTCGCGCAACAGCAGCGTGGCGCGCTGGTTCGGCGGCAGCAGCTGGACGGCGGTGACGAACGCGAGCGAGATCGCCTCCCGGGACTCGTAGCGCGCCTCGGGCCCGGGCGCCTGATCGGACAGCCCTTCCAGCAGCACGTCAGGATAGGGCTGTAGCCACAGCACCTCACCCAGGCGGGTCGGCTCCGGCGTAGGTACGGGCAGCGGCGACGCGGTGACCGGGCGCCGTCCGGACGAGCGCAACAGGTTGAGGCACCGGTTGGTGGCGATGCGGTACAGCCAGGTGCGGACCGACGAGCGCCCCTCGAAGCCGTCGAGGCCGAGCCATGCCGCGAGCAGCGTCTCTTGCAGGGCGTCCTCGGCGTCCTGCAGCGAGCCGAGCATCCGGTAACAGTGCACCTGCAGCTCACGACGGTGCGACTCGACCAGAGCGGTGAACGCGTCCCGGTCCCCGGCGCGCGCCCGCTGGAGCAGTTCGGCCGACATATTCCACCTCCGGCTAGATCCTCTCCCTCTATTGACACCGGCGGCGGCCGGAACTGGTCGCGAGCGGGCCGCCCACTTTCGGACGGGTGCCGTGTCGGTACTTCTGACCGCCGTCGTAGACATCAGGAGGATGAGATGACGATCGAAAACAAGACAGTTCTGGTCACCGGAGCCAATCGCGGCATCGGACAAGCGCTGGTCGAAGAAGCCCTGAGGAGAGGCGCGGAGCGGGTCTATGCCGGTACGCGCCGGCCCCTGCCGCACCCGGATGAGCGCGTCACGCCGATCGCCCTGGACGTGACCGACGCGACGCAGATCCACGCAGCCGCCGCGAGCGTCGGGTCCCTCGACGTCCTCATCAACAACGCCGGCCTTGCGCTCTACGCCGAGCTCGGCGATCGTGCCGCACTCGACCAGGTCCTCGCCGTCAACCTCTTCGGCCCGTATGCCGTGACCGACGCCTTCGTGCCGCTACTGACGCGTTCTCGGGGGGCCGTCGTCAACGTGCTGTCGTTGGCGGCCGTGGCCGCGATGCCGCTCGATCCCGGCTATTCGATCTCGAAGGCCGCCGCATTTTCCCTCACGCAATCGTTGCGCGCGTTGTTGGCCGGACAGGGCGTAACCGTTCACGCGGTGCTGCCCGGTCCCGTCGACACCGACATGGCCCCAAAAATCGACATCCCGAAGGCCTCTCCGGAGTCGGTTGCGCGAGCCATCTTCGACGGAGTGGAGAAGGGGGACGAGGAGATCTTCCCCGACCCACAGTCGGAGCCCCTGGCTGACGGCTGGCGCAACGGCGCGTCAAAGGCGCTCGAGCGACAGATGTCGGTGTTCGCCGGCGGCCAGGCGCAGAAGGCGTCTTGACCGGCCCGGCGTCAACCCTGCTGCATGTCGACGAACCGGCTGTAGTGGCCCTGGAAGGCGACGGTGACGGTGCTGGTCGGGCCGTTGCGGTGCTTGGCGAGGATCAGGTCGGCCTCGCCGGCCCGCGGTGACTCCCGCTCGTACATGTCCTCGCGGTGCAGCAGCACGACCATGTCGGCGTCCTGCTCCAGGGAGCCGGACTCCCGCAGGTCGGAGAGCATCGGCTTCTTGTCGGTGCGCTGCTCCGGCCCGCGGTTGAGCTGGCTGATCGCGATGACCGGGACGTCGAGCTCCTTGGCGAGCAGCTTCAGCGATCGGGAGAATTCGCTGACCTCTTGTTGTCGCGACTCCACCCGCTTCCCCGAGGTCATCAGTTGGAGATAGTCGACGACGACGAGGCGCAGATCGTGGCGCTGCTTGAGCCGGCGGGCCTTGGCCCGGATCTCCATCATCGTGAGGTTGGGCGAGTCGTCGATGTAGAGCGGCGCGTCGGCGACCTCGCCCATCCGGCGGGCCAGCCGCGCCCAGTCGTCGTCGCTCATGTGGCCGGACCGCATGTGGTGCAGGGGCACCTTGGCCTCGGCCGACAGCAGCCGCATGGTGATCTCGGACTTGCTCATCTCGAGAGAGAAGATCACCGACGCCATGCCATTGCGGATCGAGCAGGACCGCGCGATGTCGAGCCCGATGGTCGACTTACCCGACGCCGGCCGGCCCGCCACGATCACCATCTGCGAGGGGTGCAGGCCGTTGGTGATCTGGTCGAGCTCGGCGAATCCGGTCGGCACACCGAGACTGGCGCCGCCCCGGGTCGCGATGGCGTCGATCTCGTCCATCGTGCCCTGCAGCAGCTGCTCGAGCCGGATGTAGTCCTCGCTGGTACGCCGCTCCGTGACGTCGTAGATCGCGGCCTGGGCGCGGTCGACGGCGTCGTCGGCGTCGCCGCCCGATCCGCCGGCGGCGCCGTAACCGAGCTGGACGATCCGGGTACCGGCCTCCACCAGCCGGCGCAGCACCGCCCGCTCGGCGACGATCTCGGCGTAGTAGCCGGCGTTGGCCGCGGTCGGCACCGACGAGATCAGGGTGTGCAGGTAGGGCGAGCCGCCGACCCGCATCAACTGTCCGGACCGGGTCAGCTCGGCCGACACGGTCACCGGGTCGGCCGGCTCCCCGCGACCGTAGAGGTCGAGGATCACGTCGAAGACGACCTCGTGCGCGGGCCGGTAGAAGTCCGTGCCACGCAGCACCTCGACCACGTCGGCGATGGCGTCCTTCGACAGCAGCATGCCGCCGAGCACCGACTGCTCCGCCTGGATGTCCTGCGGCGGCTGGCGGTCGTAGTCAGCCGGGGACGGTGCACCCCGGTCGTCGACGACCGCCATCAGCGTGTCCCCCTCCACGTCAGGTCCTGGTCGCGGGTTCCTGCCACCGCACTGTCCTACCGCGAGGTACCGACAAGACCGGGCTGGAGCTGGTCGACCGAGAACGCCGACGGTACGGCGCCGGCCGACCCGGCTCAACAAGCGGTGTGCACCAAGCTGCGGACAGGCTGTGGACAACTCCCGCCGCGCCTGTGTGGGGCTTGGGGACGGCCTGTGCACAATGGCGCTCCCGGACGGCGGCGCGAAGGCTCTGACCGGCCGGTTCGCGTGCGCACAGGCTGTGGACGAAAGAAAGTTGCGGCGAATTTTGGTGGCGCTCCAGGTCGACCCCGTCAGGAGTGGAACGCCGAGAGCCGGCCGGCCTCAGCGCTGACCTGCTCGGCGGCGGCGTCGCGGAGCGGCTCGAACGGCGAGACGTCGATGCGGCCCGCGGCGTACTTCCAGGTGCCCGCGACCGCGCCGTCGACGGTGAAGGTGCCGATCGACTGCGGCATCCGGGTGTGGAAGACGAGTCGCCGGTACTCCTCCGGCAGGACGGCCGCGCGCCTGGCGTGCGCCAGCAGCACGGCGTCGTACGTCGGCAGGAACCGGACCGGCGCGGGGGTGTCGGGGTCGGGCAGCGGCGCACGGGGCAGATCGACGAGCTCCCGACCGTCCTCGTCCCGGAACCGGCGCAGCGTGAGGTGGCCGAGCACCTCGGTCACCGTGCTCACCAGCAGCCCGGTCCACGTGGCGATGTCCTTGGGCAGCGCCGGGCCGAACGCGGCGAGGTAGCGGCGTACGACGTGGGTGGTCGCCTCGCCTGCCGTGACGGGGGCCGGACCGAGCCAGGTGTCGGCGAGGCCGTAGAGGTCGGCGCGGCGGCGTTCCCAGGTGCCGGACGGCGGGATCCGGACCAGGTCCAGCCACAGCCCGACACCGGGAGCGCAGTCCTTCCCCGCGACCCGCTCGATGTCCGCGCGGGTCATCGTGCCGGCGCTCGTGAGATGGTCCCGCAGCCGCGCCGCCGCGTCCTGCACCTGCGCCTCGGTCACCGGAACCACCGCCAGCCACCAGCGCCGCCGAGCCTCCCGGACCGTGAGCGCGAACGGCCAGTAGTCGCGGGCGGAGACCAGATGGATGGTCGCGCGCTGGAGCGTGCCCTGCACCACCCGGCGCCGTTCGAGCGCCCGGGTGAGATCGGCGCGCGGCAGGTTGTCGATGCGGGACCACAGCCCGATGTACATCGACGGGGCGTACTGCGCCTGCAAGCCACCCATCCGCTCGAGCGCGCGCGTGATCGTGACGTTCTGGCGGCCGAGCAGCATCTGCCGGGCGAGCAGCGCGCGGTTGAGCGCGCGCGGGGTCAGCACCCTCCCGTCGCCGCCACCCATCGGCCGACACTATCGGGCACGCCGGCCGGGCTCCGGCCTCCGATGGTCGCCGCCAGTGCCAGCCTGGCCACCGCCGGTCGGTGCCGGCGGCGGCTGGCCCACACCCGCCGCCGACATCGTGCGTCCTGCTCGCACATTCGGGCCCCGGATGCGAGTACGGCGCACGATGATGCCCACTCACCCTTCGAGGGCGGCTGGGCCGATCGGGCACATCCGCGGGTTCGGCGGACCTTCCGGGGCGTTCTGCGCCCTCTGCGACCGAAAACCGGTCAAACTCGAAGGACGGAGGGAGCCGACATGACGCACACCGGGTCCGGCACGCACACCACGACGACCGAGGACTACCGCTGGAGCGTGTTCGTCGTCGATCACCCTCAGCGCAAGGACTCGACGTTCTTCACCGCCGCCAAGCGGACCACGCACCGGATCCTCGAGACCCTGGCACCGGACGGCTACCCGTACGGACCCGGACCCTGGGAGATGCACCACGGCGGAAGCCTGTGGGTGCACGGGTCGAACGGCTGGCGGCTCTTTCTGGCGCGTGCCGGGATCGAGTGGAGCATGCAGTTCTGCGCCGACCCGGCGAAGGTCGAACGCCTGCGCCAGGATGCCGTCGAGCTGATCGGTGCGTTTCCCGCGACCCTCCCCGCCCTCGCCGACCTCGGCTACGCGCACGCCGAGGAGATCCTGTCGACACCGATCACGGATGCGAAGACCGTCGGCCGGTGGACCGACTCGCTGTTCAACAGCTGCGTACCGCTGTCGAAGGCCGACCACCAGGGCATCCTGCCGGCGGTGCCCGGTGAGCATCACTACCCGCTGCCGGTGAAGGCCGGCGACTTCCTGCGCTTCGCCGACTTCCAGTTGTGGGTCACGCTGCCCGACGGCTCGCACGGCGCGGTGACACCGCTCGCGCCGCGCGGATCGGGAGACGGCCGGGCCCGGCTGGTGTTCGCCCGGCACGGTACGCCGGCCGGCGACGCCGTCGCGCTGGCGCAGAGCGACCACAAGGCCGTCATCCTCCCGGCCGACCACCCGCTCGCGGTCCAAGCCTTCGCCCGCCAAAACTGACCGCCTCCTCCCCGACCCATTCGGCGGGTGCCCCCATTCCGCTTGAACGTCACGTTCAAGCGCTCTAGCCGCATCAACGTCACGTTGATGCGGAATACGGGGCGGAGGACGCCGCGAGCTCGGTGGGCTTCCGCGACGGTCGCAGCCGCGCGTAGATGAGTACGACGGGAGAGAGGACGACGGCGGAGGTCACGAGCGCCGCACTCACCGACGTCCGGTTGGCGAGTACGCCGAGCGGTGGTCCGCCGGCGATCTGCCCGACGGCGTCGACCTGACTGATCATCGACAGGACCGTCGCGCGGGACTCGGAGGCGACGAGGCGGTTCAACCAGGCCGCCTGGATCGGGTGCGCGACCGCCACAGCCGCAGAACGCAGCCACAGGGCGGCGAGCGCGAGCCAGAGGTTGCCCACCAGGGCGAGACCGAGAATGCCGACGACCTGCGCGGCGCCGAGCAGCGCCAGCAGCCGGTTGGGGTGCAGCGAGTTGACCCGCTCGGGGGAGACGCGGTTGACGACGAGCGACGTCAGCAGCGAGAGCACCGTCCCGATCAGGGCGAAGACGGTGAACCACACCGCGGGACTGCTGGTCCCGAAGAGCTCGGGCAGGCCGAAGTCGAGGATCCGCAGCGTCCACAACCGGTCGACCGCCTCGCTCGACAGCCCCGCGATCAGGCTGACCAGGAAGAACCACCGCACTATCCGCCCGCGCCGGACGATCGTCGCGCCGCGGACGAACGACGACGCCATATGGCTGAACGTGCCCCGCCCCGCGCGGGGTGTCGGGGTGAAATGGGCCTCCGGCATGACGGCGAGCATCACGGCCGTCAGTGCCAGGAACCCAGCACCGGAGACGAGCATCGGCACGCGCAGGCTGATCAGCCCGAGCGCACCCGCGGCCACCGTGCCGACCACCCCGGCCGCGAGCTCCCACTGCTGGCCCCGGGTGAAGACGTGCGCGATGCGCTCCTCACCGATCTCGTCGGTGATCCACGCCTGGGTCGCGCCCGACGTGAAGGTGACGCCGATGCCCCACAGCACCTGCGCGCCGATCACCGCCCCGAACGTCGGCACGGCTCCTTGCAGCACGAAGCCGGCACCGATCAGCGCCAGCCCGATGATGATCGACAGCCGCCGGCTGTAGAGGTCGGCGACGATCCCGGTGGGGGTCTCGAAAAGGAAGCAGACCGCCTCCAGGACGGTCCCGACCAGCACCATCTGCAGCGGGCTCAGCGAGACGTCGGTGGCGTAGTAGACCAGGTTGAGGGTGAAAGTCAGCGCGAAGAGCAGCGACGACCAGCCGGTGACGGCGTAGTAGGTGCGGGTGGGATCTGCGGGATGGCGTGGGCGCCAGAGCAGACTGACGAGCATGGATAGGGCTCCTGACGGCGTGGATCACGCGACGTCGAAATGCCGCGTGCGCAAAAGGGTCAGGAGCTGGCTGACATGCCCAGACGGTATCAGCGGACGGGCCTGGTGCGAACCGAAATTCCCGCGGCCGAGCCTGGCGTGAGCGTGAGACCATCGAGGGATGTTCCGGGACCCAGGCGGCCTGATATGACCCGGCCGGCAGACAACGCGCGGATCGCGATCATGACCGTCGACGACGACCCCGGGGTGTCGCGTGCCGTCGCCCGGGACCTCCGGCGCCAGTACGGCGAGACCCATCGGATCGTGCGGGCCGAGTCCGGTGCCTCCGCGCTGGACGCCCTCCGGCAGATGAAGCTCCGCGGCGATCTGGTGGCCGTGATCCTCGCGGACTACCGCATGCCGAACATGAACGGCATCGAGTTCCTCGAGAGGGCGATGGACATCTATCCGGGCGCCAAGCGCGTCCTGCTGACGGCGTACGCCGACACCGGCGCGGCCATCGATGCGATCAACGTCGTCGATCTCGATCATTACCTGCTCAAGCCCTGGGACCCGCCGGAGGAGAAGCTCTACCCCGTGGTCGACGGGCTGCTCCAGGCGTGGATGGACGCGGACTACCGGCCGGTCCCGGAGATCAAGATGGTCGGCCACCGGTGGTCGCGCCGGTCCTCGGAGGTCCGCGAGTTCCTCGCCCGCAACCAGGTGCCCTATCGCTGGTACTCGTCGGATGAACCGGAGGGCGAACGCCTGCTCGACGCCGCCGGCGCCGACGGGCTGACGCTGCCGGTCGTCATCACCCCCGAGGGCGACGCGCTGGTGGAGCCGAGCGATGCCGATCTCGCCGCGCAGGTCGGGCTCGCGACCACGCCCTCAAAGGACTTCTACGACCTCGTCGTCATCGGCGGCGGCCCGGCCGGCCTCGGCGCAGCGGTCTACGGCGCGTCGGAAGGACTCCGCACCGTCCTGGTCGAGCGGTTGGCCACCGGTGGCCAGGCGGGGCAGAGCTCGCGGATCGAAAACTACCTGGGCTTCCCGGATGGCGTGTCCGGAGCGCAGCTGACCGACCGGGCCCGCCGGCAGGCGGTCCGGTTCGGCGCGGAGGTCCTCACCACCCGCGACGTCGTCGGACTCGACGTCAAGGGCTCGGCCCGCAGCGTCCGCTTCGCCGACGGCGACGCGATCGACGCCCACTCGGTGATCCTGGCGACCGGGGTCGCCTACCGGCAGTTGGCCGCGTCCGGGCTCGACGAGTTGACCGGCCGCGGGGTGTTCTACGGATCGGCGCTGACCGAGGCGGCCGGCTGCCTCGGCCAGGACGTCTACATCGTCGGCGGCGCCAACTCGGCCGGGCAGTCGGCGGTCTTCCTGGCCCGCGGCGCCAAGTCCGTCACGATCCTGGTCCGGGGCAGGTCCCTCGAGCGGTCCATGTCCCACTACCTGATCAAGCAGATCGAGGACGTCCCGGAGATCACCGTCCGCACCTGCACCGAGGTCGTGCAGGCGCACGGCACGGACCACCTGGAGCGCCTGACCCTCCGCGACACCGCCACCGGCACCACCGAGACGGTCGACGCCCAGTGGCTGTTCGTCTTCATCGGCGCCGCCCCGCTCACCGACTGGCTGGATGACGTCGTCGTCCGCGATGACAAGGGCTTCGTCATGGCCGGGCCCGACCTGACCGTCGAGGGCCGGCTGCCCCGGGGTTGGGATTTGGACCGTGCGCCGTACCACCTCGAGACCAGCGTGCCGGGCGTCTTCGTGGCCGGCGACGCCCGGGCCGAGTCGGCCAAGCGGGTCGCCTCGGCGGTCGGCGAAGGGGCGATGGCCGTGATGCTGGTGCACCGATATCTGGAGAGGCTATGACCGAGCAGGTTCAGCCGTTGCGCTGCGACGTCGACGAACTGCGTTCCCTGTTCCTCTTCGAGAAGCTGACCTCCGACCAGCTGAACTGGCTGTGCGACAACGGTCGGGTGGAGCTCGTCGAGCCGGGCCAGGTGTATTCCGAAGGCGACCCGGCGACGTGCTTCTACGTCATGCTCGAGGGCACCGTGGTGCTGGAACGCCGGGTCGGCGCCGACGACATCGAGGTCAACCGCAGCTCGGCTCCGGGCGCCTACGCCGGGGCGTTTCAGGCTTACCTCGGTGACCAGGTGCCGCAGATTTACAACAACTCTCTGCGCGTGACGGTGCCCTCGCGCTTCTTCGTGCTCGATGCCGTGGTCTTCGCACAGATGATGCGGGACTGGTTCCCGATGGCCGTGCACATGCTCGAGGGCCTGTTCTTCGGTATCAAGAACAACCAGGAGGCCGTCGGTCAACGCGAACGCCTGCTCGCCCTCGGCTCGCTGTCCGCGGGGCTCACGCACGAGCTCAACAACCCTGCGGCCGCCGCCAGCCGCGCGACCTCTGCGCTGCGGGAGCGGGTCGCGGGGATGCGCCACAAGCTCGGCGGCATCGCGAACGGGTCGATCGACCGCAGCTGCCTCGAGAAGCTGGTCAAGCTGCAGGAGGACGCGGTCGAACGCGTGCCCAAAGCGCCCGAGCTCAGCCCGATGGAGGCATCCGACCGGGAGGACGAGCTCGCCGACTGGATGGACGAGCACGGAATCACCGACAGCTGGGACATCGCGTCCGGCTTCGTGCAGGCGGGACTGGACATTCCATGGCTCGAGGAGGTGGCCGTCGGGGTCGGCGACGACATTCTTCCGGGCGCCGTACGGTGGCTGAGCTACACCGTGCAGACCGAGTTGCTGATGAACGAGATCGAGGACTCCACCGCGCGCATCTCCTCACTCGTGGGAGCGGCCAAACAGTATTCGCAGATCGACCGGGCGCCCTACCAGGTGGTCGACCTGCACGAGATGCTCGACAGCACCCTGCTCATGCTCGGCGGCAAGATCGGAGCCGGCATCTCGGTCGTCAAGGACTACGACCGCACGCTGCCTCCGATCCCCGCCTACGCCGCCGAGCTCAACCAGGTGTGGACGAATCTCATCGACAACGCCGTATCGGCGATGGATGGCAAGGGCACGCTGACCGTGCGCACGTCCCTCGACCGGGACCAGGCGCTGGTCGAGTTCGGGGACACCGGGCCGGGCGTCCCGGCGGACATCCGGGATCGGATCTTCGAACCGTTCTTCACCACCAAACCGGTGGGCGAAGGCACCGGACTCGGGCTCGACATCTCGTGGCGGATCGTCGTGAAGAAGCACCACGGCGACCTGCGGGTGGAGTCCGTGCCGGGCGACACCCGCTTCCAGGTCCGGCTCCCGCTGACTCCGCCGACCGGGGCGTAGAGCGGCCGTACGGCGACATCAGAGGTCGATCGTGCCGACGTGCACGATACGGGTGGATCCAGCACCCTCGTCGTCGATCTGGGAGCGCAACTGGTCACGCTCGACGACCAGCAGCCGCTGGACCTGACCGGGCTCTGCGGCGGGCAGGGTGAGTGTCGCCGACCAGAAGTCCACGGTGTCGGTCAGACCAGTCGGTATGACGATCGCCGTGAGGTCGGGTTGCCGCTGCGGCCGGGGCAGGTCGACGTCAGCGAAGCCTTCGACGGGACGCCAGTGCTGGGCCATGGGCGACTCGGCAGTGAAGAGCGAGCACGTGACCCGGGCACTCACGCGGGTATCCGGTTCCAGGTAGGTGATCCCGCGGAGCGTGACGGTCACCTGGGGATCTTGCGCGTGCCGGATCACGGTCAGCTGACGGGTCGGCAGCGGCTGGATCACGTCGAGAGTGGTGACCCGGGAGACGCTGATCGCCTCGTTGAGGGACATCGGCTGGTAGCGGACCACGGCCAGTCGGAAGAAGGGCATGTACGCCTTGTCGGCGTTCACCTGGATGTCGACGTACCAGCGTCCACTCGCCGTCTCGAACTGCGGCCGGAAGCCAAGCAGCGTGACCGGGAGCTGGATCCCCGCGTCCGCCGCGTCGGGCAGGGCCGACAGCGCTCCGGTCTGCCCGACGTTGAGGAAATCGGCCGCGGTCAGCGGCTGCACCCCGGGTGTGAGACGAATCGGGTCCTGGCCGACCTGCGAGATCCAGTGCGGAACGGGGTTGTTCTCGGCGTAGGCCCAATTGCCCGCCGTAGCGCCGGGCACTGGCTGGATCGACAACGACGGGTCGCCCAGAACCACGCCGAGAATCTCGCCCGACCCGCTGACGAACCAGGGACGGTCGAGGTAGACCCGGATCCCGCCGCCCGCCCGCACCTGCGTGGCCTTCGTCCAGCCCGCCTTGGCCGGCAGCTCATCGGGGGGCGGAGCGTCAGCGGTCACAAACCCCAGCGAGTCGGGATCGGCGAGCTCCTCGCTCTGCGGGGAAACAATCTGGCTGGGCACCACGTCGGAGACCGCGGGGGGCGGCGGCGGCACCGTGCTCAGGATCGCGACGTCGGCCGCGGCCCCTTCCGCGACCCGCACCGAGCCCGCTGGATAGCAATCGGTGAAGCGGGTCGTGGACGTCGGGCGGTAGGTCACGATCCGGTGCCCGGTCGTCCCCAGCTCGTGCCGCGGCAGTGTGAGCGCGTCGCTGTCCAGCGTCAGCTGGTGGCGTCCAGCCGCGTCGCCCGTGATCGCGGGAAGCGTGACATCGGCGTCGGGTGGGAGTCGATAGGAGAACACCGTCGCCGACCGGGTGATCGTCGCGGGGAGTCCATCCGGTCCCTGATCCACTTCCTCCGGCCACGTGGCCCGCATCTCGACTGCGTCGACCGTCCGCGGGTCGACGGCGACCGTCGTGCTCAGCCCGGCGGTCGACTCGCCCGCTCCGCGGCGCGGTGTCACCGCGGAGGTGAAGTCGCTGACCACCGGGATCGAGGTCGCGTGCACCAGCTCGATCTCGGCGTACGGCGTGACCATCGTGAGCTGGCTGTCGCGGACTCGGGACTCCAGCGCGGTCCGCTCGGCGCCGTCGAGTCGAGAACCGGCGTCCTGCATCAGGGCCATCAGATCCGGATCGCGGAGCACGGTCGACACCCGCACGGTGCGACGGTCACCCGCCGCCAGGAAGACCCGCAGGGTATGGCTGGCCTCGTCGTAAGTTGCGGCGGACGTTGGTTGGCCGGGCAGCACGAACCGGCCGGACGTCTCGAGACGCAGTCGCAGCGGAGCGAGGGCATCGGGCGAGTCGCCGGGGAAGTCGATCCGGAGCGCGGCACGATCAGCCATCCCGGGAAGGCCGGTGACCGCCACTCCGACCGCCTGCGGGTCTGCCAGGTAGGGGACGGTGTCGCCGACGGGGAAGTCGAGCTGTTGCTCGATCCGCGGCAGCAGAGCCCGACGCGCGGTCCGTACGCCGGGGTCGGCGTTGCCCAGGGCGTCGTCGAAGAGCCCGTGCTGCTCCGCCAGGGAGATCGTCGATCGCGGTGGCAACAGTAGCCGTTCGCTGGGGGGTGGTGTGTCGTCGAGGGGGATGATCCCGTCCACGACCGCAGGGTCGCGGATCACCAGTCGCGCGACGGTCTCGCCCGCGCCGAAGGCTGCGGAGGCGCCCGCCGACACCGCCGTCGGGGGCAGCACCGGCTCGTAGCGCAGGAACGTGAGCTCGGCCGTGGCCGTCGCCGGCGCGCCGTCGAGCGGGATGCTGGCACCGGCCAGATCCACCGTCCGCAGCCGGAACCGATAGCTGTGCCCGAAGCGCAGCCGCGGCAGGGTGCCGGGACGCACCTCGCACACGAGGTGGGTGTGCAGGGATGCCAGCGTGATGCTCGGATCCCCCGTTGGCACAGGACGCTCCACTCGACGGGTGCCGTCCGGCCGCGGCGCCGACAGGCTCCAGCCGCGCCAGGTGACCAGGCGCTCGGACACGTGGAGCTCGGAGTCGCCGGTCGGGCTCTCCTGGGAGAAGCCCTCGTCCTCGACGAAGGCGTCGGCCGACGGCAGGTCGCCGAAGCCGTCGACCTGGTAGCGGATCCGCCGGGCGTGCAGCGAGCGGAAAACACCGGTCGCGTCGTCGTGCACGTCGACGCGGAAACCGCGGAACAGATCTTCGGCGTCGAGGACCGCCGCGTCGCCCGGTCCGGTCGATGTCGCCGCGTTACGGCGCTCGCGGACGTCGACGAGCTGTTGCTGCAGCGCCCGTGCCCGTCCGGTCTGGACGAGAGCGATCCCATCGACCCGCAGCGCCGGTGGGCCGGCATCGGGCCGGGTGGCCTCCCCGCTGGCGACCGCGACGCCCTGGCGGACCGCGTCGTCGACGTCCAGCGACTCAAGCTGATACTCGGGCCGGTCCACGGGCCACACGCCGGCGGCGAAACCGTCGTCCCGAGGCCGCACTCGGACGTCGATGCCGCCGGGCGAGACGACCAGAGCCGTTGTCGGCAGGTGATGTGCCAGATCCGCCGGGAGCCCGAAGGCCACCGAGACCTGGATACCGGTGACCGACGTGTCCACACCGGCGAGTGGCACCGTGAGGTCAATCACCAGGCCCAGCCGCCGCAGCAGCAGCGGGTGGTCGCCGAGCAACGTCAGCACCTGGTGGAAGTCCAGCGTCGGTGGCGGCGCCGGCGGGTCGTCGGACACCCTCGCTGCGGACTGCTGGAACGCATACGCGCGGGCCACCGCGCCGGAGCCGGGGGCATTGCCGTCGCGGGCCAGGCGGGTGCGAAAGGTCTCCAGCGGACCCAGCGAGAACGCGGTGCCGAGCGCATCCGCGGCCGTGGCCGGCCGATCGCCGGTCTCGGCCACCGCAGCCGCCGCGTAGCCCTCGCGCACCAAGGCGGCGACCTCGGCCGCCGGATAGCTGAGGATCGGCCGGTCGATCCGTGCCGCGTCGGTGCCCATCGTGCGGACCGGCGTCGGCGCCGGGAACACCGCCCGCCACAGGTTCGAGTCGGGCGGATCGCCGACCGTGCTGCTGGCGACGTCGGCCGGCCCACCGAGAAAGGAAACCGCCCAGCGCAGTCCGGCGATTCGGCTCGGCCAGTCGGCGAGCGCGGCGAAACTACCGAGCTCACCCTCGTCGCCGTCCGGCTCGAGCCGGGGTACGACGACGACCGCGACCCGCAGGCTTCCGTCGGCCACCGCGGCGGGACAACAGACCCAGGTGATCTCCGCGGCGTTCATCGGGCCGGCCCGGTCACGCGAACGCGTCGCACAGTTGGTCCCAGGCAGGTTCGTCGAGACGTTCGCTCACCGGCGCCGCGTGGTCGCCGACAGCGAAGGACTTTTCGACGGTGAAGCTCACCGACTTGTGGAAGACCAGCAGCTGCACCCCGACGGTCACGGTGGCCAAGCCGTACACGCGCTCGCCGCGGCTGTCGTTCACGTATCCGAGGGCTACGTCGAACTCGACACTGACACCGACGACGTCGAGCACCTCGAGCTCGCCGCCGCAACGCAGGAAGCCCTCGAGCGTCACTGTGGAGCCCATGAGGAAGGAGATTCCGCCCATCGCGAAGACGTGGCCTTCCGCGACGAAAACGCTGATCGCGAAGTCGCCACCGAACTCGAGTGACGCCTCGACCGTCTTCAGCTCGTGGCTGGTGGCCTCGAGTGCGACGTAGCCTCCGCCACCGAAGATCCCGACTCCGAGGGTGAAGGGTGATCCGCGCTCACCGAAGTTGAACCGGACCGATGCCGGCTCGGAGGTGAACGGCACCCGGACGACCGCGCCGAGACTCACGTTGCTCAGACTGAACACCCCGAAGCCGAAATCCGGCAGGCTGAGGGTGTAGCCCGCGCTGATCCCCGTGGAGTCCACCGTGATCGGGCAGCCGTCGGCGAAGTCGGCGATCTGCTCCGCCAAGTCCTCGATGAACTTCAGGTCCTTGTCGAAGGCAACCGTGACTCCGGTGGCGTTGACGGTGGGGGCGGCATCCGGCTTGGTGCGGAACTGCAGCTGCTCGAAACGCACCGTGATCACGTCGAGCAGCGACAGGGTGGCCTTGGTCAGGGTGCCTGTGACCTCGGTGGTCGGCGGCCGCGGTCCGCCGGCCACCTGCGCGGGGTCGAGCGACTGGGTGAGAGTGGCGTCGAGGGTGAGCGACGAGCCGGCCTCGAACCGGACGACTCCGGCCGCGTCGGCGTCCAGCTTCGGAGTCCAGTGATACGTCGTCACCACCGAGTCCGGCAGCTGCACCGAGTCGAGCGTGGGCAGCTCGTCCTGCACATGGTCGAGCAGGTCCACCAGGCTCACGCCGAGCATCTTGGCGTCGGCGAAGGCCGCAGCCGGGGAGAGCGTCGGAATCGCGCCGATGAGGGCGTTGACTGCGCCGAGCTTGCTGTTCGGGCTGGCCAGCCCGCCGACCGCCGACGCGGGAAAGGTCACCGGCAGATCGCCGACGATGGTGAGGTAGTTCCCCGCCGCGTCGACCCGGTGCAGCAGGTCACACGTGGCCAGGCTGGCCATGCCGGTCAGCCGGCCGACGGCGTCGAGCGCCACTTGCACCTGCTTCGGCGCCAGCACACTGATCAGCTCGGCGTCGGCGACCAGGTCGAGCACCACGTCGTGGACCGCGAGGGTCACCGCGTCCGCTGTCAGATCCGGGTGTCCGGACCGGTCCGCCAACGCGACCCGGGCGCCGCGGAGGTGCACCTGACGACGACTGTCAGGCCCCGAGGTGAACGCGGCCTGCACTGCCCCCGGATCGGCGACCGCCGTACGGAACATCAGCGGCGCAGCGAATGCGGTGTCGTTGCCCGCCCAGTCGGTGCCGACCAGCGCGAACTCCACATCCACCCCGTTGCGGGTCAGCCAGAACGCGGAATCTGCCGGCGAATCCACCCGGGCGGTCGTCGCGTCGGCAAACCGCAGCCGCCGGAACGGGCTGTCGGCCTGCACGGCGACGTCAGACTCCAGAACGGTGAGCGTCGCCGTCTGGTGCAGGTGAGCGGCCAGGTAGGTCTGGCCCTCGGCGTAAGGGTCGGCCGCCGTATCGCCGGTGCCAATAACGCCGTAGACCATCTCGCTGAACACCCGGACGGTGTCCACCGCGAGCTGGGCCCGGTGGCCGGAGGACAGGAAGCCGTGGATCAATTCATGGCTCTCGACCTCGCGTCCGAACCGCGCCGAGTACCGAAAGTCCGGTGCCTCGGGGTGCGGCTGGAGGTCGGGCCAGAACGGACCGTTGATCCGACCGGTCGCACCCAGCATCGACATCGACATCGAGCTCTCGAAGACGGCGTCCCGGAAGGTCGGGTAGTCGATCATCGGCTTGACCCCGAACCCGCTTCCTTCGAAGCCAGGGTCCTGGGTGCTCCGGACGTGCAGCAGCGGACCGGATGTGCCGGTGAGCGCTCGGTCGGTGTCGAGCAGGTCGGTCTGCCAGACCGCGGTCCAGCCGACTCCGTCCCCTCGCGGTTGCGAACGCAGCGCCCAGTTGGCCCGGCCGAAGGCCTCCAGATACACCAGAGTCGGGAACTCGAGTCCGGAAAAACTGGACGCGGCGGCGTCGAGTTGCTCGAGCACGCGGTCGACGTCGAAACCCGCGGGCAACGAGTACTGGATCACGCTCGGCTGATCGCCGCCCCCGACCGCGGGAACGGTTATACCGACGCCCGGCCTGACCGGTGCAAAGCCTGGCGCGCCGACCCCGGTCAGCGGCAGGGGGTACTCCATCACGTGTTGGGTGGGGAAGGTGAGGCTGACCGTCTGCGTCTCGGGGTCGACGTCGACGCGGAGGAGCAGCAAATCCTGCGGGCGCGCCAGGAGGAAACTGTTCGCGGCCTGTTCGTAGATCGCCATCGCGAATCCCCAGAATGTGCGGTCCATCAAGAGTCGCGTCGTACGAAGGACAGGTCAACCGTCCACCCGTATCAACTGAGGCGGAGAATGCCGCTGACCGTCATATAGGCCCCGACGCCGAGCGCCACGCCGGCGATGAGCAACCGGACATGCCCGGTGAGCCACACGGTGGCCGCTCGGAGCGTGGACTTGGTGCGTTCCGGCCAGATCAGCAGAAACACCAGCGGGATGATCACCAGGGCGAGCTGGATCGCGACGAAGACGACGACCGCGGCGATCTGGGTTCCGGTCGACAGGGTGCTCTTGATCAGATGGTGCATCTCCGTGATGTAGGCGGCGCCCGGCGCAGCCATCACAGCCCCGACCAGCACGACCACCCCGGGACGGGGGTTGCGCAGCGCCCGCTGGGCCCGACTCTCCCTCTTCTCCCGCTCCGCCGGTCCGGAGCGCTGCCAACGACGTGGCCGCCACGCCGGCAACCGGTTCACGGCGACCACGGCACCGATGAGGATGAGCGGGATGCCGACCGCGAGCTCGAGGGTCGCACTCGCTCGCCCCTGAGTCTTGATCTCGTCGGCGTGCAGGACGAGGACATCGAGCAAGCCGAGCGACAGGCTCAGACCCGCTCCACCTATGAGAAACAACAGGAACATGATCTGCGGCCGTCGGTTTTCGATCAGCAGCAGATCGACGCCGAGCAGTTTCGGGTTCAGCGCGGCGATGAGCGCCAACCCGAAGAACGTGCCGTTCACGACGGCTACTACGTGTGGCTGAAACCGGGTCGGGCCGTCGACGCCCGCGGGGGATTCTTGGTGAGGAAGTCGACGGCGTTCTTCAGCGAGTCGATCAGCGCCTCGGACAGGTCGTAGCTGAAGCCTTCGCGGACCACGACCCGCATCACCGCGACGTCGGTGGCGGCATCGGGCATGGTGTAGGCGGGGACCTGCCAGCCGTCGGTCCGCAGCCGCTCGGATACGTCGAAGACGGTGTAGGGAACGTCCTTCTCGAGCATGAAGGCGAAGACGGGGATCGTCGTACCGTCGCTCAGCAGGGTGAACGGGCCCACCTCTTCGACCCGTTTCGCGGTGCGTACGGCGAGTTCACGCAGCGACTGCATGACCTTCCGGTATCCCGACCAGCCCAGCCGGAGGAAGTTGTAGTACTGGCCGACGATCTGGTTGCCCGGCCGGGAGAAGTTGAGGGTGAAGGTGGGCATGTCGCCACCCAGATAATTCACGTGGAAGACCAGGTCCTCGGGCAGGTCTTCCGCCTCGCGCCAGACCACGAAACCCACACCGGGATAGACCAACCCGTACTTATGACCGGACACGTTGATGGACTTGACCATCGGCAGCCGGAAGTCCCACTCGAGATCCGGCTGGAGGAACGGCGCGACGAAGCCGCCACTGGCAGCATCCACGTGCACCGGTACCGACAGCCCCTTCGCCTCGTTGTTGGCGACGACCGCGTCGTGGATCTCCTTGATGGGCTCGTATTCACCGGTGTACGTGGTGCCGAGGATCGCGATGACGCCGATGGTGTTTTCGTCGATCCGCTCGACGACCTCGTCCGGGGTGACGACGTAACGTCCGGGCTGCATCGGTATGTAGCGCGGCTCGACGTCCCAGTAGCGACAGAACTTCTCCCAGACCACCTGCACGTTGGATCCGAGAATCATGTTCGGCCGATCCGTCGGCTGCTTGGCGGCCACGCGCCGGGTCCGCCACTTCCATTTCATCGCGAGTCCGGCGAGCATCACCGCCTCACTCGACCCGATCGTCGACGTCCCGGTGGCGTTGCCGTGCGCCTCGGCGTTGAACATGTGGGCGACCATGTTGACGCAGCGACGCTCGATATCCGCGGTCTGCGGATACTCGTCCTTGTCGATCATGTTCTTGTCGAACGCCTCGGCCATCAGCAGGTCGGCCTCCGGCTCCATCCACGTCGTGACGAAGGTCGCCAGATTCAGCCTGGAACTGCCGTCCAGCAGCAATTCGTCATGGATCAGCCGGTAAGCGGCGACCGGTTCGGTCCCCTCGTCCGGCATCCGGAACTTGGGGATCGGCTGCAGGTCGAGCCGTTGGGTATAGGCCGGGGTGACCGTGTATTCCGAATCCGGCCCTCCGCTCGACGTACTCCTGCTCACCATCGACCCTCCCGCCGCCAGATCCGCCCCACTTTGGACGAAGTCCCAGCCTTTCCGGGCGCGCCCACGCCGGCATCACCCCGTCGGGATGAAGCCGGATCGAAGGGAACGGGTACGACTGCCGGGTCAGCGGGCAGGCCACTACCGCGGAGTCGGCGTCTTCATCGACGGCGCCTGGGGTGCGACGTCCGGCGGACCCGCACGCGGCGGCCCGACCCGCATCGCCTTCGCCGACGAATTCGCCGGGACGAACTGCCGTGTGCCCCGGTCCTCCTTCGACTTGGGTGTCTCGACCTCGATCCGGTGCGCCTTGGCGTAGGCGTCCTGACGGACACCGGTGACCTGCCAGGAGACCTCGAGTCCGGGCGTGCCGCCGGCGATGCCGAACTTGTTGCCGCTGACTTTGCTGGCAATGTAGACCGGCGCGCTGCCGCCGATCGGTGTCAGTTGATAGCGGAAGTCGGCGTTCAGCGCGTCGAAGTAATCGGGGAGTTCGACAACGGCCTTTCCGGCGCCGTCGAGTACGACGTTGCCGTTGTAGACGTTCATCATGTCGGGTGACTCGACGAACGAGTGCGACAACCACTTCCGTTCCGGATCGAGCGGATGGTCGATCTTGAACGACCCGGCGGTCTTCGACAACGTGCCGGCCACATGAGCATTGCCCTGGGACCAAACCCCGAACGACGCGGCATTCCTTGCCTCGCCAAAGACGCCGTAGGTTTGGTTGCCGGTGATGTCAGGGGTGAGGCCGTAGACGCCGTAGGTCGGCGCCTCCCCCCACACACCGACGTAGCCGGAGTCACCGCGGGTGCCGGCGGTGCGGCCGCCGTCACCGTGTACGCCGTACTGGCCGCCGCCCCCGTGGACCGCGGCTCCGTTGACGTTCGTCGTCGTACCGTTGACGCCGGTGACGCTGCCCGACCCGTTGACGCCAGTGGGACCAGACCCGTAGAGACCGTAGGTGCTGCCCGATCCGAATCCGCCGTAGGTGCTTCCCGTCGCGTAGAGGCCGTAGCCCGACCCGGACGCGTAGACACCGATGCTGCCCGACGTGGAACCGGAGAAGATGCCGCCGTAGGACTTGCCGTCACCGCGCACGCCGGTATACCCACCGTTGCCGCTGACGCCGTAGAGATTGGTCGAGGTCCCAGCGACGCCGGTGCCGCCGGCGCTGACACCGGTGACACCCGTCGACGTCGAGGTGGTACTCGTGTTCGTGCCGCGCAGGGCGATGGCAAGTTTGCTCGTGACGTCGAGTTGGGACGCTGGGTTGGTCATTCCGATCCCGAGCATGCCGTCCCGCGTCATCCGCATGCGCTCGGTGACCGGGGTCGTCGTCGACGTTCTCGTCTTGAAGATGATCGGGGCGGGTGTCGTGGTCCCGAGGAAGTTCGTTCCGTCGGTCTTGATGCCACTGTTGCCGGTGATGTTCCACGGCGTCGTTGCGGCAGATGCCGGCGAGGCGGCGACCACTTCTGTCACACCGACCGCGGTCACCGCGGCGCCGGCCGTGATCAGACCTCGTCGCGTCATTGTGCGGCGTGCTTCCCCGTGGTCGTCGGCCATGTCTTCCCCCACCCCAACGTGTCCCGGAACTTCTCTCTATCCGGGCTGCCAATAACGGCACAGCGTAATCCTCATGCGAATTTGGGAAGCCGGTTCGGAAAAGCCGCGTCATTCCTGACCCGATTACGCCAATAGCCTGTTATCGATCGACACGGCGCCGGGTATCGAGAAATAACAATCAGGTCTGTCGGTGGACCTATGTGCGGGTAACGGGAAGCTCCGCACCTGCGATTGCCTATGCCGCGCCCGCCAACTGCCGTAACGCCTGCTCGTCGAGGTGGATGTCGGCGACGGCAAGGTTGTCCTCCAGATGCGCGACCGTGGAGGTGCCGGGAATCAGCAGGACGTTGGGCGCGAGGCTGAGCGCCCATGCCAGAGCTACCTGGGCCGCAGTGATACGCAGCCGCGCAGCGGTAGCCAGCACGTGCTCGTTGCTCAGCACCGGATTCGTACTGCCGAAGCCGGAGCCCAGCGGGAAGAAGGGCACGAAGGCGATTCCGCGAGTGGAGCACTCCTCCAGGACCGGCATCGAGGTGCGATCCACCAGGTTCAGCGGATTCTGCACGCACGCGATGGGAACACGGTCGAGCGCGTGGAGCAGATGCGGGCGGGTCACGTTGCTCAGACCGATGCCGCCGATCAGTCCATCGTCGCGAGCTCGCGCCATCGCCGCGAGCTGCGCGTCGAACCGGCCGTCCGGCTGGGCGCCGTCCATCAGCCGGAGGTTGACCGCGGCCAGCCGGTCGACACCGAGGCTCTGCAGGTTGTCCTCGATGCCGCGCCGCAGCTCGTCGGGCTCGTCGTAGGGCAGCCAGTGACCGGACTCGTCGCGCCGGGCGCCGACCTTGCTGACCAGCGCGAGGCCGTCGGGGTAGGGGTGCAGCGCCTCGCGGATGAGCTCGTTGGCGACGTCCGGCCCGTAGTACTGCGCCGTGTCGATGTGGTCGACCCCCAGCTCGACCGCCCGGCGGAGGACGGCAAGCGCCTCGTCCCGGTCGCGCGGCGGCCCGAACACGCCGGGGCCGGGCAGCTGCATGGCGCCGAAGCCGACGCGGGAGACCTTGACGTCACCGAGTGGGTACTGATCCATGAGCGAAGGCTAGAACATCGCGTGGCGGAGCCGTGACGAGCGCCGAGTACGCCGTATCGTCGTACAGATGTTCGAGTCGGGATGGGATGCCGGTCTGGACGACGCACAGCTCGCGGCGGCCACCCACGGCGACGGCCCACTGGTGGTCCTGGCCGGAGCCGGCACCGGGAAGACCCGCACCCTCGTCGCACGGGTCGCCCAGCTGATCGACCGTGGTGTCGACCCGGGCCGGGTGCTGCTGCTGACCTTCACCCGGCGCGCGGCGGAGGACATGCTGGCCAGGGCGGCGGCGGTCTGTGGTGACCGGTCCGCGGCCAGCCGGCTGTGGGGAGGCACGTTCCACGCGGTGGCGCACAAGCTGGTGTCGACCCACGCGCAGACGCTCGGGCTGGCGCCGGATCTGTCGGTGCTCGACGCCGGTGACGCGCGGGACCTGATCGATCTGCTCCGACACGAGCACGACCTGAGCGGGAGCAGCGAACGCTTCCCCCGCGCGGACGCCCTGGCCGACGTCTACTCCCGGGCCGTCAACACCGGCCGCCCGGCGCGGAAGGTGCTGGCCGCGGAGTTCCCGTGGTGCGAGCCGCACACCGACCTGATCCTCGAGCTGTTCCGCGACTACGTGTCGCGCAAGCGTGCGGGCGGGCTGTTGGACTTCGACGATCTGCTGCTGGCCTGGCGCAGCCTGCTGCTCGACCCGGCGGTGGGGCCGGCGCTGGCGCACCGCTGGGATCACGTCCTCGTCGACGAATACCAGGACGTCAACCAGATCCAGGTCGACATCGTGCGGCTGCTGCGGCCGGACGGGCGTGGCCTGACGGTGGTCGGGGACGACGCGCAGGCCATCTACGCCTTCCGGGGCGCCGACAGTCGCCACCTCACCGACACCGCGACGTCGACGCCGGGTGCCGCGGTGGTGCGGCTGGAGCGCAACTTCCGGTCGCGGCAGCCCCTTCTCGACCTCGCGAACGTCGTACGCCCGAGCACGGAGGGCATGTCGCTGCGGCTGCACTCGGATCGGGTCGGTGGCCGGCCGGCGCGGCTGGTCCGGTGCTACGACGCGCCGGAGGAGGCCCGGCTGGTGACCGACGCGGTGCTGGACGCCGCCGAAGCGGGCCAGCGGCTTCGGGACCAGGCGGTGCTGATGCGCGCCGGTCACCACAGCGATCTGTTGGAGGTGGAGCTGACCGCCCGCCGGGTGCCGTTCGTGAAGTTCGGGGGGCTGAAGTTCCTCGAGGCCGCGCACATCAAGGACTTCCTCGCCGGGCTGCGCCTGCTCGACAACCGGGCCGACGAGATCGCGTGGTACCGCGTGCTCCGGCTGCACGACGGCATCGGCCCGGCGCGCGCCCGGGCCCTGCTCACCCTGCTCGCCCCGGCCGACGCCGCGGCCGAGGAGCGCCAGCCCGACGTGGTCGCGTCAGCTCCGGCACACAGCCGGGTCCGGCTCGACGCCACGCTCTCCGCTCTCACCGAAGCCCGTGCCCACCGGGCGGTCGCCGACCGCGCATCGGCCGTCCTCACCCTGCTGCGACCACTCGTGGTCAGCCGCTACGCCGACCATCCGACCCGGCTGGGTGACCTCGACCGGCTGGTCTCCGCTGCCGCCGCCGCCCCGAGCCTCGCCGACTACGTCGCCGCCCTCACCCTCGACCCGCCCGCGTCCACGACCGATCTGGCCGGTCCGCCGCACCTGGACGACGACTACCTCACCTTGTCCACCGTGCACTCCGCCAAGGGCCTGGAGTGGCCGACGGTGCACGTGATCCACGTCGTCGACGGCGCGTTTCCGTCCGACATGGCCCTCTCGACCGACGACGGACTGGTCGAAGAACACCGGCTCTTCTACGTCGCGACGACCCGGGCCCGCGACCAACTCACCCTCTACACCCCGCTGCGGATGCCGCACCACCGCCGGGCACACGACGACCGGCACAGCCTCGCGCCGGCCAGCCGCTTCCTCACCGACGAGGCGCTGGCCACCCTCGACATCCACGACACGTCGGTGCGGCCGGCGCCGGATGTCGCCGCCAAGGCGGCCGCGCGCGTCGCCCTCCCTTCACTCGACGAGTTGTGGGCCTGAGCCGGTGCCGTTGGTGCTCACCCGGGGCGGGGCCCCGCTGCTGGACCTGTCGTCGTCGCCGCACGTGGTGGCCGACGGCGCGGCGCACCGGGGACTCGAGCGGGCGAAGACCACCGAACGCGTCCTCGGGGAGGGCGTCACCGAGGTCGTCGTACGTGGAGACGTCGGCGCGGGTGGGCTGAGCGCGACCCTCACCGTCGTCACGACCGCGTCCACCGGTCCGGTGAGCGAGGTGGGGCTGGTCCTGCACAACGGTTCGGCGGACGCCGTCACCGTCACGGCGGCCGATCCGGTGTGCGGGCAGCTCGGTTCCGGCCCGTGGCAGGGGCAGGCGCTGACGTCGGCCTGGGGACAGGAGTTCGAGCCGGTGACGCTCGACCTGGCACAGACGGTCGAGCTGTCCTCGGTCACCGGTCGGTCGTCGCACGGCTGGCACCCGTGGTGTGCTCTGGAACGGCCGGGCGGCGGAGCGGTCGTGGTGGCCCCGGCCTGGAGCGGCAACTGGCGGATCCGGGTGCAGATCGGCCCGGACGGCCGCACCGGCACGGTGACCGCGGGAATCTCACCCTGGCGTTTCACCCGCTCGATCGCCCCGGGCGATTCGTTCTCCGTCCCGGACGTGGTGCTGGCGACCGGGGCGACGGTCGACGACGCGTCCGCCGCCCTGGTCGACGCCGTACGACGGTGGTCGCCGCGGACGGTGGCCAGCGATGCGATTCCGGTCGAGTGGAACCACTGGTGGCCCTACGAGGACCGTGGCATCAGCGCCGACGTGTTCCTCGCCAATGCGGAGGTCGCGAAACAGCTGGGCTTCGAGATCTGCGTGCTCGACGCCGGCTGGTTCGGCGAGCCGAAGCCGGACAGCGACTGGGGCCAGTTGCGCGGTGACTGGGGGCTGGACAACACCGCGCGGTTCCCCGGGGGGATCGCCGGGCTCGCGCAGCAGGTCCGCGAGTTGGGAATCCAGTTCGGCATCTGGTGCGAGATCGAGGCGGTCGGTGCCGGTGCGCGGATCCGCGCCGAACGACCCGACCTGATGGCCCGTCGGGACGACGATCCCCCGCAGCGCCCGATCGACCCGGACGATCCGGGCTGGCTCGGCTACCTCTGTCTGGGATCGCCGGCCGGCCGGACGCACGTGGCCGACGTCCTCGACGGGCTGGTCGAGCGCACCCGGTGCACCTGGATCAAGCTCGACTTCAACCTGGACCCCGGCGCGGGTTGCTCGCGGACCGACCACGGGCACGGCGTGGGCGACGGACTCGTCGAGCACTACGTCGGCCTCTACGAGGTGCTGGACGACTTCCGCCGGCGACACCCCGAGGTCATTCTCGAAGCCTGCTCCTCGGGTGGGCTACGGATCGACCTCGGCCTTGCCCGGCACGTGCACTGCTTCTTCCTCTCCGACCCGGACTGGGCCGAGCATCACCTGCAGACGGTCTGGGGGGCGAGCCTGATGCTCCCGCCGTCGGCGATCCTGCACTGGAGCTCGTCGGAGTGGCGCGGTGTCCACCCGCAGCAGACCTTCGACGTCACCGACCGCGGCCTCACGGTCGAAGAGTTCGACGCGGCGGTCCGCGGCGCGATGGTGCACCGCTTCGGCCTGTCGATCCGGCTGACCGAGCTCCCCACCCACCTGCGATCCCGGCTCGCCGAGCACGTCCGTACCTACCAGGAGGTCGTCCGACCGTTCGTCGTCGACGGACTGCTGCACCGGCTGACCGGGATGCCCCGACGGGACGGCCGCGGCGAGCGACAGCCGGCCTTCCAACTCGAGCTCCCGGCCGGTGACCGGCACCTGGTCGCCGTCTTCCGGCTGCCGGGCGCCGCGGACCCGCCGCGCCACGTCGTGCCGAGGGTTCGGGCCGACGCCGAGTACGTCGTTCGCGCCCTCGGTGAGCCGGGTGGGCCGGAGATCCGCACCGGCGCCGATCTTCTGACCGCCGGCCTGCCGGTCACCACAGCGTCGACCGATGCGCAGTCGTGGCTAATTCTTCTCGAGCCCAGGCACGGGACAGCTCCCGGAATCGGCGGATGAGCCGGTCCCGCGCAGCGTCGTCGGCGCCGACGAGGTAGGACGGCCAGTCGATGAGCAGCAGCCGGAGCTCGGCGGCCACCGCGGCCCGCGTCGCACCCCGGTCGGTCGGCGCGCTCGGCCCGGTCGGCTCGGACCGCAACCCGCGGGCCACCAGGTAGGCGTCGAGCATCGCCTGCCGGGGCGGCACGGCGCCGCCGAATTCGGCCCGCTGCCAGAGCAGCGCAAGGTCCTCCGGGCCGTGTCCGACTCCGACCTCCTGCCAGTCGGCCCAGCAGAACTCCCCGGAGTCGTCGACCAGCAGGTTGCCGGTATGGCAATCGCCGTGGATCAGCGCGACGGGGAGCGCGTCGAGGGCGCGATCGAGCTCCCGACGTTGCCTCAGCAGGGATGCCGCGACCTGCCCGCAGCCGAGGCGGGTCCAGGCGGCCTCCGCCGCACGCACTTCGTCGGCCGGCACCCGCCGCGGTCGGGACAACCACCGGAGCCGGTCGAGCTGCACCGCGCCGACCGACCCGTGCAGGGCACCCAGGTCGCGGGCGATCCGGAGCCAGTCGTCATCGCCCCACAGGAGCGGCGTCGGCGCGGGCGCGGCGGCCGAGAGGAGCAGGCAGCTGGCCGGCCCGGACTCGGCGCTCGCGAGCAGCCGCGGCACCCGTACCGGCACCCGGGGCGCCAGCTCGGCGTAGAACCGCGCCTCCCGCCGCGCCTTTTCCCGCCACGCCGGTCTGGTCGTCACTTTGAGCACGGCGCCGGATCCGTCGCCGAAAGCGAGGTGGAAGACACCGGAGCCGGATGCGCCACCGGCGAGCCGGCGAGCGGCGCGCAGGCCGTCGGGATCGCGACCCAGCGCACGCAGATGGCGCGCGACCTCCTCGTCGACGTCCGCCTCCCGCTGGGTGAGCCCATTGGTCATCCGTCACGCTCCACCGTTGTCCGCTGCCCCCGGTCTACCCGAGGACACTGACAACCTGCGGACTCGCAGGGTGGGCGCGCGTCCGGATCCCTAACCCAGCATCAGCCCAGCACCCCCCAGCAACCATGATCGTGATCGGAAAAAGCCGCGAAACGCCGACGAAATCCGATCACGATCATCGTGCATGAGGGTGAAAGACGGTGCCGCGAGCTGAGGTACGGCGAGCCGTACTCGCTGACCTCGGGACCGCCCGGCCCGAGGTCAGCGAGAGCTGAGCGTTCGCGCTCAGGTCACTGCGGGGTGGGTGCCGCCGCGTGGTTGGGCGTTGCGGACGAGGTTCCCAACACCCGGCTCTTCTGCGCCGCGAACTCGGCGTCGGTCAGCTTGCCGCTGTCGTGCAGCCGAGCCAGTTGGGTCAGCTCGTCGGTCGTCGATCCGCCGTGCGTCGTCGTCCGCGCCTCTGGCGGCTCGCTGCCATCGATGAGCGAGTCCATGGCCGTCGCGGGGCGGGCGATCAGGTAGATCAGCGCGCCGAACAACGGGATGATCAGGACGGCAAGGACCCAACCGACCTTCGCCCAGCCGGACAGGTCCGACCGCGCGATGATGTCGATCAGGCAGGACACCCACAGCAGGGTGACCGGAATGACGACCAGGCAGATCCACAACACGTGCCAGAACCAGTTCATGCTGCTACCTCCCGAGGCCCGGCCGTGATCGACGGGGTCCTCGGGTCAGTCTGTCCGGCAGCACCGAGCGTGGCCTCACCCCAAACGGGTGAACCGGTCAGGCTGCGACGACCTCCACCGACACCGACGCGACCACCTCGGGGTGGATCTTGACGGTGATGGCGTGGGTGCCGGTGCTCTTGATGTGCCCGCTGAGCTCGATCCGGCGCCGATCGATGTCCGGGCCGCCCGCTGCCTTCACCGCCGAGGCGATGTCGGCCGCCGTGATCGAGCCGAAGAGCCGACCGCCGTCGCCGGCCTTGGCCGGCAGCCGGACCGACAGCGCTTCGAGCTGGCCCTTGATCTCCTTGGCGTGGCCGAGGTCGCGAACCTCCCGCACGTCGCGGGCCCGCTTGATCTGGGCGATCTGCTTCTCGCCGCCCTTGGTCCAGGAGATGGCGAAGCCGCGGGGCACGAGATAGTTGCGCCCGTAGCCGTCGGCGACGTCGACGATGTCGCCCGGCGCGCCCACACCAGTGACCTCTTGGGTGAGGATGAGCTTCACGGGGTCCTCCTCCCTCAGCGTGCGGTGCTGGTGTAGGGCAGCAGCGCCATTTCGCGGCTGTTCTTGATGGCGACGGCCACCTCGCGCTGATGCTGGCTGCAGTTGCCGGTCACTCGCCGGGCCCGGATCTTGCCGCGGTCGGAGATGAACTTCCGCAGCAGCGTGGTGTCCTTGTAGTCGATGTAGTCGACCTTGTCCTTGCAGAAGATGCAGACTTTCTTCTTCGGCTTGCGCACGGGCGCCTTGGCCATGGTGATCAGTTGCTCCTGTGTTGTGCGAATGAAGGTGTCGGGATCCGACGATCAGAAGGGTGGCTCGTCGGAGAGCCCGGAGTTGGATGCCGGCGCCGCAGATGCCCACGGGTCCTCCGACCCGCCGCCGGAACCGCCCGAAGACGATCCGGATCCGCCGAAGCCGCCCGCCTCCGCCACCGCCGCTCCCGCGCGAGGTCTTGTTGACCTTGGCGGTGGCGTAGCGCAGCGAGGGACCGACCTCGTCGACGTCGAGTTCGATGACCGTCCGCTTCTCGCCCTCCTTGGTCTCGAACGACCGCTGCTTGAGCCGGCCGCTGACCAGGACGCGGGCGCCGCGGGTGAGCGACTCGGCGACGTTTTCCGCCGCCTGCCGCCAGACCGAGCAGCGCAGGAACAGCGCTTCGCCGTCCTTCCACTCGTTGGTCTGCCGGTCGAACGTGCGCGGGGTCGAGGCCACGGTGAAGTTCGCGACCGCGGCGCCGCTCGGGGTGAAGCGCAACTCCGGGTCGGCGGTCAGGTTGCCGACCACGGTGATGACTGTCTCGCCTGCCATGGGTGAACTCCTCTGCCGTCGGGCGCCATCGCCGAACACCGTACGGGCGTCGCCGGTGCAGGCGAGCGACGATCGGGTGACCTGTGGATGACCCTGTGGATAGCCCTGTGGGCGATCCGGTGGACGGACCCTGAGCCGATGGCTCAGTGCCGGTTGGGTCGGATGACCTTGGTCCGCAGTACCGCGTCGTTGAGGTTGAGCTGGCGATCCAGCTCATCGACGGTCGGCGGCTCGGCCTGCAGGTTGATGACCGCGTAGATGCCCTCGACGTGCTTGTCGATCTCGTAGGACAGCCGACGCCGGCCCCAGATGTCGACCTTCTCCACGGCTCCGCCGTCGGTACGGACGACTCCGAGGAACGTGTCGAGAGACGGTGCGACGGTGCGCTCCTCGAGATCGGGGTCGAGGATCACCATCAGCTCATAGTGACGCAACAGCCACTCACCTCCTATGGACTGAAGAAACGGCCACGGGCTCTCCGTGGCAGGAGGGTGCGCGTCGTCCCGACGGTTGCCCGCCGGGACCGTTGGAGGGTACCTCAGATCGGCGGCCGATCCGCGCACGGCGTACGCCGGCCAGATCCGGCATTTGCGGCAAACAGCGGTCGCGGCGACGGTCCGAGCAGGATATCCGTGGTGCATGTCCTCCGTTCCGCTCGCCCGGCACCTGGTGCGCGCCAAGGACCTGGCCGATGCCCGGTTCATCGAGCCGCTCGGGGTGGACGACCTGGCGCGCGCCGCCGGGCTGTCCCGCGCCCATTTCAGCCGCGAGTTCCTCCGGGCGTTCGGGGAGTCACCGCACGCCTACCTGCTGACCCGGCGGTTGGAACGGGCGGCGGCGATGCTGCGCAACACCGACCGGTCGGTGGCCGACATCTGCTTCGCCGTGGGCCTCTCGAGCGTGGGGTCGTTCACGACCAGCTTCCGCCGGACCTACCGCATGTCGCCGACCGCTTACCGCGGATCGTTCCCGCCCGCCTCCGACCTCGCCCTGGTCCCGGCCTGCGTCCTGCGCGCCTACGGCCGCCCGCAACACCGCACGTTTGGAGAAGACAAGCCGCCGGCCGCCTCAATAGCGTCGAGTCACGAGATCACATCGACGCAGGAGGACCCATGATCACGATCGGCAGTGCGCAGCTGTGGGTGCACGACCAGCAGGCGGCGCTCGACTTCTACACCCGCAAGGTCGGCTTCGAGGTGCGCTCCGACGTCACCCTTCCCGAGACTCGGCAACTTCCGCTGGCTGTCCGTCGGGCCGGCCAGTCAGCCCGACGTGGCGATCGTGCTGATGCTCATCCCCGGACCGCCGGTCATGGACGCGGAGACGGCCGAGCAGGTCCGTGACCTGATGGGGAAGGGCTTCGCGGGCACGGTATTCCTCGTCACCGAGGACTGCCGGGCCGACTACGACGAGCTCGTCGGCCGCGGTGTCGAGTTCGCCGAGAAGCCGGAGGACCGCCCCTACGGCATCGACGCGGCATTCCGCGACCCGTCGGGCAACCACATCCGGCTGACCCAGATCCGGGAGAACATCGGCGCCTGAGCGTCGGCCGACGTCAGGCGGATGCGCGCGAGTTTCGGGAGTACGTCGGCGGCGATCCGGTCCACCTGCTCGGTGGACCGGTCGCCGACCGGCATGACGTTGAACGCGGTGAAGCCTCGCGCGATGAAGCCCTGCAGCCGGCCGACGACCTCGTCGGCGCTGCCGGCGACCAGGTCGGGTCCCGGCGCGACCTCGTCGCCGACGTGCACCTCGACGTTCAGGGCGCAGGTGATGTCCTCCGGCGATCGACCGGCGTCGCGCGCGGCGGCGCGGACCGTGTCGCGCATCGCCGCGAGCCGATCGGCCGGGGCGTAGCCGAGGGAGGGGATCCAGCCGTCGGCGTACCGACCGGTGACCCGCAGCGCCCGATCACCGAAGGTGCCCAGCCAGATCGGGATCGGCCGGCTCGGCTTCGGTTCGAGGTCGGCGTCGCTGGTCTGATAGCGCCGCCCGGTGAACGTGAACGACGGCTGCGACCACAGGCCGCGGGCGATCTGCACGGCCTCCCGCAGTCCGTCGACCTTTTCGCCGGGCGTCGGGACGGGCAGACCGAAGGCGCGGAACTCCTGATCGGAGTAGCCCGCCGCCCAGGCCGAGGATGAGCCGGCCGCCGGAGAGCCGGTCGAGCGTCTCGGCCATCTTCGCGACCATCGCCGGCGGACGGTAGGGCACCCCGAGCACCCGCGTGGCGATGCGGATCCGGCTGGTCGCCGCGGCGATCCAGGTGAGCATCGTCCACGTCTCGTACGTCGGCTCGGTGCCGCAGGGATGGTCCGATGCGGAGACGAAATCGAACCCGGCGGCCTCGGCGGCCCGGGCCGCGGCCACCGGATCGGCCGCGGTGGACGTGGACACGTTCAGGCCGATCGACAGCTCGGTCACGATGCTCCCTCGGTGATGCGGGCGGCTGCGGAGGTCCGCGGCGTCAGTCGCAGGCGCGGAAGAAGAATGTGCACGAGCGGGCCGATGGCCAGTGCGTACACGACCGTGCCGATCCCGAACGAGCCGCCGAGAATCACCCCGACGACGAGCACCGACACCTCGATCACGGTGCGGACGACGTCGGATGGACAGCCCCCGGCTCGCCAGGCCGGTCATCAGCCCGTCGCGCGGTCCCGGCCCGAGCCCGGCGCCGATGTAGCAGGCGGTCGCCACCGCGTTGATCAGGATCGCCCCGGCCAGCATCAGCACCCGCACCGGCAGCGCCTGCGGTGCCGGGATCACCGCCACGCACGCGTTGACCACCAGGCCGACCACCACCGCGTTGCTGATCGTGCCCAGCCCCGGACGCTGGCGGAGCGGGATCCACGCGAGCAGCACGACGGCACTGACGCCGATGACGACCCAACCGATCCGGATCCCGAGCAGACCGGCGATTCCCTGGTGCAGCACGTCCCAGGGGTCCAGGCCCAGGTCGGCGCGGACCAGCAACGCGATGCTCAACCCGAAACCGCCCAGCCCGAGGTAGAGCCAGGCCAGCCGCACAGCCGCTCCGGCGACACGACCGCCGGGGAGGTTCACTGACATGTCAGCAACCTAGCTTCCGACTAACTGACATGTCAATAACATTGCCCTAGACTGCCGGAATGGCACCCGTGCGCTGGCTCACCGACTCCGAAGATCAGGCCTGGCGCGGCTACCGGCGGATGCGCACCCTGCTGGACCTGCAGATCACCCGAGACCTCGACCGGGACTCGGGGCTTTCCGGCCCCGACTACGACGTGCTGTCCACGCTGACCGAGGATCCGACCTCACGCTGGCGGGCGAGCGCGCTCGCCGACCAGCTGATGTGGTCGACCAGCCGGTTGGCGCACCACGTCGGCCGGATGGAGCGCCGCGGCCTCGTCGCCCGCGACGCCTGTAGCGACGACGGGCGGGGCGCGACCGTCGTCCTCACCGACGCCGGCCGACGCGCGCTGGAGCAGGCCGCGCCCCGGCATCTGGACTCGGTACGCCGACACCTGATCGATCTGCTCACCCCGGCCGAGATCGACGCCCTCGCCGCCATCACCGCGAAGGTGATCGACCATCTCGGTAGCGGCGAGGCCTCGCGGGCCGACCCGTCTACAGCCTCGAGTTCAGTTGTGGACCGCTCCGTTTCCTGAGGCACCGTTTCCTGACGCGCCGGGAGCCGCAGCGGGCCGGATGTTCTGGTTCACCTTGAACAGGTTGTCCGGGTCGTAGCGACCCTTGACCTCGGTCAGCCGCTGGTAGTTGCCGCGGTAGCTCGCCTGGACCCGCTCCTGACCCTCGTCCATCATCATGTTCACGTAGGCGCCGCCGGCGGAATGCTGATGCAGCGCGTCGTGGTAGGCGACGGTCCACTCCGTGATCGCCCGCGCGTTCGCCGGGTCGGGGTCGACGCCGACGATCGTCTGCGCCCAATTGGCGTTGCGGTAGGCGAAGGCGGTCGCGTCGTTCGCGACGCGGTGCACCGCGCCGTCGATCGGGTAGAGGTGCATGGTGCTCTGCGGGGTCGGCAGCAGGTGCGCGAACTCCACGTGCCGGGCGATCGCCTCGTCGGAGATCGTCTCGACGAAGTCGGCCCGCCAGTACCACTGCTGCCCGGGCGGGTAGAGCGCATCGAACGCCGACTGCAGCACCGGGTAGGGCATCGGGCCGACCCCGTCGAGGGCGGGCGCGAGCGCCCGGGCCGGGGCGAGCGCCGCGGCGGCGCCGTCGGCCGGCCCGGCCCAGCAGGCCACGATGCCGCACATCTTCTGCATCCACAGTGACTCGGGAAACGGCGGACCCGGCGGCACCGTCATGAAGGCGAAGAAGGCGCCGAGGTCTTCCGGCGCGGCCGGAATGAAGTCGCGGTACCACGACAGGATCTCCGCCGCCCGGTCGAGCGGCCAGAGCATCGGTCCGGCGATCACCTCCGAGACCGGATGCATCGCGAAGGTGAACGACGTCACGACCCCGAAGTTGCCGCCGCCGCCGCGCAGTGCCCAGAACAGGTCCGGCTCGTGGTCGGCGTCCGCGGTGACGATCCGGCCGTCGGCGAGGACGACGTCGGCGGAGAGCAGGTTGTCGATCGTGAGCCCGTATTTACGGGTGAGGTGACCCAGGCCGCCGCCGAGCGTCAGGCCGCCGACACCGGTCGTGGAGATGATGCCGGCCGGCGTCGCCAGCCCGTAGGCGCTCGCCGCGTGGTCCATCAGGCCGAGCGTCGCCCCGCCCTCCACGGTCGCGGTCGCATGCACCGGGTCGACGTGCACGCCGTGCATCTCCGCGAGGTCGATGACCAGCCCGTCGCAGGTGCCGAGGCCGCCGCCGTTGTGCCCGCCGCCGCGGATCGCGACCTTCAGGTTGTTGCCGCGGGCGAAGTTCACCGCGGAGACGACGTCGGCGATATCCATGCAGCGCGCGATCGCCTGGGGACGTACGTCGATCATCGCGTTGTAGACCGCGCGCATCTCGTCGAAGTCGGAATCGTCCGGTCCCACCAGTCGACCGCGCACGGTGAGCGCGAACTCCTCGTAAGTGGCCGGGGTGCTTGTCGTGGGTGTAGTCATGACCTGATCCCCTCAGCGAGCCGGGTCGGCGGCATCGCCGCGGCAACCTCGGATGAAACGCCGAACGCCACAGACGGTAGACCGGCAGAGCCCTGGCGTTGGGGTAAACGACGACAGTTCTGCCTGCCAGCAAGGCGATCTGCGCGATGGGGCACCGCAGCAACCGGGCTTGCGGGCACATCCCGGACGTCGGAGCCGATCGACCCACCGCACGGGACTAGGTTGGACGCGGCGTACGCCGACCATGACGACGAGACTGAGGAGCGATCGGGTGACTTCCCTGAAGGTGCTGTTCATCGGTGGGACCGGCGTCATCAGTTCCGCGTGCGCACAGCGCGCCGTCGACCTGGGCATCGATCTTTATGTGCTGAACCGCAAGCAGACATCGACCCGGCCGCTGCCTGCGCAGGCGCATGTTTTGCAGGGCGACATCCGCGACGCCGCCTCCGCCCGCGCGGCCATCGGCAGCCAGGACTTCGACGCGGTCGTCGACTTCGTCGCGTTCACCCCGGAGCACGTCCAGACCGACATCGACCTCTTCACCGACCGGACCGGGCAGTACGTGTTCATCAGCTCGGCGTCGGCGTACCAGACGCCGCCGCTGCGCCAGCCGATCATCGAATCGACGCCGCTGCGGAACCCGATCTGGAGCTACTCCCAGGCCAAGATCGCCTGCGAGGAACTGCTGGTGAAGGCCTATCGCGAGGACGCGTTCCCGGCGACGATCGTGCGCCCCGCACACACCTACGACCGCACCAGCGTCCCGCTCGAGGGCAAGTGGACCACGATCGACCGCATGCGCCGCGGCAAGGAGGTCGTCGTGCACGGTGACGGATCGTCGCTGTGGACGCTGACCCACCACCGCGACTTCGCGCACGCCTTCGTCGGACTGCTCGGCAACACCCGGGCGGTCGGCGACAGCTTCCACATCACCAGCGACGACGCGCTGACCTGGGACCAGATCTACGCGATCATGGCCGACGCCGCCGGCGTCCAGGCCCACATCGTGCACGTGGCGTCGGAGACGATCGCCGCGGTCGAACCGTCCTGGGGACCACCGCTGCTCGGCGACAAGACCCATTGCCTGACCTTCGACAACTCCAAGGTCCGCGATCTGGTGCCCGATTTCGTCGCGTCGATCCCGTTCGAACAGGGCGCCCGCGAGATCATCGACTGGTACGACGCCGACCCGGCCCGCCAGCAGGTCGACGCCGACACCGACCGGATCTTCGACCAGCTGGTGACCTTCGCGACGAGCCCGCAGCTGTCCGTGCTCACGTAGGCCGCCGGCCCGGGCAGCGCGTCGAGGGAGCGGCATGGCCCGCGGGGGTACAGCGGAGGACGACGCCTTTCGCCGGTTCCTCTTCGCCGCGATCGTGCTCAACCTGGTGACCTGGCGGGTCGCCTTCAACCTCGGCGCGTTCGGCCAGGTCTTCTACGAGGACGTCTTCGCCGTCGTCGTGGCCAGCCTCGCGGCCCTGGTCGCCACCTTCGTCGCCCCGCGCGGGTCGGCACCGCGGAGCTGGTGGAGCCGGCTGCTGCTGATCGCGCCGACCGCGTGGTTCGTCGCCTCGGTGGCGTTCACCGACTCGTTGACCGACGTCGACCACCACCTCGGCCTCGGCATCTCCGGCCTGGTGATCGGCCTGACGTCCTTCCCGTACACGCTCTTCCTCCTGGCGCGCGCCTTCATCCCGCAGATCGGCGAGGTCCGCAGCGTGAAGCGCTGGATCGCGCTCGGCGTACTCACGGTCGCCGTCGCCGTCGCCGGGTTCCTGGTGGGATCGCACAATTACCGGTTCATGACCTGTTCCGAATTCAAGGTCAGCGGCAACGACCAGCCCGCGAACTGCCAGGGCCCCCGGAGCTGACGCCCGGCGCGTCGAGGATGTCCGGGGCTCCGCGTAGCCTGTCGCCATGCAGCTGATCGGCGCCCACGTGGACCCTGCCGACCCCCTCGCCGAGGGCGCGGCCCGTGAGGCGGATCTGGTCCAGACCTTCCTGGCCGACCCGCAGGGCTGGAAGGATCCGCGTCCGCGCGAGGACGCCGACGCGATCCGGGCCTCCGACCTCGCGCTCTACATCCACGCCCCCTACGTGCTCAACGTCGCGACCAAGAACAACCGGATCCGGATCCCCAGCCGCAAGCTGCTGGCGTCGCACGCGAAGGCCGCGGCGTCGCTCGGGGCGCGCGGGCTGATCGTGCACGGTGGCCACGTCAACGCCGGCGACGACCCGGCCGAGGGCTACGCCAACTGGCGCAAGCTCTTCGAGCGCACCGCGTCCGACGGCGGGTTCCCGCTGCCGATCCTGATCGAAAACACGGCCGGCGGGGACAACGCGATGGCCCGTCACTTCGACGCCCTCGCCCGGCTCTGGGACGCCATCGGCGAGTTCGACCCCGGCTTCTGCCTCGACACCTGCCACGCCCATGCGGCGGGGGAAGACTTCGACGGCATCGTCGACCGGGTCCTGGCGATCACCGGCCGGATCGACCTGGTGCACGCCAACGACTCCAAGGATGAATTCGGCTCCGGCCGCGACCGGCACGAAAACCTCGGCTCCGGTCAGATCGATCCCGACCAGTTGGTCGCCACCGTCGCCGCCGCGCAGGCGCCGGTGGTCTGCGAGACGCCGGGCGGGGCGAAGGGGCAGGGCGCCGACATCGCCTTCCTGCGCCGGCAGCTGGCCGGCGCTTCGGCCCGGTGAGTTCGCCGGCCCCCGCGGAGGCCGATCGCGACGGCGGAGGAGTGCGGGCGCGGTGGGTCGGCCCGGTCGGACTGGTCGTCGGAGTCGCCGTACTCATGCTGATCCTCGGCTGGTTCGGCAAGGTGTCCTGCATCGGGCCGACCTACGACGCGCAGGGGATATCGGCGTCGTTCGAGGCCCACAAGAACACCTACCTCTGCTACTCCGACATCCAGCAGTTGTGGCCGCAACGCGGCATCTCCGACCCACGTCTTCCCCTACGTGCACGGGAGCCTGCTCGGCGAAAACCTCCTCAACGGCGCCATCGAATACCCCGTTCTCACCGGCCTGTTCGTCTGGCTCACCGCGCTCTTCGCCCACACCGACGGGCAGTTCCTCGCGATCTCCGCCGTCTTCCTCGCACCGTTCGGCGTGATCACCGCCTGGCTGCTGGCGAAGCTGACCGGCCGGCGGGCGCTGATCTGGGCCGCCGCCCCGGCGCTGATCTTCTACGGCTACCTCAACTGGGACCTGCTGGTCTGTGCCTCGTTCGCGGCGGCGGTGTGGGCCTGGTGGCGCGGCCGGACGATGGCCGCGGCGGCGTGGCTCGCCGTCGGCGCGGCGCTCAAGCTCTATCCGGCGATGTTCGTGTTCCCGTTGATCCTCGAGCGGCTGGCCGCCCGCGACCGGCGCGGCGCGGTCCGGGTCGCGCTGACCGCGGGCGGGCTGTGGCTGCTGATCAACCTGCCGTTCCTGCTGATCAACCCGCACGGCTGGTGGGCGACGTATGCGTTCCAGAAGGAACGCCACGCCGGCATCACCACCAACTCCATCTGGTTCTGGGGATTCGGCGGGATCTCGACCGGGACCCTCAACTGGCTCACCCCCATCCTGATCCTCGCCGCCTGGGCCGGTGCGCTCGGCTACGGCTGGCGGAGCACCCGTGGCGGCGAGCCCTATCCGTGGATCCAGGTCAGCGGCGCGATGCTGTGCGGGTTCCTGCTGCTCAACAAGGTGCACTCGCCGCAGTACCTGCTGTGGCTGCTGCCGTTCTTCGTCCTGATCCGGGTCCGCTGGGGCTGGTGGGTCAGCTACTGGGTCTTCGACGCGCTGCTCTTCGCCGGCCTCTTCGAGTGGTACGGCGTGCTCACCGCGGGCGGCGACGAGGGACTCGCCAAGGAGGCCGCCGTGCTCGGCGTGTGGGGCCGCGCGGTGATGCTCGTGCTGCTCTACGTCGTGTTCCTGGTCTCGCCGCTCGCCGTCAGGTCGCGCGCCGACGCGACGGACGGCGACCGGTCCGGTGCTCCGTCGAGCACCCCACCCGCCGGATCGTCGACCCCGGTCGCGCGGACGACGTCACCGCCCGGACGGAGCACGTCGCGCACCACCAGCACGCAATAGAGCACGACCAGCGCCGTACGGATCACCACCGCGGCGAGAAACCACTCCTCGCCGATCCCGCGCAGGTCGAGCTTGAGCCCCTGGTTCTGATAGCCCTGCTCCTGGGTGAGCAGATACCAGTACATCCGCGGGAACCACAGCAGGACCTCGGCGGCCTGCCAGGACAGGTACATCCGCCACGAGGGTCGGGCCAGCACCGCCAGCGGGATCAGCCAGAGCGAGTACTGCGGGCTCCACACCTTGTTGGTGATGAGGAATCCGGCGACGACGAGAAACGCCAGCTGCGGCCACCGCGGCCGACGCGGGGCCTTCAGGGCGAGGACCGCGATGAAGACGCACACCGCGGCGAACAGCAGCACCGTGGTCGCGTTGAGCCCGCCGACCGGGAAGGACGGCCCGCCCTTGATGTACTGGGCGACGTTCCACAGCGTGTCCGGGTCGGCCGGGCGGCTGGAGTTGAGCGAGAAGAAGGTCTTCCAGCTGGTCGGGTAGGCGATCGCGACCGGCAGGTTGACCACCAGCCACGCGCCGACCGCCCAGGCCAGCGTGGTCGCGAATTCGCGCAGCTTCCCGGCCCGCAGGCAGAGCACGAACAGCGGGCCGAGCAGGAAGAGCGGATAGAGCTTGGCCGCGGCACCGAGCCCGAGTAGCACCCCGGCCCACCGGTGTCGACGCCGAGACCACGCCAGCATGCCGGCCGTCGCCAAGCCGACGGCGAACAGATCCCAGTTGGTGAACGCCTGCACGATCAGTAACGGGGACAGGGCGACCATCGCCGCGTCCCACACCCGCGGGCCGGCTAACCGGGCGGTCGCCCACACCATGACCAGTGCGCACAGCACCAGCAGCAGGACCGTGACCTCCCAGTAGGTCTGCACCGAGGGCGGGCGCGGTAACACGGAGGAGGCGTCAGCGGCCAGGCTCTGGTAGCCCCGGGCGAGCTCCGCGGCGACGTACATGAAGCCGCCGGTGAGGACCGGGTACTCCACGGCGTGATCGGCGTAGGGGACCTTGTTCTGGTCGAGGCCCTCGCTGCCGTAGAGCGGGATGACGTCGGAGTAGCACATCCACACGTATTCGCGGCCGAGGATGTACTGCGTGTGACCCTTCCCGTCGGACACCGGCTTCGACAGCGCCCAGTTGCCGGTCTGACACGGCGACTTCTGGGCCCAGCCGAGCGCCAGGGTCAGCAGTGCCATGGCGAGCAGGACGCGGATCGGTGTCCAGAACCACTGCCGCCCGACGATGCCGTGCCGCCCCCAGGGCCCACCGAACGGTGTGCTCGCGGCGCGCGCGACCGGGTCGGCGCGGGTGGGCAGCACGCGGTCGATCACGGCCCCATGCTGCCGCACGCTCCGCGGCGGTCCCGCTCGACCTGCCGAGCCGCGCCGGCCTCACCCGCCCGGCGTCCCGCCCGGCATTCCGCATCAACGTCACGTTGATGCGGCTAGAGCGCTTGAACGTGACGTTCAAGCGGAATGGCGGCCCCGGATTTGGCATCAACGTGACGTTCAAGCCAAGTCCACCGGCGGCACCCGGGCGACGCCGAGCAGGTGCGGGCTCGCCGCCATGAGCGCAGGTTCGGACTGGACCAGCCGCGCGCACCGGACCGCGGACTCCATGACGTCGACGGCCCGATCGTCGGGCGCGTTGTCCAGCGCTGCAACGGCCGGTCCTTCGATGCCCAGCACCGACGGATGGTCCAGCCGCGCGGCGGCGAGCTCGGCCGCAAGCTCCTCCGGCCGATGGAAGTAGCCGGTCGTGAACCCATTCGGATCGTCGTGGTTGATCCCGGTGTCGATCAGCTCGGCGAGCTCGCCGAGCGCAGCGTCGGTCATGATATGGCCGAGACCGGCGAGTTCGAGCAGCGCCGCGAAGCGGCTGATGGCCGCGACGACGACCAGCCCGCCCGGGCGGACCACCCGGGCCGCCTCAGTGAGGGCCTGGTGGCGGTCGTCGCGGCGCACCAGGTGGTAGAGCGGACCGAGCAGCAGCGCGACGTCCGCGCTGTCGTCGGCGACCTCGAGCGCGCGCGCATCGCCCACAGTCGCCGTCACACCGGCGAGTCGGCCGGCCCGGTCCACGTGCGCGGGCACCGGGTCGATCAACCGGACTCGGTAGCCGACGGCGGCGAGCCAGCTCGCATGCACCCCGGTGCCGCCGCCGATGTCGACCACGTCCGCGGGCGCCGGCGGCAGGGTGCCGCGGAGCAGTTCCTGGGTACGCCGGAACTCCAGCTGACCGTGCCGTGAGCGGGTCAACCGCGCGTCCTCGTCGTACCGGTCTCGGTAGAAGGCGAGGATGGACGGGTCGAGCACAGGTTCGGACACGCTCCGATGGTCACCGCCGGGCGTGGCCACGGTCCAGGCACTTTTGCGCGTCAGCGCAGTGGCAGCGTGGGCAGGGTCGGCAGCGGGGGTACCGGCGGCGGCCCAGAGCTCGGCGGCGGAGTCGTCGTCGGAGGTGGCGTCGTGGTCGGCGGCGGAGTCGTCGTCGGAGGTGGCGTCGTGGTCGGCGGCGGAGTCGTCGTCGGTGGCGGCGTCGTGGTCGGCGGCGGAGTCGTCGTCGGAGGTGGCGTCGTGGTCGGCGGCGGAGTCGTCGTCGGAGGTGGCGTCGTGGTCGGCGGCGGAGTCGTCGGGGTCGGCTTCGGTTTCCGTTTGGCCGGGTGCCCGATGGCGGTGTGCGCGGGGAGGCGCAGCGGGGGCTTACCGGCCAGATATGCGTCCATGAACGCCTGCCAGGTCCGCGCCGGAAGACCGCTGCCGTAGACGATGTTCCCGGTCGTGGCGTCGATGATCGGCTTGCTCTTGTCGGTGCCGACCCAGACCGCGGCCGACACCTGCGGGGTGAAGCCGACCATCCATGCGTCCTTGTTCTGGCCGGTGTCGCCGAGCTGCGCGGTGCCGGTCTTGGAGGCCGTCTGCCGGCCGCCGGCGAGCGGACGGTGCGACCACGCGGCGACCTGCTCCATCGAGTACGTCGTGTCGTTGGCGACCTGCGGACTGAACGCCCGCCGCTCGCTCGGCGAGTGCTGGTAGAGCACGTGGCCGCTGGCGTCGGTGACCTTCTGCACGAAGAAGGGCTTGTGCGCGATGCCGCCGTCGGCGAAGGTCGCGAAGCCGGCCGCCTGGTCGATCGGGCGTACCTCGTACTGGCCGATCGAGATGCCGGCCTCGGTGTGGCCGTCGGCGTCGCGCAGGGTCGGTGTCGAGGTGTCGGTACGTCGGACCGGGACTCCGGCCGCGTGCGCGGTCGCCGCGACGTTGTCCGGCCCGACCTGCAGGCCCATCCGGTAGAACACCGTGTTCAGCGACATCTTCATCGCCGTACGCGCGGTGCACATGCCGCACGACTCGCCGTCGGAGTTGTGTACGACGACACCGGCGAAGGTCTGCGGCGAGCTGCCGTTGTACTTCGTGTAGTCGCTGATGTTGCCCTCGCCGCGTTGGTGCTGGCCGAGTGCCGTCGCGAGCACGTAGGGCTTGAACGACGATCCCGGCTGCCGCCAGGCCTGGGCGTAGTCGAAGCCGTAGCCGGAGGAGCCGCCGTAATAGGCGAGCACCTTCCCGGTGTCCGGCGCCACGGCGACCAGCGCCTGACGCAGGTCCTTGGTCTGGCCGTGGAAGACGGTCTGCACCGCGCTCTGCGCGGCCTCCTGCGCTTTCGGGTCGATGGTGGTGACGACGCGCAGTCCGTCGCGGTTGAGCCGGGCCTCGTCGAATCCGGCCGCCGCGAGTTCGTCCTTGACCTGGTTGACGATGTAGCCACGCGGCCCGCCGACCTGGTTGAGGGTGCCGGTGCCGATCGCGCGGACCTTGGGGTAGCGCGTCGCGGCGGCCTGGGCCGCGTCGAGCTTGCCCATCTTGGTCATGCCGTCGATGACGAAGTGCCAGCGGGCCTTGGCCGCCGCCGGGTGACTGTCCGGGTCGTAGAGCGCCGGCGCGCGGATGCTCGAGGCGAGCACCGCGCCCTCGGCGACCGAGAGCGCGCTGACCGGCTTGCCGAAGTAGGTCTCCGCCGCCGCCTGGATCCCGTAGGCACCGCGGCCGAAGTAGATGGTGTTGAGATACCAGTCGAGGATCTGGTCCTTGCTGTACTGGTGGTCGAGCTTGACCGCCATAACGATCTCTTTGAACTTGCGGCTCAGCGTCCGCTCGTCGGTCAGGTAGGCGTTCTTCACGTACTGCTGGGTGATCGTCGACCCGCCCTGCACGTCACCGCCGCGGATGTCCGCCCATGCGGCGCGGGCGATGCCGGTGACCGAGATGCCGGGTTCGCTGTAGTAGCCGCGGTCCTCCGCGGCTAGGACGGACCAGCGGACGTGCGGCGGCACCTTCGACAGCGGGACGTCGGTGCGGTTCTGTGCGCCGATCCGGGCCATCACCGTCTTGCCGTCGTTGTAGGTGATGGTGGAGACCTGGCTGGTCTTGATCTGGTCGGGCAGCGGGATCTGCATCGCGACGTAGAGCACGCCGACCACGCCGACCACCAGCACGAGGAAGACGCCCAGGCTGATGAAGGCGATCCAGCGCCTCCGCCGGCGGCGTTTGGCGCGCTTGGTGTGCCTCGTGGACCCCTTACCTGGCCGCCCACGGTCGTTCCCGGCCCCCCCAGGCATGGTCGAATCCGATGTCACCCTGCCTGGTTCCCCTTCTCGTCGTACGCCGCCTGCCCGGGCTGGTGGTCACCGGCTGCCGGCGGGCCGGCTACTCGCGAACGGCCTGTCGACGCTCACCGGCGCCGGTCGCCTCTTCACCGTGACCGAGCACGTAGGAGAGGGCCAGGTGGTTCCATCCGCAGGTCCGACAGACCTCCACGACATAGACCGTGAACTCGCCGTGCGCTGACGCGAGTCTGGGCAACTCTTTCGGGGACTTTGCCTGCCCCGACACGTGACCCAGCCGGTCGCCGTACACGTAGTGCACGTGGATGAGCCGCTCCTTGCGGCAGACCGGGCAGGTCGCCTCGGATGCCTCGCCGTGATACTTCGCGGCCCGCTGCAGATAGGGGTGCGCGTCGCACACCTCGAAGGTGCCGACCCGGCCCGCGTAGACGTCGGCGAGCAGCGCACGGCGCTGCAGTGCGTAGTCGACGATCGAGCGGCGGTTCACCCGCGACAGAGTACGCCGACGGGGGACCCCGCCCGGTGCGAGCCGGGTCATTTCCGGTCGATGACGGTTCCCCGATCCGGGCCGGGTTGCGCCGGACGGCGATTCCGTCCTATCGTCGTGACATATCGCGCCGATACATCGGAGCGAGATGACATGGCGAACGCTTTGTCAGCTTCTGGGTCAGCGTAGCGCCTGGGCGAGGGAGGTCCGCGGATGCTCGAGTTCGCGATCCTCGGGCTGCTCCACGAGGAGCCGATGCACGGGTATCAGCTGCGGAAGCGGCTCAACACTTTGCTCGGCACGCTGCGGGCGTTCTCCTACGGTTCGCTCTACCCGACGCTGCGGCGGATGAAGAACCGCGGCTGGATCAGTGAGAGCGGCCCGGCGCCGGAAAGCGGAGCGCCGGCGCTCACCGGACGCCGCGGCAAGATCGTCTACCAGCTCACGGCGCAGGGGAAAGAGCGGTTCGCCGAGCTCCTGGCCGACGCCGGTCCGACGGCGTGGGAGGACGACGCCCAGTTCGGCGTGCACTTCGCGTTCTTCTCCCAGACCCGCGCCGACGTGCGCCTGCGGATCCTGCAGGGCCGCCGGCGCCGGGTCGAGGAGCGGCGCGAGGGGATGCGGGCCGCGCTGGCCCGGACCCGGGAGCGGGTCGACCGCTACACCAGCGAGCTGCACAAGCACGGCCTCGAGTCGGTCGACCGCGAGGTCCGCTGGCTCGACGAGCTGATCGCGCACGAGCAGCGCGACGATCCCGAACCGTCGGATCACGCGGCGGACTGAACCACCAGCACCACCAACGACAGCACGATCACTACGACGAAAGGAAGTGCCGCGATGGGTGCCATTCGGGTCGCCGTCGTCGGCGTCGGCAACTGCGCCGCGTCGCTCGTACAGGGCGTGGAGTACTACCGGGACGCCGAAGCAGGCACCCGGGTGCCGGGCCTGATGCACGTGCAATTTGGCGACTACCACGTCCGCGACCTTCAGTTCGTCGCGGCGTTCGACGTCGATGCGAAGAAGGTCGGGCGCGATCTGTCCGAGGCCATCCTCGCCAGCCAGAACAACACCATCAAGTTCGCCGACGTGCCGCCCCTGGACGTCACCGTCCAGCGCGGGCACACCCTCGACGGCCTGGGCCGCTACTACCGGGAGACGATCGAGGAGTCCGACGACCACCCGGTCGACGTCGTACGCGCGCTCAAGGACTCCGGGGCCGACGTACTCGTCTCCTACCTGCCGGTGGGCTCCGAGGACGCGGACCGCTTCTACGCGCAGTGCGCCATCGACGCGGGCGTCGCGTTCGTCAACGCCCTGCCGGTCTTCATCGCCGGTACGCCGGAGTGGGCGAAGAAGTTCGAGGAGGCCGGCGTACCCATCGTCGGCGACGACATCAAGAGCCAGGTCGGCGCGACCATCACCCACCGCGTGCTCGCGACGCTGTTCGAGGACCGCGGCGTCATCCTCGACCGCACGATGCAGCTCAACGTCGGCGGCAACATGGACTTCATGAACATGCTGGAGCGCGACCGGCTGGAGTCGAAGAAGATCTCGAAGACGCAGGCCGTCACCTCGCAGGTCTCCCACGACATCGGCAAGGACAACGTTCACATCGGGCCGTCGGACTACGTCGCGTGGCTGGACGACCGGAAGTGGGCCTACGTGCGGCTCGAGGGTCGCGCGTTCGGCGACGTACCGCTCAACCTGGAGTACAAGCTCGAGGTGTGGGACTCGCCCAACTCGGCCGGCATCATCATCGACGCCGTACGCGCGGCGAAGATCGCCAAGGACCGCGGCATCGGTGGTCCGCTGCTGTCCGCCTCGAGCTACTTCATGAAGTCGCCGCCGGTGCAGCACCGCGACGACGAGGCCCGCGAGCTGGTCGAGAAGTTCATCCGCGGCGAAGTCGACCGCTAACCCGTCGATCCCTCGACTGCCCTCCCGCTCCGCCCCCGCCCCCTCCATTCCGCTTGAACGTCACGTTCAAGCGCTCTAGCCGCATCAACGTCACGTTGATGCGGAATGGGAAAGCGGCCAGGACGGGTAGGGCAACGGGTTTTGGCAAGGTCTACGGCAAGGGATCTGTGACAGTCTCCCTCCCGCCGAACGCGTCATAGGGACGCGCGGCGGGAGGAGAGGACTGGCATGTCCATGTCGATCCGGGCTTGTCTCAGCGTGTTAGCCGCGGCAGTCACGGTGGCACTGAGCGTCGTCATTGGTTCCAGCCCGGCATCCGCGAGCGGCTCGGTGTGCAACCCGAGCTGCCGGTCGAGTGTCGACTTCAAGTCCGACGGCGAGATCTTCACCGTGCACGACAACAAGGCGGACGGGTATTCGACCGCGGGAGAGTTCGAGACCTACACGGGCAAGTCGTGGACGATGTACGGCATGGTCTGGGACCGCAACGGCTACGACGGACCGCCGAAGAGCGCCAACTACTCGCTCCCCGAGGGCACGCCGGTCAGGTACCACGCCTGCCGGGTCGAGGTGACGACCGCGATCTTCGACTGCGGCAACTGGTTCTACGACCACGCATGACCGTCCCTGCACCGCCACGCTAATTCCGCTTGAACGTCACGTTCAAGCGCTCTAGCCGCATCAACGTCACGTTGATGCGGAATGGGAGGGTGGGGCGGGGCGGGCGGTGACCGGAGGACGGGGTCGCGCCGATGCCAATCTGTATGCGCCCAATAGCTCGCTGAGTACGGCATTCGGTTCGGTGCGCACCCGGGACGGCAGGGTGTGTACGACGACGATGCCCGCCGCAGTCATTGCGGCATGCCGGGCGAGCGTCCGGGCGTAGTCCGCGGGCGACAGGTGGAACTCGTACGAGTCGATCTCCCACGCCAGAGCGACGTCGTCGAACCACGCATCCGGTCTCGCAAGAAAGGTGCCGCGCTCGTCATGGATGTCGATGTTCCAGCGGGCGGTGGGCAGGTCGCTCGAGGACAGGAGGCCTCTGCCCCACGCTTCTGCGGTCGAACGGACTCCGGCGGAGACCTCCTCGAGAACCATGCGAGGGAGCGCCGTACCCCTGCTCGGGCTCAGCCGCAGCTCACTGGTCAGGTCGGTAGTCGTGACTGCGCCGCGCTGGACGGACTCAGCGATGATGGCCCGCACCTGGTCGGCGTCGCTGATTCGACGGACGCAGTCCATGACCGATCGGGCGGCCGGCGCAACGGGAAACCCTGCGCGATTTGTGGCGACTGGCATCCGGGTCGTGCGTTCGATCACCACGATCGAATGACTCGCCCTCTGTCGGGGTTCGGGAGTCAGGATGTGTACGACGTCGGACTGCGGACCACGATGCAGCCCGTGCAGCCGAATGCCGGCGGCGCCGGTGACTACCGCACGTGGACCGGCGTAGCGCAGCGCGGCATCCAGAAGCTGATGCCAGGTCGGCGTACCACTGCTGAACATGACGACTCCGGGCAACAGCCGGGTCCACGGGCCGGTGCGAGAGCACCGATCCGCGATGGTCCGACCCGGCACGCCCAGCTCCATGAGCTCGCGCAGACTGAGGACATTGTGGGGAGCGGACCACGCCAGCGCGTTCCAGTCCACCGCCGATCGTCGGGGCATGCCGGGCACGATGCGGTACGGCGCCTTCTACCGTCAGCACGCGCCGCACATCTGTGGACACCGGCGTTTCTCCTGTGGACAAGTGATCAAAGGCGGCTTCCGCCGGCGGCCCCGATTCCGCTTGAACGTCACGTTCAAGCGCTCTAGCCACTTGAACGTCACGTTCAAGCGGAATGGCGGGGGGCGTGAAGGGCGCCGGGTGAATATGGTGCGTGCGGGGGGAGGCGCGCGTGGACATCGAATCGGGGAGCGCCGCGCCGGAGGAGTCCGACCTCCTGGCCGCGCCACCGTCGCGAGAGGCGCTGACCGCGGCCCGGCAGGTCCTGGCCGACCACGGCTATACGGCGGCGACGGTACGAACGCTGCTCGCGGCGCGCGGCGACATCCTGGCCGACGCCGGCCAGCGTCCGGTCGTGCGGCGCCGGCTGGAGCAGAGCACCGATCCCGCGGCCGCGCTGGTGCTGCTGCTCATTGTCGAAGAGGCCCTCGGAACGTCGACCGCGGAGGAGCGGTTGGGGGCGAAGGCGATCGACACCCTCGTCGCCGCCCGGCTGCTGCGCAGAAACGGGACGCGGGTCGAGCCGACGGCCCGGGTGGTGCCGCACAGCGCCCCGGGCGAAGACCTGATGCTCGCGTCCGACCCGAGTTCGCAGCTCGGCCGGGCCGACGTCGTTCCCGGAGTCCAGAACCCGTCGCAGACCCTCGCCGACCTCACTCCGCGGCGGCGCGTGACCCGGGCGCTGGACGTCGGCACCGGCTGCGGGCTGCAGGCGATCCTGCTCGCCCGCCACGCCGACCACGTCGTCGCCACCGACGTCAACCCGCGGGCTCTGGCCTACGCCCGGGTGAACGCCGCATTGTGCGGCGTCGACGTCGAGCTGCGCGCCGGGAGCCTGCTCGAGCCGGTGGCCGGTGACGAATTCGACCTGATCGTGTCCAACCCGCCCTACGTCCTCTCCCCGGAGTCCGAGCTGGTCTTCCGGGACAGCGGATATCCGGGGGACAGCTTCAACCAGCTGGTCGCCCGCACGATCCCGACGGCACTCGCGCCCGGTGGTACGGCGACGATCCTGGTGAGCTGGTCGCAGCCCACCTCGGCGGAGACTCCCGCGCCGATCGCCTGGCTGGCCGGCGCACCCTTCGACGCACTCCTGCTCATGACCGCTCTCGAGGACCCGTTGTCCGCGGCGGCGTCGTGGAACCGGGACGCCGCCGGCGACCCCGCCGACTACTCCCGCCGGATCGACCGCTGGACGCGCTGGTACGCCGAGCAGGGCATCGACCAGATCGCCTACGGGGCGCTGCTCCTCCGCCGCGGCGATCGCCCGCCCTGGCACAGCTGGGTGAGTACGCCGGCCCAACGTGGACCGGCGGGCGACCACGCACTGCGGCTGCTCACCGCGCACGACGTGCTGGCCGGCACCGACCGCGACGGCTTCCTCCGCTGCACCATCCGGGCGGCCGCCGGACTGGAACTGCGCCGGCGCCTGGCGGCGACGAAGACCGGCTGGGCCGAGGAGTACGAAGTCGGCCTGCAGCAGGGGCTCGGCCTCGGCGCCAGCCTTGATACGACGTCGGCTGCGCTGGTGGAGCGGCTGGGAAACGACGGCCCGCTCACCGTCGCAGAGCTTCTCCCACCGACGCTCACCGGCGACGACCGCGCCGCCGGGATCGGGCTGCTGCGTGCTCTCGCCGAAGCCGGACTCATCGAGGTGTCGCCACCCGCGACACACGGGTGATCGCCGGGGCCCGCAACACGCGGGAGATCGCCGATTCGTCGGCTAATCTCGGCGCAACCGCGGCGCATCGACGCCGCCGCGATGGGGGAGGTTCGCTATGGCCTTTCAATACTTCTTGAAGCTCGACGGCATCGCCGGTGAGAGCATCAATGCGAAGTTCCCGAATCAGATCGAGGTGTTCTCGTTCTCGTTCGGGGCGAGCAATCCGGAGGTGATCGGTGGTGTCGGCACGGGCGGCAAGGTCGACCTGTCGTCGTTGAGTCTGCAGACAGCGGTGAGCAAGGCCTCGCCGCAGCTGCTCCTCGCCTGCGAGCAGGGAAAGGTGCTGAAGTCCGGCGTACTCACCGGTGTCAATGCGGACGGCACGACCTCGGTTCCGGTCGTCCAGCTCGCCATGGCGCCGGTCGTCGTCGACAGCGTCAGCTACGGCGGCGCGGAAGGTGGCGGCAAGCCGAGCGAGTCGATCAGCATGTCCTACAACAGCCTGAAGTTCACCTACTGGCCGACGACCGCGACCGGCGCCCAGGGCACCGCCGTGACGACCGGCTGGGACGCCTCGAAGAACACCCCGATCTAGCTCACCGCTGCCGGAAGATGCCCTTCGGAAACGCGCCCGCCGCGAGCAGCTGACGGGACAGCGGCTTGCCGAGCTCGATCAGCCGCTCCACTCCCGGCACGCCGAGGTGCGCCCAGGGACCGCGGGCCAGGACGTCGGTTTCCTGTTCGATGTCGGCGCGCAGGGCGGTGCCCAGCTCGGTGAGTTCGTCGTCCTCTTCGAGCAGCCCGCGGCTGCGCAATCCCTCGGCCGCGCCGGACCAGTCCTCGTCGGACCAGCCGCGGAGCCTTTTCGCCGCGGGTACGAAGAACCCCCGACCGGTGGCGGTGTGCGTGATGAGGGCTTCCAGGCCGGTGAGGCCGTGGCGGAGCAACGACGCGATGTGGCCGTCGCCGCGGTGTTCGCGCAGCAGGGTGACGGCATGCCAGAGCACGAGATGCGGCTCTTTCGGCCAGTCCAGATCGGCGTGCGCCGCATAGAGTGGCCGGCCCTCCGGACGGCATCCCTCGGCCGCGACCCGAGTCAGCTCGGCCGCCTCGGCCAGCTCCGCGGAGGCGATGGTGTCGTCGCCGAAGAGCCGACGCAGCGCGGTATCAGCGATCCGCACCCGGGCGGCCAGGATCTCGTCGGGACGCGCCAGGGTCCAGGCCCGCGGGATGTGCCGGGCGACCAACGCCGGATTGAAGTTGTAGAAGGTGGCGACCACGACGCCCGGACCGACCTCGCCCATGGGTGCGGCACGGCTGGCGAAGTAGGCCATCCGATCGGGCTCCAGCCCGATCCGGCTGAACTCTTCGTCGGCCTCGGGCACGAAGTAGACCAGCGAGTGGACCACTTCCGATGCCCGGTGGGCCCGGGACGCCGCACCGTCGGGAAGTTCGGAGTTCGTCATCCCCGCCGACGTTATCCGATCTTGTAGGTGTAGGGGATGCCGGTCAGTTCGTCGCCGGCTCGAGGTGAAGGTGTTGAAGTCGTCGACGTAGAGGGTGCCGCGGACGACGGTTCCCTTCGGCCCGCTCGGTGTGATGGTGACTCCGATCGTGGCGCTCTTACCCGGCTGGATCGTCACCGGGCTTGTCGGCGGCGGCGACGCATGGATGCTGCGGAGCCAGACGTCGCCGGTGGTGGACGTGACGGCCGGGTCGAACGGCCGGGCATTGACCTGGGCGCTGAAGCTCACCGTTCCCGGCGATGCAGTCGGGGTGAACGGGCCGAGCTCACCGGCGAGCGTGACCCACGGCCCCGGGGCGACCATCGCCGCGTGCACCGACGCGGTCGAGGTGTTGCCGACCGACGGGCCGACCACCTCCGGGTTGCCGGAATTGGCCTGCAGGTCCGTCTGCACCGGCAACGTCGCCGCAGCGGTCGCCATCACCGCGTTGGCCTCGGTCGGCACGAGCCAGGCCGGTCTCGCGCCCGCGGGCATCGGCAGCGCGATGCCGGCGGCCTTGCTCAGGGCCGCCAGCGCCAGCGTCTGCGTGCCGGCGTTACGAGCGTCGACGAAGAACTTCTCCGCAGTGTTGCCGGTATTGGTCACCCGCACGGTCGCCGTTCGCTTCTTCCCGGCGGGGAGCACGGTGGCCGGACTCCCGGGCAGACCGGAACTGGCGACGTCGACGATGTTGTAGCGCAACCGACCCGAGAAGGGTTCCGACGTGCTCGTCCCTTCGATCGGGTTCAGCACCGCCAGCGCGAACTCCCACCGGCCGGCCTGCGGCGCGCGCCGGAAGATCTGCAGGGTGCGGCCGACGACCGTGTTGCCCTGACTGTCGAGGGTGGCGTTGCTCTGCGCTCCCAGCGCCTGCCCCTCCGGGCTGATCAGATATCCGATCGCGACCTGGTCGGGCGCGGGGAGTGCCATGTTGATGCCCAGGTCCTTCTGGCCGGGCGGGACGTTGAACATGAAGGTCTGGGTCTGGCCGGGGAAGCCGCGCCCGTTGCCACCGGTGAGGGTGCCGCTGAGGTTGCCGCCGGCGGAACTGGTCGAGATCAGGCTGCGCAGGGTCAGCGGCACCGACTCGGTCTGGCTGAACCCCGTGCTCAGCTGCACCGAAGCGCTCAGGTCACCGGGCTTCGCCGGGGTCACGACCCGGACGTTGAAGGTCCCGGACCGACCCGGTGCGAGGGTGAGGGTCGACGGACTCACCGCGCCGAATCCGACGTAGTCGCTGGTGGTGAACTCGAAATGCACCGGACCGTTGAAGTTGTCGACCGGGTTGGCCGCGATGATGGCCGTCCAGGTCCCGCCCACCGGAGCGTGCACATCGACGTGCCCGAAGTTGCCGGTGCCCTGCGGGATCGAGTAGGCCTGGTAGGTGCCGAGCGGGTCGATCAGGATGATGCGAGTGAGGGTGTCAGCCGGCTGCGGGGCGGCGATCGACGCATCGAGCCGGTCCGTGCCCGCCGGAACGTGGAAGGTCTTGGTGACGTAACTGCGTACACCGCCGAACTGGTCGATGTAGGTCTTCGTCATCGGGCTCGTGGTGTTGAGCGTGACGGTGCCGCGCTGGTCGGTGACGACCCGGCCGAGCGTCCGCCCCGCGGCGGAGACCGTCTGGGTGATGCCGCCGACGTTGGTGACCTTCAGCGGCAGGGTCTGCGCCGTTCCCGGAAGAGCGGACGCGGTCAGCTGGGTCGGCCCGACGAGAAGCCCCGACCCGGTGGGGTGCGGGGTGCCGTTGGCGTCCTGGATCGACTGCGCGGCGCGCACCGCCGCCAGCGAGTTCAGCAGTCCCGCACCCTGCTCGCCGCTGGGGTGGTTCAGGTCGGTCGCGGTGCTGGTGAGGATCTGCTTGACCAGGGCCGGGCTGGGGTGCGCGCCACCGTGGGTCCCGGCGTAGGCCTGGATCACCAGCGCCGCGGCGCCGGCCGTGAGCGGTGACGACTGGCTCGTCCCGCCGAAGTCCTGGATCTGGGCCGGATCTCCCTTGTTGTCCACGCACTCCTGGTAGATCGCCGGCTTGGGCGAGCAGAGCGCCCAGCCGAGGTCACCCGGAGCCACCAGGTCTGGCGTGCGGCCGTTCTGGGTGATCCCGCCGGAGCTGAGCGAGGAGATGTTGTTGCTGGCGAAGGTGCCCTTGGACAGGCCGAACCCGTAGGCCGTCTGCTGCGCGTAGGACCGGAAGCTGGTGGTCGCCCCCGCGCTGATGACCTTCGGGTCGCTGGACGGTGAGCCGATGGTGTTGGTCGTGCCGGCGTCACCGGTGCTCGAGACCACCACGACCCCGGCGGCCACGGCCGCGTCATTGATGAGGCTGACCGGGTCGGTGCTGTTGTCGGGGAACGGGTTGCCGCCGAAGGACTCGTTCATCACGTCGACGTTGGCCGTGGTGACGCCGTAGTCGATGGCCTGCAGGATCGTCGAGGTCGGCGTCGAGTTGGAGGCGCCGAACGCCTTCAGCCCCACGAGCGACGCACCCGGCGCCATTCCGCGCACCGTGATCGTGCAGCCCTTGGGGATCGGGTGCGCCGGGTTGGCGAAGGTCGACAGGTCATAGGTACGGCGACCCTGGGCGGCGATGGAGCTGGCGTCACCGAACGCCTCGGCACCGAGAGTGGGGGCGTTGATGCCGTCCCCGGAGAAGTCCTGGTAGTCGACGAAGACGTGCTGGCCGTTGGGCCGGATGAAGTCCGGGTTGTTGATGTCGATTCCGTCGGCGATCCAGCCGACCTTGACCCCACGCCCGGTGACGATGTTCTGGGCCTGCGGGGCGTTGGGGTCGGTGAAGGCGGTCTTCGTCAGCTGCAGCGCCTCCGGCTCGAGCAGCGGCTTGGCCGGATTGCTCGGGCAGACGCCCTTCGGCGGGAACGTCTGGGCGGTGGCTTTGCCGGAGCTCTGCTCGCGGACCGGGGCCGGACCCTTGATCTGCAGGTCCGGGAACGACCGCCGCGACGGTCGGGTCGGCGCGCAGGTGCGCGACGTCCGCGCTCGGCACGGTCGCCGCGAAACCGTTCAGCAGCGTGTAGGACTTGACCCGGCTGGCGTGGACCTGACTGACCTCCCGGAGCAGCGGCGCCTGGTCGCTGCGTACGACGCTGCGCCGGGTCGACATGGCCGACCGCTGCGCGAGGTCGCGGTGCTGGTTCTTCAGCAGCACGATGACCGGTTCGTGCTTTCCCTGCGAGAGCGCGGAGACCTGTGCCTGCGACAGCGGAGCTGGGGCGGCTGACGCCGTACCGCTCGCGGCGACCGTGCCGACGACGCCGAACGCGCCGACGGTCAGCGCGGCGGTGAGAAGGGAAAGGTGTGAACGGATGTGACGACGCATCGCCGGCCCCCTGAGGCATGCAAGCCCGGCACCCGAATCCGGGTACCCGGCGCACAATCGCAGGCCCGACGGCCTATTGGCAAGGACCAGATGGTTGCAGCTGTATCTCGGATTCGGCGCGGTCAGCGTTTCCGCAGTCGCAGCGACTGCCAACTGCCGTCGGCGTTCCACCCGCCGTCCACCGACAGCGTCGCGCCGTTGACGAAACCGCTGGTCGCGGGATCGGCGAGGAAGGCCACCGCCTGGGCGATGTCGTCCGGCGACGCGAACCGGCCGGCCGGAACGTGCTCGATGATGTCCGCGTCGACGTAGCCCCCGCCGGCCTGATCGGCGGCGTCCATCTCGGTCTTCACCCAACCCGGGCAGACCGCGTTGACCCGGACACCGCGCCCGCCCCACTCGACGGCGAGGGTCCGGGTCAGCCCGATCAACCCGTGCTTGCTCGCGTTGTACGCCGCCCGATCGCCGACGCCGCGCAGCCCGGCGACGGACGCGATGTTGACGATCGACCCGCTGCCGGCCGCGAGCATCTCGACACCGAACCCCCGGGACAGCAGGAACGGTCCGGTGAGATTGACGTCGAGGGTTCGCCGCCACTGTTCGCTCGTGGTCTGCTCGGCCGGGGCGATCATGCTGATGCCGGCGTTGTTGACCAGGGTGTCGACCCGGCCCAGGGTGCCGAGGACGCTCGCGACCACCCGCTCGACCTCGGCGTCAGCACTGATGTCGGCCACCAGCGGGAGCGCCGCGCCGCCCGCCGAGCGGACCGCGTCGGCCGTCGCGTCCGTGGGCTGGAGGTCGACCAGCGCGACGGCGTAGCCGCGACCGGCCAGCTCCTCGGACACCCGGCGGCCGATGCCCTGCGCGGCTCCGGTGACGACGGCGACCTGCTGCGCTTCCGGCATCGGCCCAGCCTAGAGAGGGCCGCCCGCTCAGTTCAGCGTCGGGTTGTCGGGGAAAGTGGCGAGCAGCGCCAGCCGCCCGCCCTGGCGACGCAGCACGTGATGCCACAGGTCGACGGTCGGATCGGCGAAGACGTCGCCGGCGTGCCCGGCGACCACCAGCCAGGCACCCTCCTCGATCTCATCGGCGAGTTGCTGCGCCCCCCAGCCGGCGTAGCCGACGAAGACCCGCAACCCGGAGACCAGGGGCTGCAAGCCGTCGGGATCTCCGTCGAGGTCGGTCAGGCCGACCTGGCCTGACACGGTCGTCCACCCGGCCGGACTGGCACCCGGCCGGGCCTGGGCGAGACACAGCGCGGCGTTGGACTCGACCGGTCCGCCCACGAAGAGCGTGCCCGGGCCGGTGGCCACCTCTCCCCACTGCGGGAGTACGTCGCGCAGCGGAACGTCGCTAGGCCGATTGAGGATCACTCCGGTAGTGCCTTCGCCACGGTGGTCGATCACGAAGATCACGGCCCGTGCGAAGTTGGGGTCGCGCAGCGTAGGCGACGCGACCAGCAGCGTGCCGGGCTCGATCCCGGCGTCGGGACGCAGCGCAGTCATCGTGGTCTCGATCCTGCCGCACCGGGCGACGCCCTGCGACGAGAACTCTCCGGAGACCAAATTGTCCACAGCCTCCAGGTGTGCTTATGCGCGAGTGCACGTAGCCTGACCTCGTGCGAACCATGGTGTCCCATCGCAGTCCCGAAGGCGATGCCGGTCACCTCGACCACCGCCGGCATCTGCGACCGCTGCTGCGGAGTCCCGACTTCACCCGGCTGTTCGCCACCCGGCTGACCAGCCAGTGCGCCGACGGGATCTTCCAGGCCAGCCTGGCCGGCGCGGTGCTCTTCAACCCGGAGCGGCACACCGACCCGACCCAGGTGGCCGCCGGATTCGCCGTACTCCTGTTGCCTTACTCCCTCGTTGGGCCGTTCGCCGGAGTGCTGCTCGACCGGTGGAGCCGGCAGCGGGTGCTCTTCGTCGCCAACCTCGTGCGCTGCCTGCTGGTGGCCCTGGCGGCCGGCACGGTCGCCGCCGGGATGACCGGGCCGCTCTTCTACGGCACCGCGCTCGCCACGATCTCGGTCAACCGGTTCTTCCTGGCCGGCCTCTCGGCGGCCCTCCCGCACGTGGTCACCGACAACCAACTGGTCACCGCCAACGCGGTGTCGACCACGCTCGGCGCGATCGCCACGGTCATCGGTGGTGGGGTCGCGTTACTGATCCGGGCCGTGACCGGCACCGGCAATCACGGTTACGCCGCCGTCGCGCTCTTCTCTGCGGTCTTCTACCTCGCGTCGGCGCTCACCGCCCGGCGGTTCCCGCGCGACCGGCTGGGTCCGGACGCACACGAGATCGCCGACCGGGAGACGTTGCGCGACGTCTGGGACGGTCTGGTGCTCGGCGCCAAGCACGTCGCGGCGCGCCGGCCGGCGAAGTACGCGCTGGCCGCGATCGCCGCGCACCGCTTCTTCTACGGCATCTCGACGATCGCCACCCTGCTGCTCTACCGCAACTACTTCCAGGACGACGGCGTGCTGCGGGTCGGGTTGGCCGGGCTCGCCCAGCTCATCGCGGTCGGCGCGGTCGGTTCGCTGGTGGCCGCGTTCATGACGCCGACGGCGACCCGGCGGATGGGAAAGCCGGCCTGGATCACGCTGCTGCTCGGCATGGCCGGGCTGGTGCAGGTAGCCCTGGGCACGCCTTACAGCCTCCCGGCGTTGATCCTGGCCGCCTTCTTCCTGGGGATGGTTGCCCAAGGGGTCAAGATCAGCGTCGACACGACGGTGCAGGAGAGCATCGACGACGAGTTCCGCGGCCGGGTCTTCTCGGTCTACGACACGCTGTTCAACGTCACCTTCGTCGCGGCCGCCGCGGTCGCAGCGATGACGCTTCCGCTCACCGGCAAGTCCTACCTGATGCTCGCGGTCGTCAGCGCGGGTTACCTGCTCACGGCTGCGGCATACGCGGCAGCGACGGCGCGCCGCGGTCGGCTGGTGCTTCGATCCGCAAGCTGACCTCGACCGGCACGTGGTCCGACGGCCACTCGCTGGCGCGGTGGTGATCGACGATCCCGGCCGACTCGACGGCGATCGGGCCGCGCACCAGGACCCAGTCGATCCGGGTGCCGCCTGCCTTCGGCGCCGACCAGCCGCCGTAGGTGCCGATGTCGGGCGCCGGTCGTTCGGTCACGGTCCAGGAGTCGGCCAGCCCGGCGCTGCGGGTCAGCACCCGGTAGGGCCCGCTCTGGTCGGTGGCCGGGCAGTTGAAGTCGCCGGAGACCACGATCGGCAGGTCGTCCGGGAAGCCGCCGAGCCGACGGGCGATCAGCCACGCGCCGAGCCGGCGGGCCCGGGCCGACTGGTGGTCGAGATGGGTGTTCAGCCAGAGCAGTTCCTGGCGGGTGTCGGACTCCGGGTCGCGCACCGCGAACCGCACCCAGGTGGCCATGCGGACGTTGCGGTTACCCCACCACCAGGTGCGTGAGCCGACCCGATCGGGCGTCGCGGACAGCCAGAAGTAGTCGAAGTCCAGCGGCTCGAGCAGCGCGGTGTCGTAGGCGATCGCGCAGAACTCGCCGCGCCCGCCGCCCTCCCGTCCCTGCCCGATCCAGGAGTAGCCCGGCCCGATGTCGGCCATGATCTCCCGCAGCTGCCGGTAATGCCCCTCCTGCGTGGCGAGCACGTGCGGCCTGGTCCGGCGCAGCAGGCCGGCCATCAGGGACCGCCGACCCGGCCACGCGTTCGGCGGGTCGTCGCTCGGGAACTTCACGTTGTAGGTCATTCCGCGCAGCAGCACCACGCGTTCATCCTCTCCGTGACGGGTCGGGTCTACTCACGGCTGCTCCGGCGACGTACTGTCGTCGGCCGCCGCCCAGGCCCGCAACTCCTCGACCGCCCGGTCGTGCCCGAGCGGACCGTGCTCCATGCGGAGCGCGAGCAGGTGCCGGTAAGCCCGGCCGACCACCGGACCGGCCGCAACCCCCAGCACCGACATGATCTCGTTGCCGTCGAGATCCGGCCGGATCCGATCCAGCTCCTCCTGCTCACGCAGCTTGGCGATGCGCTCCTCGAGCGCATCGTAGGAACGGGCCAGCGCATCGGCCCGGCGGCGGTTGCGCGTGGTGGAGTCGGAGCGGACCAGCTTGTGCAGCCGCGGCAACAGCTCGCCGGCGTCGGTCACGTAGCGGCGTACCGCCGAATCGGTCCACTCACCGCGCCCGTAGCCGTGGAAGCGCAGGTGGAGGAAGACCAGCCGCGCGACGTCCTCGACGATCTCCTTCGGGTACCTCAGCGCGCGGAGCCGCTTACGGGCCAGCTTCGCGCCGACGACCTCGTGGTGGTGGAACGACACCCCGCCGCCGGGCAGGTGCCGCCGGGTCGCGGGCTTGCCGATGTCGTGCAGCAGCGCGGCGAGGCGCAGCACCAGATCCGGTCCGGCGTCCTCCAGCGCGACGGCCTTGTCGAAGACGGTCAGGGTGTGCGCGTAGACGTCCTTGTGCTGGTGGTGCTCGTCGATCTCCATCCGCAGCGCGGGCAGTTCCGGCAGTACGACGTCGGCCAGCCCGGTGTCGACGAGCAGCTCGAGCCCGGCCCGGGCGCGCTCACCCAGGATCAGCTTGGTGAGCTCGCCCTGCACCCGCTCGGGGGCGATCCGGGCCAGCTGCCCGGCCATCTCCCGCATCGCCGCAACGACGTCCGGCGCCGGCGTGAAGCCGAGGGTGGCGGCGAAGCGCGCGGCCCGCAGCATCCGCAGCGGGTCGTCGGCGAAGGACTCCTCCGCCGTCCCCGGAGTCCGCAGAGTCCGGTTCGCGAGGTCGGCCTGCCCGTCGAAGGGGTCGACGAACCGGTGCTCCGGGACGGACACGGCCATCGCGTTGACCCGGAAGTCGCGCCGGACCAGGTCGTCGATCAACGACTCGCCGTAGACGACCTCGGGATGGCGGCCCACCCGGTCGTAGCGATCTGCCCGATAGGTCGTGATCTCCAGCCGGAGCCCGTCCTTGGCCAGGCCCACCGTCCCGAAGTCGATCCCCGTGGTCCAGGTCGCCTCCGCCCAACCCTCGACGAGCGCGAGCACGTCCTCCGGCCGCGCGTCGGTGGCGAAATCGAGGTCGGCACCGAGCCGCTCCAGCAGCGCGTCCCGGACCGACCCGCCCACCAGGTACAGCTCGTGACCCGCCGCGGCCATGCGGCGCCCCAGCTCGTCGGCGACCGGAAAGACACGGAAGAGCTCAGCAACGGCTCGTTGCTGGGCGACGGACAGGCTTGGGGACACGACGGGAAAGCCTAACGGGCCGGGCGGGCCGTCCCGACCAAGATCGCCCGCGTACGGCACCGGATCGGCGGTGCGGCAGGCGCCCGACTGAATCTCCGGCGGCCGGGGCCCGACTACGATCGGGTCATGTCCCGACCCCAGTCGCGGCGGCCGCGATTGCCGACGGTCGCCGAGACTTCGGCCGGCGGCCTCGTCGTCGACCGCGTCGACGGCGCGCCGCGCGGCGCGCTGATCGGGCGTCGGGACCGTCGCGGTCGGCTGCTCTGGTCGCTGCCCAAGGGGCACATCGAGGACGGCGAGAGCGCCCGGCAGGCGGCGATCCGCGAGGTCGCCGAGGAGACCGGGATCACCGGATCGATCCTCGACGAGCTCGGAGTGATCGACTTCTGGTTCATCGCCGACGGGCGACGGATCCACAAGACGGTGCACCATTTCCTGCTGGTCGCCCAGAGCGGGGAACTCTCCGACGCCGACATCGAGGTGGCCGACGTCGCCTGGGTTCCGCTGGCGGAGGCCTCGGCGCGACTGGCGTACGACGACGAACGCGAGCTGGTGTCCCGGGCCGCCGGCCTGCTCGCCCGCCCCGCGTGAGCGCGCTCGGCCGGCGGCTGGCCGCCACGCTCGCTGTCGCCGGCGTGGTCCTCACGTTCGCCACCGGGATCGGTCCAGCTTCCGCGCCGGCCGACGCGGCGCAGCCGATCGCGACGAACGCCCAGATCAAGATCATCGTGTCGCAGCTGACGCCGACGGTGATCAAGCCCAAATCGATGATCACGGTGTCGGGCACCCTCACCAACACCACGCACCAGACGTTGGCCAAGCCGTCGGTGCGGTTGCAGGCCGGGCCGGCGCTCACCAGCCGCTCGGAACTGCAGGCGGCCGACACGATCCCGCCGACCAGCGACGCGGCGACCTGCGATTTCGGCAAGCCGCTGGCCGACCTCGCCCCGGCCGTCACCGTCTCGTTCACCACCCGGTGCTCGGCCAAGACGCTCGGACTCACGACCCAGCTCGGCGTCTACCCGGTGTTGGTCAACGTCAACGCGATCCAGGCCGACGGCACGCACGCCCGGGTCGGGCAGGCCAACACCTTCCTGCCGTACTTCCCCCAGCGGCCGCACGCCCCGACGCAGGTGTCGTGGATCTGGCCGATCATCGACCATCCGCACCGGATGAGTTCGGGGGTCTTCCACGACGACCTGCTCAGCAAGTCCCTCGCCGCGTCCGGCCGGCTCGGTCGGGCCGTGCAGATCGCCCTCGACGCGCCGACGAAGGTCGCCCTCACGGTGGCGATCGACCCGGCGGTCGTCGCCGACGCCGTCGGCATGACCGATCCGCACGGCTACCGCGTCCAGCAGGGAACATCGACGGTCCGGGGCAGGGGCGGGCCCATCGCTACCGACTGGCTGACCCGGCTGCGCACGCTGGTGCACCGTCCCAACGTCACGGTCGTCGCCGTGCCCTACGCCGATCCCGACCTCGTGGCCCTCACCCGGGCCGGCCTCACCTCGGAGCTCTCCACCGGCTACGTCCAGGGCACGACGATCCTCACCAACGATCTCGGCATCCGCGACACGGCGCCGATCGCCTACCCACCGGCGGGCGAACTCGACGACGCGACGCTCTACGCGCTGGCCGGGCTGCGCCTGTCCGCCGCCGTACTCTCACCCGATGCCCTCCCCGCCGTCGACACCGTCAACCCGACACCGGACGCGATCGCAGCCCTTCCGGCGCAGGGCGCCAGCATGCTCGGGCTGGTGACCGATCCCTCGCTCAGTGCCCTGATCAACCGGCCGGTGCCGGTCGACGGGCACCGGCTTGCCGACCAGCGCTTCCTCGCCGAACTCGCGATGATCACCGCCGAGGCCCCTAACACTCCCCGACACGTGCTCATCGCCCCTCCTCGGCGGTGGAATCCCTCGCCGATCTCCAGCGCCATGCTGGCCGACACGGCCGGCGTGCCGTGGTCGACCTCCTCGTCGGCGCAGGACCTGCTCGCCGCACCGACGGCGACGCGGCGTGGCGCACTGACCTATCCCGCCGCGGCCGGGCACGCGGAGCTCTCGCCGGACGCCACGGCCCGGATCGCCCACGCCGCCCGGCTGATCGACGGCTTCCGCAGCACCGTCAACAACCGGGACGCCGACACGCTGCTCACGCCGTATTACGAAGCGGTGCTGCGGGCCGGCTCGTCGGCGTGGCGCGGCAATCCCGATCAACAGGAGCCATACCTCGACGACCTCGTCTTCAGCGTCGGGCAGCTCCGCCGCCAGGTGCACCTCGTCGTCCCGGCGACCAGCACCTACAGCCTCGCGTCGTCGAGCAGCCCGCTCGTGCTCACCGTCGCCAACACGCTGCCGGTGACGGTGGGCGTCCGGATCTCGGTGACCGCCCGCGGTACGTCGGGCTTCCACACCGACCCGATGGACGTGCAGTCCATCGCACCGCGCTCGCGGCGCACCATCAAGGTGCCGGCGCACGTGGAACGGTCCGGTGAGTTCACGGTGATCGCGGCCATCACCACCCCGGCGGGACAGAAACTCGGCCAGCCGGTCGAACTCCGCCTGCGCAGCACCGCGTACGGCGTGGTCGCGCTGAGCATCACCGGTGGCGCACTGGCCCTGCTCCTGTTCATGGTTGCGCTCCGGCTGATCCGCCGGATACGCCGCCGACCGCGGGATCCGAGTCCGCCCGATCCGGCGGACCGTCCGATGCAGCCGACGGCTTCATGAGCGGGGCCGGACCGGCCCACCGCTCCGCCCGGTCCCCGCGGCACCGGGCCGGCTCTGCGCCACCGGCCGGCTCTGCGCCACCGGCCGGCCCACCGTCCGGTCCGGTCACGTCCCCGCCGGCCGGGAACCCGGGTCAGCGGCCGGAACCGAGCCTCGGCCGGTCCAGCCGGATCATGGCGATCGCGAGCGCCACCTCACGGGCCACCGGGTTCCTGCGCAGCATCGTGATCACGGCCGCGATCGGCCTCGGCGCGGTCGGCGACGCCTACAGCACCGCCAACAACCTGCCGAACATCGTCTACGAGCTGCTCATCGGCGGCGTACTCACCTCGGTGATCGTTCCGCTGCTCGTGCACGCGCAGCACCACGACGAGGACGGCGGCGAGGCCTACGCCCAACGCCTGGTGACGCTGGCGATTCTCGTGCTGACCGCGGCCACCGTGGTCGCGGTGATCGGGGCGCCGCTGCTGACCGCGCTCTACGGCATCAACGGCGACGACACGAACAAGATCGCGCTGGCCAACATGCTGGCCCGGCTGCTGCTGCCGCAGATGATCTTCTACGGCCTCGGGGCGATGCTCGGGGCGATCCTCAACACGCGCGCCGTCTACGGACCGCCGGCCTGGGCGCCGGTGCTCAACAACATCATCGTGATCGCCACCGCCGGCGTGTTCCTCATCATGCCCGGCCCGAAGACCCTCGACGTCAACACGATCACCCTGGCGCAGGTGCTGGTACTCGGCATCGGCACCACGCTGGGGATCGTCGCCCAGAGCGTCGCCCTGATCCCGGCCGCCCGACGGGTCGGCTTCCGGTGGAAGTGGCGGTTCGACGTCCGCGGGGTCGGGCTGCGTGAAGCCGGCACCCTCTCGTTGTGGGTGATCGGCTACGTCGTGGTGAGCCAGCTCGGCTACGCCGTGATCACCCGGCTCGCCAACTCCGCCGGTGACGAGTCCGGGATCGGTTACGCCGTCTACGTGCAGGCCAGCCTGCTGTTCCAGACGCCCTACGGGATCGCCGGCGTCGCGCTGCTCACCGCGCTGCTGCCCAGGATGAGCCGGGCGGCCGCGCAGGGCGACACCGGCCGGGTGGTGTCCGACTTCTCGTTGGGCAGCCGGCTGAACTCGCTCGCCCTGATGCCGGTCACCGCCGCCTTCATCGTGCTCGGGCCCTCGCTCACCACGGTGATCTTCGCCTACGGCAACGCGTCGCTGCACAGCGCGCACGAGACCGGCGTGGTGCTGGCGTGGGCGGCGTTCGGTCTGCTGCCGTTCGCGATCACGATGCTGCAGCTTCGGGCCTTCTACGCCGTGAAGGATGCCCGCACGCCCACCTTGATCAACGCGGCGATGGTGGTGATCCGGGTGATCCTCGCGGTGCTGGTGCCGGTGCTGCTGCCGGCCCGCGACGTGGTCGCCGGGCTCGCGGTCGTCAACAGCCTGTCGTTCGTGGTCGGCGCGGTCATCGGGGAGGTCCTGCTGCGAACCCGCTTCGGCCGTCTGGAGACCCGACGGATGCTGCGGACCACCACGCGGCTCGGCATCGCGTCGGCCGTCGGCGGGCTCGCCGCCTGGGGTGTGCTCGTCGCGGTCACCGGAGCTCTCGGCTCGGGCCGGCTGGGCTCGGCGATGGCGTTGATCGGCGGGTCACTGCTCGGCGGGCTGATCGCCCTGGTCGTCGGGCTGCGGCTGCACATCGAAGAACTCGCCATGGCCGTAGGCGGCGTCCGTCGCCGCATCGCTCGCTGAGGACCGAGAAATAGCACACATCTCACCTTTCGCCCGCCACACCGGCCCCATCTGCGTCATGCTCTGTGGGTACCGGTGTCCGTACTCATGTGGATTCACACAGAACGGACCGCGCTTCCGGTACGACGGGGGTCGGGGGCTCGGGGGGCGGCGCGATGGACGAGATGGCTGACGCATGAGCACGGAGATAGCGACCGAGGTCGGCGTACCCAACCCGCTCGGCACCCGATATGAGCTCGTCGACCAGATTCCGTCCGACCCGGCCGCGGTCCGGGTGACCGCCTGGCGCGCATACGACACCCTGCTGCACCGCCAGGTGCGCCTCGACGTGCACCGGCCCGGCGGGGTCGCGGCCCGCGACTTCCTCGACTCCGCGCTCGCGGCGGGGATCGTCACCCATCCGTCGTTGGCCAGCGTGCTGGATGTCGAGGACGAGGGCGAGCAGGCTTTCGTCGTCAGCGCCTGGGTCGAGGGCACCTCGCTGGCCCGCATTCTCGACGACGGCCCGCTCGACGCCGACGCGGCCGCCGCACTCATCGCCCAGGTCGCCGCCGGGGTGGCCGCCGCGCATCGGGCGGGTACGGCGGTCGGCGAGCTGCGGCCGGCGCACGTGATCGTGACACCGAGCGGCACCGTCACCGTGGCGCGCACCGCCGCCCCTCGGGCCACCGCATCGGGCGACCTCACCTCCCTCGGCGCCCTCCTCTACGCCACACTCACCGCCCGGTGGCCGCTCACCACAGGCGGCGGGCGGCTGCCCACCGCGCCGACCAGCAACGGTCGGCTGTGCAGCCCGCGCCAGCTGCGGGCCGGCGTACCCACCGACCTGTCGACGCTGGCGATGCGGGCCATGCAGCCCGGCGGACCGGGCGTGGTGCGCAGCGCCGACGCGCTGGCCACCGTGCTGGCGGCCCGCCCGGCGCCCGAGCCTCGCGACCCGATGCCCTTCGACGACGACGCCACCGCGGACACCGAGACCAGCGCCCGGGCCGAGCGGTCGCGGCTGGCCGGCATCGGTACGCCGCTCCTCGGCGTGCTCGCGGTCGGGCTGATCGCCTGGCTGATCGGCAGCGTCGTCGCGGCGGCGACCCAGGACCCGCACGGCAGTGGCCTGCGCGCCGCATCGGCGGCCGGCAAGGGCAGCGTGCGGGCGGCCGACGTGGCCACGCACCCGATGCCGGTGCGGTCGGTGACCGGCTACGACCCCTACTACGCGCCGCCCGGCGCCGAGAACCCGGAGGAGGCGGGGCGCGCCGACGACGGCAGCCCGGCCACCGCCTGGCGGACCCTCGAATACCGCGGCGCACCGACCTTCGGCCACCTCAAGCCGGGCAGCGGCCTGGTCTTCGATCTCGGCAAGCCGGCCGCGGTGCGCGCCATACGCATCCAGACCCCGACCCCCGGCATCGGCCTCAAGGTACTCACCGGCGACCGGCCCGACGGCGCGCTCTCGAGCTATCACGTGGTCGCGGCCCGCAGCCACACCGCCGCGACGGTCACGCTGCACCCGACGACGACCGGCCGCAGCCGCTACTGGGTGGTGTGGCTGACCTCGCTCACCCCGACGTCCAACGGGCAGTACCAGGGCGGGCTCGGCGAGGTGACCTTCCTGCGCTAAACCCGCCGCTTCTGCCCGGTTCGGGCTGCATCGGTCGGGCTATCCTCGCGCGGATGGGCGAGGCCGGTGAACGCAGCGACGCCGAGTTGCTACGGGCGCACGCCGACGGCGACCGCGACGCGTTCGAGGTCCTGGTCCGACGGCACCGGGACCGCCTGTGGGCGGTCGCGCTTCGCACGATGCGGGATCCGGAGGAGGCCGCCGACGCCCTGCAGGACGCGTTGATCTCGGCGTTCCGGGCGGCCGGATCGTTCCGGGCCGAGTCGGCGGTGAGCACCTGGCTGCATCGGATCGTCGTCAACGCCTGCCTCGACCGGATCCGGCGGCGCACGGCCCGCCCGACCGTCGCCCTGTCCGAGCAGACCGCGGAACCGGCCGACCGCCGGGACCGCATCGCCGAGCGGGAGACAGCTCTGACCATCGAGGCGGCCCTCGCGCAACTCCCGGTCGAGCAGCGCGCGGCGATCGTGCTGGTCGACGTCGAGGGTTATCCGGTCGCCGAGTGCGCGGCGATCCTGGGTGTCGCGGAGGGGACCGTGAAGAGCCGGTGCGCCCGCGGTCGGGCTCGGCTCGCGGTGATCCTCAGCGCCGAGCGGAACCCCGGACCGCCCGGTTCCGTCCCATCGGAGACCAGCGTGGAGGAGGGGTGATGGCCGAGGACGGCCCGGTGCCGGCCCGGCACACCCACGGGCACCCCGACGTCGAGACGCTCGCCGCGCTCGACGCGGATGCGCTCGAGCCTGCGGCGGTCGACGCGGTGCGCGAGCACGTCGGCGGGTGCGCGCAGTGCCAGGGCACGCTCGCCGAGCTGCGCGACGTCCGGTCCCAGCTCGCCGCGCTGCCGGCGCCGCAGTTGCCCGCGCAGGTCGCCGACCGGATCGATACGGCGTTGCGCGATGTCGCGTCGGGCGGATCGGGCGGATCGCCGGCTGCTGCTTCGAGCGCCGTGACCCAGCTCCACGAGCAGCGGGCCCGGCGCGCCCGCCGGAACCGCTGGGCCGGGCTCGCCGCCGCTGCGCTTGTCGTGATCGCCGCCGGCGCGGCCGGTTTCGCGATCTCCCAGTCGAGCACCAGTAGCACAGCGGGCTCGACCGCCGAGAGCTCCGGCGGTCAGGCGACGAAGAAGGCGCCGACCCATGCCGGAGCCGCCGCGCCGCAGCGCCGTACCGCGGGACCCGGCGCGGTCGGGGCTGGGACGAACTACACCGCGGACACCCTGGCGGCCGCGGTCCCGTCGATCGTGCGCGGCGGCGGCGCCACCGGGGCGATGAGCGACCCCGCCCGGCGGGCCGGCTGCGCCCGAGCCCTGGTGGGGGCCGGACGTGCGCCGCTGGCGGTGACCAGCGCCCGGTTCGAGGGGCGCCCGGCCTACGTCTTCGTGTTCCGGACCGGCGCGGCGCACCGCGCCGACGTCTACGTCGTGGGACCGGGTTGCTCGCCCGGCGACGCACAACGGCTATTCCGGACGACTGCCGCATATTGACCCGTATGGCGCGTGTGGTGGCCGCCGAGTGGGGAATGTCCCACCCGTAGGATCCGTTGGCGCGGTGACGGGTCAGAACGACTACCCGGCCGCTAGACACCCGTCGAGGAAAGGCAGTGTGGCGTGACCACCGACGAGGTACGCAACGTCATCATCATTGGTTCCGGGCCGGCCGGCTATACCGCCGCGTTGTACGCCGCCCGGGCCAATCTGGCGCCGCTCGTCTTCGAGGGCAGCCAGTACGGCGGTGCGTTGATGACCACCACCGAGGTGGAGAACTACCCCGGCTTCGCCGAGGCCATCATGGGCCCGGAGCTGATGGAGACGATGCGCGCCCAGGCCGAGCGTTTCGGCGCCGAGCTGAACCCCTCCGACGTGACCGGCGTCGACCTGTCCGGCCAGATCAAGACCGTGACCGTGGGGAACGAGACCTTCCGGGCCCGCACCGTCATCCTCGCCACCGGATCGGCGTACCGCTATCTCGGACTCCCGAGCGAGAAGCAGCTGCTCGGCCACGGTGTGTCCGCGTGTGCCACCTGTGACGGCTTCTTCTTCCGCGACCAGGACATCGCCGTCATCGGCGGCGGTGACACCGCGATGGAAGAGGCGACGTTCCTCAGCCGATTCGCCCGCAGCGTCACGATCATCCATCGCCGGGACACCCTGCGCGCCAGCAAGATCATGCAGGACCGCGCGTTCGCCGACGAGAAGATCAAGTTCATCTGGGACACCGAGGTGGTCGAGGTCCTCGGCGGCGACGCCGTGACCGGCCTGCGGCTGCGCAACCGGCAGGGTGAGGAGTCCGTCCTCGAGGTCACCGGCATGTTCGTCGCGATCGGCCACGACCCGCGCACCGACCTGGTCCGCGGCAAGGTCGCCCTCGACGACGCCGGATACATCCTGGTGGACGCTCCGTCGACCCGCACCGACGTCGACGGGGTCTTCGCCGCCGGCGACGTCGTCGACCACACCTACCGGCAGGCGATCACCGCGGCGGGCACCGGATGTTCCGCCGCCCTGGACGCCGAACGCTGGCTCGCCGACCACGCCGAGGCGGGCGAACCCGCACAGTCGGCCGCCACGGTGAGCTGACACCACACTTTCCGACCGCACCGACGACCACCCTCAAAGGAGACAGGCCCACATGGGAGACAACAACAACACCAAGAAGGTCACCGACCAGAGCTTCGCCACCGACGTGCTGGGCAGTGACAAGCCGGTACTGGTGGACTTCTGGGCGGAATGGTGCGGTCCGTGCAAGATGATCGCGCCGGTGCTCGAGGAGATCGCGGCCGAGCACGCCGCCGAGCTCACGATCGCCAAGCTCAACATCGACGAGAACCCGCAGACGGCCCGCGACTACCAGGTGATGTCCATCCCGACGATGGCCGTCTTCTCCGGTGGCAAGATCGTCAAGACGATCGTCGGCGCCAAGCCGAAGTCCGCTCTGCTCTCCGACCTCGCCGACTACCTGAGCTAGTCCGGCCCGGCGCGAGAGTCCGCCGCCGACATTGGGCACAATAGGCGCGGTCGGCCGTGGGCTGACCGGCGGTGCGTGGGCTCTCGCGCCGTCGTCCGAGCTCCACGACGCGAGGTAGTCGATGCAACCCATCCGCCGAGGCGACACCGGGCCCGCGGTCGCCGAGGTGCGGGAAGCACTCGTTGCCCTCGGTTTGCTCGGCCGCGCCGACCCCGGTCAGGCGGCGGAGGTCTACGACCACAGCTGCGACCTGGCCGTCCGGGAGTTCCAGCAGCACCGCGGTCTCACCGTCGACGGCACCGTGGGCGCCGAGACCTACCGCGCGATCACCGAAGCGCGCTGGCGGCTCGGCGACCGGGTCCTGTGGTTCGCGGTCGCGCACCCGATGGTGGGCGACGACGTCGCAGGACTGCAGGAGCGGCTGCTTGAGCTCGGCTACAACACCGGCCGGGCCGACGGCGTGTTCGGCGTAGAGACCGAGGCGGCGCTGCGCGGCTTCCAGCGCGACTACGGGTTGCGGGTCGACGGCACCTGCGGGCCCGCCACGCTGCGGGCCCTCCGCCAGCTCGGCCGCAAGGTCGTCGGTGGCCGCCCCCAGCTGCTGCGCGAGACCACCGCCCTGGTCAACGCCGGCCCGCGCCTGATCGGCAAGCGGGTCGTCGTCGATCCCGGCCACGGCGGCGACGAACCAGGCACCGTCTCGCACGGGCTGACCGAGGCCGAGATCGCGTGGGATCTGGCCGTGCGGCTCGAGGGTCGGCTGGCCGCCGCCGGCGTCACGGCCGACCTGACCCGCGGCCGGCAACGCTGCCCGAGCGACAGCGAACGCGCCGCCTTCGCCAACGCGACCGACGCCGACCTCGTCGTCTCGCTGCACGTCGACGGTGCGCCGTCGCCGCTGGCCAGCGGGATGGCGACGTACCACTTCGGCACCGGGTCGGGACTGACCTCGACCGTCGGCGAGCAGCTCGCCGGGCTGGTGCAACGCGAGATCGTGGCCCGCACCGGCCTGCTCGACTGCCGCACCCACGCCAAGACCTGGGAACTGCTGCGGATGACCCGCATGCCGGCGATCCGGCTCGAGGTCGGCTACCTCTCCAACGCCGAGGACCGAGCCCAGCTGGGCGACCCGGCGTTCCGCGACACCGTCGCCGAGGCGATCCTGGTCGGCGTACAGCGGCTCTACCTCCCCGCCGAAGCCGACCCGCCCACCGGCACCTACCGCATCCCCGTCTGACCGCCGCGTTGCCCAAAACGCACTAGGAGTGCGTTTTGGTCCGCGACACGCCGTGCCAGACCCCCAAAACGCACTAGGAGTGCGTTTTGGTCAGGGGCTCGCGGCGGTCAGCTGGGGCGCAGAGCCACGTCGCGGCTGATCGTGCCGAGCAGCTTCTCCAGCGCGTACTCCATGTCCTCGCGCCACGAGACCGCGCTCTTGGTCTCCAACCGCAGCCGCGGGAAGCGCGGATGCGGCCGCACCGTCTTGAAGCCGATCGCCAGCAGGTAGTCGGCGGGCAGCACACACGCCGGGCCGTCCCAATGCAGATCACCGAAGGCCTCGACGGCGCGGATGTTGCGTCGGGTCAGGTCCTTCACGACCGCCTGCACGAGCATCCGGCCGAGCCCGCCGCCGGCGAACTCCGGGATCACCGACGCCGTCATCAGCAGTACGGCGTCCGCGCTCACCGGGCTGGACGGGAAGGCGATCGACCGCGGCACCGAGCCGGGCGGGGCGTAGTAGACGAAGCCGGCCGGTACGCCGTCGACGTAGGCGATCTTCCCGCAGCTCCCCCACTCCAGGAGCACCGAGGAGACCCACGCCTCCTTCTCCAGGCCGGTGCCGCCGACCGCCTCGGCGCGTTCGCGTTCGCCGGGGTCGAGCTCCCAGAACACACAGCGGCGGCACCGTGGAGGGAGGTCGTCCAGGTTGTCGAGGGTGATGCTCGCCAGCCGCCGTGACACGGGTGCGCGACGCCTCCTCCGGCCGGGACTGGCCGCGGCGCAGCTTCCCAGGCCGCCGGCCCATCCGATCGTACGGCGCTCCCGGCGGCGCCGGTAGGCGTCGGCCGGTAAACTCAGCCGGTCGCTCGAATGTCCGACATGGGCGACGCGCACGACACCGGGGGCCGATCGGAACGAGGAGCACCGTGGGCGGCGACACGCTCGACCCGTACTCGAATCGCTATGCGTCGCGCACGCACGGCATGACGGTGTCGGAGATCCGAGCTCTCTTCGCGGTCGCCAACCGCCCCGAGATCGTCTCGCTGGCCGGCGGAATGCCTTACACCGCAGCCCTTCCGCTCGACGTCGTCGGCTCGATGCTCGGCGACCTGGTCGCCCGCGACGGCGCCCGCGCGCTGCAGTACGGCCCCGGCCAGGGCGACCAGCGGCTGCGCGAGCGGATCTGCGACGTGATGGCGCTCGAGGGCATCAGCGCGTCGGCCGAGGACGTCACCGTCACGGTCGGCTCGCAGCAGGGCCTCGACCTGATCAGCCGCATCTTCCTCGACCCCGGCGACACCGTCCTCGCCGAGGGCCCGTCCTACGTCGGCGCGCTCGGCGCCTTCTCGGCGGCGCAGGCCCGGGTCGTGCACGTGCCGATGGACGCCGACGGTCTCATCCCGGAGGCACTCGGAACGGCGCTGGACCGGCTCGCCGCCGAAGGCCGGAAGGCGAAATTCCTCTATACCGTGCCCAACTACCACAATCCGGCCGGTGTCACCCTCTCCGCCGAGCGCCGGGTACAGGTGCTCGAGCTCTGCGAGCGGCACGACGTCCTCGTCCTCGAGGACAACCCCTACGGCCTGCTCGGCTTCGACGACGTCACCCACCCGGCGCTGCGCTCGCTCGCCCCGCACCGGGTCATCTACCTCGGCTCGTTCTCCAAGACCTTCGCCGCCGGGGTCCGGGTCGGCTGGGCCCTCGCCCCGCCCGCGGTCCGGCAGAAGCTCGTGCTGCTCGCGGAGGCCGCCGTACTCTGCCCGCCGAGCATCACCCAGTTCGCGGTCGCCGAATACCTCGACACCCACCCCTGGCAAGAGCAGATCAAGGTCTTCCGCGAGCTCTACCGCGAGCGGCGCGACGCCATGCTCGACGCCCTTGACGCGCTGATGCCCCCGGGTTGCCGCTGGACCAAGCCGACCGGCGGGTTCTACGTCTGGCTCACCCTGCCCGACGGACTCGACGCCAAGGTGATGCAGCCCCGGGCGATCCACGGTCGGGTCGCCTACGTCCCCGGCGTCGGCTTCTACGCCGACGGCGACGGCCGCGCGGACATGCGGCTGTCCTACTGTTTCCCGGAACCGGACCGCATCCGCGAAGGCGTACGCCGCCTGGCCGGCGTCGTCGAGGAGGAGATCGACCTGCGCGACACCTTCTTCGCCAAGCCCGGCCGAGGGCGGCGCATACCCGGGCAGCTCGGTGACTCGCCGGGGCCGGATGTGAGATGACCGGCCACGACCAGCAGGCCGTCGTACTGGCCGGCGGGTTGACCTACGAACGTGAGGTGTCGTTGTCCTCCGGTCACCGGGTCGCCGACGCGCTGCGCTCGGCGGGTGTCGACGCGCTCGTGCTCGACGCCGACGCGGGGCTGCTCGACCGGTTGTCCGCCGACCCACCGGCCGCGGTCTTCATCGCCCTGCATGGCAGCGGCGGCGAAGACGGCGCGCTGCGCAGCGTGCTCGACCTCATCGGCACGCCCTACGTCGGCACCGGCGCGGCCGCCTGCCGCACCGCCTGGGACAAGCCGAGCGCGAAGGCCGTCGTCCGGTCCGCCGGGTTGACCACGCCCGACTGGGTGGCGCTGCCGCACGCGACCTTCCGCGAACTGGGTGCCGCGGAGGTGCTCGACCGTCTGGTGGCCCGGTTCGGCATGCCGGTCATGCTCAAACCGGCGCAGGGCGGGTCGGCACTCGGCGCGATCCGGGTGTCGGAGGTGGAGGATCTCCCGGCCGCGATGGTCGGCTGCTTCGCCTACGGCGGCACCGTGCTGGTCGAGCCCTACGTCGACGGCACCGAGGTCGCGGTCTCCGTCATCGACGACGGTTCGGGGCCGCAAGCACTGCCGGCGGTCGAGATCGTGCCGTCGACCGGCGTCTTCGACTACGCCGCGCGCTACACGTCCGGCATGACGACCTACCACACGCCGGCGCGACTCACTTCCGACGTCGCACAGCGAGTCGCCGACGTCGCCGTCACCGCGCACCGCACCCTCGCGCTGCGGGATCTGTCCCGGGTCGACGCGATCATCACCGCCGACGGCCAGGTCGAATTCCTCGAGGTCAACGTCGCGCCCGGGATGACCGAGACGAGCCTGCTGCCGATGGCGGTCGCCGCGACCGGCCACGATCTCGGTGCCGTCTGCGCCGGCATGCTGTTGCGCGCGGCCGCCCGGAGCGCCGCGGTCGCCGGCTAGAGCTTCTTGTAGTAGCGGACCAGCGGCAGGCCGACGAAGCCGGCCTTCTCATAGGTGCGCCGCGCCGGCGCGTGTCCCGGGTCGCCGCCGGTCGCGACGACTGCCAGGGTGACTCCGGCGGTGCGCAGGTGCTCGACCGCGACCTCCGTCAACGCCGCACCGATGCCCCGGCGCTGATTGGCCGGGTCGACGGCGAGCATCTCGATCTCCCCGCTGTGCGCGTCGCTGTCGAGGTAGACGGCCGCGAATCCGACCGGGCGCCCGTCGACGTCCGCGACCCACACCGTCGCCTTCTCGTCCCGGCAGACCGCCTCGACCCCCTCCGCCTGGCTGGTCAGCCAGTCCGGGTAGAGCCGCTGGTAGACGGTCGACCCCAGGACATTCTCGAACGACGCGAACACCGGTGCCCACGACCGCAGCGAAAACTCGACGACGGCGTCGACGTCGGCCGGAGCCAACGGTCGGATGGTGAAATCCATCTGCGTAGCGTGTCACACCGGCCGGTTTTCGGCATGTCCGGAAAGCGGTTGCCCGCGGGCTGTGTGTCCACTGTGGACTGTGCTACTTCGCTTATGTAGCAGGCAAATTCGCGATCGCGTGGCTCCGTTACAGGCGACCGCTACTCGCCGGCGTACGACGCGTCGTGCGACGGCTCGGAGTCCGCATCGGACTGATCGCGCTCTTCGCCGTCGTGGTGCTCCGGCTGTTCGCCGTGGCCGCCCGCGACGTCGGCGTTCGCCTCGGCCGTCGACACCGGAGCGGTGTCGTCGATGACCACCTGGTCGTCGACGGGCTCGGCCGCTACGACCGGATCGGGCTCGGTGTGCTGGAACTCCGGCGCCGGCGTCGACTCGGCGAGCGCGTCGGGCGCGGGCGTCGCCGGGGTCGGTGTCCCCGCCGCCGGCAGGTCCGGGAGATCCGCGACATCGTAAGTCTCCTCGCGCCCGACGTCCCCGACCGTGGGTGCGTACCCGGGCGCCGCGTCGTCGCGTCCGTCGTCGTCCGATGCGACGACAGCCGGGCCCAGCCCGCGTCCGTTGGCGTCGCTCACGACGGTCGGCGCCATCATGGCGACGATCCGCTCGAGGTCGTCGACGGAGGCGAACTCGACCACGATCCGGCCCTTGCGGCGTCCGAACTCCACCTTGACCCGGGTATCGAACTCATCGGACAGCCGCTCGCCGAGGTCGGTGAGCCCGGGCGCGGTGATCCGGGACGGCCGGGGTCGCCGACCCGGTCGGCTCGTGCGCCCGCCGAGCGCCACGAGCTCCTCGACCGCCCGCACGGACAGCCCCTCGGCGACGATCCGGGCGGCCAGCTCGTCCTGCACGTCGACGTCGTCGACGGACAGCAGCGCGCGGGCGTGGCCCGCGGAGAGAACACCGGCCGCGACGCGACGCTGCACCGCGACCGGGAGATTGAGGAGCCGGATCGTGTTGGTCACCTGGGAGCGGCTGCGCCCGATCCGGCCGGCGAGTTCGTCGTGGGTGGTGTCGAACTCCTGGAGCAGCTGCTGGTAGGCGGCGGCCTCTTCGAGCGGGTTGAGCTGCTGGCGGTGCAGGTTTTCCAGCAGCGCGTCGCGCAGCATCGCGTTGTCGGCGGTGTCGCGGATGATCGCCGGGATGCTCTCGAGGCCGAGGTCACGGGACGCCCGCCACCGACGCTCGCCCATGACCAGTTCGAAGTGGTCGGCATCGAGACGACGGACCACGATCGGCTGCAGCAGGCCGAATGCCCCGATCGACGCCTTGAGCTCGGCGTGCATCTCGTCGTCGAAGCTCTGCCGCGGTTGTCGCGGGTTGGGCGTGATCTGGGTGATCGGGATCTGCGCGAACGTCGCGCCCGGTACGGGCTGCGGACGATCGTTGCCGTCACCCAGGATCGCGTCGATCGCGATGCCCGACGAGCCGCCACCACCGGTCGGAATGAGTGCGCCGAGCCCACGCCCGAGTCCCCCGCGTCGGGCCGTCGTCTGTCCGTCTCCTGCTGCCATGTCGCAAACCTAGTGGGTTAGTGGCCGTCCGCCGGGGCGACGCGCCCGGCGGTTCCGCGAACCGCAATCTCCTCGGCCGCGTCCAGATAGCTCAACGCACCGCGCGATCCGGGGTCGTACGTCATCACCGACTGCCCGAAACCGGGCGCTTCCGACACCCGCACGCTGCGCGGGATGACGGCGCGGAGGACGAGGTCCTCGAAATGCTCGCGCACCTCGGCTGCGACCTGGTCGGCGAGCTTGGTCCGGCCGTCGTACATCGTCAGCAGGATCGTCGAGACCCAGAGATCGGCGTTGAGGTGCGTCTTCACGAGATCGATGTTGCTGAGCAGCTGCCCGAGCCCCTCCAGCGCGTAGTACTCGCACTGGATCGGGATGAGCACCTCGTCCGCGGCGACGAGCGCGTTGACGGTGAGCAGTCCGAGCGACGGTGGGCAGTCGATGAGGACGTAGTCGACGTCCTCGGTGTAGGCCGCGATCGCCTTGCGCAGTCGCGATTCCCGGGCGACGACCGACACCAGCTCGATTTCCGCGCCCGCCAGATCGATCGTGGCCGGCACGCAGCCCAGCTGCGGCGATACCTCCACCGCGGAGCGCACGCTGGCCAGGTCCTTGCCGTCGACGAGGACGTCGTAGATCGAGGACAGCCCGACGTGGTGGTCGACGCCGAGGCCGGTGCTGGCGTTGCCCTGCGGGTCGAGGTCGATCACCAGGACGGAGAGGCCGTTCATCGCCAGCGCGACGGCGAGGTTGACCGTGGTCGTGGTCTTGCCGACGCCGCCCTTCTGGTTGGCGATCGCCACCACCCGCCGCGCGGTCGGCCGCGGGAATTTGCGGGCGGCCAGCGCCCCGGTCGGCGCCGACGACTTTGCGGGCTGTTCGACGGCGGGAGCTACCCCGGCGTCGGTTTCACGTGAAACCTCGGCCGTCGGCTCCGATGCGGTTTCACGTGAAACCTCGATGTGGGGCTCCGGCCCCGGCAGATCAGCCGGCGAAGCCGACGTGACATCGGATGGCGCTCCGGTCGGGGCCTCTGGCGGCCGGTTCACCGCCGGACTCGATGTTTCACGTGAAACGTCTTCGGCCGGTCCGCCGGACGTCTCTACGGCGGCGCTTGATGTTTCACGTGAAACCGTCGGATCATCGGCCACGCCGCCGGGCCTGATTTCCGGAGCTGCGACCGCTGGCGGCTCGGCGACGGTTTCACGTGAAACCTCGTCCGCCTCACGACCAGGCGACGACGTCGCCTGGTCCAGCAGGTTGCGGATGCGCTCTTGGCTGGTGGCCGGCCGGCTCTCGAACTCCGACGGCTCGGCGGGCGAGCCGCCGGCGCTCTGGAGTGACTGCTCGGTCGTCGGAGCATCGGGTTCGGACGGGTCGGATGACATCGGCGCCTCCGGTCGCATCAACTGCGCGGATCGCTCAGGGACGTCGACGACTCTGATGGTGGCAACCGGCCAGCCGAGCGGGGTGGTCGGTCGATCGATGGTCTTCGTCGGTGCGGGGCTCTCCGGCCATCCCACCGGGGTCATGCGGTCCGCCCGGCCCTCGATCATTGACGTTTCCCTCCTCGACGGGCCCGACCCCCGCGCCTGGCGGGGCTGCCGCGCTCGATCTCCACCACGGTCGTCGGCGGGTCGATCCGGTCGACGCCACAGCGTCGTACCGTGACCCGATTCGCACCGTACCGGCATATCGCGTCGTGATGGCGCTGCGCCTCGTCCGACGCGCTGGCGCCTTTGATTGCCAGCACCAGACCGCCGATCCGGGCCAACGGAAGGCACCACTGGGCGAGCCGATCGAGCGGCGCGAGGGCGCGGGCCGTCACGACGTCGGCGCCGCCGACGGCCTCTCGGGTGGCCGCATCCTCGGCGCGGCCGCGGTAGACCTCGACACCGTCGAGATCGAGTGCGTCGACGCACTCCTGCAGAAAGGTGACCCGCCGTTCCTGCGCATCGAGCAGCACGACCCGCAGGTCGGGTCGGGCGATCGCGAGGGCGATTCCGGGAAGGCCGGCGCCGCTGCCGGCGTCGACGACGCGCACGCCGTGCGGAATCAGCTCGGCGACGACCGCGCAGTTGAGCAGGTGCCGGTCCCAGATCCGGTCGGCTTCACGTGGTCCGAGCAGCCCGCGTTCAAGTCCGGCGGTGACCAGCAGGTCGGCGTACCGGCGGGCGAGCGGCAATCCCGGGCCGAAAATCTCGGCCGCGACCTCGGGTGGCTCGGTCACGACCGCATCGACGCCGCGGAGCTCAGCGGTCCGCGGAGACCACGACCCGCCGCGACGGGTCCTCGCCCTCGGAGTCGCTGCGTACGCCGTCGATCGCGGAGATCGCGTCGTGCACGACCTTGCGCTCGAACGCGTTCATCGGCTCGAGGGTCTGCGGCTCGCCGTTCTCGAGGACGGTGTCCGCGGTACGCCGGGCCAGCGCGCTGAGCTCGCTCTTGCGGTCGACCCGGTAGCCGCCGACGTCGAGCATCAGCCGGCTGCGCACGCCGGTCTCGCGCTGGACGGCGAGCCGGGTGAGCTCCTGGAGCGCGTCGAGCGTCGAGCCGCGGGTGCCGATCAGCGGCTTGAGCTCGCTTCCGCCCAGCACCGCCACGATCGCGCGGTCGTTTTCGACGTCGAGGTCGATGTCGCCGTCGAAATCGGCGATGTCGAGCAGCCGCTCGAGGTAGTCGCCGGCGATGTCGCCCTCCCGGACGAGCAGGGCGGCGAGGTCGGTGGGTTCGGCGGCCGCATCGTCGGACCGGGAGTCGGTGCGCGATTCGGCGCCGTCGACCAGCACGTCGGCCGTCTCCGGCTGTCCGGAGTCGGTCGCCTCCTCCGGCGGGTTGTCGCCGGTACGGGCGTCTTGGTCGAGGGCGGGGGTGTCAGGCACCAGATCTCCTGATCGCTCGGTCAGCGTCGTTTCTTCTTACGATTCGGGCGGGTCGCGGTGGGGCGTTTGTTCCCCTGTGGTCGCCCGCTGGGCGCACCACCCCCGGGTCTCGTGGGCGCCCGGGATCCGTCCCCGCCGGCCTCGGCCACCGCCGGTGTCGCGGACGAGGTCGGCCGGTCGGGCCGGGCCTTCGGCGGTGCGTTCTTCGGGTTGACCGGCTTCTGGCCCACCTTCGGTGCCAGCAGCTTGGTGTCCACCGCCGGGCCGGCGGTGGCGGTCGGCGACTTCTGCGGCATCCGCTTGAAGACGTAGTACTGCTGACCCATGGTCCACACGTTGTTGGTGACCCAGTAGATCAGGACGCCCAGCGGGAAGGCGAAGAGCAGGCCGGAGACCAGTAGGCCGAACGGCAGGACGTAGAGCATCAGCTTCTGGATCGTCGCCTGCTGGCCCTCGAGGTTGTTCTTGTTGCGGTTGTAGTTCTGCTTCTGCGTCGTGAACGTCGCGGCACACGACAGCAACAGCAGAATAATGATGACTATCTTGGTGTTTGTCGGATTAGCGTTTAGTGCGGTGAGATCAGCCGTATTGTGGGCGAATGAGGCTGGCAGCGGTGCGCCGAACAGCTTCGCGTGCACGGCGCTCGTCATCTGCGCCGGCGTCCAGCCGTAGAGCGCCTCGCTGCCCGGACGCAAGTGTCTCAGCACGTGGTAGAGCGCGATGAAGACCGGGATCTGCGCGACCAGCGGCAGACAGCCGCCGAGCGGGTTGGCGCCGGCCTCCTTCTGCAGCTCCATCATCGCCCGGGTCTGGGCCTGCTTGTCGTCCTTGTACTTGGCCTTGAGCGCGGCCATCTTGGGCTGCAGTTCCTGCATCGCCCGCATCGAGTGGATCTGCTTCACGAACAGCGGGAAGAGCAGGATCCGGACGGTGATGACGAGGAAGACGATCGAGAGCGCCCACGCCGCGCCGCCGTTGGGGTCGAAGATCAGCGCAAAGACCTGGTGCCAGCGCAGCAGCACCCAGGAGATCGCTGTATATAACCAATCTAGCAACGCGGGGCTCCCGAGGAGGACGGTGAGATTGCGGCCGACGCTCGACCACGACCGAGCCAGCCGGACCGTCGGACTCCGGGCCGACCGGTCAGGTCACCCCTCCTCCGGCCAACGGCCTGTGGCACGGGATCGTGCCCGCCGCGGTGGTAGGGGTGGCAGCGGGACAGCCGGCGCAGCGCCAGCCAGCCGCCGTACGCCGCGCCGTGCCGGCTGATCGCCTCGACGGCATAGGCGCTGCACGACGGGGTGAAACGGCAGGCCGGCGCGCGCATCGGGCTGATCCACATCTGGTAGCCGTGCACCACCGCGACCAGCAGCCGGGCGAGCGGCGACCGGGCCGACGCAGCGGAGGTGGTCGGCACCGGCCGAGGCGTCGGAGCGGCGGCGGTCATCACGTCGCTCCCGCGGAATGCGGCCGGTTGCGGCCGAGGAGCCGGTCGAGACCGGCGTCGAGGTCTTCGGCGAGCTCGGCCGAGGTCCGGCCGGCGGCCGCGGGCTGGGCCCGCACGACCACGCGGATACCGGCCGGCAGCGAGTCGAGCCGGTCACGGACCAGGTGGCGCAGCTGGCGGCTCACCCGATTCCGACATACGGCATTTCCCACCCGTCGACCGACCACGAACCCGATCCGGGACCGGTCGGGGCAGGCGGGATCGTCGGGCAGCAGGTGCAGGACCAGGGTGCGGCGGCCGGTACGGCGACCGCGCCGGACCACCTGGTCGAAGTCCGCGCGGCGGCGCAGCCGAGAGGAGTCGGGCAGCATCGCCGGGGTCCCGCTCAGGCCGAAAGCGCGGCGCGGCCCTTGCTGCGACGCCGGGCGATGATGGCGCGACCCGCGCGGGTACGCATACGGAGCCGGAAACCGTGGGTCTTCGCGCGGCGGCGGTTGTTCGGCTGGAAGGTGCGCTTGCTCACGGTCAGGTCTCCATCACAGACACAGTCGAAAGGCGGTCATTGCCCGCGCAACCACGCACAATGGCGGCACGGCGCTCGCGTCGCGGCTGCGCCCAGCATCCCAGATCAGAACATCCGGCTCGAGCACGGGCGCACCGCCGACCTTCTCACGGTACGGACGGCGTTTGCCCCGGTCAAACCAACCCCAACCGCGCGCCATGCGCGGCGCGCCGGATCGGGCCCCAACGAGCCTTTGTGGTAGCCCCGATCTGCTTGTGGACAAGGGCTTGACGCTGTTAGCGTGCGACGACGCCAAACGGGGGGCATACGTCGCCGTTCTGGTGATTCGTGCAGCATGCACAGGCTGTGGACGGTCATGTGGACAGCGGTCCCGACGTCGGTCCACGGCCGGTATTTTCGCGGCGTCGACGAAGGAGCGGGCGTGTCGGAGACCCCTGGGGCCGGTCCCGAACCCGTGGAGCGGGTCGATCTCGACGCCGTCTGGCAGCGCACCGTTGACGGGTTGCGCGACGGCAGCGTCAACGGCCAGCACCACGCGTGGCTACGGATGACCAGGCCGCTGGGCCTGGTCGAGGACACCGTGCTGCTCGCCGCGCCGACCAACTTCGCCAAGGACGTGCTCGAGACGCGGCTGCGCCCGGTGATCACCGGCGCCCTGTCGACCCAGCTCGAGCGGGAGATCCGGGTCGCCGTCACGGTCGAACCGCAGGCCGACGAGCCGCTGCAGCGGGTCGATCCCGAGCAGGCTCGCGCCGACCAGGGGCACGGTCCGCCGCCTGGCGGTCCCGCGGAGCGACCCGAAACTGCGCCGATGCCCGGATTCTCCCCGGCCCGGCCCATCCCGACCGCCCGGGCCAGCGAGCCGGCGCGGCTCAACCCGAAGTACCAGTTCGAGACCTTCGTCATCGGCTCGAGCAACCGCTTCGCGCACGCCGCCGCGGTCGCGGTCGCCGAGGCGCCGGCGAAGGCCTACAACCCGCTGTTCATCTACGGCGACTCCGGGCTGGGCAAGACCCACCTGCTGCACGCGATCGGCCACTACGCGATGAGCCTGTTCGCCGGGGTCCGGGTGCGTTACGTGAGCTCCGAGGAGTTCACCAACGACTTCATCAACTCGCTGCGCGACGGCAAGGAGTCGGCGTTCCAGCGCCGCTACCGGGATAACGACATTCTTCTCGTCGACGACATCCAGTTCCTGGAGAACAAGGAGCGGACGCAGGAGGAGTTCTTCCACACGTTCAACACTCTGCACAACGCCAATAAACAGATCGTGATCTCCTCCGACCGGCCGCCGAAGCAGCTGTCCACCTTGGAGGACCGGCTGCGGACCCGGTTCGAGTGGGGATTGATCACCGATGTGCAGCCGCCGGATCTGGAGACCCGGATCGCGATCCTGCGGAAGAAGGCCGCGCAGGAACGGTTGAACGCCCCGCCGGATGTGCTCGAGTTCATCGCCAGCAAGATTCAGAGCAACATCCGCGAGTTGGAGGGGGCGCTGATCCGGGTGACCGCCTTCGCCAGCCTCAACCGCACCGGCGTCGACCTGACCCTCGCCGAGATCGTGCTCAAGGACCTCATCCCCGAGTCCGAGCAGCCCGAGATCAACGCGGCGGCGATCATGGCGATCACCGCGGAGTACTTCAGCGTGTCGATCGAGGAGCTGTGCGGCGCCTCCCGCAGCCGGGTGCTGGTCACCGCCCGCCAGATCGCGATGTACCTGTGCCGGGAGCTCACCGACCTGTCGCTGCCGAAGATCGGCCAGACGTTCGGCGGCCGCGACCACACCACCGTCATGCACGCCGAGCGCAAGATCCGGTCGCTGATGGCCGAGCGCCGGTCGATCTTCAACCAGGTCACCGAGCTGACCAACCGGATCAAGGTCCGGGCCCGCCAGTCATGAGCCGGAGAGTGACGGCCGCCACAATGCCGGGCCGGATAGTGAGCACCTCTCCGTTACCTCGACACTCTCCGTCTATCGACAGTGCACAGCTTGGGGAGAACCCTGTGGAAAACGGTGGACAACCCGGTGCACGCCGCGTGCGTCCCGCGGTCATCCACCGCCGGTTCGTCGTCCGTCCCCGGCATCCTCACCGCTTGTTCACATCGCGCTACCCTCGCTGGCCTGCGCAAACGCCCGTCGTCCCCACTATCCACAGCACCTATGACGACGACGAGTCTTATCTAGGAATGACACCTGACCCGCCATCTGCCCGGTGCACCTCTGGGGATATCCCCGCCCACCGGCCCACCCCGCTCCCTTGCCCAACCCGTCCAGGAGGCCGTCGCCGATGAAGTTCGAGATAGATCGGGACGCGATCGCCGACGCCGTCGCGTGGACCGCGAAGTCCCTGCCGCCCCGGCCACCCGTGCCCGTCCTCGGCGGGGTGCTGCTGCACGTCGACGGTGAGCGGCTGTCGGTCTCCGGGTTCGACTACGAGGTCTCCACCCAGGTCGACCTCGAGGTGCACGCCAAGAGCGCCGGCCGGGCGCTGGTCAGCGGGCGGCTGCTGGCCGACATCACCCGGTCGCTGCCGCCGCACCCGGTGCAGGTCGAGGTCGACGGCCCTCGGGTGGCGATCACCTGCGGAAACGCCCGGTTCTCGCTGCCGACGATGCCGGTCGAGGACTATCCGACGCTGCCGCAGATGCCGACCACGGTCGGCACGGTGCCGAGCGACGTCTTCGCCGCGGCGGTGAGCCAGGTCGCGGTCGCCGCCGGCCGCGACGACACGCTGCCGATGCTCACCGGCGTACGGCTGGAGATCGACGGCGAGCGGCTGACCCTGGCCGCGACCGACCGCTACCGGCTGGCCGTGCGGGAGCTGACCTGGAAACCCGAGCAGCCCGGGCTGAGCCACGCGGTCCTGGTGCCGGCCCGCACCCTGGTCGACGCCGCGAAGACGCTGGCCAGCGGCCCGGAGCTCACCATCGCGCTCTCCTCCGGCGGCGCCGGCGAGGGAATGATGGGCTTCGCCGGCACCAACCGGCGTACGACGACCCGGCTGCTCGACGCCGAATTCCCGAAGTACCAGTCGCTGTGGCCCAAGGAGTCGACCGGCGTCGCCGAGATCCCGGTCGCGCCGTTCGTCGAGGCGGTCAAGCGCGTGTCGCTGGTCGCCGACCGGGGCACGCCGGTGCGCTGCGAATTCACCGAGGGCGGCGTCACGCTCTCGGCCGGCGGCGAGGACGAGGGCCGGGCGGAGGAGTCGCTCGCGGTGACCTACGAGGGTGAGCCGATCACGATCGCGTTCAACCCGACGTTCCTGCTCGACGGGGTCGGGGCGGTCGACTCCGACGCGGCCCGGATGTCGTTCACGGTGCCGAGCAAGCCGGCGGTGCTCTCCGGCAAGGCGGTGGGCGGCGACGACGACGAGGTCGACTACCGCTACCTGATCATGCCGGTGCGGCTGCCCGGCTGATGCCCGACCGAGCTTCCGCCTGAGGTGTATGTCCGGCTGCTCACGCTGACCGACTTCCGCAACTACACCGAGGCCGAGTTGGCGCTCGACCCCGGGCCGAGCGTGCTGCTCGGCCGCAACGGCGAGGGGAAGACCAACCTGGTGGAGGCCGTCGGTTACGTCGCCACGCTGGCCAGCCACCGGGTCGCCAGCGACGCTCCGCTGGTCCGGCGCGGCGCGGACCGGGCGGTGGTGCGCGCCGCGGTGGTGCAGGACTCCCGCGAACTGCTGGTCGAGCTGGAGATCACGCCGGGCAAGGCCAACCGGGCCCGGCTCAACCGGTCGCCGCTGACCCGGGTCCGCGACGTGCTCGGGGCGCTGCGCGCGGTGCTCTTCGCGCCGGAGGACCTGGCGATCGTGCGCGGCGACCCGAGCGAGCGGCGCCGGTTCCTCGACGAGCTGCTGGTCGCCCGCACCCCGCGCTACGCCGCGGTGCGGGCCGACTACGACCGGGTGCTGCGGCAGCGCAACGCGCTGCTGAAGACCGCGGCCGGCGGTCGCCGTAACGCCGAGCTGTCCACCCTCGACGTGTGGGACGGGCACCTGGCCACGCACGGGGCGGCGCTGCTGGCCGGGCGGATCGCGCTGGTCGAGGCGCTGGCGCCGTACGTGAAGGACGCCTATCACGACGTGTCGGCCGGCGGCGGCCCGGCGGTCGCGACCTACACGAGTGCGCTGCCCGACCTCGTCGCCGACAAGGCGACGCTGGAGTCGGCGCTGCTCGCGGCGCTGGCCGAGTCGCGGCCGCGCGAGCTGGAGCGGGGCATCACCCTGGTCGGCCCGCACCGCGACGACATGACGCTGACGATCGGCGACCTGCCGGCCCGCGGCTACGCCAGCCACGGCGAGTCGTGGTCGCTGGCGCTCGCGCTGAAGCTGGCGTCGTACGACCTGCTGCGCGCGGACGGCGGCGAACCGGTGCTGCTGCTCGACGACGTCTTCGCCGAGCTCGACACGTCGCGCCGCGACCGGCTGGCCCGCCGGGCGGCGCAGGCCACCCAGGTGCTGGTGACCGCGGCGGTGCCCGAGGACGTGCCGGCGGCGCTGGCCGGGACCCGGTTCGACGTCGTGGCCGGGGCGGTACGCCGTGCCGACTGAGTCCGTCGGACCTGGCCCGCTCCGCGCTCGCCGCGGCGCGGACGGCCGCCCGCCGGTCCGGGGCCGGACGCCCGCCGCGGGTCGCCGGCAGCCGGCCCGACGCCTGCGCGCGGCGGCTACTCCGGCTCGGCCGCCGACCCGCGGGATCCGCAGGCGATCGGCTCGCTGGTGCGGCGTCTCGTCGCCGACCGGGGCTGGGAGGAGACGACCGCGGCCGCGGCCGTGATGGGCCGGTGGGAGCAGATCGTCGGCGCCGACATCGCCTCGCACGCGCAGCCGAGCAGCCTGCGCGACGGGGAGCTGGTGCTGGTCGCCGAGTCCACGGCCTGGGCGACCCAGCTGCGGCTGCTGTCCGGCCGGCTGCAGGCGCGGCTCTCCGCCGAGGTCGGCTCGGGGGTGGTGACCCGGATCCGGGTGCACGGCCCGTCGGCGCCGAGCTGGCGGCGCGGCCCGCGCCGGGTGGCCGGCCGCGGCCCCCGCGACACCTACGGCTGAGGTCAGTCGACGTCGGCGCGCGACTCCGTCGCGTGGCACGGTCCATGATCAAGAGGGGATTCCGGTGCGAAATGCCCTACAAATCCCCTCTTGATCATGGGGTGGGGGGCGCCACGGGCCGAACTCGCTGAGGGCCCTCAGGCCCGCAGTGGACGGGGGGCTCCGCATGGGGGACCATCGCCTACGGCAGTTCGCGCGGCACCGCCCACATCAGCGGGGTGCAATACAGCGCTCAGGCCCGTCGTACCTATAGAATGGGGAGCGGTTACCGCGCGTGCGGCTCTGAGTGCGTCGTCGCGGCGCGCGACCTGTGATCGACCGAGTGCCGTACGACGCACCCACCGGCCCCCGCCTGTGCGGGAGAGAGTAGTTACGTGGCTCCCAAGACACAGACCAACGACTACGACGCCCGTTCCATCACCGTCCTCGAGGGACTCGAGGCCGTCCGCAAGCGCCCCGGTATGTATATCGGATCGACCGGCGAGCGTGGGCTGCACCAGCTCTTCACCGAGGTGGTCGACAACGCCGTCGACGAGGCGCTGGCCGGCTTCTGCGACCGGATCGAGGTCACCGTGCTCGCCGACGGCGGCATGCGGGTGGTCGACAACGGCCGCGGCATCCCGGTCGACAAGCACCCGATCGAGAAGCGGCCGGCCGTCGAGGTCGTGCTGACCACGCTGCACGCCGGCGGCAAGTTCGACAGCAAGTCCTACGCCGTGTCCGGCGGCCTGCACGGCGTCGGCGTGTCGGTGGTCAACGCGCTGTCGAGCCGGCTCGAGGTCGAGATCCACCTCAACGGCTACGTGTGGACGCAGTCCTACGCCAACAGCAAGCCGACCGGCCCGGTCCAGCGCGGCGCCACCACCCGCAAGCACGGCACCACGATCACCTTCTGGCCCGACCCGGACATCTTCGAGTCCGTCGACTTCGACTACGTGACGCTGGCCCGCCGGCTGCAGGAGATGGCCTTCCTCAACAAGGGCCTGGCCATCTCGCTGCGCGACGAGCGCACCGACCCGCCGACGGACGAGGAGTGGTGCTACCAGGGCGGCATCACCGACTTCGTCAAGCACCTCAACGCCACCAAGGACGCGATCCACAAGTCGGTGATCAGCTTCGAGGCGGAGGGCGACGGGATCGCCGCCGAGATCGCGATGCAGTGGAACTCGTCCTACTCCGAGTCGGTCTACACCTTCGCCAACACGATCAACACGATCGAGGGCGGCACCCACGAGGAGGGCTTCCGCACCGCGCTCACCTCGGTGGTCAACCGCTACGCCGGCGGAGAAGAACCTGATCAAGGCCAACGAGGAGCGGCTGACCGGCGACGACATCCGGGAGGGTCTCGCCGCCATCGTGTCGGTCAAGCTCACCAACCCGCAGTTCGAGGGCCAGACCAAGACCAAGCTCGGCAACACCGAGGCCAAGTCGTTCGTGCAGACCACCTGCAACAACTGGCTGGCCGACTGGCTGGAGCGCAACCCGGGCGAGGCCAAGGTCATCATCATGAAGGCCAGCTCGGCGGCCCGGGCCCGGCGCGCGGCGCAGGACGCCCGCAAGCTGGCCCGCCGCAAGGGTCTGCTCGACGTCGGAGCGCTGCCGGGCAAGCTGGCCGACTGCCGGTCGACCAACCCGCGGTGAGAGCGAGCTCTACATCGTGGAGGGCGACTCGGCCGGCGGCTCGGCCAAGTCCGGCCGCGACTCGATGTTCCAGGCGATCCTGCCGATCCGCGGCAAGATCATCAACGTCGAGAAGGCCCGCATCGACCGGGTGCTGAAAAACACCGAGGTCCAGGCGCTGATCACCGCGCTCGGCACCGGCATCCACGACGAGTTCGACGTCAGCAAGCTGCGCTATCACAAGATCGTGCTGATGGCCGACGCCGACGTCGACGGCCAGCACATCACCACGCTGCTGCTCACGCTGCTGTTCCGGTTCATGCGGCCGCTGATCGAGGGCGGCTACGTCTACCTCGCCCAGCCGCCGCTCTACAAGATCAAGTGGCAGCGGGCCGACCCGGAGCACGCCTACACCGAGCGGGAGCGCGAGGGCCTGGTGCAGCTCGGCCTGCAGAACGGCAAGAAGCTGCCCAAGGACGACGCGATCCAGCGCTACAAGGGCCTCGGCGAGATGAACGCCAAGGAGCTGTGGGAGACCACGATGGACCCGGCCGCCCGGGTGCTGATGCAGGTCAACCTCGACGACGCCGCCACCGCCGACGAGCTCTTCAGCGTGCTGATGGGCGAAGACGTGGAGGCCCGCCGCGGCTTCATCACGCGCAACGCCAAGGACGTCCGCTTCCTCGACATCTGAGCGCCGTACGCAAGGCGCCGGCAGATAGAACCACGCACGAAAGGTGACCCGTGACCGAGACCACTGTGCCGCCCGGCGGCCAGCCACCAGGGGATCGCACCGAACCGGTCGACATCCAGGTGGAGATGCAGCGCAGCTACATCGACTACGCGATGTCGGTGATCGTCGGCCGCGCGCTGCCCGAGGTGCGGGACGGCCTCAAGCCGGTGCACCGCCGGGTGCTCTACGGCATGTACGACGCCGGCTTCCGGCCCGACCGCGGCTACGTGAAGTGTTCGCGGGTCGTCGGCGAGGTGATGGGTAACTACCACCCGCACGGCGACTCGGCGATCTACGACACCCTGGTCCGGCTCGCGCAGCCGTGGTCGATGCGGGCGCCGCTGGTCGACGGCCAGGGCAACTTCGGCTCGCCGGGCAACGACCCGGCGGCGGCGATGCGCTACTGCGTCACCGGCGACACGCTGGTGGCGACGCCGACCGGCGAGGTCGCGATCGCCGACATCGGCGGCCGCCGCGCCGGAGTCGACGGTGGAGATCGACACCAAGGTGGTCGGCCGGGAGGGTACGGCGGTGCGGGCCACCGCGCTGCACCACTCCGGCTCGCACCCGGTGGTGCGGGTCGAGGCCGGCGACCGGTCGGTCACCGCCACCGCCAACCACCCGCTGCTGTGCCTGGCGCGTGTCCACAGCGTCCCCACCGTGCTGTGGAAGCTGGTCGGCGAGATCGCGCCCGGCGACGTCGTACTCCTGCAGCTGGGCGACCGCGCCAATGGTGAGATGCCGCTCGACCTGCCCGACGGCACCGCCTACTACGCCGACAAGGCCCGCCGGGTGCCCGGCGACGGCGACCCGCACGCCTTCCACTTCGCGAAGGTCACCGCGGTCGTCGACGCCGGCGTGCAGCCGGTCTACAGCCTGCGGGTCGACTCGGCCGACCACGCCTTCATCACCAACGGCTTCGTCAGCCACAACACCGAGTCGCGGCTGTCGCCGCTGGCGATGGAGATGCTGCGGGAGATCGACCAGGAGACGGTCGACTTCCGCCCCAACTACGACGGCCGCACCACCGAGCCCGACATCCTGCCGAGCCGGATCCCCAACCTGCTGGTCAACGGCTCGTCCGGGATCGCGGTCGGGATGGCGACCAACATCCCGCCGCACAACCTGCGCGAGGTCGCCGACGGCGTCGCCTGGACGCTGGCCAACCCGGAGGCGACCGACGAGGAGCTCCTCGAGGCGCTGATGGAGCGGATCAAGGGCCCCGACTTCCCCACCCACGGCCTGATCGTCGGCCGGGACGGGATCGAGGACGCCTACCGCACCGGCCGCGGGTCGATCCGGATGCGCGCCGTGGTCACCGTCGAGGAAGACACCAAGGGCCGCACCATCCTGGTGGTCACCGAGCTGCCCTACCAGGTCAACCCGGACAACCTCGCCGAGTCGATCGCGACCGCTGGTCAAGGACGGCAAGATCGCCGGGATCAGCGACATCAGCGACGAGTCGTCCGACCGGATCGGTCGCCGGCTGGTGATCACGCTGAAGCGTGACGCGGTCGCCAAGGTGGTGCTCAACAACCTCTACAAGCACACCCAGCTGCAGACGACGTTCGGCGCCAACATGCTGGCGCTGGTCGACGGGGTGCCGCGCACGCTGCGGCTCGACCAGTTCGTGCGCTACTACGTCGCCCACCAGATCGAGGTCATCGTCCGGCGCACCCGGTTCCGGCTGCGCAAGGCCGAGGAGCGGGCGCACATCTTGCGGGCGCTGCTCAAGGCGCTCGACCAGCTCGACGCGGTGATCGCGCTGATCCGGGGCAGCGAGTCGGCCGACGCGGCGCGCGGCGGCCTGATGGAGCTGCTGGAGATCGACGAGATCCAGGCGACCGCGATCCTCGACATGCAGCTGCGCCGGCTGGCCGCGCTGGAGCGGCAGCGGATCATCGACGAATTCGCCGCGATCCAGGCGGAGATCGACGAGCTCGAGGCGATCCTGGCCAGCGAGCAGCGGCAGCGCGAGATCGTGCGCGACGAGCTGGCCGAGATCGTGGAGCGCTACGGCGACGACCGGCGTACCCGGCTGGTGGCCTACGACGGCGACATGTCGATGGAGGACCTGGTCGCCGAGGAGGACGTGGTCGTCACGATCACGCGCACCGGCTACGCCAAGCGCACCAAGACCGACCTCTACCGGTCGCAGAAGCGCGGCGGCAAGGGTGTGCAGGGGGCGACCCTCAAGCAGGACGACCTGGTCGCCCACTTCTTCGTCACCTCGACCCACCACTGGCTGCTCTTCTTCACCAACAAGGGCCGGGTCTACCGGGCGAAGGCCTACGAGCTGCCGGAGGCGAGCCGCACGGCCCGCGGGCAGCACGTGGCCAACCTGCTGGCCTTCCAGCCGGGCGAGACGATCGCCCAGGTGATCGCGCTGACCGACTACCAGGCGGCGCCGTACCTCGTGCTGGCCACCAAGGCCGGGCTGGTGAAGAAGACCAAACTGGAAGATTTCAACTCAAACCGCACCGGCGGGGTCGTCGGGATCAACCTGCGCGGCGAGGACGAGCTGATCGGCGCGGCGCTGATCGACCAGACCGACGACCTGCTGCTGATCAGCCGCGGGGCGCAGTCGATCCGCTTCCACGCCGACGACGAGACGCTGCGGCCGATGGGCCGCGCCACGTCCGGGGTGATCGGAATGCGGTTCGGGAGCGGTGACGAACTACTCTCTATGGAGGTCGTCGGCGAGGGCCAGGAGGTGCTTGTCGCGACCGAAGGTGGGTATGCCAAGAGGACCAAGATCGAGGAGTACCCGGTCCAGGGACGCGGTGGCAAGGGAGTGCTCACCGCGAAGATCGTGGCTAAGCGAGGCAGGCTGGTCGGCGCGGCTGCGGTGCGGTTGGATGACGATCTTTATGCCATCACCTCCAACGGAGGGGTCATCCGCACCAATGCCCGGGAGGTGCGTCGCGCTCAGCGGCAGACGATGGGGGTCCGGTTGATCAACCTGCCGGAGGGTGTCAGCCTCGTCGCCATAGCCCGCAACGTGGACGAGATCGACGAGTAGTGCCCGGGGGCGCTACCGCCCCAAGCACTGCCCGACCACCCAGGGAGCAAACACGGTGACCAACCCCCGCCGTTCCGGAGTGACCGAGCACAGCACGGACGAGCCGGACGATCGGACGCAGGAGTTCCGCGCTGTGGGCGACCAGCCTGCGGCCGAGCCGCCGTCGTCGCTCGTCGAAGGCTGCGCCGCGGCAGCGGCGCCGGCACGCGCGCCGCGGGTCGGAGGAGCAGCCGGCCGAGTCGGCGGGCGAGACGACCGCCGAGCGGGACTACGCCGAGGCGCTGGCCCGCAGCGGCTACCGGCCGGGCTCGTCGGGCGCGGCCGAGGCCGCCGCGTCGCCGCGGGACGACGCGGCCTACCGGGATCCGACGCTACGGCGAGTCGCTCTACCACGAGCCGGGTGCCGCGCCGGAGACTCCGGCGTGGGCCGGGGCGGCGGCTGGTCGCGGAGAGCGTCGCGTCGGCTTCGGCTGCGCCGGCGGAGGCCGAGCGGGATGCTGAGTCGGGTGAGAAGGACGAGTCGTCGGCGGGGGCGGCGGTCCGCAAGGTGATGGCCGCCGGGAAGCGGAAGGCGGCGACCGCGGCGGGGCAGGGCGAGGCGGCGCGGCCGCTGCGCCGGGCCCGGCTCACGGTGCGGCACATCGACCCGTGGTCGGCGCTGAAGTTCTCCCTGGTGCTCGGCGGGGCGCTGTTCGTGGTGTGGATGGTGGCCATCGGGCTGCTCTACGGCGTGCTGAACGGGATGGGCGTCTTCAGCAGCATCAACTCGACGGTCAACGAGCTCAACGGCAGCACCGGCAACGTGATCACCCCGCAGCTGGTGCTGGCCGCGGCGGCCGTGCTGGGCGCGGTGAGCATCGTGCTGTTCGCGGCGCTGGCGACGGTGGGGTCGTTCATCTACAACCTGTGCGCCGACCTGGTCGGCGGCCTCGAGGTCACCCTCGCCGAGCACGACTAGTCACCGTCGGTCGCCGGGACCGCCGGATATGCCGGTGAGTTGGGGCGGGGTGACGGCGTACGGTAATCTCACCGCCTGCGCGGGCCTGTAGCTCAGTCGGTTAGAGCGCATCCCTGATAAGGATGAGGCCGGAGGTTCAAGTCCTCCCAGGCCCACCATTGCGCGACGCTCGACACCCGGGAGATGCGATGTTGAAGAAGATCATCCTGCTGGCCGGCGTGGCCAGCGCCGCGACGGCGCTGGCCAAGAAGCGCCGCGCCGCCCGCACCGAGGCCGACCTCTGGCACGAGGCGACCACCGCGGCACCCGACCTGCGCTGAGCGGTCGCTCGACCGCTTCGGGGACGTAGCTCAACTGGCAGAGCACCGCCTTTGCAAGGCGGGGGTTAGGGGTTCAAGTCCCCTCGTCTCCACCCCTTCTGACCAGCCAAAACGCCGATTTGGCACCACCTCAGTGGACGCGATCCGTGCCCTTTGCTGCCTACTTTGCTGCCTAACTGCACGGCTCTCACTCCTCGAACGCACGGTCCATCGCCTCCGCCGCTGCCCGCAGTCGGTCTGGCAGCACGTGCCCGTAGGTGTCCATGGTCAGCCGGATCGTCGAATGCCCGAGTATCTCCATCACCGTCCGGGCTCGACGCCGTTCGCGAGCAGGAACGTGGCGCACCCGTGCCGAAGGTCGTGAAGCCGCAGCCATGGCAGGTCCGCCTCAGTCCGTAGGCGCTGGAACCGAGTGTTGACGTTGCGCGGCTCCATCGGCGTGCCGATGGTGGAGGTGAAGACGAGCCCGGACTCCTGCCAGTCCGGACCAGCCTTGGCACGCTCGACGACCTGCCGAGCACGATGTCTCTCAAGCGCATGAACGGCCAGCATCGGAATCGGCAGCGGTCGGCGGGATCGTCGGGTCTTCGGCTCGACCAATCGCAGCTGGTCGCCGATGCGTTGAAGAGCGCGCTCAACACGAAGTTCCCGCGTGACCAGATTGACATCGGTCCACTTGAGCCCGAGCACCTCACCGCGCCGAAGCCCGAGGGTCAACGCAATCACGAACACGGCTTCCAGACGATCGCCCCCGACCACCTCAAGGAAGTGCCGCGCCTCGTCCGGCGTGAGGGTGCGCCGCTCAACTGTGTCGATGCTTGGAGGCTTCACTAGCTTGGCGACGTTCCGTACGACCAGGTCCAGCCTCTCGGCATCGCCAAGCGCAACCCGGAGGACCCCGTGCACCTTCACCACTGACCCCGGCGAGAGTCTGGGGCGGCACGCCAGCAGAAACACGTGCACATCTCGTGGCGTCAGCTTGTCGAGGCGGATCCGGCCAAGACCGGGAATCAGATGCGTCTGGACGACGTCGCGGTAGCGAATGATCGTCGACGGCCGCGTGCCATCGTGTCCCTTGATGTCGCGCAGCCACTCGGTCAGCCACTCCTCAACTGTCCGCGGCCGAACCGACAGGTCCACGCCTGCACGCTGTGCCTGACGAAGACTGTCGGCCTTCTCCCGCACCTCGGCCCGCGTACGGCCATACACGACTGGCCGGCGCCGCTTCCCGTTGATCCAGCCAAGGTCGATCTGCGCACACCAACGACCATCCGGCTTCTGATAGATCGAACCTTCCCCATGAGAACGGCGACGTCCGCCGGAACTTCGGGCGCTCACACCGGCTCACCCGCCAACTCCTCGATGTACTCACGAAGAGCAGTTGTCGTCACACGGCGCGCATGCCCGAGCTTGACCGAACGAAGGGCACGAGACCCCATCAACTCGTAGACCTTCGATCGGCCGACCCCAAGAACGTCGGCTACCTCTTCGGGTGTCAAGAGCTGCTTCTCCATACGGCATCACCTTCTCGCGTCCTGGTTGATTGCGATGAGTACGGGCTAGTCGCGATGGCGCATCGGTCGTCGGGCGCGGGCGGAGTCGGCGGCCATGGCGGCGAGTTCGGCGTCGGCGGTGGTGCGCCAGCCGGTGCCGGCGAACGACCAGTGGTTGACGACGAGCGTGGTCTCGTCCTCGGCCTGGTCGTCGTCGGTTGCGGTGGCGGCGGCGAGTTCGGCGCCGGTGACGGTGTTGCGGCGCCAGGTCTGTCTGGCTTGGCGGAGGGCTTTGAGGGTGGTGGAGTAGCGGCGGGAGCGGGTGGAGAAGTGCCCGCCGAAGCCGAGCATGTGCGCCCACCTGCGCAGCCGTGCCCAGTCCGCTCCCGGCTGGTGGTGGCCGAGGCGCCAGCAGGCGTCGATCAACCGCGCCGGGTGCGTCTCGCGTCCGGTGTAGGCCTCGATGGTGTCGGGGGTGATCTTGTAGGCGACCAGGCCGGTGGCCTCGGTGGACTTGGTGGCGTACTTGGCCAGGTAGCCGGCGACCTGCTCGTCGGTCACCTCACCGGGCAGGCCGCGGCGGATCATCTGCACGTCGGCGCCCTGGGAGCCCCAGCCGATCACCCACCCGCCGGGGTGCTCCGGATGGGTGTCGGTGCGGAACCCGGTCGACGCCGCCGCGGACTGGATCGCGTCCCGGAGCTCGTCGATGCCGAGCCCGGCGGGTGGGGGCAGGATGTCGTCGGGGTGGTCGGGGTGCCGTCCGTCGAGCCGGATGAGGGCGTGGAAGTGGATCACACCTCGGGCCTGGTACTCGGCGACCTTCGCGTAGGAGAGCCGGACCTTGACCGGGGCGTGCTTCCCGACCATTGCGTCGAGCGACCGGATGAGGGTGTTGACGGTGCGCCGCCACAGCTCCGGGGCGTGCAGGTTCCACACCACCTGGCCGTCGTGGTCGTAGCAGTCCAGGCACAGCGGAGCACCGAGGGTCTTCTCGTCCTCGGCGTGGCGTCGGGTGCAGAACATCGGCCCGCCGTGCTCACAGTTCGGCTTGTCCCGTCGGGGCCGGCAGGGCAGCACCCGGCCGTCGCGGCTGGTGCGGCGGGTGTGCACCGGCCCGAACGTCGGCGCCGTGAGGGTGGCGAACACCGCCGGATGCGAGGTGACCTCGTCCGGGACGCCTTTGCCGCCGGCCAGCCCTGCCTTCAGCAGCTGGTACGTGTCCTGCCGGTACACCTCGGCGCACGCCGGGCACACGACTCCGCGGCGGGTGCCGCACGGCAGGTACAGCACCGAGTCGGGCAGGTCCGCGGAGTCGAATCGGCCGACGATCTCACCGGTGGCGGTGTTCACGGTGGTCGAGGAGCCGCGCAGCCGGACCGGGTGGGAGCAGCCGCGGGCGCGGGCGGCGTTGCCCATCCAGGCGACCGGGTCCACGCCGGTGCCGAACTTGGCGACCAGGGCGTCGGCAAGTGGCCCGGCTCGGCGGCGCGGGCGCCTCGGTGGTGGCGGGGCTGGTCATCAGGCGGCCCGGCCCCCGTCGCGCCGACCGGCCGCGGCGTCGAGGACGTCGGTGAGGGCGGCGCCGTCCCACCAGGCGCGCACCAGCGGCGCCCGGGCGGCCGGGTCGAGGCCGCCGAAGATGCCGAACTCCGCCGCGGTGACGATCGCCAACCCGAGACAGGACCGGCGCACCGGGCAGGCCGCGCAGATCCGGCGGGCGGCGTCAGCGCGACCAGCCGAGCCCCGGTCGCCGATCGGGAACCAGTCGTCGCTGTCCAGGCCGAGGCACGCTGCCCGGTCCCGCCACCGGCCCTGCAACACCTCCCAGGCGAGCGGATCGGTCCGAGGCTGGCGGACGGGTGGGCCGTCCAGGTCGCCAGGTTGGTCCTCGTGGTCGCCGGTCATGCCGCGGCCTCGGGCATGAGCCGGTAGGGGGCGTCGCGGAACCGCAGGAACACGTACCAGCAGCTCGCCGCACAGCCAGACCGGGGTGTCGTCGTACTCGTGCTCGAGCACTGACCGCGAGCCGCCCGCACCGGCCACAGGCCGGTCGACGGTCTGGTCTCGGGTCCGTGATGGGCGGGGCATGTCAGGCCACCGCCCGCAGCTCGGGCGCCTCGACCGGGGTGGGGGCGTAGGTGGCGGCCATCGCGGCGATGTCGTCGTCGGTGACCCAGGCGGCGCGGACCCGGACCGGGTCGGGATCACCGTCGCGCAGCACGTACCCGACCCCGGGGTGGACAGCGGGATGCGGTCGCAGACCGCGCCGCGGGCGCGGGCGCCGTCGCCGAGCACCATCCGGCTCTGTTCGGGCTCGATCAGCCGCAGCCCGACCCGGACGGCGAACAGGTCCCGGAACGGACAGCACGTCCTTGCCCGGGTCCTGCAGCGCCCCGACCACCGAGTACCCGACGCGCCCGGCCCTGGGAGAGCAGCAGCGGCAACGCCGCCGCGAGTCGCTTCTTCAGGTCTCGCGGTCGGTGACGTAGGCGGTCAGCGCCGCGATCTCGTCCACGACCACCACGACCAGCGGATCCGTCGGCGGTCGGGGTGTGCAGCCGGGTGACCCCGCGCAGCCGTCGGTCGCCCGGGTCCGCATGCCGGTCGACGGCGTCGTCGAGCAGGTCGGCGGCATCTTCGGCGGTTGGCTGGCGAACCGGGTGAACAGCGGCTCACCCGGCGCCGAGTTCCATCCCGCCCTTGGGGTCGACCACCCACAGCTGCACGCTGCCGTCCCGGATCGCCGGGGCGAGGCCGCGGATCAGCGACCACACCACCGACCCCTTCCCGGCGCCGGTCGCCCCGGCGACCAGCAGATGCGTCCCCAGGACCGGCAGCGCCCAGGGGGCGCCGTCCTCGACCACCCCGACCGGCACCGCCGCCAGATCCACCTCGCGCGGTCGTGGCGGGCACGGGGAGGGCGGGGGTGATCGGGGCGAGCGGGTCGGCCCGGGCGAACTCCAGCCACACCCACCCCGGCCGAGCCGCCCGCACCCGGCACGAGGCGGCGGCGAAGGAGTGCGCCAGCTCGTCGGCCCGGTTCTCGAAGTCGGCCGGGGACTGGCCCCGCGCCAGCTTCACCAGCACCCGGTCCCGCCACCGGTCGCACACCACCCGGCGTATCGCGGGCAGCCAGGTCCGTCTCGGAGTGGGTCACGGTCAGCCCGCACACGGTCATCACTGGCTGCCAATGCCGCCCGTACCACCAGAACCGGCGCCAGCCCGCCCGCACCCGGCAGGTCACCCACCGCTCGAACGAGCTCGGATAGGTGGTCGCCCACAGACCCAGCGCCACACCGGCCAACACCAGTGCCGCGACCGCCGCGGCCCACCGGCCCGACCACCACGCCACCACCCCCAGCGCCGTCACGAGCGTGAGGATCGGGTGCCGGACCATCGACCGCACCAGTCGACCGGCGCCGACGACCAGGTCGGTCAGCACGCCGCCGATCCGCGGTGGCCCCGTTCGGCGCCGGTCACCGGGACTCACCCGACGAGCCGGTCGACGAACCATTGCTCCCGGACCCGTTCGCCTTCGACCCCGCCGAGCGTTCCCTTGCCCGGGGCGTGCATGCCGCTCGCCCGCAGGCTGTACCCGACCCGGGGCCTGCCCCGCCCGTTGGCCTCGATCACATACGGGGTCACCGTCAGGTTGTCGAACACCACCGGCCGGAACGGGGTCCCCGGGATCGCCTCCGGCGGCACCGGCTGCACCGCCGCGGACACCTTCACCACGATCGCCGCGTTCTTCCCCGCATGCGGATCCCCGTCATGCACCGGCACCGACCACACCGGCAGACCCGACGTCTTATCCGTCGTCTGCACCGCCGAATCCGGGGTCGACCGGTCGAAGTCCCGCAGCGCCGTCACCTCGGCCGTCACATACAGCCCGTCCGGGAACACGGCCTCGCTGTCCACCGGAATGTTGCTGCTCTGCATCGCCGCCTCCTGTCATCAGGTGACCTGTGTCGGCCACATAGCTAAGACAACGCGCGCGACGAAGAGCTCGGTAGATGGCGTCTGTTGCGTGTCGTTGCGGCAATAGTGGAAATGTCGGCGCAGCACGGCATGCTGTGCGGCACGACGCAAACCGATGAGACTCACCGTGGGATGGACTCGTGACGACACGTCTGAAGGCGGCACGCGAGGAACGAGGATGGTCGCAGGCCAGGCTCATCGCCGAGATCAGGCGAGTTGCCCGAACCAGAGATGTCGAAGTCCCATCAAGCGGATCGTTGAAACCCCAGGTGTCGAGGTGGGAGAACGGACGCCAGAAGCCTGATCCCACATACCGGGGGATGCTCCGAGATGTGTTCGGCCTCACCGACGACGAGCTCGGCTTCGGTCACGAGGGGATCCCGAGCACAGGACTCGGCAGCCGATGAGCTACGGTCCCGCCTTGCGGCATCGGCGACCGTTGATAACGACCTGGTTCAGCTTCTCCGGGACCAGACCGAACGAATCCGCCTGCTCGACCGCAGACTGGGCGCCCCTGGCGTGCTGGAGCAGCTTCGCGGCCACATCAGCGTGATCGAACGGCTCTTAGATCACTCCGTACTAGCCCGCGATCGCGCGCCGCTTGCTGCCGCTCTCGCCGACGCGGCAACGCTGGCCGGCTGGCAGGCCCTCGATGTCGGTGGCACCGCCCAGGCATGGCAGCACTACGCAAAGGCACGGGCCGCTGCACAGGAGGCTGGTTCGCCAGCGCTGCTCGCACATGCGATGGGGGAGCAGTCCTACGCACTACTCGACCTCGGCAAGCCCGAAGAGGCGACCGCATTGGTGCAGGACGCTCGCTCTGTACGACGTTTGCCCGGCACGCTCGTGGCATGGCTCTACTACCGCCGAAGCCGAGGCCCTCGCGGCTGCCGGCGACCGGCCACGAAGCCGTGCGGCGTTGAGAACCGCGGAAAAGGTGTTTCCAGCCACGGGGGACCCGGAGTTGCCGTTTCTGGCTCTCGACGAAGCGCATCTAGCTCGCTGGCAAGGCAATGTACTGCGGGCTCTGGGCGACCGCGCGGCCGTATCGCCGCTTCGGATTGCCCTCCAGTCGATGGACGGCTCGTTCAATCGAGCGGCGCGAGCCTCCATACCGACCTTGCCGCAGCCTTCGCCGACGTTGGCGACCAAGACGAAAGCAAAACAGCATATAGCAACTGCCCGGAAACTTATCGCAACGGTTGGTTCGATCCGCCAACAACGACGGCTACAACTCGTCCGTATCGCCGCATGAGTCGGTCTTCGGTTTGTCCTTGAACGCAAGCAAATGAAGGACACCCACCAGCGTTCCGGCACCCAGCAACTCGCCCCGCTCTAGCAGCCCATGCATCCGATTGAGCGGTACCCACTCCACGACTCCGGCTTCATCTGAAGTCGTCGGCTCGCCAACACGCTCGGCCGAGTCGCCAACGAAGAGCTCATGCGGCGTATCCACCAACCCTGGCATCGGTTGGAAGGCCACGAGACGACGAAGCGGCCCCGGACGCCATCCAGTCTCCTCCTCGAACTCCCGTGCCGCGGTCGTGCCAGGCTCCTCATCCGGCTCGACGATGCCGCCTGGCAGCTCCCAACCCCACTCACCGGTGATGAACCGATGCCGCCACAGCATCAACACCCGGTCCTGCAGATCGACAACCGCGGCTATTGCAACTCGATTTAGGCGTACGGCATGATGCTCGAAACCTCCTGCCGTCGGGAGGCTCCACGTCGATGAGCGCTAACCGCACCCACGGATTGTCGTAGATCGTTCGCTCGCCATGAACCACCCACCGTAGCGAGCTCTGTTCGAACGGATGACTAGCCACAAGGCCACGGTAGTCGGGCCCCTCGGCGTGGCTCTCGCCGCCCGTCGGACAACGAGAAACATGCGCAAAGTTGACCCTGTGTTGTCAGCGACCACAGCACACGAACGTGAGCTCAATGGGGAAGTCGTGTCTCGTTGTCGACCGCTGGTTCGCCACCGCCACCCGGGTCGGCGTGGCGAGCGTGCCTATAAGGTCTGCCCGCGCTCCTTGTTGGAGAACTCGTCTCCACCAACCATCCGATTGACCAAGTCGATGACGTCCTGGCCTCTTGACTCCGTACCGATCAGAGATTGAACGATCTCAGTGTCACTTGGCTCTGGCGGAGCGGAAGCTGCCTGGCCGTCCGCCTTGGGCAGTTCCTGATCCGCCATGACTGCTGCTTCCGATCGCTAGTGTCGTTGCCGTTAGCGCGACCCCCAGCATAAGCGCACAAGAGACCGGCGCCACTGACGCGCTTTCGTCTCGTGGATCGAATGGTTGGTCTGAAACACGGCGACCTTCGCAGCGATTAGGATCGCTAGCGTTGCCGGCTCTTGCCTGCTCTTCATGGACTCCCAGAGTGGTCCAGGCTCGGGAGCATCCTCATGCTTCCTCGGCCTCATCGCCATGATCCCAAACCCGCCTGCGATGACAATCACCACGAGTGCGCTCACCTTCCACCAGAAAGGCCCGTTGTGAGCAGCGAGGAACGTTGCCGCCGCGAGAACGAAGCCCAGGAGCGTCGTCGCCTTCGCATCGAGCCTTGCGCCACTCGCGTTGAGCCGCGCAGACCTAGCGGTGATTTCGTCGTGGATCAGTCGGAGATTGTCCAGGTCGACCTCTGGCTCCGCTCGGTCCGCTCTTCGGATCCGAGTTACCCGACTACACCAACGGTCCAACCGGTCACCAATGTGTGAACTTCCGTCGCTCGAAACTCGGTCCACTTGACAGTCTCCTCACCGCCGCCGGAATTCGTGGGCACTACGCGCCCTCTCCGTCCGCAGTGTTCCATCAATTGCGAGAACACTCGCTTCTCGAGCCGCATACCTCACGAGCCGGGCAGATCGCCAGCCCTTCCAAACGGTGGCCCGGAGTCTCGGAGGACCGAAGAGGTCCGCGCGGTCCGACAACACGACACGAGCGCGGTCAGTTGTCGGGTGATCGCTATGTGGATTCGGCCGTCACCGTCGCCCTGCCCTTTGCGGTCATGACCGGGTGGTCAACAATGAACGTGTGGAGAAGAGCACTGACTACGACAACGCCCGATTCGAGACGGCTGTCTACGAGGAGGCAGTCTTAGCGTTCGACGATGGCCTTCCCGCCGACGACAAACCGATGTCGGCGACGACTCTTTCGGTGAGAGAAGGCAACGAGAAATGGGATTTCGATTCGTTGGACGAGTTCTTCGGAGAGCACCGGAAACACCACGAATCCAGCGTCCTGCAAGTACATAGCCTGACGAATCAGCGCTTCCTGCAGGTCTACGAGTACAGCAGCATGACCACCGTGGATATCGCGGCACCTAATAGGGCGCTGATAGTTCGGGTAAGTAGCGTATTTGAGCGGCAAGCTGGAGCGTCCCAAATTGCAATGCCACCACCGCCCCCCATTCCGAAGCCTCGCGTCTTCATTGGCCACGGTCGAAGTCAACAATGGAGAGATCTAAAGGACCACCTCCATGACCATCATGGTTATGACGTTGAGACCTATGAGACGGGCGCGCGTGCCGGCCATACGATCCGGGACATTCTGCAAGAGATGCTGGCCGTGTCGGCGTTTGCCGTTTTAATAATGACGGCCGAAGATGAAACGGCCGATGGTGATTGGCACGCAAGACAGAACGTTGTCCATGAGACCGGTCTCTTCCAGGGAGTACTCGGTTTCTCTCGCGCAATAGTGCTTCTGGAACAAGGAACTTCGGACTACTCAAATCTTCGGGAATCCACCAGATCCGATACTCAAAGGGCAACATAAGAGAAACGTACGGCGATGTCCTTGCGGCACTTCGACGTGAGTTCGGTCAGCGCTGAAGCGGGCTGCGTCGAGCGTCGCACAATGGTCCGAATATCGCATGCAGGAATCCATCGTCGCTTCCTCACGACAGGGACTCTGAGGTGCCAGGGTGTGGCGCTTGGGTGGAGCGCGGGACGCCATCTACGGTGGCCTGGCCCCGAAGATGTTCCCGGGCTACCTCCGAACGGCGAGGCCAGGCAGCGGATCGGTACACAGGACCGCGCAGGCGGTGCGCGGGGTAAAGACGACACGCCGGGGCGCTCATCGCGTCGAGCGCGTCGATTTGACGACCGGCCGTCGTATGTCTGACTTAGCCGATATTGTCAACGGGTCCGACGTCGTTGCGCCGAGGGGTTCCTTTGCCGAGCATCTACGACAACATCACAAGTGGAACGCGCCTGGGACCGGCCTTGCGAGAAGCGCTGGTGGCCTTCGATCGGATGGATGTGGCCTCGGGCTACCTGGATCTACGTGGATGGTCGAACATGGCCGACATCATCGAGAGCAAAGCGTCGGGTGCGCAGATCGAGGGGCCCGTCGCGCGGATTCTTGTCGGCATGGTCATGCCGTCCGACGCCGCAGCCATGTTGAGCGCATTGCAGGACACCGTACAGCCACCGGCCTACGGAACGAGCATCAATGTCGTGAGAAGGCGATCGACGCTAAAGAACGCTTAGTCAGTCATCTCCGTACCCAGCTCATGCGGGGAGTCCCGAACAAGGCCGAGCAAGTTACTCTGCAGCAGCTTCAGGACCAACTTCAATCGGGGCCGTCGAGATGAAGGTCTTCACGACGCCCCTCCACGGCAAGACGTATATCTTCCACGCCCCTGGCAACGCCGTTCGCTGAGCGTCGCGCCTACGTCGGATCCTCGAATCTCACCAATGCCGGGCTTCCAGGAACCTCGAACTCAACATCGATGTCGCCGACAACGACGCCTCTGGCAAGCTTGCCGAATGGTTCACCGATCGGTGGGACGACTCCGTTCTCACTCAAGATCACGTCGGAGATCATCGAGCTGATTCAGGATTCCTGGGCGTCTGACGACACTCAGCCCACGCCGTACGAGGTCTACCTGAAGGTCTGCCACGCCTGTCTGAGGACGCTCGAGAAGGCCTGGGCTATGTCCTTCCGCCGTCGATCGAAGAACCTCCTTCTCGACTACCAAGAGACCGCTGTCCGCACGCTCGCCCGTCGCATCGTGCGCCGAGGCGGGACCATGCTCGGCGACGTCGTCGGTCTCGGCAAGACGCTTACCGCGATCGCTACGGCGCTGATGCTCGAGGCCGCCGAGGACTATCACGACCCTGGTGCTGTGCCCGAAGAACCTCGAACGCATGTGGGAGGAGCACCTGGAGAGCTACGGCCTTCTGGGCGCGCGGGTCATCCCGTACTCGATGGCCGACAAGAAGCTCCCGGAATTGAAGCGCTTCCACCTCGTTATCTGCGATGAGTCGCACAACCTCCGCAACAACTACGACCAAGGCTTAGGAGGCGATCCAGGACTACGTACGCCGCAACGGCTCGAAGGTTCTGCTCCTGACGGCGACACCGTACAACCTTGCGTTCGCTGACGTCGCCAACCAGATCGGCCTCTACATCGACGACGACGAGGACCTCGGCATCCAGCCGACGGCAGCTATGGACAAGGACCCGCGCTCGTCTGACAAGGTCGACGGTAAGATCACGACCCTTGGCGCATTCCGGCGCTCTGAGGAGGCCGAGGACTGGAAGCGCCTGATGAGCGACCACCTCGTCCGCCGTACTCGATCCTTTATCAAGCGGACCGCGAAGAGGGAAACCGTCACCCTTCCCGGACGGCACGACGGACGAACGCGGAATACCTGGAGTTCGCCAACGGCGATAAGTTCCACTTCCCGACGCGTATTCCGAAGCCCCTTAGCCTGGACTTCGCCGACGATGATCCGGCGAAGTCTGATGGAGGACGACGACACTCTCGACGCCATCCGAGACCTCATGCTCCCGCGATATCGGCTCGCCGACTATGACGACCCGAGGCTCCGCACACAGACAAGCGACACGAAGATCCTCGGCGATATCCGCTCAGGACGCGGAAACGTCAGCGGCTTTGTACGGATCGGACTCTTCAAGCGGCTCTCGTCGTCGGGTTACTCGTTCATCCTGAGCCTTGCAGCGTCAACGAGCCCGGAATGAGCTGTTCGTCTATGCTATCGACAACCGCTCGACGTTCCGCTCGGCAGTTTCAGCGACCGCCAGTTCATGGTCACTGACAAAGATCTTGAGGATGAAACGAGGTGGCTGGCAGATCGCGAGTCCGATACCGCGAACTTCAACGGCGGCTGCCTGCGTCGACGAAATGGATGAGCACGAAGTATTCAGGACCAGGCTACGTAATGATCTTGACCGCGACAACCGGATCATCACCGACCTTCTTGGAAGTTCGGCGCCTGGGACTCACGCAAGGACTCAAAGATCAATGCCCTTTACACTGCTCCGCGCCGACCACCCGGCGAGAAAGTGCTCGTCTTCACCGAATATGCCGACACGGCCAAATATGTCGCCGAAGCTTTGAAGATGCCGGTATCGCGAACGTCGGTCTGGCATACGGCGACACAGAAGATCCTGCCGCTATTGCGCGACGATTTTCGCCCCAAGAGCAATCGGCTTCCAGGTGAGGACAAGAGCGAACGCGGACCAACAGAAGAACTGCCAATCGACGTTCTGGTCGCCACGGATGTCCTCTCTGAAGGCCAGAACCTCCAGGACTCGCACATCGTCGTGAACTACGATCTGCCTTGGGCAATCATCCGAATCATCCAGCGCGCCGGCCGTGTCGACCGCGTTGGACAGAGGTCCGACACGGTCTTCATCTACCTGATCACGCACGAGAAGGTCGAGCAGGCAATCCGCCTCCGCCAAGGATCAGGCAGCGGCTCGGGGATAACGCAGCGGCCTTTGGGTCTGACGAGCGGTTCTTTGGCAGACGACGACGAAGTCAACCTCTCGACGAGCTCTACAAGGGCGTGGTCCCGAAGGAGGACGAGCTTGATCAGGCGAAGGTGAAGCCGATGCCGTCAGTGAGGCGTGGCTCGTGTGGTCGAACATCAGAGATCACCAACCCGCCTTGGCCAAGAAGATCGTTAAGATGCAGGACATGGTCCACAGCACCCGCGAGCCTTACATCCACGAGATGAGCGGTGGCGTGACCTGCTACGCCTGCACTGCCTCGGGTGTTGATGCATTCGCGACTTCCAGGACGGGGCCGTCGGACTCAACGACCGAACGGCTTCTTACCCCGTTAGAGGCAATGCGCATCTTTCAGGCTCAGGCGGCCACACCGGCGGTTAGCGTTCGCGACGATCACTTCGAACGAGAGCGGAGCCTGGTTCAGAACAAGCTGACCACCGAGATGGTGGCTAGCGGCAACCTGAAAGGCGTACGCAAGTGGGCATTCGAGAAGCTGGGAGGGACCATCTTTGGCTAGCGACGCGAGCGCGGCCGTGTCGGCCCTCCACGAACGGCCACTCACCGAGTATGCCAAAGGCCGGCTCAGCCAGGCGCGACGCAGCAAATACCCAGATCAAGACCTGATAGATCTCGTCAAGCAACTGCACGATGAAGACCGACTGGTTATCGGACCGAGCGAAAGAGACGAAATTCAAATCGTGTGTTCGATCGGGGTAACGGAGCGATGACTAGTGATCTAGTCGCCAAATGCGAGGAGGGCACCTTCGCCGACCTCTTCAGATTTGACCTCAACTGGGGTGCTCCCGATCATCCGCCCATTACCATAACGACCGACGCGGGCGAGAAGGTAATTGTTACCAATGTTTCCTCCTATAAGGGCCTCCGCGTCTGGGACTGTCCAAGCTTCCCGGTTCGGCATTGGAGGCGAGACTCGAACAACTTATCGCCAAGACAACGTCGAACCGTTTGATCATCTTTCATGAGAATGGTAAGCAGGTCTGGCGATGGCCGTCCCGCAGCAGCACTGGATCCGGCGTCACGTCGAGGCCTGCTAGGCACGAGCATCGAACCGGTTCGACGGACCCGAAGTTCGAAGCCAAGCTCGACGCCATCCGACTCCCAGATGATGTAATCCTCGACGTAAACGCCGTACTTACGAAGGTGCGCGAGGCGTTCGATGTAGAGACCAAAAACGAGACCAAACGTGCCTCGAAGCTCATGGCACGCATGTACGCAGCTCTTGAAAAATCGTACCCGGCCAACTTCGATCCGAAGAAGCGGGACCACGAGATCTCCATTAGCCTAGCGAGGATCTTGTTCTTGCTCTTTGGTGACGATACCGATATGTGGAACACAAACCAGTTCCAGGACTTCATCAAGGATCACACCGCTCACGATGGGTCAGATATCGGCGCTCGCCTAAACTCCCTGTTCGAGACTCTGGACACCCCGCCTTCCGGGCGACATGGCAAAGATGGCGCAATGACCAAGTTCCCTTATGTAAATGGCGGTATCTTTGAGGAGCACATTTGTCTTCCAGACCTTGACAACGAACTCCGCGGCGCAATCTTGGACGCCGCAGCTGTCGATTGGTCAACCATTAGCCCGGCGATCTTCGGAGTATTCGGCGGCGCGGCGCCCTACGCGGGCGTCGCGGCGCCGATCTCGGCGTAGGCCTCGGCGAGCCGCCGGACGCCCTCCTCGATCTGCTCGGGGGTGACTCCCGAGTAGGCGAGGCGCAGCGATGACTCAGAGCCCTCCAGCACGAAGTCGCTGCCCTTGACGAACTGGACCCCGCGCGGGCGGCGGCATCGAAGAGCGCCTTGACATCGGTGCCCTGCGGCAGGTCCACCCACAGGGAATAGCCGCCCTCGGGCGCGACGAAGCGGGCGTCCGGGAGGTGTTCGGCGAGCGCCGAGCAGAGCGCTTGGGACCGATCGCGCAGCGCCTCGCGGATCTTGGGATCGAGGCGTCGATCCGGCCCGAGCGGCAGAACTGGTTGACGATCCCTTCGGCGACCATGTTCGGCGACACGTAGGTCGAGGTCGCAACCGAGGCGATCTTGGCGATCAGGTCGGCCGGGCCGACGAGATAGCCGGTGCGGATGCCGGGGCACACCGTCTTGGAGAACGACGAGGCGTACACCGTCACGTCGGGCGCCATCGACAGCATCGTCGGCAGCGCCTCGCCGGCGAAGCGCAGCGTGACGTACGGGTCGTCCTCGAAGATCACGAAGTCGTGGGTCCGCGCGAGCTCGATCAGGGCCTCGCGCTTGGCCAGCGACAGTGTGTAGCCGTTCTTGACGTGCCAGAAAATTGCCTGAGTGTAACAAGTCGTTAAATTTCCCAATAATTTTTTTTTTTTCGCACTATCGACTTCTTTTTTTTTTAAGTGATTACGTGGTCGTCCAGCGCGTGCTTATACCGGGAAATTTCCGTCTACGTATGCAGAGAGGGCAGGAAGCGCCAAAAAATCGTTTTTTTTCTATTTTTTGGAATCCATTGACGATGCGACTGAGAGCTCCTTTTTCGAGAATTCGGAAACGTAATAGATTTTGCGTTACTCAGCGCACCGTGTGATAACGAGCGTAGAGTCGTTTTTCATTTCTTTTTTTTTTTTTTTCCGAAAAAAAATGAAAGAAACTGCGAAATTCGGAACCGCCTGGAAATTGAATTCCATGCGCCGCCTAGCTTTAAACCATTGCTCTGCGATTTTACTCAACCTTCGCGTCTAACTCAGCGTTCCTGTGAAAGTCGTAAGAATTTTTTATTTTTTTTTTTGGCGTACTTATCCATCTCTCAAGGTAGAGATACCTTTGGATATCAATGAAAACCTTTTTTTGAAGACCTCCTCCCCACCTTTCAAAAATTTGACTATTACTACTTCGCTTCCGCCCTACCCGCCCTAATCCCAATTGACCATCACCATTTTCGAAGAATGAGTTACGCAGTATACCTTCTGAATGCGGCGTATAGAGTCTTTTTTTTTTTTTCCATATAATCACCAGGAATTCACACCTCTGCCGATAGGACTGCTAGCTACCTTGATATTATGATAAAAATCTTCGATGCCTCCACACCTCCCAAGAATTTTAAAAAATGGTAAGACTGAAATCAGTAATCGCTGAAACTTCAATGGTTTTTATATTCGTGCATTAACCATTGTACCCTTCGGGTTGAGCGTGAAATTTATTTTTTTTTTTTTCCTTCTCCGAATTTTTTCTTCTCCTTATCAGATATTTTTCACCACGGCTCCGTGGTTCTTCTAGCGCTCCGACGTTGATAGGAAAGTCTTTGTTTCTAACTCTGCGTTTTTTCTTACGCCAAACTCGAGAGGAAATTACTGTAGTCTTTTTTTTAAAAAAAAGGGTGAGGAAAAGCTAACCAGCTACGTTGGTTGCTCGTGGTATGGTATTGGATGGTGTGGGAGAATCATTCAGAGAAGCGAAAAACAAAAACGCGAGATACCAAGGTAGAGAGTCATCTTAGGTACTCGAAATATGATTGGGGAGATAACCGAGACATTGTATAAGAGGGGAAGAGAAGGAAGGAACGAAAAAAACCGTTTTTGTTTCTTCCGTCTTTTGAGCTTACGATAACACAGGTTTCGCGGCCCGCATACATGTAAGAGCGCTGAGCGACCACGCCGTTGTTAAAAAAAAAAAACTAGAAGAGCGAGAGTGCAAGGCAGCTAGCTACCTTAGGTACTCGCGTTCGAGATGGAGGGCGAGGGTTAGAGAAACGTTTAGAGAAACGAAAAACCTTTTTTTTTCTTCGAGCTTTTCGGCCTCCTTACGGGATTCACGGCAGGTGTACGAGTACTGAGCGGCTCCGCCTTCGCGTCACCTAAAAAGAAAAAAACAAAAAAAATGAAGCGAGAGAGCAAGTTGATCACATTGAATAGTGGAGAACTGAGATTTTTTTTTTTTCTAGCAGCTTGAAGTATTAGCTAGACTACACAAGACTTCCTTGGGCGATTCCGGCCAAATAAAATGGAGTCACCACCTCGACGGAACATCATTTAATATCCTCCTCCCACTTCTACGATACGAGGGAGAGGACTCTTGGAAGAGCTACGGAAAAATTAGAAGGCAAGCATCTCTCCAACGTACGTAATAAAGAGCTCTGAAGCATAGCGTTTCGGAAGGCCATGGGTTGTGTAGATATACACGCAACCATAGCTTCGTACCTACCGTCTGTCGAGTTCGAAATCTTCATGTTTATAAACCCAATTATCACCTTAACAACTTTAATAGTCTGCGATCTGTCAAGAGTTACTGGTCGGGTATTGTGGGGCACATGAGTATAGCAAGTTAGAGTTCCGTAACTCCTCTAATAGCTAAGATATTTGCCTTCGTAGTTCAAATACAAATTACTCAGTTTTAGTTATTTAATTATACGCTAATTTATTTATTACCTAGATCTAATATAAATTTCTTAGTCATCCTCGTTATATTTATATATTTGTCTTCTTCTTACTTCGTTCTCTCTAAAATACTTAGTTTTACTCTATTTTTTATATATCAGTATATTTCTTACTTCCTTCTACAGTAAATTACTTAGTTTTACTCTATTTATTTATACACTAGTATATTTCTTACTTAGATCTAATATAAATTACTTAGTTTTACACTATTTATTTATACACTAGTAAATGTTTACCTAGTTATACATTAAATTACTTAGTTTTAGTCTATTTATTTATGCACTAGTAAATGTTTACGTAGGTAAACCTTAAATAACTTAGTTTTAATTTATTTATTTATACACTAGTAAATTTTTACCTAGTTATACCTTAAATTAATTAGTTTCCTTCTATCTATTTACGCACTAGTAAATCTTAACCTAGGTAAAACATAAATTACTTAGTTTTACTCTACTTATTTATGCACTATTAAATTTCTACTTAGATAAACTTTAAATTACTTAGTTTTACTCTATTTATTATTTTTGCGTTAGCGAGCTGAGACGGTTGTCGTCGTGGCTTTTGCCTGTCTGTGTACACGGTTTATGATTATTTTTTTTTTTGATCATTTCGTTTTCGGCCCCAAGGAGGCTACCTTGCGACCTTGGAAAAATAAATAATTACCGTAGAATTCGGTTACAAGACCCCCCCCCGGACCGTCACTCATTATCCGATTTTTCGCCACCTGATGTTTTCACCGATTTTATTTTATTTTTTTCACTATGTAAATTCTAGCAAGGCGTCCATCCTTTAGCTTCGAGCAAAAAAAACTCGAAATGAAAAAAATTAAAATCGGGTGATGAAAATCAAGTGGCGAAGAAATCGCCCAGTGAGTGACGGTAGGGGGGGGGGTCTTGTAACCGGAATTCTACGGTAAATGGAATTGACTACCGCTCCTACGCCGACGTTCTCCAGAAGCCAGTCTTGTTTTGCTAAGAAGGCGAGATAGTCCTCTTTGCAGTATGTCAATGTTGGCTTCATCTTTTCGCTCAACGTTGAATTTTGGAAGCGTAAGATAATTTTTTCTTTCTTCTTGGGGGGGCGCGCTGTCTTTTTTCGAAGGTAGCTACCTTTTGAGCTCGACGAAAAAAGAAAAAAAAAGAAAAAGAAGAATATTCTTATCGCCAATACAGTCTGTCTTCTCATGGCTCTCTTATTCTAGCTGAGGAGGTAAGACGGCCAAATAGCGGTATGTCAGTGTTTGCTTCTCCAGGTCGCTGTATGTCGAATTTTAGCAGAGTACGACTTCTTATTTTTTTTTGGGAGGAGGCTTTTTTTGGATTTTTGGCACCGTAGGTAGCTACCTTGAGATCTCGACGAAGAAAAATCATTTTTTCTCCTAGGGAGCTACATTGTCATCTCTGTGGTATTTCTCTGGGGGTAGTAGTCGCAAACTTCTAAGATGTGTCTGCGATCATGACTGCTACCCTGGGAACCTCTGCCTAAAATAATTTAAAGTAGAAACCTCGGGAAATGTATAGTTCTGAATCAAAAAAACCTCTTCAAAAAAAAAACCAAAAAATTATCCAAGATTAGCAGAATAAAAATAAAAGTAGCTACCTTGGGTTACCCCTGTCGAAAAAATAAAAATTTCGCCAAGTTAGCTACAGTAGCTACCCTTAGCCAAAGAAAAAAAAAAATCGAACGCTGTGAACACGGACCGGAGGAGGCCGACACAACCACGAATGTCTCGACTTTTCACTAAGGCGAGATGTGCGAAGAACGTGTAAGCGTAGGCGACGCAGTGAATGTCATTTTTTTTTTTTGTCGAGTTCTCAAGGTAGTCACAGTCCGAACTAAAGATCTTTCAAGGTATCTAAGTTTATTTTTTTTGGCTGCGGGTTTTATGTTTGCACTCTTAGCGAATTCTCCGTGATAGTAAAGTAGATATGTCTTAGAAGGTTGCTGTTGCTACACTCAGAGAAATGCCGTAGAGATGACGAGGGCTGCCTTCTAGAAAAAATTTCATTTTTTCGTTGAGACTACAAGAAAGCCAGGTACCTTAACATGGATAACTGCAAATGCCCAAGGTTGCTACCTTTGGCCTCGAAAGCGCAATAAAAAAGCACCATAAAATCAAAATAAAAAATCGTACACTTCACAAATTCAATGTAGAGGCACCGGTGGAAGCAAACACTTACACGCCTTAATCACAATCGTGTTCTCCTGTTCCCCAGAACACGAGAGACGTATAGAGAGCGTGAGGGTTGGCGAGATAGTGAATTCCTATATTTTTTTTTGAAATAGCTTGATGATATACATGTGTACGTGTACAGAGCTGACCTCGCACGTTCTTAATTCGTGACAGAATTGATAAGCTTTCTCGGTTCGGCGCCCTAAAATTGGGAGGGCGGTGGGGTCGACGATGTTTTGTCCAGGTAGCAAGGTAGCTGCCTGGCGGACTCACAGTCGTATCTTCATAGGGATTGGGGGATGGAGTTGAGTGATTTTCTTTCGAGGTAGTATTGTAGTGACCCTCGGAACTCTCTGTCGAATTTTCAAAGGGGTGGGGCGATACGGCGAAAATTTTTTTTTTTTTTTTTCTTCCAGCTTTTTCGCCGGCTTTGAGAGACGCTTATTTGGACACGAATCGGTGGTTTTCTGGCCCGCATATGAGCGACGAGCGACTACGAGTTGGTTACGGAAGAGGATGAAAAAAAAAAAAAAAATTTAGAGGGGATATTGGAGAATTTTCAATCGAGACGTCAAGGTAGCTACATGTACCTCGGGGAGGGTTTTAGAAAAAACGTTTTTAAAAGGGGAAATTTTTTTTTTTTAAAGTTGGGGTATTGGAGACTTTTCTGTCGAAACCTCAAGGTAGCTACCTTGGGAAATTTTTCGTTCGGTCCTCAATGTAACCAACCTTTGGTACCCTAGACGTAGAAAAAAAAAAATCCAAAGGTAGTTACCTAGGGGACATTTCGATCCAGAGCTCAAGGTAGCTACCTTTGGAACTTTTCGGTCTTGAGACCAAGGTAACTACCTTTGGTAACCTAATTGAAAATAAAATTAACCGAAGGTACCTAGGTTTGGAAAATTTCGAATCGGATTCAAAGGTAGCTATTTTTGTACGAGTACCAAAAAAAATAACCCATGGTATTTGCGTTTCGAAATTTTTGGCTCGGACTTAAAGTTAGCCACCTTGGGAACCGCAGCCGAGGTTTATTTTTTTCAAAAAAAAAAAAAGGCATTCACCACCACTCCTATGGTTGCGCACTCCGCACGTCCATCTTGTCCTTGTTGCGGGAGACCGAGGCGAGGCGGCCGTGGTAGCGGTGTTTTCATTTTTTTTTTTTTCGATTTTCTTTTTTTTTCTTGCTTTTTATTTTTTGGATGGGAAGGGCGGAAGAGCGGGAGGGCGGGAGGAGGCGACGGGGTTCTCTGCCTGGCACGATACTTAGTCGTCGGGGTATTCCCAAGCGCGGTCGAGTGTTACCTTTTTTTTTTTTTTCTTTTGACTTCTTGGTCGCGGTGCCTTGTGACAGGGGGGTACGCCCAGCGTGAGCCTGTGAGTTATCGGTTTTTTTTTTTTTTGGTATGGTTTATTCGTAGCCTCGCGCTTGTAATATTCTCAAGGCGACGAATAACCATACGCAACTACAACCTGATACCGGCTGAACGTGCACGACGCCGAGGTAGCTACCTTTGGTCCTGCTCGCAAAAAAAAAAAGAAAAAAAAAAAAAAAAAAAAAACATACGCTACGTACAGTCTCCTACCAAATTTGATGCACCGATTTTTGCAAAGTCTTAGCAATCAAATACATCTCTTCTCTTTCCATCGCTCGTTTTACATAAACCTCATAATAAACATGGCACCAAAAACCTATAGAGAAGAGCTCAGCAATTCTACTAAATATCAAATAATCGGCATGAGCATGGCAGGTCATTCTGGCCAAAAAATCGCGTTTAAATTAGGCCTGGCAAAATCAACGGTCAACTGGATAATCAAGCGTTATGAGATTTCGGATTCCGTGAAAAATAAGCCAAGGCGTAAGGGAGGAAAAACTCTACGAACGTGACCAGTGGCACATTCTGAACCCCATGAAAAAGGATAGACGCTCAACTCTTCGATCTCTTGGCGAGATAACGACGTCGAATCCTTCCCCATCCACAATCCGGCGCATGCTCCTTGAACATGGTATAAATAGGCGGGTTGCTGCACGAAATCCATTTATTGGCGAGGGAAACCAATGGAAGCGGCTCCAGTTTGCCTTGAAATACAAAAATCTCAAGGTTGAAGACTGGAAGCATGTGATTCTGGACAGAATCCTTTTTCGAACTTGGCAAAATTTCACAAGAAGTTCGTGTCTGGCGTCGTCCGTCAGAACGCTACATGAAAGATCGCCTCACACAATCCTTTAAGTCCGGAAGACAGACTGTAATGGTGTGGGTTTCTTTCATTTCGGGTGTGCTCGGCCCCCTTGTGGTTATACGAAGGGAAGCATTACTGGCAAGCGCTATGCTACTTTGCTAAAGAAAGTCTTAATGGGATTCTGGATGAGGCAGTCCGAGGAGCGCGAGTACGTTGTAGTGCAAGACGATAACGCTCCCATACACAAGTGTAAGATCGCGAACAAGTGGAAGGAGTCTGTGGGCATGGTGTGTATTAAATGGCCTACTAATTCGCCAGAACGTAACCCGATAGAACACATCTGACATATGCTTATGGTCAATATCCAGAAGAAGAAACGAAGGCCAAAATCGAACCATGAATTGTCGTAGGCAATTAAAGAGGTGTGGAACGATTGGGACTAGGGTTTCCTGAACAAGTTGGTGGAAAGTATGCCTCGAAGAATTGCGGAGGTCATAAAAGCAAATGGCGGAAACACGAGGTATTAGCGAATTATCACTGACATTGAAACTATATTTTTTTGCATAGATTGAATTAGCTGGTTCAGTTTATTGTACATAAGAAGTTTGAGTTCATATTAATAAGGCCATTTGCGAGTAAATCCTAGCTAAAAATAAAATGTAGGTATCGAAAATCCAAAGAAATGGGGTGGCGCATCAAATTTGTTAGGTGACTGTACCTATTGTACGTACCCCGGTGTACCGACAAGCGTTAGCTAACACTGACAAGACTGATGTACGGAGAACGTGAGCGTAGGTGCGGTAGTGAATTCCACCTTCATTTTTTTTTTTTTTTTTTTTCGTCGAGATCACAAGGTAGCTACCTTTGGTCCAAAAAGGCCAAAAAAAAAGCACCCCAAAAAGAAAAAAAAAATCGTACGCTCCCAAAATTCAACGTACAGCGACCAGCGGAAGCCGACACTGACACGCCTCTACCACGATCGTCTCGCCTCCTCCGCAAGGACCAGAGAGACGTGCGTAGGCGAGGTAGTGAATTCTCTTCTTTTTTTTTTTTTTCCCCGAAGTCGCAAGGTAGCTACCTTGGAATCGAAAACCGGAAAGTCCCCAAGGTAGCTACCTTTGGGCCGAAAAAAAAATGCTCAAAAAAAAAAGCAAAAAAAAATCGTACGCTCGTTCGTACACCTACCGGCTGAAGCCGACACTACCACGACCGTCTCGCCTCCTCGCTAACGCAACAAGGACAGAGAGAAGGTGAGCGTAGGCGCAGTAGTGAATATTTCTTTTTTTTTTTTTTTTTTTTTTTCTCGTAGGTAGCTACCTTGGGAACTTCAGCCGAGTTTAAAAAAAAAAAAAAATGGAATTTACTACCTCCTCTACGCTCACGCTCTCCGCACGTCTCTCTTGTCCTTGCGGAGGAGGCGAGACAACCGTGGTAGAGGTGTATCAGTGTCGGCTTCCGCAGGTCGGTGTACGTAGAATTTTTTTTTGTTGGACTTTTTTTGCTTTTTGGGACCAAAGGTAGCTACCTTTGGTACCCTAGCCGGAAAAAATAAAAAATCCAAAGGTAGGTACCTTGGGAAAATTTCCGCTCGGTTGCAAAGGTAGCTACCTTGGGAGACTCAGCCGGGGAATTTTTTTTTTTATTTTTTTTAAAAAAAAAAATGAAATAAAAAATAAATTGAATTACACAACCGCGCCTACACTCACGCTCCCCGCACGTCCGTCTCGTCCTGGTTGCCTGGTTGCGTGAGCGACCAAGGCGAAAGGGTCGTGGTAGCGGTGTGTCAGTGTTGGCTTCCACTGGTCGGTGTACCGCGCGAATTTTTCTTGGGCTTTAGAGCCGTGGGGATCCCGCGCCTGGCACGATCGACAGGAGTGGGGGTAAGCCCGAGTGCTGTCGAGCGTTACGGATTTTTTTTTTTGCTTTTTTTTTGTCTTTGAAGGGGGAGTCCAACCTCTGGCACGATAGGAGTAGTGGTATGCCCAAGCTCGATCGAGCGGTACCGATATATATATATATACGAATTGAATTATTGCGGAAATGGTGAAAAGCTATGACAATTGGCGCATGAAAGGGAGAGCGAAGTGCGATGGAAATGGGGTGAATTATATGGAAAAAAATAAATTAATAAAAGTAAACTAGAGGGCAGTATAAATAGAGAATATATTAACAGGACGTCCTCGGCGTAGACCGTAAGGTGCGTGAGGGATGTGGTGATGAGCGCTTTGATGAGATTACGTTTTTGGTCATAGTGTGATGCTAGCGACTCGGGAAGGCCATCGCCGATGGGCGTAAACGAATGGGGCAAGAGGTAAATGGTTTAGTGGAAGTAAAGAGGAGGAAAGATACTAACGTAACCTGTGCGGCGTAGAGTGTAAGGTGTGAGGTGATGGTAAGGTGGCGTGTTTTGGTCATAGTGTGATACCATTGTACGGGAATGCCCACGTCGTGGAATGGCGTATTTTGGACGAAGGTGAGTCTTGAAGTGGTGATATGAACTGTAGTTTTTCTGTTCGAGTGATAGTGTGTTCTACTAGAAATAAATATATTTATATTTTAAGAGGGGAGTCAAAGACTGGGTAAAAGGAAAAGGGTGGGAGGGCGGGAGAGTTGGTCTGAGTGGGGGAGTGCGAAAGGGCGGGTTAGTGGTAGAGTGGGTAGGTCGGGGGAGTGAGGGGCCGGTGACGGGGGAGTGTGAATGAGTTGAGTATACGAAGTTGGGGGAGAGTGGGTAGAGTGGGGAGAGTGGGGAGAGTGCGGAGGGCGGGAGAGTGCGGAGGTCGGGAGAGAGTGGAGGGGTAGGGGAGTGTTGAGTAGTGTGGCGAGTGGTTGGAGCGGAGATTGTGGGGGAGATTTTGCCTGTGTCGGAATGTCGTAGAAGAAAGAAAAAAAAATTGAAAGGAAAAAATGTGAGTGCGAGTAATAGAGTACTTACGACTTGCAAGAATGGTGCTCTTCCGCAGGTGAAGGACGGGTTATTGTTGACGTGAAGGCCAAATTTAAATAGGGCGGTATGGCCTCGTAGACGAAATGGGTGGGAAAGACAGAATGATGTAAGGAGTGAAGAGGGAGGGCAAAAAGAAACGAGGTACGAGTAGGATTGGAAGGGGAAAGTGATGAACGTGAAGGGTGTTAGTATTGGGGTATGAGAGAGGGAATGAGGTCGTTAATGGTGAATGTTGAAGGCAAAAGTGAGGGTATAAGGTGAAGTGGGAAGGAATAAGGGTAAATTACGAACGACCGTTGTGAAATGGAGGTGGTGTGAAAGGGGAGGGGAAGGTTGTGGTAGATGGAATGAGGGTTTGGAAGAGGGAATGAGGGTCGGGAAGAGGTTCGGGAAAAAGGTCAGGAAGAGTTTCGGGAAGAGGAACGGAGTTGAGTGATTAACGGTTCGAAATGGTACTATCGTATCGGTACGAATTTAGCAACACCTTACTCCAAAATTGATCTATTTCCACAGCTTCAAACTGCATTCTCGTATTTCTGCACAAATAGAGAAGTACCCAGGACAAGCCCAAGCACCCTAGAGCAAGAAAATCTTCGTTATAGTATGAATTTGTATTCTTGGAGGCAAGTCGAGTTAGCGTATAAAGTTTGTTCTTACCTGTTATCGTATGTTTGTTTTCTTTCTGACGTGTTGTTTTGATTTAAACTTCACGTCGCCTCAAATCAGGCGTCACCAAATTTCTTCGCGTTTTCGCTCACCTCCGGCATCGCTCGTCTGATATTTCGCCCGCTTGATATTTCCCATTCGCTTAACCCGCTGGGTCACGTCCCACTTGCCCTATCGCAATCCGTCACTGGTGGTCACATCCTCGTCAAACAAGGTCGTGAGTTCACTCTCTGTCATCAGCATCGAGAGACTCTCGGTCATTATTGTCGCCGAACTCTCGCACTTCTTAGTCATCAGACTCACATGTGTCTCTTCGACCGGTCATCGGTGTCGAGGGTCTCTTACCTCTTCCTCTTCATGAGCGTCCCAAGCCCCCTCCTCGCGGATATTAGTCCAAGTTCATTTCGACTTTGCGACATGACGTCCGCCAAGGCCACTGGAACCCCGGAATCACGCAAGGACACTTGTTGATAGCCTGTTGAAGTTTACCCTCGATTATCAAAGGTATCGTTAAGATATCAATTAGTTTCTGAGAAAATTAACTTCAGTACTAGAGACAGACGAACCTACGACATTTATGTAATCGAGGTCTCCTACCCAGTTCGCACTAGAGATTGCCCGACCTTGGCCTTTTCGTGCTAGAGAGGTACCGACTTTGGCCTTTCGTACTGGAGAGAGCCCGACCTTGGCATTTTATACAGTCCCATATACTGGGTCAATAGATTTTTTGTGGGGCGTACAAAACTTTCTACCTCACAACGCATCATATTCAAACCCACTCATTTTCTTATGCATTCCTAACAAAAAAAATATTTTTCGAAACCTCTTTATTCACTCTTCAACATGCCTGAGAATGATAGCAAAGCAACACGTAGGGAGCTTGAGGCGTATGAAGGAAGTCGTGTTTCTGTGCTTTCATTTTAGTCATTGTGGAATAGCTGGTATACCGGCACTCCCCAATTTCTGAAGAAATAGCTGAACTCTTGCCGAGGTTCAGCCCTATCCCTGAGAAGTGGCCCCCTCTTCTCATCCAACATATCGTCCGTGGAAGGTCTCCCTCCCCGCCATCCTCCCCCATCCGATCCCATACACCTCCTGCACCTCCACCGCCAACCAGGACCGTCAAACGCAAGCGTACACCTGAGGAAGAAGGAGAGTACTCAGGGGATGAGTCCTCCTCCCCTCCCCCGTCCGATAAACGCCCCAGAAACTCACTGGTCTGGCGTCCCAACTGGCCCCATAGGCAGAGACAGAGGCAGGCTGACGTCCAGCATGATACTAGGTTACACTTGTAGTACCCTTCGTTTCCTCTTTCTCTTTTCGCCTTTTTCACTTTTCGCCTTTTTCTCTTTTCGCCTTTTTCGTATTTTTCCTTTTTCTCTTTTCTCCTTTTCTATCAGGCTTGTGTACCGGCCAACTCTGTATAAATAACCCCAACTTTTCCATTATTTTCTCTCAAGTTTTTGTTGTTCTTTGATCCGCAATAAAGAGCGAGAAGCTAAACTTAAAGAATAACCTCTGATTTTTGTTCTTAAAGAATAACCTCTGATTTCTGTTCTTAAAACATAACCTTTGATTTCCGTTCTTACTCAATAACCTCTGCTTTTTGTTCTTAACCTTTGCCCCCTTTAACTACAGTGTTTTGCCTTCTACTAACACCAGAGTTTTGCCTTTCAGCACATCTCTAATAATATAACTACTCTTAAAAATAACCACCTTCCTACCCTTCTTACTATAAACCACAGCTCCCACTGCACAAAGATCGGTTGTAGGAAGCGATCCCTCGGCCTCACCTACTTTGCTAAAAACCCACTAAATAGGCTCCGAGCGGTATACTGGGCATTCCCAGGTCGACCGTGTACGCTACCATCAAGAGCTTGAGAGAAATAAGCCTCGAGCATCCTGAGAAGCGTCAAGGCCCAGAAAATACTCTTTCTGATCGCGACGAACGAGCTCTAGCTTGCATTGCAGAAGCTGACCGCTCTATTTCAAGGAGGGTACAAGCTGTGAGAGATGCTGCTAGGAAATATCACTCAAAATACTAATAATGCTCATTAGCATTTATTTTAATAAAGACATTCTCTCAGGCTTTCTTTTCGTATAAGTTTTTAATGGGAATATTATGCAATTTGCTTTGTTCGCGGCGTTGGAAGTGGGATTAAATCTTTTTTTTATTCGATCGTACCACAAAAATCTACTGACCCAGCAGAGGGGACTGTACCGGAGTGTAAGGAGTATGACGGCGGGCCTGGGCCGTGAAACGGTCTCTGGGCGTCGCCTGGCGGGATTGCTTCGGGGGAGGTTTGCGGGAGGCATTCTTTGTATCTTTCGTTCTTCATTATTTGAATAAACTGGCGGTTAGCATTTTCTTTGAGTAAGGAAGCGGATATCTTACCGGAGGGTGCCCGACCTTGGCCTTTTGTACCGGAGAGAGCCCGACCTTGGCCGTCTCGTACCAGTGAGGCGCCGATATTTAGTACCAGGGAGACGAACCTTTGAAGTCTTGGACTCGAGAGCGTCTGACCTTTGACGTCTTGTACCCAGAGAGAGGCCAACCTTCGACGTGCCGTAAAAGAGAGGGGCCGACTTGGCTGTCTAGTGAGGCGCCGATGTTCAGTACCAGAGATGAACCTTTGACGTTTTGGACTCGAGAGCGTCCGACCTTCGACGTCTCGTACTCAGAGAGAGGCCAACCTTCGAAGTGCTTTACGTAGAGAGCGGCCGAAATCGACGTGCCGTACGGAAAATGGATGACCTTGGACTATCGTCCTAAGAGTGACCACACCTAGGATTTCTCGTCCCGAGAGGGTGCCACTTACGCTGTCCCGTAGCTGAGAGTGCGTCTCGTACCTGTGACGGGCCGATCTTGGAGGTCTCTTATCGGAGAGGTTAGGGTGGGGGGCTGGGAAGAGTGCGAGGGCCCAGATGGCACGAGTGCGTGGAGGCCGAAAGAGTGCGAGGGTCAGAAGAGTGCGAGGGTCAAGAGAGTGCGGAGCCGGAAGAGTGCGGCGCCCGGAAGTTCGCGGCGGCTGGAAGAGTGCGTGGGCTAGAAGAGTGCGGTAGCCTGAAGAGTGAGGTGGCGGTAAAAGTCGCGAGAGCCGGAAGAGTTCGAAGGTCAGGAGAGTGCGGGAGCCGGCAGAGTGCCGGGGCCGGAAGAGTGCGGGGCCGGAGGAATGCGGTGACCGGAAGTGTGCGATGTCGGGACTGTGCCGGGAAGAGTTGAGGGGGTTGGAATAGTGTGTTGGCGGGAAGAGCGCGGGGTCGGGAAAGTGTGAGTGCGGGAAGGAAGAGTGCGAGGGATTGAAGAACGAGGGGCCTGGAAGAGCGCGAGTGCTGGCGTCCGTTGGCGGGAAGATTGCTTCGGCGGGAAGATTCAGAAGGTCAGGAGAGTGCGAGGGCTGGAAGAGTGCGGGAGCCGGAGGAGTGCGGGGGCCGGAGAGTGCGGAGTGCAGGGCTTGAAGAGTGCGGAGGCCGGAAGAGCGCCGTGGGCTGGAAGAATCCAGGAGACTGGAAGAGTGCGGAAGCCGGAAGAGGGGAGGGAGAAGAAGACATAGGGGAGAGAAGGTGGAGGAAGACCGGAGGGGAGTGTGCGTGGCGTGAGAAAGACGGGGAGTGGGGAGAATTGGAGAGGAAGACGGTGAGGTGGGAGAAAGAGGCGAGGGTGAGGAGGAAGAAGGGCGGAGGGTAGGAAGACGGGGGAGGTGCGGTGGTGGAATGAAGTTGCAGAAGGATGTAGACGCAGAAAAGGGGACGTGGCGAAGAAGGAAAACAGGAGGGGAGGAAGACGGGCTGGGAGAGGAGGGGGAGGTGGGAATACGAGGAAGACGGTGGAGGAAGAGGAATGGGGGTGTAAGACGTTGGGCGAGAGAAGGAGGGGGAGAAGATGGGTGGAAGGCGGGAGAGGGAGGGTAGGAGAGAGAAGGGGGTGGGCGGGAGAAGGGCGGGTGATAGAAGGGGGGTAGAGAACGGAAGGGTGTGAGAGATAAGGGAAGGAGGAGAGAGAAGTGGCATGGAGGGAGAAGGACGGGGGGGAGGAAGACGTTGGGGGAGAGAAGTGAGGGTGCGCGAGAGAAGGAGAAGGGAGGGTGCGAGAAGAAGAGAGGGGGGGGGCGAGAAAGGGAGGGAGAGGAGGGAGGGAGGGAGGGTCGAGAGAGAAGGGGGCAGAGAAGGGGGCGGGAGAGAAGTGGGGCTGAGAGAGAGGTAAGCGGAGAGGTAGGGGGGAGAAGAGGGCAAGGAAGCCGGGGAAAGAAAACGAATGGAGGGAGAGAGAAGACGAGAGGGAGGAGAAGGGAGGGGCGGAGGGTAGGAAGACGAGGAGAGAGATAGGAAGACGGGAGGGGAGGGAGGAGAGAGGAGCGGGAGAGCAAGGGGCGGTGGAGAGGAGTGGAGGAGAGAAGGGGCGGAAGAGAAAAGGGGCGGGAGAGAGAAGAGGGTCGGGAGAGGAGTGAAGAGAGAAGAGGGAGATAACGATACAGGGGAAGAGATGGATGAGGGAGATAAAGATGTGTAAGGGGGGGAGTAAGAATGCGGGGTGAGGGTTTCAGAGAGAATTGGGGGAGAGAGAGGAGGGAGGAGATGATGAATGTCGGTCAAAAAAAAAAAGCAAATATGAGCGAGATAATGTGCTAGAATACTTACGACTTGGATGGAGTGCGGAAATGGCGATTAATATATATAATATACGAGGGGTGACCCGTGTTAAATAACACGGATGGTATTGTTAAAAATAAAATAAAAATCTAAAATAGCAAAAAAAGACAGAGAGAGAGAAAGAGAAGAGAATGAGAGAGAAGGAGAGACAAAGAGAAAAAAAAACAAAGAGAGAGAGAGAGAGAGAGAGAGAAGAAAGAGAGAGAAAAGAGAGAGAGAAAGAGAGAGAGAAAAGAGAGAGAGAAAAGAGAGAGAGAAGAGAGAGAGAGAAGAGAGAGAGAGAGAGAGAGAGAGAAAAGAGAGAGAGAGAAAAGAGAGAGAGAAAAGAGAGAGAGAGAGAGAGAGAGAGAGAGAGAGAGAGAGAGAGAGAGAGAGAGAGAGAGAGAATGTACCATTATATGAATGTAACTGTCGCAAATGAACTCTGATTTCGAGTAAAGGCAACCGTTACAAATTGACCTAGTAATTTTGAACAAATGTCACCGTTACAAATGGACTCAGAGATTTCGAGCCAAGGTTCTTACCTTCAAAAGCTACATTCTTCAACCTCCGCCGCCACCTTCTCCATTTCACTGGTTGTCTCTGGCGATCCTACATCTCTTCATGATATCCAGAGTCGTGTGCTGGCCCTGCGCTGCTATCTACAGTGTTCCTAGGCAGTGGACGCTTGAAAATCTCTTCATACACAATATTTGCAGTCCGATTTGATTGACCCGCTTCACTGTTGTCAAGAAGAATACGGATGTTCTGACTGCATGTTGCCCTTGAGAGACCGACATAGAGTTGTCCGTGGGTGAAGACAGGAGGGAGAAGATAGAGACCAACGTGGTTGAGAGATTGGCCTTGAGATTTGTTGATTGTCATGCCAAAGGCCAGGCGGACAGGGAACTGGACTCTTCGGAGGATGAAAGGGAGGCCATCATTAGATTCTGAGGTCAAAACCATGCGGGGGATGAACACGATATCACCAGCGCAAGCTCCAGTGAGGATCCTTCCTTCAATAACTCTTCCTCCCAATCTGGTGATAAGAAGTCGGGTGCCATTACAGAGGCCACTACTGGGATCGATGTTTCGAAGGAGGATGACGGGGACTCCAACCTTCAGGACTGTCCTATGGAGAGGGAAACCAGCGAGAGTGATTCCATTAATATATTCCATAGGAAGGTTGTCCATCATCTGACCACTGTCATCGATAGCTTTATCAGCGCTCAAAGAAACCTTCTCCTCTCCAGGCAACCGGCCAAGAATTTTCCCATTGATCTCATCGACGCAAGCATTTCGAGGGGCCAGGATCGCCCTTTCTTTGAAGTATTCACGTCGGAAGTCTTCAGTTGGATCAAGAGTATTGAGGTTTGGGTAAATAGCCTCAATGAGCTGATCGACACAGGTCTCGGAATCAGGAGGGATGCAGCAGCCTTGCGGTAAGCAGAGGAATCCTGGCTCGTCCGCATCTGTGAGACCGTCACCAACACGTAAGAGCCAGTGTGCAAACTGCTCAGCTTCCTCTATCTCACCTGGCGTCATATTGCCACGGTTTCGTAAAAGACGCATGTTGATTGTGAGGGGGAGGGTGACGACGCCACTCCAGAAAGATGCATTATTGATGCAGGCCTCAACTATTTGCGAACGGGCGCCTTTCGGGACGACAGGAGGGCATTGCCGAAAGTCGCCTGTGATAAAAAATGTCAATTAGTGAAATGACTTGAAAAGAAAAGAAAAAAAAGAAAAGAAAAAAGTAAACACCTGCAAAGATTACCACTGCTCCTCCAAAAGGCCTATCATCAGTCTTCCGGATATCCCGAAAGGTTCTTTCAACCGCTTCCGCTACATATCGATGTTGCATTGGAGCCTCGTCCCAGAGAATGATCTTGGCTTGGCGGATGAGCTCAGCGAGATCGGATTGAGCCTTGATTGAACAAAATGAGTCAGCCTGAACATTTATAGGGATCTTGAACCTTGAATGGGCAGTGCGACCCCCTTGGAGAAGAATCGCTGCAACCCCCGAGGAAGCTACAGCAAGTGCAATGTCACCGGCAGACCTCACCCTTGCTAGAATCATATTCTCCAAAAATGTTTTTCCGGTTCCGCCAGGTCCATCAATAAAAAAAATTCCACCCTGATCAGACTCGTAGGCGGCAATCACAGCCTCAAAGGCAGCACGTTGGTCTTGATTGGAAGCATCGAGGCTTCTCCGCCACATCTCGTCCAATTGCTGTCGATCAAATGACGTCTCCTCGGCAATGGTTCGTGAGATCTCTTGATTGCGATCTCCAAAATCGTAGGTCGGAAGAGGTAGGTCGAAGTCTTGTAATTGCTTGCCAGATCTTTGCAAGTGTTCGTTCAGTTCATGGAGAGCCAAGCTGGATATCTGCTCATCGGTGGGATTGTCCATGTTCTGTTGTTGCAATCTCCATCTGCAGTCATCCGAAAGATTACGACTGTGCTTGTTCCAGAGGAGGAGGGGGCCGATGGGGTCGCATTCTAAAAGAATAATTGCAAAAAGGTGCCGAAGTTGTCTACCTGTCTGCATTCTACCTGCTTCCTCCAGACAATTGTCAAATTCGTCATCGGATTCAAGAACACCGCGTGCCGCACATGCCGCTTTGAATGTGCTATAAACAACTCCATCTACCGTTCTGAGATCTTCCCACGATGTTGGGCCTTTCACAATATAAAGCAACATTCGAAGATAATACCTCTCTCCTGCTGCCGGTCCTGCAAAATATACCCGTCCAACGGCCGTTCCCATTTTTCTTGGCTGCCATTCCTTCCTGCCTTTGTTCCACACAAATTCGGATGTCATTTGTGGGTAAGTGAGAGTGCGGGCGATGGGATATTTCCTGCAAGCAACGAAGAATTCAGTCAGATTGGTCTTGTGAATTTTCGGTTGGTCGAGAATCCTTTCACGGTTGGCTTCTTCAGGATCAAAGAGAACCATCTGCTGATCAGGAAGATGAAGCTGGAGTCGCACTACAGCAGGGCTGTGTTGGTGCATAGGAAATTGAAAGATTCTCCAAGCAGCTGTTAAGAGTAAGCGATATGAGTAATAGTTATCAACTGAGCATCTAATAATGAGAACAACTTACCTTCAGAAGAGGAGACATATCTCCCATCAATATAAAGCTTGGTCTCGTCTCTCTCTGGTTGTGGTTCCTGATGCCCATCTTGCGCGGCTTGCTGGCGTCGGATCTCTGCAGTTGCGCGATCACCTCCCTTGTAGACATACTTATAAAGGTATTTGATGGAGGTGATCGACGTAGCAATCTCAACATTGATGTGAGCATTATATTTGGCGGAGAGGTATGGGTTGTAGGGCACAACCCATCTATTATCGTACTCGAAGCCATCCTTCTCAAACGTACGGCCATCATCACGTCGTCGGTAGATGGGATAGCGGTTTTCATCAATGACAGTTGCATCAGAGAAGGTTCGTGGATACCGTTTCGAACATTGACCGTCTTTCATGCATTGGGCATTTGGTTTAATGAGGCCGCAAGGCCCATGAACCATGCATTTCGTGATGATGCTATGAAGATGGGGCTGCTCGACTGGGTTGGGAATTTCGGCACAGACGATGGAATCGATGTCTTCAACAGTCTTTGGCTTGTCCTCGTTTTGCAGAATGATAAGGATATGGGCATGAGGTAAGCCACGCTTCTGGAACTCTATGACATGCATTCGTGCCCTGACCTTGCCAAGAACCTGCTTGTCGAACAGTTCTTTGCACAGCGCGTTGAGTTTCAGCTTGAAAACTCGGGAGACGATATCAGGACGATCCTGGGCGGTTTGGCCAGGCAGGATGGCTTCAGCGACTTCGGGCCATTGCGGGTTGGCGGTGAAAGTGACGAATAGGTCAGGGCTGGAAGTGTTAGCCACAATGGCCATAGCATCCTGATACTGTTGAACCATGTATCTCGGGCTGCCGCTGAATGTTGAAGGGAGGATAACCCGTTGGCCGATATCTGCAAGATCAGCACCACCAAGAACAGCATCCTGCAATCCATTATAAAGTTCCGCTCGCAGTTTGGCCTGATTCATCCGATGGAACTTGAGGCGGTTGTTTTCAATTTGCGCGAATGCGTCGACCAACCATTCTTGGAAAAGGCGGCCTGAATGGTGAATGGTGGAAAACACGTTATGACGCGTATGTAGATAATAAGAAAAGAACTGGAGTTGTGATACGTGATTAGAACCACCACGTCCTCGTTGAGCTATTGAAAAAAAAAAAAAGAAAAGAAAAGAAAAAGCTGTAAGTTTCATGAATCAAGAGCGCAAGGATCTGGAATAGAGAGGCATACCTCTTGTCTCATCATCTTCATCCTCAAGATCACGCCATTCACCATCTCCTTGCTGCTCACCATCATCATTGCAGTCCTGCGCCTGCCAGTCGGTTTCTGAAAAAGGAATACTGGGATGCCATCCGGGTTGCCCATACGGGAAGAGAAGGGGAAATCTTAGAGGAAGGTATGCGGAATGAAGCTCAGAGATACGTTTGAGCTGACCACCATGACGCTCAACTATGAGATCTCGAGAGGCATTGACGTTGGAAGAATCCTTGGCAATGATAACACCCACTTCAGAGGCTGAAGGAAGATTATATCGGCGAGGGTCTTTCTTCTTGGCATCGAAGGTTGTGAGGTTGAGCAAGAGGTTGACATCCTGCCCCATCCTCTCCTTGGCGGTCTTGTATGTGGCACAATAGGGGTTGCTGCGATCTATCATTGTTTGGAGCTCTTGCAAGATTCCTTCGTCAATGTGACCATGGCCGTGTTCGAGTCGTTGGCGGATTTGTTGCCTAGGGTCGGAATCCGCAATGTAGATCTGTGAAAACCTTGGTTGGTCCCCTTCCTCAGGGAGCAAGGAGCCAATCTTGTGGCATAGAGCACCCTTGATGCGAAAGGTATATATCCCCATTGGCCCCCAGACTGATTGATCAATCTCAACGCCGAGCGAACAGAAAGAAAAAACATTGTTGTATGTCCTGAGGTTATCTCGGAAATCCTTGCCAACTGAAGAAGTAACAGCAAATTAGCCATTATACTAACAAAGCAGGTAAAAAAAATGATAGGCACACCTCGTGTCTGATCCAGCAAATACTTTTCCAGCTCTAGCGGCGGATATACAGGAGCAGGGAGCTTTACTTTCCCCAAAGCGCAACACATTGAAAACTTTGCATTCTGTATAGGCGACCGTGACCTCTCTTCAAGCCAGTGCTTGGCATTGCACTTGGAACATTTTGCAGTAAATGGCTTGAGATGGTGAACCACTGAGAAATGAGGAGGGAGGTGTTGGCGGGCAGCATAGGGAATTGGAGCGACTGGTGGTGCAGGGATTGGAGGTGCAGGGATTGGAGGTGGAGGTGTAGGTGGTGTGGGAGGTGCAGGAGGTGCGGGAGGTGCGGGAGGTGTGGGAGGTGCCGGAGATGCCGGAGGTGCAGGTAGTGCAGGTGATGCAGGTTGCTGTTGAATGGCGACAGAATCTTGAGGTGAAGGAATTGCGGCAGAATCTTGAGGCGCCTGATACCTTTGATTAAGATCTCTCACCTGGAGGGGAGTTCTTTCTACATTTCCTTGTTTACGTTGCCGTTTTAACCGACCTTGATAGCGATTCTCAGACTCTTCAGCTGCCATTTTTTGAAAGCTCCTCTTGTCTCCTTTAGGACGGGGCATACTCGGACGAAATTATAATGCTGAAGGTAGGTGATGTGAAATATCCTAACGCCTTTTGCTTTTGTGCAGTTGTGATGGTCGGATATGTCCAAAATCTTAATGTCAGCAAGGAAAAAAAAAAAGCTTCTTGGGAAACGCGCCGCAACGCGCCACGCGCCGCAACGCGCAAATTTGGTGACGTCACAAAAATCGATAAGGGAAAAAGAGAAAAAAAGTTGGTTTTTGGAAAAAGTGGTTCGTTCTCGCGATCTCCATAGGAACTTTGAAATGAAATTGGCATGAGAAGGTACCAGCTTCAATTTCGCGTCTAATGGTACCCTTTAGAAGCTGGAAAAATGACTCGAAGATGGTGTAAATCGCATCCGCGAGGAACACCTCTAAATCACGTGACTCGAAATTACATCTTTTTATTTAATAAGATATATATTTCGTGCCGCGTTCTTGTAATGGGCGTCAATGAATCACCGATCTTTCTCGCAGAACGTTCACAACCCAAGGTACCTGCTTTCGGCACCCTAGTCGGAAAAAAAAAAAAATTCCAAAGGAATCTATCTACCTTGGGAAATTTCGGTCAAGACCCCAAGGTACCTCCCTTTGGTACACCAGCCCAAAAACAAAAACGTAGGTTAAAAGAAAAAAAATTTATTTTTTACATTCCATTTTAGCTGTGACAAAGTACGTTTGGTGACACCGGTTGCAAATATTTTTGTTCAACTAAAAAGTAAATTTAAAAAAACATTCTTAGAAGAAATGAGGCCGAGACCGGAAGAAATAGAGCTCGGGAGAAATTTGCGTTCGGGATCCGTAGGAATGGAGGAATGGAGGAATGGAGGTCGAGAGGAATGGCGGACAGGAATAATGGAGGTCGGAAGAAATGGCGGACTGAATGGAGTTCGGGAGGAATGGCGGACTGGATGAACGGCAACCTGGCTGGGGTAATAGTTTTCTGGAGGCTAGCGTACTGGAGAAACGTGGAAGGAAAGAGGCCGGGAGGAATGTTGGTCGAGATGAATGGATTTCGGAAGGAATAGCGGAGTTGAGGAATGTCCGATTTGAAGAATGTCGGCGAGATGATATCCGATTTTTGAGACGGTTACCCGCAGGCTAGAGTACTGCAGAAACGTGAACTAAAGGTGACGTGGAGGAATGTGCATCGGGTGGAATGGAGGTCATGATGAATGGAGGTCGTGGAGGAATGGCGCCGTGAAGAATAGCAGACTGTGAGAATGGTTTCCCGGAGGATAGCGTACTTGAGAGACGTCGACGAAAGGGGACAAGGATAAATGGGAATGGAGGTTGGGCGGAATGGATACGATCGGTGAGAGGTTCCCTAGGCGTATAGTACGGCAACCAAGGTCGAGCAAGCTAATTGCGAGGGCGGAGGGAAACTTTCGGAAAGCTATGAACATGCGCGTGGGTATATAGGATCGGTGGGTGGTTTTCTAGCAAATCTCGCGGTAAATTAGGTGACTGTTAATCAGGTTGTCGCGGAAGTCGGGTTCTTAGGCGTATAGTACGCCACCCAAGGTCGAGCGAGCTAATTGCGAGAGCGGAGGGAAATTTTCGGAAAGCTATGAACTTGAGAAGGGGTATATAGGTTCGGTGGATAGTTTACAAGCAAATCTTGTGATAAAACTCGTTGACTATTAATCCCGTTATCGAAGAAATCGGGTTCTTAGGCGTATAGTCGGCTCGTACGCCAATGTTGGGCAAGCTAATTGCGAGAGCGGAGGGAATGTTTTGGAAAGAATGGTATTGGAGAATTTTCCAGCGCGATGACACGGTAGCTACATTGTGGCGCCTTTCGGAAAGACGAGTATGGAGAATGTTTCAAAGAAGCGAAAAAAAAAAATTTTTTTTGCATCTCTTTGGGAATTCATAAGTTTGTTAGTATGCCTTCGAGGGCTCAGTCACCACGCAGTCGTTAAGAAAAACCGCGAGAGAGAAATCAATAAATTAATAATCAAATAAATAGAGAGCGAAAACAAATTGTGGAAAGCGAAAAACCAGAAAATAAAAACGGAGAGTTTGATTGAGACGGAGAATGAAAGTCTAGCGAAATTCCTTGCTACGCGCAGGTTTTTTTCTCGCCGTGTGAAAAGCGGGTTACGAATTAGTAAATTTGTTTTTTAAAAAAAGAGTGATGTGTGCACTATGCAACCAAACGTTACCGTGTTGTCATTTTTCATGATTTTTTTATATTCCTCGTGTCATGAAGGTGTGCTTTGTTAATTTAATCGTAAAGTCTAAAGGTACTCTAAGAAATATTTGTTTTCTTGTCGGCAACGTGAGGTTCGTCGTAGTCACGTCTTCGAAGAAAATCGGTATTCGAGAGGGCAAAATATCTAAGGCAAAGAAATTTAAGACTGTGAGATCGTTATCTTCAATAATATAATTTTTTAATTTTTTTGTTTTTTTTTTTTGAACAGAGTCGCAAGGCAGCCACCTTGAAAGTTTTTTATTGTCTCAGCTAGAGTACGCCAAAAGAGTAATCTGGTTGATCTTTTTTTTTTAAAATAAGGAAAATTTAAGTTAGAATTTTCATCTGAATTTCGGTCTTCGAAAAAAAGTACATTTTGAAACGTAGGTTTTGAAGTCGGTGTAGTAGAGCTAGAGCAACGACGGAGCTGTCTTTAATAAAAATTCGAGAGCGAGAAAATAAAAACTTTTACGCTTAGCCAGAACAGAACTATGGGTACTTGACGAATATGGTTGCGATGTTCACCGTGGTCACTAACTTTATTAGTGTCATTTTTGTAAAGTTTCATTAGCCGTGGTGGAGTTGCGTGGAAGATATTTATCGATGTGTCAAGGTAGGGAGCAGTCGTATTGTCCGATATGTCAGTAGCGCACGTACTTCGCTTTCTGGGCGGTTAAGAATTTCGCGGTTTCTTTCTTTTTTTTTGTTTTTGAAAAAAAAATAAATTTAGAAAAAAATGAAGTATACGCTTTACGTTTTGTATTTTCTAAAAGGGGTAGAAATGAGTTAGATAGAATAGTAATAACCTCTCAGTTGAATTTAGAAAAGATGGGCTTGGTGGGTGTTGGTAAAAAAATTTCTTTTAAAAAGCGACTATTGGAAGATTTTCAAGCTAGTGTCCAAGACTTCTAACTTTTGTCGACTTCGAGAAAGGGGCGTATAAGTAGACTTTTCATTGAATCAAAAGAATAAAATTTAAACGGCCAGGCTACGTTTAAAAATCCACTAGAAAAAAATAAATAAATAATTTGTCGGTAAAAAAAAATCTTGCAAAGCCTGAAAACAAGATATTAAATCAGTAAGGTTTATAAAGATGTAAAAAAATTTCATCTTAAAGCCTTGTTACACGTAGTCAATTTTTCGGACTGTTGAAAACGTATTTAGAAATTTCTGCCGAATTTGCATTTTTTTACCCAAAGATAGTTATCCTTAGTAACTTTATCTGAAAAAAAAAATTCGATAGCCGTAGAAAAAAAATTCAATGTTAGAAATCTTTCGAAAATTTCCCAATTAAGAGAAATTTGTGAATTTTTCATAAAGGTATCAAAGGTAGGTAATTACCTTTGAAAAAAACTATTTTTCCGTAGAAAAAAAAAAGATATCCCACGGTCACTACCTATAATAATATTAGAATCAGTCTCCAAGGTATCTGCCTTGAGTGATTTTTCATACGAGTAACAAAAGAAGTAGTTCTATGCTTCTCCCCGCTTTAGAAAATTCAATTTAATGGAAAGTTATTATGTGGGTTCGGAAGCTTTATCAAAAAATAGCTAACCCGCCGACTTATCCGAAAAAAGGAACGTAACTGAAATTCCTAAATACCCAATCTCGAAGGCGGAAACCATAAACGTTTTAAATGCAGCCAGAACTGTTCCTAGGCAAATGCACATGCATTTCATAAGAAATTGAGCATTTCCAAGACGACGTATTATGTGCATTTCCGAGTTATGGCCGTTCGACGTCCTCTCACAAAGGGTTCTGGTGTAAATAAATTATTTCAGAGACAAATCGAAAAATCGTGCTGTCTTACGGTTTTGACGTCCCGTTCGCCTAACAAACTGGTCAGTATAATTTCAAATTACTATGCGCGTCTAGAAGTCATATCGCCTTAAACAGATAACCCTAAGACAAATAAAATTTTTCAAAAAATTATAGTGTTTCAATCAGTCGCTGCAACTCACAAAATGGAAGGATAATGTCATTAGTAGCCCGCGTTGTCAATTTGGAGGCCAGTTGTTATGTGCGTTTTCCGGAAAACACGCCAATTCGTCGCTCTCACACAAGGATATTCACTAAGTCAGATTAAAACCGACCATCTATTATGCAAATTAACTCCATATCGTCCAATTTTCAGAAACAATGCCGAAAATTGGCTAAAACTCTAGGTTATTCATTTTTAGCCTCATCGATTAAGTACTAGTCCAAGAACTGTTGGAGTTAGAAACATTTTGTACTCTGAGGCATTTCCTAGTAATTGCCAGTACGTATCTTAGTCGATTTTTCGCAAAGTGTTCTCAAATCGTTACCTAGTTAAACCTCAAATGACTTAGTTTTACTCTTATTAATTATACACTAGTAAATTATTACCTAGTTAAAACTTAAATAACTTAATTTTACTCTAATAATTTATACACTAGTAAATTATTACCTAGTTAAAGTTAAATTACTTAATTTTACTTTCTTAATTTATACACTAGTAAATTGTTACCTAGTTAAAATTAAATTACTTAGTTTTACTCTATTAATTTAAACTATAGTAAATTGTTACCTAGGTAAACCTAAAATTACTGGGTTTACCCTATTTATTTATTCTCTAGGAGGTACCTTAGGGTATTTTTCGTTCGAGAACCATAGGTAGATACCTTTGACTGAGAAAAAAATATTTTTCCTGATGGAAAAAATTATGATAACACAAGATACCTACCTTTGGAAAAATTTCGGATCGGAAGCAAATTTAGCTTTCTTTGTTATTTTTTGTGCGAGTACCAAAGGTTGCTGCCTATGCAAAATTTTAGACTGGTGAAAAAATGAACGAGAGGTAGGCGATTCGCGAAAATATTACGCCCGGGCTCAAAAGATAGCGACCTTGGCATACTTTTCGTACGAGTACTAAAGATAACTACCTTGCCAAAATTTTGGCTCGGCCTCAAAAAGGGAGCTACCTTGGGAAATGTAGCCGAGTTTTTTTTTTTCAATAAAAAGTACAAAAAACTAAATAATTAAGGCTGAACTAAGTTAGAAATATAATTGAGTATAAAAAAATAGAGTAAAACTAAGTAATTAATGCCGAACTAGGTAACAAATATACCAATGTATAAATAAATAGAGTAAAACTAAGTAATTAATATTGGAACTAAGTAAGAAATATACTAGTGTATAAATAAATATATTAAAACTAAGTAATTAAGGTTCAACTAGGTAAGAAATATACTAGTGTATAAATAAATAGAGTAAAACTAAGTAACTAAGGTTGAACTCGTTAAGAAATATTAGTGTATAAATAAATAGAGTAAAACTAAGTAATTTATAATAGAACTAAGTAAGAAATATACTAGCGTATAAATAAATAGAGTAAAACTAAGTAATTTATAGTGCAACTAAGTCAACTACCTACCTTGTGCTTGGGAATGAAAGCCAAGGTAGCTCACTTGAAGAAAACAAATTTTTTTTTATTTTTTACCGAGATCGGAAGGTAGAGACGCACCTTCAGAGAATCGGACAGGCAAAGAGGCAAGATGGTATTCGAAAAAAATTTCATTTCGAGGCGGAGACTTATTGGAAAATTTTCGACAGACGAGGCGAGGGAGGTAGCAGTATAGGATCACTTTGATTTCTGGTTTGACGGTTGAGAGTTCCAACCTACTTCAGAAAAATTTCGAATAAAATTTTTTGAGCCTTTCGAATTAAAAGAAAATTTTTTTTCCTTCGAACTTTATGGCCGCATAACAGAACGCTGGGTTCGACACGGAGTCAATCCGCCCTGCCTATGAGCCCGCAGCAACCACGCATCTCGGTGGTAAAAAAAAAATCGGAGGGAAAAAAAAAAAAAAAAAACAATTCGAGTTGGGAAAATAAATTTCGAGAGCGGAAAATCCGAGCAGCCTAATGACGTGCGGAGCTAGCATACGTACGTATGGGCGGATTTGCGCCTGGCATTTCCTCTGATAGCGATTTTCGCAGTTTTTAGAAAAAAAAAAATCGAGACGAAAAAAATTTCGAAGAACTGAAGAGGTATGGAGCAGGCCTATGTACGCGACTGAATTCCTGAGCTTCCTTCGTTGTGCCTAGCAAAAGAGGGTTACGAAGTTCCGTGGTTTTCTCTTTTTCATGCGAAAGTGAAAAAAAAAAAAAAAAATGATATAATCCACGAGCGTTTCCGGCGCGCTCGTAGTCATTTCCTAGGTGCGCATAGATCGATTTGCTATCCATGGGCATTGTTGCCTTGTCGTCGCTTTTTTTTTTTTACCGTTAACACTATTAAAGGGCGAAAAGTGAGGTGTTTAGGTGTCATAGGAGGGGACCTTTGGGTTGTCGGCCAAAAAAGCCAAAGGTAGCTACCTTGGTAATTTTTTTTTTAACCCAAGATAGCTTCCTTTGGTGCCCTTGTCTGAAAAAAAAAAATTTCGAGAGCGAAAAAAACAATTCGGAAGGTAGGGACCTTTGGAAAATTTTGGCTCAGATGCCAAGATAACCACCTTGGGGTATTTTTCGTACGAGAACCAAAGGTAGATATCTTTGACTGAAAAAAAAATATTTTTTGAGGGAAAAAAAAAAAATGACCAAAGGTAACTAACTTTTGAAAATTTCGAATCGGACTCAAATGGAGCTACATGTACATTGGGGTATTTTTTGTACAAGTACCATAGGTATGTACCTCAAAGCAATACCGTGAAGGCAAGGTAGCTCTCTTGGAGAAATGTTTTATTTATTTTTTTGTTTTTTTTTCATAACGTAGCTACCTTGAACTTTTTCCGCCGAGATACCAGTGATAGCTATCTTGGTAAGTTTTTTTAGGCAAGGGCAAAATCAGGTAGCTACCTTGGAGAATTTTTTTTTTTTCGAACGAGACCCTATGTATCTACCATTGGCACTTGACCTCCTTTCTTATTCCACGCAAAAAAAAAATACGAAAATAATTAAATAAACTAAAATTCGACGCTACATACCAATTCTACGTACCGCGGTTAAACGATTAGAGGAGGACTAGCGTAAGCTGACAGTAACGTGCAGAGAACGTGAGTGTAGGCGCGACAGTGAATTCAATTTTATTTTTTTTTTTTTCCCAAGGTCTACCTTTCGGCGGAAAAAAAATATTCCAAATAAAATAATGATTTAAAAAAAAAAATATATCATAAGCACCGTACACCGATCGGCGGAAACCAACACTACGACGACCCTCTCACCTCAACGCTAACGCAACAAAGATAGAGAGAATTGTGGAGAACGTGAGCTTAGGCGAGGTGGTAAATATTTTTTTTTTTTCGTCGAGATCGCAATTAGCTACCTTGGTAAAATTAGACATATTTTTTTTTTTAAAAAATATATAATTGAAATCACTATCTCGTCTAAGTTCGCATTCTCCGCGTTCTTCTCTGTTCTTGTTGCGTGAGCGAGGAGCCGATAACGTCGTGGTAGCGACGTATCATTGTCGGTCGATATACGTTGCGTAAAATTTATTTTTTTTCGCTAACTTTTTCTTGGGCTTTTCGCCTAAAGGTAGTTTATTTTGGTTGCTAAAAAGCGAAAGAAAGTTGGAAAAAAAAATAAAAATCATATGCTTTCAAACCGGCGGAAGCCAACACGGACATAACGCTGCCAGGACCATCTCGCATCCTCAGCAAGAACAAGAGAGACGTGCGGAGGGCGTTAACGTAGAGGAGGATATGATGTCTCTTTTTTTTTTTTTTTTCGTCCAGGTCGTAAGGTAGATACATTGAGAACTTCCTTCGAGTTTAAAAAAAAATTAATTCGCTACTGCGCCTACGATCTCGTACTCTAGTTCCCGTTCTTGTATCGTTCACAGTAGCCGAGTCAACGCGGTAGTGGGCTTCAGCCGGTCGGTGAAGCACTGTACGATTACTTTTTGTTTTAATTTTTTTTGATTATCATTTTTGGAACCAATTGTAGCTACATTGCGATTTCGTTTAAAAAAAAAAAAAGAAAAAAGAGAATTAGATCCCGCGCCTACACTCACGGTCTCCGCAGGTCAGCCTTGTTTTTGCTGAGGAGGCGAAATGGTCATTGCAGACGTTTGTCAGTGTCTGCTTCCACGAGCGTACGACATTATTTTTATTTTTTTGGTGTGTGGGTTTGGCTTTTTGGTACCGAAGGCTAGCGAGTTACTTTGCCATTATGGTAGGATATCTCTGAGGATAGAAGTAGTAACCTTCTAAGGGGTATCTAACTTATGATATCGGAGAAATTCTGCTCGAACCTCAGCGGAAAGAAAATCAAAGGTAGATACCTTGGGAAATCTTCGGTTTGGACTCAATAGAAGCTACCTTGCGATCTCGAACGAAAACAAAAACTAAAAAGAAAGAAGGTGGAATTTACTACCGCACCTTCTCCTCCTTCCCCCTTTTTTTTTTTTTTTCTACGCTGGTTGGTATACCGGGCTACGTCGAAGTCGTAAGTAGCGTAGGAAAGTTTTTTTTTTTTTTTTTTGCATTTTTTTTTTGCGAACAGGACCAAAGGTAGCTACCTTGATATCTCATTCGAAAAAAAAAATTCCTCCAAGGTATCTACTTTGATAAATTTGAATTTCGATCCCAAGGTAGTTTCATTGAAAAAAAAAATAAAATCTTGAAGGGGTGCTACCTTGGGTATTCCATGCGACAAAAAAAAATTCGCTAGGTAGCTGCCCTGAGTACGTCACCCGAAATAAAAATAAAATTCTCGAAGATAGCGGCCTTGCCGCCTCGGATTTCTTTGAAGTAGGAACCATGACCTCTCGACTGATTTTCTTGTAAGATGTGTGTCTACGGCGAGGGTAGCCACCAAAAAAAAAATAAAAAAATTCACGAACGGAGATACCTTATGCCTTTACGATTAAAATTTTAAAGTCCTCCTATCTATCCCCCCAACCTTTAACACTACGACGAGCACAACAAATCACTAGCTCCAAAGAAGCAACGATGACAGTGTAACTTCTTGCTAAGCGCACAAAACGCGTATTTCAAAAAGATCATAGAGGTGATCTCTTTCTCTTTTAAAAAAAATAATTCCGCCGAACCTTCGACGCAACCGCCTTTTCGGCGGGGCTGAAAAAAACCTGTTCGTCTAGCAACTCGTTAAACTGCCCCAAAACGTTGATTTTTTTTCCCCTGTCAAGTTTCTTGTTTATTTTTTTAACGATTGCGTTGTCGCTCAGCGCTCTGTACGCGTGGCTGGCAAATATTTCCGTATCTATCTATGTATAGAGGCGATGAAGATTGAAGAAAAAAGCTTTTTTTTCAATTCTCTGAAGCTTCCTTGACGTTATGACTGAAGAGGTCCAGTTTTTCAAGAATGCTGGAAAAATGCGTAAAGAATTTCTACGTTACTCAGCGCGGAGCGTGAAGTCATTTTTTGATTTTATTTTTTTTTTCCGAAAAAAACATGAATGAAACTGGGAAAATCATAACTGCCCGGAACGTGAATTCCATGCGCCGCCTAGCCTAAATCCCTCCCTTGGCGATTGTACGTAACCTTCGCGTCCAACTCAGCGTTCATTTTAAAAGCTGGCAAGAAAAAAAAAGTTATTTTTTTTACGGGGTGCATAACCCCCCCCCAAGGTTGGAGATACCTTGGGGTTTTTATTGTAATATTTTTTGGAATACCTCCCCCTCCCAACTTTCAAAAATTCGACTACTACTGCTTCTCTCCCCCCCATTTCACGATCACTACAATTTTTTTTTTTTTTTTGTCGCAGCTTGAATTCTTAGCTCGTCCACGTATGAGTTCCTTGGGCATTACATATTCAAGAAACGACGTCACCACCTCGAGTGAATATCATTTAATATTGCATCGTCCCACTTCTACGATTACGAGTGAGAGCGACCTATTTGTAGCACGCCTAAACCGTCAAAGATCCTTTGTTTACGCAGCTCACTTTTCGAGTCAGACAGTTGATTTTTTTTTTTTTTCCCGAACGTGAAAAAATAAGCTTCCGAAATTAGTAGCCGTTATAAGCTGGTCGGAAAAGTCAAAGTAACGCGGGTTACGCCTTCCTGTTTTATCCCTCGCAGCCGCTCGAATTTGTTTTTGGTTCACTGTTCGCGTAGCCGCTCGTCGCACATATGCCGGCACGGAGATCCGGATCTGCGCGCAAGTAATACCTTCCAGAAATCCAGAAGGCCGATAACCTCTTCGAATATTCTAGTATAGCTAATATGACGAGATTTCGGTGGATCTGTAGAGGATCGGCAATGAAGGGAGCGTAAACGCTAGGATTTTAGTGATTTTTTGAAAAAGCCAGACATAGCGAAATTTGTGGAAAACAGGTTTTCGTCGCGACAATGCTCAGTAAACATTCCAAACCATCTTGAAATAACGTCATCCACTACCCGCAGCAGCTCGAAAAAACGCTTCTTTCAAGGAAAGGCGTCTGGGAAGAGCTACACAAACTGAGAAGGTGAGCATCTCTCCAACCTACGTAATAAGAGAGCTCTGAAGTATAGCGTACCCTTCAGAGCATGGGTGAGTGTAGGCATACGCGGCCGATAGCCGCGCATGCCTGCCGCCTGTCGAGTTCAAAATCTTCACGTCTTTAAACTCGATTATCCTCTTAAAAGACATTAATAGTCTGCGATCTGTCAATTGTTGCCGGGCAGGAGTACTGTTTTGACCCGTGAGTATACCAAGTTAGTGCCTCGTCACTCGCTACTGTAGCTAAGAAAATGCGTCTCCGTAACTTATGAAGGCGAATATCTACTTAACGAAATTATTATTCATCTCGGTGTTAGTTCCGGATCAACTTGCTACAGGAGAGACCCCGCACCGATCCTACATAAACCGTCTCATGTTCATAGCTTTCCGAATGTTTCCCCTCTACCCTCGCAATTGCTTTGCTCGATTTTCGCGTACGGGACCGCTCTACGCCTAAGAACCCAACTTCCGCGATAACTTAATTGCAGG